>NZ_JASMRZ010000001.1 GCF_030462475.1 Variovorax sp. CAN15
CTGGGAGCACGCCGCAAGGTCCGGGAGATCAATCTGGCGCTGCTGCCCTGCAGCTTCATCGCCATGATCATCCCTCGCTCTTCGGCACTCAGCTGTTCGTAACTCCTGGTCATGCAAGCTCTTCCCTTCAGGATCGAGTGTGTTGCACTTCAGAATTGAAACCGCCCCTACTTTTCTTTGGCGAAGCAAAGAAAAGTAGGTCGCCCGCCGGGGCGAGACCCGGCCTCGGGAAGCAACACGGCAAGAGGCATTCATCTCACCCCTCCTCCGCAAACCCAAGAAACAGCGCATCAAACTGCTCATCCCGAGGCAACCCGGTACTCAACATCCGAATCCCTGTCTCTGCAGACGGATCACTCAGCCACAACGAAGCTCCCGCCAGCGGCAGCTCCAGCGATTCGACACCGCTCCCCCGCTCATCGGACGACGATGACTCCCCGACAAACAACCGCTGCAGCACAGCATCGAACCGCACCGCATCCAGATCCCCATCCAACCCCTCCAACGCAGCCTGCGTCGCATGAGCCCACCACCGCAACGCAACAGCCAGCGCCGCGCCTCGCAGGGTCCCGGGCGAATCCGCCTCCAGCTCCACCGCGATGGCAAACGGAAAGTACCGCCCCACCCCATCCACGGAAGGCATCAGCACCCCGATCCAGGCTCGGTCGCCAGCCACCTGCCGTCCCAGCGCAAAGCACCAGATAGGCGCCTCCAGATACCGCTCGGTCCAATCCGCCCGGTCCCGCAGCCGCGACATCCCCCGCTGCAGCCACTGATCCCACACGGCCCGAAACGCCTCCGGCAGCCGCCGATGCGCGAAGTCGCCCATGCCCGGCAGCTTCCCGAACCACCCCGGCAGCGCTGTCGATGCAAAAAGAGCAGAAGAAAAGGAGGACTCGACGCTCACAACCCCTCCGGACAGGAGAACTCACGCAGCTCGCGCAAGCGGATCGGGTGCTGCACGCTGTTGGTCGTCACCTCGAAGCGCGTCTTGCGCGCACCGATCTGGAAGGTGATGAAGAACTTCTCGGGCGCGTCGCCCGCTTCGAGCTGGCCGTCGTCGAGCGTGCGGAAGAGCGCCCACGGCCCGTCCACGGCCGAGCCGGAGCTGCCGGTGGTCGAGGGCGGGCTGACCTGGATGCGCACCTGGTTGCTGCCCTTGGGGCCGGGCCACTGCACGGCCATGGGCACGACGGGGCCGTGTGCGTATTTCACGAGCTGGCCGTCGACGTCGAGGATGAACTGGGTGATGCCCGCGTCCATTTCCACTGGCTTGAAGTCCAGCCGCATCGACGGGCCCCGGCCGCCGCCGCGGAAGAAGATTTCCTTGATGCGCGCGGCGCGCTCGAACTGGGCGAGGGCCTGGGTGGTGATGGCGCCGCGCTCGGCCACGGGCTTGTAGCGCCACGGGCGGGTGCTGGTGTCGACGATGGCGGCCAGGCGCTTCTGGAAGAAGTCGTCCATCAGGCCGCCGGGGCCGAACATCTGGCCGAAGTCCTCGGGCAGCACGTCGCGCTTGCTGCTCTGCACGAAGGGGTAGCGGCCGGCGATGGCGCGGGCACAGAACTCGGTGACGGGGCGCAGGTCCTGGCTGAGGTTGCCGCGCTCGGCCACCTGGGCCTGCGCGGCGCCGGCCTGGCTCAGGTTCTCGATCATGGAGCGCACGGGCTCGGGCAGGCGGCCGGCGTCGGACTTGAGCTTGCCGGCCACGTCGCCGGGCGGCGGCGAGGTGCGGCCCTTCACGGCCGTGTCGACGGCGTTGAGGTACACGTACACCTCGTTGAAAAGTTTCAACGCGTCGTCGATGGGCGCGGGCTGGTTGGGGCCGCCGGCAGTGACCAGGCGGCGCAGCGACTCGAAGCGGTCGTCCACGATGCTCTCGATGCGCTTGCCCGGCGCCACCTGCCTGCCGGGGTCGGCGCCGAACAGGTCTTCCAGGCCCTTGCGGGTGTTGCGCACGGTCTCGGTGGCCTTGCTGACCACGTCCTTGTTGGCGTCGGCGGCCGGAATCAGCGTGGTCTGCTTGACCACGGCGCGCAAAAAGTTGGCGAGCGGCGAATCGACGCCCGAGAGGATGCGCGCGGTCTCGATGTTCTTCTCCAGCCCGTTCACGCGAATCAGGCGCACGTCGGCGAGCAGCGCTTCCCACTGCTTGACGTATTCCTCCAGGTAGAGGCGGCGCACGCGGTCGGTCAGCGCGCCGAGGGCGGCCACGTCGCGCAAACGGTCGGCGGCGTTGCGGTCCTGGCCCAGCACCCACGGGTCTTCGTTGGCGAGCAGGCCGGTGAGCACCGTCACCTCGTTCTGGAAACGCTTGTGATAGCCGTCATAAGTGAACATGCCCGGCACGCCGTCGGACAGCGGCTTGCCGCTGATGCGCTCGAACACCAGCGGGCCCGAGGGGCCGGTGGCTGCCGCCACGCTGAAGGCCGGAATGTCCTTGCTGGCGCGCTGGCGCTTCAGGCGGCTGAAAACGCGCTGCTCCAGCGGGTAGCTCGCGAGCACGGCGCGCACGCTGCGCACCAGGTTCTCGTCCATCTTCAGCGGCGAGCGCGGCGGGCCCTGGGCGATGAGCACGTCGAGCTGGTCTTCGAGCTGCTTGCGCTGGTCTTCCGGAATGCCGCGGTCGAGGTTGCGCGCCCAGTCGAGCGTGATCCAGGCCTTCAGCGCCTCGGCGTCGAAGTGCTCGGGCTGGTAGAGCATCAGATAACTCTTGAGCGCCTCGTACGTGAATTCGAGGTTGTCCTTCTGCGCGGTGCGCAGCTGGTCCTCGATGCGCTTGGCGATCTGCGGCAGGAAGGCGTCGTTCAACGCGCGCTGGTGCGTGAGCATGGCGGCCGCGTCGAGCTTGTCGCCCTGGTAGAGGCCCAGCGTCATCGACAGCGGCTCGTCGCCCTGGCGGTTGTCGGGCGTCTTCCAGATGTCGCGCAGGCTCTGCAGCACGGGCGCCACTTCGACCAGGTTCTGCACGCGCGCGGGCAGCGCCGCGAGGTTCTGCCGGGCGGGCTCCACGCGGGCCTCGACCGACTTCAGGTAGTTCATGTTCTGCAGCGTGCTGTAGCCCCAGGCCGCGAGCAGGCCGACGGTGACGAGCGTCATGGCCGTCACGCCGATCACGCGCAGCGTGTGGCGGCGGCGCTCCAGCTTCACGTCGGCGCCGGCCAGGCGCTGCTCGGGGAACACCACTTCGCGCAGCAGCGAAGTGAGGAAGTAGCTGCGCCCGCTGGACTTCTGCGGCGCGAGCATCGCGCGCTCGATGCCGAAACTGCGCGCCAGGCTGCCCATCACGCGGTCGATGGGGCTGCCTTCCTGCGTGCCGCTGGTGAAGTACACGCCGCGCACCCACGGCGGCTGCGCGAAGCGCGAGCCGGTGAACACCTGCTCCAGCAGGTCCGACAGCAGCGGGCCGATGGAGCCGAACTGCGCCGGGAAGCCGAAGATCGCCGCGCGGCGGTTGCCGTCGGTCTCGCGCTGCATGCGCGCGATGAGGCCATCGTTCACGCGGTTGTGCAGCAGCGCGAACTCGCGGTTGAAGGCGGCGGAAAGCCCCTTTTCTTCCACCTGCAGGTTCTCGTCGGCCGGCAGCGTGAAGCCGAAGACCTGCGCGCGCTGCTCCTTGCCGAGGTCGTCGAAGTAGTCGGTGAAGCCGTAGAGCAGGTCGCTCTTGGTGACGAGCACATACACCGGCAGCCGCGTGGTGAGCTTGCCGTCGAGCTCCAGCAGGCGCGCGCGTATCGATGCCGCGAGCTGGGTGCGCGCCTCGGGGCCCTGGCTCAGCAGGTCGGCCACGCTGACGGTGAGGAACACGCCGTTCAGCGGACGGCGCGGGCGCACCTTCTTCAGCAGGCCCAGGAAGCCTTCCCACGCGCTCTTGTCTTCCGACTGGTGGCTGTCCTGCGTGGTGTAGCGCCCGGCGGTGTCGATGAGCACGGCCTCGTCGGTGAACCACCAGTCGCAGTTGCGCGTGCCGCCCACGCCGCGAATCGCGCCGGGGCCGAACTTCTCGGCCAGCGGGAAGCTCAGGCCCGAGTTGACCAGCGCGGTGGTCTTGCCCGCGCCCGGTGCGCCGATGAAGACGTACCACGGCAGGTCGTAGAGATAGCTGCCGCCCGAGATGGAAAGCCAGTCGCGCCAGCCCGGCTTCTTGCCGGCGGCGTGCATGCGCATCTGCTTGAGGGTGGCGACGGCTTCGCTGAAGCGGGTGTCGAGGATCTTCTGCTCGCCGTTGACCGGCGCATCGGCCTTGGCGGCCGGCGCTTTCATGAGGCCGTCGGTCAGATGCTGGCTCGCGCGGCGGGCGCGCCAGCGGCGGTACAACGCGCGCAGCACCACGACGAGCACGATCACGCCGATGACGATGGCGCGCGTGGTCTCGCTTTCCAGCGGGGCGAGCGAGCCGATCTTCACCAGCGGGCCGATCCACCAGATCAGCAGCGCGACGACGATCAGCGCCAGCAGCGTGAGCAGCAGCGGGCTGAAGAGGAAGCCGAAGATTTTCTTGATCATTTCGTCGCTCCCGTGGCTGGAGCAGCGGCCGGCGCGGCGGCGGGAGCGGGGGTGACGCCCTCGGGCCCCGTCAGCAGCACGATCTCGACGCGCCGGTTGCGCGCGCGATTGGCGGGCGTGTCGTTGGGCGCCACCGGCTCGGCGTCGGCCTTGCCGTCGGAGCGCATGCGGGCCGGATCGACCAGCGTGGAGAGCGCGCCTTTCACCGCGTCGGCGCGCGCGGCCGACAGGTGCCAGTTCGACGGATAGCGCAGCGAGCGAATCGGCTGGTTGTCGGAGTGGCCGGTGATCAGCACCTCGCCCTTCACCTCGGCCAGCGCCTGGCCGATGCGGCGCAGCACCGGCAGCGACTGCGGCATCGGCTCGGCGCTGCCGGAGCCGAAGAAGGAGTCGCCGCGCAGGCGCACCACGCTGCGGTCGGCCTCATCGGTCACCGTCACCAGGCCCTGCTTCACCTCGGGCTCCAGGAAGCGCGCGAGGCGCGGCGTCTTCGCCGGCAGCGCGGGCGGCGCGATCTGGATGTTGGGCGCGCGCAGGCTGGACACCGCCGCATACGTCGTGTCGGAGCGGTGGTTGAGCGTGAGCCGCAGGCCGAACCATGCGAGCGCCAGCAGCAGCGCAAAGCCGGCCGCGAACACCCACAGCGGCAGCGACTCGCGCAGACGCACCGTGCCCGCGCCCTGCCCGCGCCAGTGCGGCGAGAGCTCGGCTTCCACCGGCGGGCGATCTTTCGCGATCAGGTCGGCCAGGCGCTGGCGCACCGAGTCGAGCTGCGCGCGGCCGTTGTCGATCACGCGGTAGCGGCCCTCGAAGCCGAGCGCGAGCACGCTGTAGATCAGCTCCAGCAGCTGGCGGTGCGTGGGCACGTCCTGCGCGAGCTTGGCCAGCAGCTGGAAGACCTTCTCGCCACCCCATGTCTCGTTGTGGAACTGCACCAGCAGGCTCTGCTTGTTCCAGCCGGCCTGCACGCCCCAGGGCGTGTTGGCGACAGCCTCGTCGAGCGCGGTGCACAGCACGTAGCGCGCGGCCAGCACCGACTCATTGCCGACGCCCGCGCGCCTCGCGCTGGCATCGAACTGGTTCACCGCGTCGGCGGTCGATGCGCGCAGCGCCGGCACGTTGGGCGGCTGAGCGAGGTTGCGCAGCTTTCCGATCAGCACCAGCAGCTTGCCGGCGGCCGACACCAGCGGATTGAGCAGCCCCAGTTCGCCCACGTCGGCGGCCGGCGTCGGATCGGCGCCGCCGAAGAATGGCGCGGGCGCAGGCGCACTCGGCGTGCCCGACGGCGTGCGCGGCTTGGGCTTGATGACCGTGCGTTCCGACTCGAATGCGGCAAAGGGATCGGGAGGTGTGCTCATGATGGCTCCACGCTGACGGTGCCAATTCGTGGCATGCCGGCGAACCGGCTTTGCCGGACCGCAGGCGTTGCCCCCCGGAAGGGGGTGGGCGCAGCGACACGAAGTGCGCGAAGACTGGGGGTCATGCTCGTATTGCCCAGAACTGGAGGTCCAAGCCGGGGAAGTCGCCCGCGATGTGCATCGCGATGCCGCCCGACTGCTCGAGCTGCCGCCACAGGTCGCTGTTGCGCGTCTCCAGCTCGAAGTAGCTGGCGCCGGTGTGGAAGGGAATCTGCCTCGGCGCCACCGGCATCGGCGTGAGCGTGACGCCCGGCAGCGCGAGGTTGACGAGATCGCGGATGCGCTCGACCGGCCCGATCTTGACCTGCGTGGGAAAGCGCGCGCGCAGCGCCTCGCTGGGCATGCTCGCGCTCACCGCGAGCACGAAGGTGGCCTTGCGCTGCAGTTCCACGTCGGTGACCACCGCCACGCGCACGCCGTGCTTGCGGTCGTGCAGGTCGATGCGGATCGCCGACTGCTCGAACACCATCGACAGGCTGCGCCGCAGGTCGTCCATGAGCGGGCGGAAGCTCATGGCAAGGTCGTCGTGGACGTAGGGGCCGAAGCGCGACACGCGGCGCGAGTCGCGAAAGCTCGCGAGGTCGCCGGCCAGCCCCAGCGCATGCTCGAAGAAGTGCTGCGGATGCAGCATCGCGCTCTTCGCGAGGTGCGCGAAGACGGCCTCGTTGCGGTTGACGGCCTGCAGCAGCATGAAGTCGGCGATCTCGGCCACGCCGCCGGTGCCGCCCTGCGTGAGCCGGCCGGCCAGCGCCTCGCCGCGCTGGCGCAGCAGTCCGAGCAGTTCGTCGAGCCAGGCGCGGATGACGGCATGGCCGGCCACGTCGAGCAGCGGCGGCAGCATGGCGCGGTCGAGCTGCACCTGGTTGTCGACGCGGCGCTCCACCACGCGGGCCACGCCGATGGTGGTCCAGGCGTCGGTGGCTTCGCTGGCGCGCATCAGGCGCGTGTGGAGCTGGCCCAGCTGCAGCATCGCGGTGCGCTCGCCGGCGGTATTGGAGTCGGGCACTTCCGACTCGAGCACGCGGTGGCGCACCAGCTCTTCATATTCTTCGGCATCGGCTTCGCGCGCGCCGGCGCGGCGCAGCGGCAGCGCGAGCACCACGGCCTCGTCGCGCATGGCGACGGGAATGTCGATGGGCTCGGGCAGCGGATCGACCGCCGGCATGTCGAAGACGGTCCCGTCGCCGAACACGCCCACCGCGCGCACCAGCGCCAGCTTGCCCAGCGTGAGCGCGGCGGAGTCGATCTCCAGCTCGGCGAAGCCCCATGCGTAGGGGGTGGTGGAGCGCAGCAGCACGTGCCGCGCGTGATCGGCATGACGCTCGCTCTGCTGCAGGTGCTGAGGCTGCAACAGCATCCCCTCGCTCCAGACCACTTTTGTTCGCCAACTCATCCGCACTCCGTCAACGGCAAGGGTTGCCTGAAAGAAACACGAAGTTTCCGGCTCGGGGGGCTGGTGGCAAATCCGCCTTAAGGCCTAGCCAATGGCCTAGGCGAGGACCTGGAGCTACGGCGAAGGGAGTAGAGATTTGCCCGGCGCGCGGGCTTGTCTGTTCAGCGCGCGGCGCCGCGCAGCGTTTCGACCTGCTCGGCGTAGGTCTTGTCGATGCGCTGCAGCCGCTGCTCGCGCGCGGCCTCGTTGACCCACGCGGCGGCCATGGCGTGCTGCCTGCCGAGCTGGCGCTCCAGCTGCGCCTGCGGCAGCAGGGCGCTGTCGTCGGCGGCGACGTAGCCGTAGGCGGCGCGCAGGCTCTTGAGCACTTCGCGCTCGGCGTCGCCACGCGCACCCTTGGCCTTGCCATAGCCGGTCAGGAAGTTCTGCAGCCGCGCCTGGAACTCGGGCGGGAAGTCGCGCCGCACCACCATCTGCGCGCCGGGCGGCGGCTGCGATTCCCACACCACCTGCAGCCGCCCGGCCTCGACGGGGAACTGCTGGCGGAAGCGCTCGAAGTCGGTGGTGTTGTTGGTGGCCACGTCGGCATCGCCATTGGCCACGGCCAGCGCCGTGGCCTGGTGGGTGCCGACGAACTCGCTGAGAAAGCGCGTCTCCATCTCGATGTTGTGCGGCAGGAAGAGCTGGCTCTGCGGCACGATGAAGCCGGTGACCGAGCGGCTGTCGCCGCGCGCGAGCCGCCACTTCTCGGGCTGCGCGAGCAGGCCTTCGAGCGTGTTGAGCGGACCGGCCTTGCGCACCAGCAGCACGGCCCGGTGCTCGGGCAGCCCGGAATGCCGCGCGATCTGCGCCACCACCTTCATGCGCCGCTGCATCACGGCATCGAGCGCCATCTTTCCCGAGAGAAAGGCCATGTCGATCTCGTCGCGGCCGATGGCGCGGTCGAGCTCTTCATAGGTCGGCACCGAATACATGCTGACCGGCATGCCGAGCGCGCGGCCCAGGTCGTTCATGAGCGGCGTCCACAGCGCGCGCGACTCGACGGTACCGCCCAGCGGCAGCACGCCGAAGCGGATCATGCGGATGGCCGCCGGCGGCGCGCCCTTCCCGGCGGGCGAGACCACCGCCGCCTGCTGCGCCATCACTGGCAAGGCGATGAAGGCCAGCAGTGCGGCGGCCGCGCGCCAGAGCCTGGCCCGCATGCTCACGGCGACACGTCCTTCAGCACGCTGACCTGCTCGGCGTAGCTGCTCTCGATGCGCTGCAGCCGGGCTTCGCGCGCGGCGTCGTTCACCCACTGCGCGGTCATGGCGTTCTGCTTCGCCAGCTGGTAGGCCAGCCTGGCGGCCGGCTGCAGCGAACTGTTGTCGGCGGCCACGAAGCCGGCCAGGTCGTGCAGCGACTTCAGCACCACGCGCTCGGCGTCGCCGCGCGGCCCCTTGGCGCGGCCGTAGCCGGTCAGGAAGGCCTGCACGCGCTTGCGCAGCTCAGGCGTGTATTCGCGCCGCACCACGATCTGCGCGTGCGGGATCAGGTCGGACTCCCAGATCACCTGCAGCCGCTCGGTCTCGGCCGGAAAGCGCGTCTTGAAGCGCTCGAAGTCGGCCGTGTTGTTGGTGGCCACGTCGGCTTCGTTGTTGGCCACGGCCAGCGCGGTGGCCTGGTGGGTGCCCACGATCTCGCTGCGAAAGCGCGTCTCCATCGCGATGTGGTTCGGCAGGAAGAGCTGCAGCTGCGGCACGATGAAGCCCGACACCGACAGTTTTTCGCCGCGCGCCAGCCGCCAGCGATCGGGCTGCTCCAGCAGGTTCTTCAGCGAATTGAAGGGCGGTGCCTTGCGCGACAGCAGCAGCGCGCGATAGCCGGGCAGGCCGTCGTGGCGCACCACCTGCGCCACCACCTTCATGCGGCGCTGGGTGACGGCGTCGAGCGCCATCTTTCCGGAAAGGAAGGCCATGTCGACCTCGTCGCGCTGGATCGCCTGCGCCAGCGCCTCGTACGAGTTGACCGACAGCACGCTCACCGGCCGGTTGATGGCGCGGCTGAGCTCTGCCAGCAGCGGGTCCCAGTCACTGCGCGACTCGAAGGCGCCACCCAGCGGCAGGATGCCGAAGCGTACCGGCGGGCCGTCCGGCGCATTGGCCTGGGCGCTCGCCGCAAGAGGCAGTGCCGCCAGCAGCGCCAGGGCCGCCGCGCGGAACCAGGCGGCTGAGAACGGGGCGAATCGGCGCATGGAAGCCTGCATTTCTGGGGCGAAAGACATAGGGCCGGCGCGCATCGGCGGGTCTAACATGGGCGGCACGGACGCCATTAAATATCAATTGCAAACATTTGTTGTGATGTTTTTCCCAGCTTTCCCGTTCCGGATCGCCGCCATAAGCTCGGCGCCCATGCGTCCGATGCCTCCATGAACTGGAATTTCCGCGTCCTCCGGGGCCTGGGGCGCCTGACCTTCGCCCAGCAGCTGATCCTGCTGGCAATGGTGCCGGCGGCGCTGGCCACGCTGGCGGCCATCGCCGTGCTGACGCGCCAGCACCTGGGCAACCTCACCGAGCTGATGCGCGCCAACGCACAGACGGTGGCGCTGCAGGTGGCCACGGTGGCGCAGGCGCCGCTGGCGCGCATGGACCGCCGCGCGCTGGCGCGCACCGCCCAGTCGGGCACCTACCAGCCCAACGTGCAGCAGGTGCAGATCTGGACGGAGGACGGCGAGATCGTCGCCAACTCCGAGACCACGGACCGTGCCCGCACCGAGGGCCTGCAGGTGGTGGTGCCCATCGTGAGCGACGACGGCCGCCACAACGGCAAGGTGATGGTCGAGATGAGCCTGGAGGCCGTGCAGAGCGCGCGACGCTCGGTGTGGCTCAACGTGGGGCTGGTGCTGGCGATCAGCCTGGTGGGCGTGGGCCTGGCCGGCTGGTGGGCGGCGCGGCGCATCAGCGAGCCGATCCGCGCGCTGGGCAAGGCGGTCGACCGCCTGGGCGCGGGCGAGGACGCGAGCGTGGCCATCGAGGGCACGGCCGAGGTGCGGCATCTGCAGCGGGGCTTCAACGAGGCGGCGCGCGCGCTCGCCGAGAGCCGCCGGCTGCTGCAGAGCCGCATCAACGAGGCGACCGCCGAGCTTGCGCGCAAGAACCAGCTGCTCGAGGTGGCCAGCCAGGCCAAGACCCGGCTGCTGGCCGCCGCCAGCCACGACCTGCGCCAGCCGCTGCACGCGCTCACGCTGTTCTCCGACGGGCTGGCCAACGGCGAGAGCGACCCGGTGAAGCTGCAGCGCATMGGCCACATCCGCGAGTGCGTGGACTCGCTGGACCGCCTCTTCTCCGAGCTGCTGAATCTCTCGCAGCTCGACGCGGGCGTGCTGCAGCCGCAGTGGATCGACTTTCCGCTCGACCGGCTCTTCGAGGAGATCAGCCGCAACTTCCGACCGGTGGCCGAGCAGCAGGGCCTGCGGCTGGTGGTGCGCAAGACCGACGTATGGGTGCGCTGCGACTACGTGATGCTCTCGCGCATCCTGAACAATCTGGTGTCGAACTCGCTGCGCCACACCATCGAGGGCGGCGTGCTCATCGGCGCCCGGCGGCGCGGCCGGGGCGTGCGCATCGACGTGGTCGACACAGGCGTGGGCATCGCCGCGCACCATCAGGCGCGGGTGTTCGAGGAGTTCTACCAGGTGGAGCCCGCCGGACGGCAGGCATCGCGCGGGGCGCGCGGCATGGGGCTGGGCCTGGCCACGGTGCAGCGGCTGGCCGAGCTGCTCAACACGCGCGTGGAGCTGAGCTCGAAGCTGCACAAGGGCACCTGCGTGCGGGTGCTGGTGCGCGCGGCCGCGGCCGCGCTGCCCATGCCCGCGGCGGTGCCCGCCCTCGCCGCCATCGAGGAGGAAGAAAGCCTGGCCGGCGTGCGCATCCTGGTGATCGACGACGAGCGCACCATCCTCGAGGGCCTGACCGTGGTGCTCTCCAACTGGGGTGCCGAGGTGCTGCCCGCGCAGACCCGCGCCGAGGCGCTGGCCATGGCCGACGACTGGGAGCGGCCGCCCGATGTGGTCATCAGCGACCTGCTGCTGCAAGGCGGCGACAACGGCCTGGACGTGATTGCCGCGCTGGAGCGCCATCCGCGCGGCATCGGCGCCGCCACCGCCCGCCTGCTGGTGACCGGCGAGACCAAGCCCGACCGCCTGCGCGAGGTGGCGAGCGCGGGCATCACGGTGCTCTACAAGCCGGTGTCGCCGCGCGTGCTGCGCCAGGCGATACAGGCGCAGCGCGCGGCGGCCGCGCAGGCGGTGGGCGCATAGGCGCGCCAGCGGTAAGTGCCTGGGTACGCCATCGGGCATAGGCCGTGCGGCCACAGCGGCGTGGAATTCATCACGCGTGCAGGCCACCGCACACGCTGACATAAGCCCTCCGCCTTATCGCGCTGAGAAGGGGTCATCCTTACATTGGATCGCCCCTCGCTGCGGAAGCAGTCCATGTTTGTTGCCGTGAATCCCGTCCTCCCGCCCTCTTCGAGAAGGCTGTGGCGCGCCGCCCGCGGCGCGCTGGCGGCGGCGCTCGCGTGGGCCGCGGCGGGCAGCGGCTTCGCGGCGGCCAGCCTCACGGTGCTGATGGGCGACGACATGGCGGCGTCTTCCGAGTTCGTGCAGCAGTTGCGCGCCGACCAGGAACCCGGCGGCAAGTTCGAGCTGGTGCGCGTTGCGCCGGGCGCAGCCCTCACGGCACAGCCCGAGGCGGCCGCGCCCCCCGACACCGAGCGTGCGGCCAACGCGGGCGTGCGCACGCGCAGCCTGCGCCCCAGCGCCGCCGACACGCCGCTCACCATGGCCGTGGGCCCCGCCGCCGCGCGCGCGGCCATCGAGCGCCCGGGCCAGGAGCCGCTGGTGCTGGCGATGTTGAGCCGCCTCGAATACGAAACCCTGAAGGCCTCAAGCCCGGCGCTGCGGCGCGGCGACCGCCGCGTGGGCGTGCTGCTGCGCGACCCGGCCATGGCCGACCAGCTCGCGCTGGTCAACGCGGTGCTGCCGCAGAAGCACCGCGTGGGCGTGGTGGCCACGCCCGAATCGGAGCCGCTGGTGCGCGAGCTGCAGCGCGCCGCGCAGGGCACGAACCCGGCCTGGGACCTGCGCGTGGAATACGCGCCCGACGCGCGATCGATCGCCTCCGCCCTGCGCCTGGTGGTGCCGCAGAGCGACGCGCTGATGGTGCTGCCCGACCTGATCGGCGACAACCAGGCGGCCACGCTCTCGGTGCTGCGCGCCGCCGCGACCGCCGGCCTGCCGGTGTTCGGCGCCAGCGAGGGGCTGGTGCGCTCGGGCGGCCTGGCGGCGGCGGTCTCCACGCCCTCGCAGCTCGCCCAGCAGGCGCGGCTGCTCGGCCAGAAGGTCGCGAGCGCCGGCACGGCCAGCGGCAATGGCAACAACAACGCACCGCTGGTGGAAGCTGCGACGCCCGCCACCGTGCGCGTCAACGCGACCGTGGCACGCGGACTCGGCCTGCGCCTGCCGGAGGAACGGGAACTGACCGACCGGCTCGCGGCCCCGCGATGAGCAGCGTCCCGCCTTCCCACGGCCCGGTCGAGCCCCCGGAGACGGAGGGCGCGGGCTCGCCATCGCGGTCGCCGCCGTCACCATCTCCGCCGCCCGCCTCCTTCCAGTCGCCCCACACGCTGGTCGTGCGCGGCAACCTGCAGCGCGACCTGTTCCGCCTCGGTGTGGTGCCGTGCGCGGCGGTGGCGCTGGCGCTCACCGGCTGGTTCACCCACAGCCGGCTGCAGACCCTCGAAGCCGCCTTCGACGCCGAGGGCCAGGCCGTGGCGCGGCAGGTGGCGGCCATGTCCGACCTGAGCCTCTACGCGGGCGACCTGCCGGCCTTGCAGAACGTGGCCAACGCCGCGCTGCGCGGAGGACAGGTGACGCGGGTGGAGATCAGCAACAGCGCGGGCATCTACGTGACGGCCGGGCCCAAGACGCCGTCGCTCGCACAGCTGCGCATGTTCACCTCGCCGGTCACGCTGCGCGAAGCCTCGCGCGCCAGCGCCTTCGCGCCGGCCGGCTCCACCGCGGCGGGCGACACGCCCATCGGCCTGGTGCAGACCTTCCGCGACACCACCGCCTACACGCGCGAACGCAGCCGCTCGCTCATCGCAGGCATCGGCATCGCGCTGGTCGCGCTGATCGCGGCGTGGGCCTCGGTGCGCCACATGGCGCGCACGGTGGCGCGGCCGCTGCGGCGCGTGTCGCGCACCGTCGCGGCGCTGGAAGCCGGGCATTTCGAGGTGCGCTGCGACGTGGTGGAAGGCGGCACGCGCGGAACGCACGAACTCGCGGTGCTCGCGCACGACATCGACCGCCTCGCCGAGCGCCTGCAGCGCAACCGCCAGATCAGCGAGGAGCGCGTGCGCGAGGCCACCGCCGTCGCGCTGCAGCGCATGGCCGAGGCCGAGCAGGCGGCCCTGTCGCGCGCGCGCTTTCTGGCAGCCGCGAGCCATGACCTGCGCCAGCCGCTGCATGCCATGGGTCTCTTCATCGACGGCCTGCTCCCTGGCGCCACGCCCGCGCAGCGTCCGGCCGTGCTTCGGCTGCAGGAGAGCACGGAGTTCATGGGCGTGCTGCTGGACGACCTGCTCGAAATCTCCCGGCTCGACGCGCAGGTGCTCACGCCGGCCATCGTCAAGGTGCCGCTCGTGGAGCTGTTCGACCAGCTCGACGCGCAGCACGCCGCGGCCGCCGTCGAGGCCCGCGTTCGGCTGCGCTGGAGCGACCGCGGCCTGGCCGTGCGCTCCGACGCGGCGATGCTGCGGCGCATCGTCGGCAACCTCGTCACCAATGCGCTGCGCCACGCGCCCGAGGGCGGCACGGTGCTGGTGGCGGCGCGGCGCAGCGCGCAGGGCGTGCGCATCGAGGTGCGCGACAACGGCGTGGGCATCGCACCCATCCACCAGGGCCGCATCTTCGAAGAGTTCTACCAGGTAGCCAACACCGAGCGCGACCGGCGCCGCGGCTTCGGGCTGGGGCTGGCGATCTGCGCGCGCATCGCCGCGCTGCTGGGCACGCGCATCACCGTGCGCTCGGCGTTGCAGGCCGGCAGCACCTTCGCCTTCACGCTGCCCGCCGCGCGGCTGGCCGACGTGACGCCGCCCGAGCCGCCGCAGATGGCGCCCGCGCCGCTGGTGGGCCTGCGTTGCCTGGTGGTGGACGACGACCCCGCCATCCTCGACGGCAGCCGCGCGCTGCTGGAGCAGTGGGGTTGCCAGGTGGAGTGCGTGGGCACCGGCGCCGAGGCCATCGCACGGCTGGGCACCGGCGACATCCACTACGACGCGGTGCTGTGCGATTTGCAGCTCGCGGGCGAAGGCGACGGCGTGGACGTGATCGACGCCGCCAAGCGCCTGCAGCCCGACGCGCTGGCGGTGCTGGTGTCGGGCGCCACCGGCCCCGAGGTGCTGCAGCGGCTGCGCCACGGCGGCGTGATGCTGCTGACCAAGCCGGTCGCGCCGGCCAAGCTGCGGGCACTGCTCACCACACGGCGGCAAGTCACGGTCTGACCCCCAGGCTTCGCGCACTGCGTGTCGCTGCGCCACGGTTCCCTTGGCGCGAAGCACACCCCTCTTTCTCATTCACGCACGCGAGAACTGCTGGCGGTATGCCGTGGGCGATACCTTGAAGGCCGAGACGAAATGCTTGCGCAGCGACACCGCCGAGCCGAAGCCGGCGCCGGTTGCGATGCGTTCGACCGGATGGTCGGTGGTCTCGAGCAGCCGCTGCGCGAGCGCGAGGCGCTGGTTCTGCACCCACTGGCCGACCGTGGTGCCGGTGGACTCGCGAAAACGCCGCGTGAAGTTGCGCCGGCTCATGAGCGCGCGCCGCGCGAGGTCGTCGAGCTCGTGCGGCTTGTCGAGGTGCCGGCCCAGCCATTCGAGCAGCGGCGCGAGGCGGTCGCGCTCGGCGGTGGCGGGCACGGGCTGCTCGATGTACTGCGCCTGCCCGCCCTGGCGGTGCGGCGCCACCACCATGCGCCGCGCGGCGCGATTGGCGGTCTCGGCGCCATGGCGCACGCGCAGCAGGTGCAGGCAGCAATCGATGCCGGCTGCCGTACCGGCCGAGGTGAGCACATTGCCGTCGTCCACGTAGAGCACCTCGGGCTGCAGCTTCACCTTCGGATACTGCTTCGCGAAGGCAGGCGCCAGCTTCCAGTGCGTGGTGGCCGGGCGGCCGTCGAGCAAACCCGCCTCGGCCAGCACGAAGGCGCCCAGGCACAGCCCCACCACGATGGCGCCGCGCCGATGCGCGGCCTGCAGCGCGCGGATGAGCTCGGGCGGCGCCGCGCTGCAGTCGTCGCGCCATGAAGGCACCACCACGATGCGCGCGCGGCGTATCGCCTCCAGCCCGTGCGGCACCACGAGCGAGAAGCCCGCGTTGGTGCGCAGCTCGCCGGGCGCGGGCGCGCACACCTGCACGCGGAAGCGCGGCGCGCCGGCCTCGGTGCGGTCTTCGCCGAAGACCATGCAGGGCACGGACAGGTGGAAGGGACTGATGCCGTCGAAGGCGACGACTGCGACGGTTTCTGCTGCGGATGCGGCTGGTGCGGTCATGGCCCGATCTTATCGACGAATGGCTTTCGGGCCACTTTCACGGAACGATGCCGGCGGGAAGAATCAGGCCATCCGAACCACACAAGAGAAGGAGCCACTCATGAGCAACAACACCGCCACTCCGCGCCGCGCCCTCGTCGTGATCGACGTGCAGAACGAATACTTCGAAGGCGGCGGCCTGCCGATCGAGTACCCGCCCATCGAGGACACGCTGCCCAACGTAACGAAGGCCATGGACGCCGCCCGCGCCGCCGGCACGCCGGTGGTGGTGGTGCGCCACCATGCGCCCAAGGGCGCGCCAGTGTTCCAGGCCGACACGCACAACGGCCAGCTGCATCCCGAGATCGCAAAGCGGCCGCGCGACCACCTCATCACCAAGAGCTTTCCGAGCGTGTTCACCGGCACCGACTTCGCCGAATGGCTCGCGCGCCACGAGATCGACACGCTGAGCGTGGCCGGCTACATGACGCAGAACTGCGACGCCTCCACCGTGTACGAGGCCATGCACCGGGGCCTGAGCGTGGAGTTCCTCGCGGACGCCAGCGGCGCGCTGCCCTACGAGAACGCGGCGGGCAAGGTGACGGCGGAAGAGATCCACCGCGTCTTCAGCGTGGTGTTCCACAGCAACTTCGCGGCCGTGACCACGACGGATGCGTGGATCTCGGCGATGCGCGAGGGCCAGGCCATTCCGAAGGACAACGTGGTGATGTCCAACCGGCGCGCGCGAGGCATCGCGTAGCTGACTCGAGCCTCGCGGGGTCGACGCGCCCCGCGCGAGGCGCTCACCGTGAGAGCCCGACCTCGAAAAGATCGCCGGATGGCTTCCCGAAACGCCGGGCATCGTCGACGGGCTTCCACAGCACATTGCTCGACGGCCCGGCGAAATCGCCTTCGACCTGAAGCCGCGCAAGCACAGGCACCGGCGAAGCCGCCATCGCGACGGCACCGGCGACCATCCGCATTGCCTTGCGGCGCACCGGGTTGTGTTTCGATGTCATCACGGACTCCCTCATTGGATCGCCACGGCTTCGGCCGGCGCCCCCGGCACCGCGACGCGGAACTTCAGGCCGTCGAGCAGCCTGTCCCACAGCGCGATGGCCTCTTCGTCATCGAGCGAGGAAGCCGGCGCCGCGCCGATGCGGTCGGCCATGACCTTGGTGTGCATCGTCACGTCGAGGTTGCCCGGTCTCGCGACGCTGCCGCCGTTCTCGCCGATGAACATCCATTCGAAGTCGTGCGTGCCGTCGGCGCGGCGCACCAGGGATTCTTCGCCGTTCCAGCCATGGACATTCTTCCTGCCCTCGCGCAAGGTCGTGAGCTTGGGGTACCTGCTGCCGGCCTCGCGCTTGCGGTCGGCGATCAATTTGAGCAGGCCGTCGCTGTTGCCGGCGAACCTGGTGTTGACGGTCTGGTTGCTCTCGACGCTGAAGACCACGTCGGGCAGTGCGGCCATGTGGAGGCCGACTTGCGTGAGCACATTGCCCCTGGTGCCGTCGAGGCGGCGGAAGCCGAACTCGTGGCACAGGCCTTGTTCGGTGGGGACTTCGTCGGGGGTGCGGACTCGCAGATTCGCAGCAACATCGATGGCTCGTTGAAGGATCGAATCGGCCGTGCTGTTCGTGCTCTTTGCCGTCGCGCCTCCTCCGATGAAGATATGCGGTCCTACGATGTAATACACATCGAAGCCCTCCAGTTCAAGCTTCTTCGCAAACTTGTCTTCGTAAGACCGAATCAGCCATGTGTTAGGCGCCGGCCCCTCGCCGAAGTATGTAATTTCGGCCGTCTTGTATGCCGCCAGAATCTTTGCCCGTTCGGCATTCATCACCTTCTGGATGTGAATAGCTTGGTTGGGCAGGGTCGGGAAGTCGCGCCCAAAAGCCAAGCGCGAATCCACGGGAACTGTGAGTACATAGCGTCCGAAACACAGCAGCTTGGTGTGTTCGAACAACCGTTCAATGCGAGTGTTCTTCATCTAGTCGATTTCCTTTTCACGATTTGAGCAAAGGTCTCAATCCTTCTTGTCCCACCAAGCCGGATCGAATTCGTTGGCAATGCGCACGACGCCGTACAGCGTCGAGGCGTTGGCGTCCTGGTTCCTGTAGCTGTTCTGGTGGTCATAGCCGCGCTGGACAAACTTGAGCTTGGCCTTGACCTTGCTGGCACTACGCTCCACAGGGACTGTGCCGTCCGCAGCGGCACCGGCTGGCTGCAGCTTCAGGATGAGTTCCGTGCCGTGGTCTCCGCGCACCTTCAACAGGCCCTTCTTGCTGTCACCTTTCGCGCCAGGCAGCAGCGTCCAGTTGGCCGGGTCCCCCGCCTTCGCGGCATCTCCATCAACCACGCGCCACGACACCTCGTTCCAGGCCAGCTGCTTGGGATCGTTGCCGTAGTGGGCATAGGTGCGCTCATGAAAGGTGTTTTCGATGGCATTGGCAAATTCCATCGCTCTTCCAACTCGATTTCTCGTTGCTTCCGAACCTATCTGGCTTTCGGTCTTCCCACCTTCATCTTTGGGCTTCCCCAACTGCCCAGCCGGATCAATCCACTCCGGATTGATCAACCGCCACCACTTCTCCGGCCCCTGCGTGTAGATCTCCTCCACGGCATCGCCTTGCGGAAGGCGAGCGAGGAAGTTGCCCTCCTGGTCCTGCACATGCAGCCACTGCGTGCCGTATGCAGCCGCGGGCAGCAGTTCGAGGCCACCTTGCGCATTGGCCAGCACTGCCGTGACTTTCTCTCCGTCGTCACCCAGCAGGCCCTGGATGATGTTCGCGACGATGTCCAGGAAACCTCCGCCCTCGAAGCCCGCGCGCATGCGCTTGTAGGCTGCCGCGGCGCCGGTGGTGGGCATCACCCCGTGCACGATGCCCAGCACCTTGTCCTTGATATTTCCGTAGTCCGGATGGATCAGCGCGCGGGCCAGGATGCCGCCCATGCTGTGCGTGACCAGGATGACGCCGGGGCAGTCGAAGCCGTTGTCGTTGTATGTCCGAACGAGCTTGTCGATCTTCGGCGCGAGCGACCGGGCTTCCTCGCCGTTGCTCCTGAGCCAGTTGTAGCCGAAGGCGTGCACGGGATACCAGCAGTTTCCGATCTTCATGAGGTCGGCTTCGCTGAGCGCGGCGCCTTCCTGCGCGCCGAAGCCCGAGGGCGCGCGCCCCACCATCGCCTGCGGGTCTTCGCTGTTCGCCCACGACAAGGACACCTTCACCTGCTCGCCCTGGCCTTGCAGCATGTCGTTGAGGCGGCCTTCCATGTGCTTGAGGATGTCGCCGTAGGCACTGAACATCACCTCGCTCCAGCCGCGCGCGCGGGCCTTCTGCGCGGCCGAGAAGCTCTGCCTGTTGGCAGCCAGCGGGTGGCTCGGGTCGGCCTTGGGGTCGTCGATCAGCAGCTTGCTGATGTAGCCCAGCTTGTCGGGCACGTTGGCGTGGCGCTTGTCGGAGCCGAGCGTCGCGTCCCCTGTCGCGTCGTACCCGGCGGGGCCGTTGTCGGTGACCTCGTAGCGGTCCACCTCCACCTCGTCGGGGTCCAGGCGCATCTGGCGCTGCGCGGGGTTGTCGTTGCGCCGGCCCAGGACGTCGCCGGTGTCGTCGGGTCGCCAGGCGATGTTGTCCTGGCGCTTGAGCAGCGCCTGCCGCGCCCTGGACAACCGCAGGTTGCTGCCCATGATGCCCGGCAGGAAAACAACGGGGATGAGCTTTCCGGGTGGCACGCGCACCCGCACCCTGCGCTTGTCGGCGACGGGCGTGGTGACCACGCCCGCCTCGGCGAAGCCGCCGATGCCCAGCGAGAAATCCATCCAGCGGTCTTCGTCTTCTCCCTGTACCGCCATCACGCGCTCCCTCCGGCGTTCGAGCTTTCCTTGGCCCGTCCGAGCCAGCGCACCTTGTAGAACTCCGGCGCGTCGGCACGCTGCACCTGCGTGGAGCCGTCGCTGCCGGTGATGGCTCCGCCGCGAGCCGGCGCCTGTGCGCCGACAGGCGCCGGCTCGCGCGGCGGCGGTTCTCCCTCGCGCACAAGCCTGAACACCTGCCGGGCTGCGGTCGAGTTGTTCTCGTCGAGGTTATGGAAGATCAGTTCCTGATCGAAGGCGGCGTTCGGGTCCTGGTTCACCAACTGGGGCGCGCGGCTCGCGGGCCCCACGAAGCTGTGGGTCGCGGCGTGTTCGCGCCACAGGCCGTTGGTGCCGTGCACGATGCCCTGCGCGTTCCAGCGGCTGAAGCTGGAGCCGCCGTTGATCAGCACTTCCTCCCTGGCGGTGATGGTGATGCGCTCCGCCTCGAGCTTGATGTTGAGCCTGCCCAGCAGGTTGATGCTGTTGCGCAGGGCCTGGATGTCGATGTCCGCGTTGCCCGCGATCAGCCGCATTCCGGCCTTGCAGGCGAACAGGCGCACCGCGTCCCTCGCGCTTGCAAGGAAACTCTTGCCCGCGCTCACGCTGGTATGCGCGCCGCTGGTGAGCGCGTTGTGGCCGGCGCTGGCAACGTGCGTCGAGCCCTGTGCCGTGGTCTGTATGCCTGCCGGGCTGGCCAGCGTCAGGTGCGGCTGCCTGAATTCGGGGAACTCGCCTTGCCGCGCGGCGGCGCTGCCTCCCCTGATGGCGTCGTTCTGTTCCTTCAGTTCCCGGGCCACCTCGTCCTGGTCGCCTGCCTCATGCGCCTTGGCTTCCGTAGCCAGTTGGCTCAATCCTTCATGCAGATCGCGTCCTTGCGTCAGCCGTGCGACGGTCTCGCGCACGTCCGTGATGTGGGCCTGTGCATTCGGGCGCGCCTCGGTGGTGACGAGCAGGCCGGCCATGGCTCGAATGGCCCCGTGCCCATCGGTGCGCAGTTCGAAGCCCTGGCCCCGGTCGTCCTCGCGCCCGGCCGTGCTCTCGATGCGGCCGATATGCCCCAGGCTGATGCTGCTGCTCAGGTGGTCGCTCTTGAGCTGGGCCTGCGGCTTGCCGCTCGTGTCGTCCAGCGCGAGATGGTTGCCGCGTTCGCCGCCGCCGAGTTCGCGGCTGCGATAGCCGGCAAGGTGCTTCTGCGCGGGCAGCGCCCAGGCCGGCATGAGGTCGGCGTTGTGCACGCGGCCGATGACGATGGGGCAGTCCGGATCGCCGTTGAGGAAGTCGACGATGACCTCCTGCCCGATGCGGGGCAGCGCCACCTCGCCGAAGTTCGCGCCTGCCCAGTTCGAGGACACGCGCATCCAGCAGCTGGTGTTCTCGTCGTGGCGGCCAAGCCGGTCCCAGTGGAACTGCACCTTGATGCGTCCGTGCTGGTCGGTCCAGATCTCCTCCACGGCAGGGCCGACCACGACGGCAGTCTGAGGTCCATGCGTGCGCGGCTTGGGTGTCGTGCGCCGGGGCCGCCAGGGAAGGCTCGTGGGCTGGGCTTCGAACGCGAAGCGTTGCACCGAGCCTTCGGAGGATTGACTTCCTTCGGTGGCCTGAAGGTTCTCTCGCAGGTCGTAGCTCACGCCGAGCAGCAGGTATTGCCGGTTCTGGTCGGCGCGGGGGTGTTGCGCCAGGCGCATGGTGAAACCCGGCGCGAGGTCTCGCCTGTTGGAGCGGCCGCTGGCGCGGCTGCGCTCGCTGAGCTGTTCCTCGTTGCGGATGACCGCATAGGCATCGCCATCCTCCAGCCGGGTGTAGCCGCCGGGCCACTCGTACTGTTCGTAGCGGTCGTGTTCGTGGCCGATGGCCTTCTGCCGCGACTGGCTCAGGTCTGCCCTGGGGTGCAGGTCGTCGTAGTCGTCATGCAGGAAGCGGCCTGGCCGAACCTCTTCGCGAGCGGTCCATTCGTAGACGCGCTCGCCGGCATCCGGGCCGCCGGTCATGCCGGCCTGCTCGTCGACATGGAAACGCAGCTCTTCGCCACCAGGCAGCGGCCCGTGCGAGCCGGCGATGTCGTCGCCGAAGACCAGCACGTGCCGAGCGTCTTCATGGCGGAAGAAGTAATACATCCCTTCGTGTTCGCAGAGGCGGGAGATGAAGTCGAAGTCGCTCTCGCCGTACTGCACGCAGTAGTTCCAGCGGCAGTAGCTTCGGCCCAGCCTGCGTTCGAGCGGATGGCCGTAGCGATCGAGCACGGCCGCGACGATCTCGGGAACGCTCTGGTCCTGGAATATCCTGAAATCGGAGCGCAGCGTCGCCAGCCACAGCCATGGGCGCAGCTGCATCCGGTAGAAGCAATGGCGGTCGTCCTCGCCCGAAAGACCGAACCGCGTGGCGATGCCGTCGATGTGCCTCGCTTCGCCGCTTTCGGTCTGGATGACGACGGTGGCGGACTTTCCCAGCATCGCGTTCGGGTCAATCGCGTCGTGGCCGCCAAGCAGGTCGAGATCGAAGCTGTAGAGCCGGCTCAGCTCCTCGCGGCCGGCCAGCCGGTGGAATCGAAGGGCATCGCCCGCGGGCGTGCGGACGCTGACGCGCCGCCTCATGGCGGAAAGGCGCGTGCGGGCGCGCCGTTGACGTTGGACATGGAACTCCCTGGACAGACAGTCTCTCGTGCCGAGGACGAAGACTTTGTTGGGTCGGGATTCTGTGTGTCCAGGCACCCACGCCGATGACGTCGCGCGAGCTGGCCGCGCCTTGCGTGAACTACTGCGCGATCATTCTTGCGTGCATGACGAGGCCTTGCTCGTCGCGCAACGGTTCGTTAACGCCGCTTCGAAAGAGCGTTTACACGCCTCAGAAATCGGCGCAGCCGTTGCGCTTCTCGGTGTCGACGCAGCTCGAGAGGTTGGGCCGCGAGCGCACGCGCGACCATTCGCGCGCCAGCACGTCGCCGCCCTGCGACGCGCGGTCGCCGTCGAGCGGGCCGGTGGCGAAGCAGATCGGCGGCGGGCCGATGTTGCGGTCGTACACCCAGGTCGCGGGCAGGTCGCGCAGCGCGTCGGGGCGCGGCAGGTCGGGCACGCCGGCGACGAGGAGGTTGCCCGGCACCACGTTGACCCTGTAGCCCTCGGCCGAAGTGAAGGTGCCGTTGATCGGGTAGAGGCCCGGCAGGCTCCCCAGCAGTGCGGGCGAGAACAAGGCGCCGGAGAAGCCCGCGCCCGTGTCGCCGAGGATCAGCCCCGTGACGAGGTAGCTGAACAGCGGGTTCGGAAAACCGAAAGGCCGGGTCGCGTTGCCGATAAGCACCGTGGCCACCGGCTGCTGCGCATAGATGAAGTGGTTGGCGCCCGCCGGGATGCTCACCGCGCACAGACCCGAGTACGCGCAGTGGTACAGGTTGGGATACAGCCCCGATCCCGCGAGCCCGCCGCGCGTCTCGCCCACCCAGGTGTCTGCCCACACGCGCCAGGGCGCGCCGGCGATGGTGTAGCCGCCGGTGTTCTGGAAGCGCGAAGCCGCCACGAGGTCTGTGCCGTTGGTGCTGCTCACGTTGGTGCCCAGCAGCAGGTCGCCGCTGAGCGTGCGCACGAACACGGTGTCGGCCGCCATCGAGCTGGCCGACACGATCTGCGGCGCATTGCCCGCCGCGTCGTAGCCGGTGACGCTGACCGAGCCGAGCTTGACGGTGTCGACGTCCACATAGCGGAAGGCACCGGCCGCGCCGCCGCCCAGGGTGTCGGCGCTGACGTTGTTCGCCGCCTGGTCGAGCAGCACGCTGCCGCCGGTGGAGCGCGCCAGCAGCGTGCCCGCGGTGATCGGCGCGGCCGCGGTCTGCGTGATGTCGCCGGCCGAGACCAGCCCCAGCGTCGATGCCGTGAGCGCGCCGCCGAGCTGGATGCCGCCGCCACCGCCGGTGTTCTGCAGCGCCAGCGCGCCGGGCACGGTGAGCGGGCCCACCACGGCGATGTTGCCGGCGTGCGCGTTGCTGCCGGCCACGATGGTGGGCGCGTCGAAGCGCGAGAACTCGTCGGCCGATACGGCAAAGCCGTTGGCCGCGGTGCCGCCCAGCGTGATGGGATTGGCGGTGCGGTCGACCGCGTTGCCGGCGGTGTCGACGCCGCCGGGGCGCAGGTTGAGCACATTGCCGGCGCGCACGGTGCCGGTCAGCACCACCGCGTCGGAGGCGCCGTTGTTGCTGGCGCGCAGCACCACGTTGTTGTTTCCGCTCACGCGCGCGCCGGCAGCGACCGTCAGGCCGGTGCCGTTGGCCTGGGATTCGCCCGCGATGTCGATGCTGCCCGCCCCCAGGGTGGTAACGAGCGTCGTGCCCCCCACCAGCACGCCGCCCGAGGGGGCATCCAGTGGTCCCGGCGTCACCAGCCCCCGGATGCCGATGTTGCCGTCGACGCTGCGAATCACCGTCGCGCCGGTGATGTCCACGCTTTGCACCGAAAGCGGCGACAGGCTGTAGTTGTAGCTGGCACCGATGCCGGTGATGGAGATGTCACCGCTGGTGGTGAGTATCTGGCTCGGTGCCGTGCCGTTCTGTATGCGCACGCCGTCGCCGTGCTGGCCGATGCCCGAGATCGACACGTCACCGGTGCTGCTCTGAATGGTGACGCCCGTGAGGTCGACCGTGGGCACCGTGTTGAAGATCGTGGGCGGCAGGCTTCGCGTGCCGCTGAGTTGCACGAAGCCACCAGGTCCGCCATCGCCTGCCGCGGTGCGCGTGTCGATGCTGGTGCCGTTGAGCGAAATCGCCGATCCGGAACTCGCGCCGGCATCGGCGTTCATGGTGACGTTGCCGCCGTTGGTGGCGATGCCGCCGTTGAAGCTGATCGCCCCGCCCTGCCCGCCCACGTCGGCGTTGAAGACGACGTCGAGCGCACCGCCGGTCGACTGGATGGAATTGCTGTTGCCGGAGCCGTTGATGTTGTGCGCCGCATCGAGCTGGAAGGTCACCGGCGCTCCGCCGGTCGTGCGCTGGATGGCCGCGAGCGTGTCGAAGCCGATGTTGCCGTCCGTCGCCAGTCCACCCGTGCCGGTGGTGATCGTCACGCTGGTTCCCTTGTCGAGGGCCGCGTTGATGTCGCCGTCCTGCACCGTGGAGTTCGCGAGCGGCACGAAGGGGTCGCCGGTCAGGCTGCCGCTGGCGGTTCCGTGGGCGATGGTGACGTTGTAGGGGTCGATGGTCCAGGTGCCGGCCTGGCCCGCCGTGCCTGCCTGCGCCGATGCGTCCACGCGCAGCCCCGCCAGGGCGAAGTGCGGCGCCGACGTCTCGACGATGCCGCCGTTGCCTCCGTTCGCGCCGTGCGCCGAGATGCTGCCGTAGGCGCGCAGCGTGTCGCCCGAGATCACGTTGATGGTGCCGCCGCTGCCACCCGCCGGGCCGGCGCTGGCGTCGAGGCTGCTGTTGCTGCCCAGCGCGATGACGTTGGAGGCAGCGATGTCGATGCTGCCGCCTCCGGTGGCACCGCTGGCATCGAGACTGGCGGGCAGTAGCGTGCCGTCGAAGTTCTGCGCGCCCTCCACCAGCACGTTGCGTCCGGTCAGCGAGATGTGCCCTCCCTGGCCGGTGGCGCTGGCCACCGACAGCATCGCGCCGTCGGGCGCGGCGCCGAGGCCGGAGCCGAAGGTGTTCATGCGCAGCGAGATGTCGGTGCCCTGGGCGTCGAGCGCGATGGTGCCGCCCGCGGTGCGCAGCGGATTCGGCTGCGAGGTATCGGCGCTCACCGCTACGCCGTAGACCGGGATGCCGGTCGGCGTGGTGACGACCGCGCCGCCGCCGTCCAGCGCGGCGGTGAAGCCCGCGCTGCCGGCCTTGCCGACGATGTCGATGCGCCGTCCATCGCCCGCGCTCACGCTGCCCGACAACGCCACGCCGTTGCCGCCGCCGGCCGTGCGGCCATTGGCGGCGAAAGCCAGGTATTTGGTCAGGGCCTGCAGGTCCGCGCCCGTGCCCTCGATGCGCACGTCGCCGCCGGCGTCGATCGACGAACTGTCGATGTTCACTGCCGTGGTGGTGTCGATGGAGCCGGCCGGCAGCGTGTTGTCGGTCCAGTCCACGCCTCGTCCGGTGACCGTGACGTTGCCCGGTGTCGAGACCTTGGTGCCGTTGCCCAGGCGCACACCGTCGCCGCCGAGCGAGGCCAGTCCGTCGATGCTGACGCCACCGCTGCCGCCCTGCACGGCACTGTCCTGCAGCGACACGCCGCCGGTGCCCACGTAGACGAAGTTGGTGTCGCTGTCCTGCGAGTCGACCCGCGTGCGTCCCTGCCCGCGCAGCGAGACCTGTCCACCTCCGGTGGTGGTGAGCGTGCTGTTGTTCAGCGAAATGCCGTCCTGCCACGAATCGTCACTGTGCGACACGGAGCCGCCGATGGCACGCCCGCTGGCGGCATCGCCCTGGCCGAAGAAACGGATGTTGCCGCCGTTGGCGTTGATGGTCGCGCCGCTCAGGTTGATCGACGCGCCGTAGTCGAGCTCGAAGCTCGGGTTGCCGCCGCCGACGTTGACCTGCGCGGCGTTCTTGGCCACCAGTCCGGTCGCGTCGGCGTTGAAGTCGACGTTGAGCGCACCCACGCGCGCATCGATGGCCGAGTCGCTGTTCATCGCAATGCCGCCGGCCGAGTCGACGCGCAGCGTGGCGCCGCCGCCCTCGTTCTTCACCACCTGCGCGCCATTGCCGAAGGTGACGCCGGCACTGTCGCCGGTGCGGCTGCTCGACAGCGTGACGTCGGTGCCCCGGCCGAGCGTGGCGCCCACGGCGCTCGCGCTCACGTCGCTGAAGGACAGTGAGGGATAGGCGCCGTCGTAGGCCGGCATGTCGGCATCCGCGTCCACGGTGAGGTTGTTGCCGGTCGATACCGTCCATTTCCCGTTGGCCCCGCCCTGCGCACCGCCGCCCGCGTCCACGCGCGCCGGGTTGATGCGCACGAAGTCGCCGCTCGTGCTGATGCTGCCCCCTGCCGCGCTGCCGGCGCCCCGGGCGGCGAGTTCGCCGAAGACCTGCACGTGCGATTCGCGCTCGGGCAGCGGGTTGGCGGCGTCTCCCGCGAAGGCCGCGCCGGTGGCCGTGCCCACGCTGATCGTGCCGCCCGCACCGGAGCCGGTGCCGTCGGCGCGCAGCACCGCGTTGGGCGACAGCGCGACGTCGTAGCCCTGCACCGTGACCGAGCCGCCGCCGGCCTGACCGCTGGCGTCGGCCACGCCCTGGGTGCCATCGGCCAGCCCCTGCACCGTCACCTTGCCGCCCAGCACGCGGATGTCGCCACCGCGTTCGCCCGTGGCCGCACCGGTGGCGTCGAGCGTGCCGCCGGTGAGCTGCACCTCGTTGTCCTCGCCGCCGCCGAGGAATATCTCGCCGTTGCGCGTGCCCACGCTGCGCGCGCGCACCGTGCCGCGCTGGTTCACCACGAGCTCGCCGACCGTGGCCGAGCGGCCCATGAGCGCCACGCGCCCACCGTCGGCCTGCAGCGTTCCGCTGTTGCTGACGTTGGCATGGGTGGCCATGGCATCGGTCGCGATCACGATGTTGGTCAGGCCGTCGCCCGCGAGGTCGAGCGTGATCTTGCGGCCCGAAGCCAGCGCGACGGTGCCGCCGTTGGCCGTGATGCGGCCGCTGTCGGGGTCGTCGCTGCCGATGCGGGCATTGGCCACAGTGGCGCCCATCAGCACCACCGGACCGCCCCCCGTCGCGGTGATGCGCCCGTTGTTGATCACCGAGGCGGTACTGGCATCCGCGCGCTCGAAGCTGAAGTGCGTGGTGGACGGATTGAGAAAATCGGCGTCGCTGGTCGTCATGGCCAGCGTGGACGCGATGAGCCCACCCACGTTCACCGTGGAGCCCTGGCTGAACAGCACGCCGCTGGGATTGACCAGCACGATGCGCCCATTGGCGTTGAGCTGTCCCGCGATGGTGGAGAGCTCGTTGCCCGTCACGCGGTTGAGCAGCACGCTGGAGGCGCCCGGCTGCACGACGTTCACGACGCCCCCCGGGCCGATGGAGAAGCTCGTCCAATTGACGATGCCCCGCGCCAAGCCCTGGTTGATGGTCATCACGTTCGCGGCCTGCGACATCGTGACGTTGCCGGCCAGCGGCGTGAAGCCCGTGGGCAGCACCTGCGCCATGGCGGGCGCCGCGCCCGCGCAGATCAGCGAAAGCGCGAGGGGCCGCAGTTGCGGGCTCCGCAAATGCGCGCGCGAAGATGGATTGCGTTGCTTCATTTCAGTGTCCCATCACGCTGTCGCGTGACCCGCGATGCTTGAAACCGGCAAAGTCGATTCGCGGGACACCGCGGAACCGGCTCTGCCGGGCCGCAGGGGTCGCCCCCGGAGAGGGGGTTGGCGAAGCGACACGAAGTGCGCGCAGCCTGGGGGAGAACCTGGTCTCCGCGGAACCGGCTCTGCCGGGCCGCAGGGGTCGCCCCCGGAGAGGGGGTTGGCGAAGCGACACGAAGTGCGCGAAGCCTGGGGAGTGCCATTTCAGAACGCCTTGATGAGCTGCACGAAGAGGCGCGGATTGCGCCCGCCGCCGTCCGTCTGCGCCGGCGGCGTGCCGGCGCGCCAGGCCAGCGTGGCATTGATCGAGAAATTTCCCGGGCGCGACCAGCTCAGGCCCACGCCGTAGCCGCGCAGGCTGTGGCTGTTGACGCCGTCGTACGGCGTCGGGTTGCGCACGATCTTTCCGTGCGCGGCGTCGTAGAACAGGAAGGGCGTGAGCTCCTCGTTGAGCGACCAGCGCC
The DNA here is from genome assembly GCF_030462475.1 of Variovorax sp. CAN15. GTDB lineage: Bacteria > Pseudomonadota > Gammaproteobacteria > Burkholderiales > Burkholderiaceae_C > Variovorax. The sequence goes on from NZ_JASMRZ010000001.1 coordinate 28,477, forward strand.
ATTCGACGGTGCCGATCACGCCCTGGTCCACCAGCAGTTCGCCCGAGGGGTAGGCGCGCACCGCGCGCGCGCCGCCGAGCGAGAGCTTCTCCGACGCGTCGAGGTTCTTGCTGGCCCACTGCCCGCCGATCGACAGGTACAGCGAATGGCGCGGCACGATGGCCTGCAGGCGCGAGAACTGGAAGCTCAGCTTGGTGAAGCCGCCCTCGGTGTTGTGGCCGGTGACGCCGCGGTCGAAGTCGCGGCTCTCGGGGTCGCGGATCGACAGGTTGCCGTGGTACAGCGTGCCGGAGCTGGCCCAGTAGCCGCCGCCGAGCAGCTCGTCGCGGCGCTCCCAGGTCCAGCCCAGGCTCAGGCCGTTGACGCGTTTCTTCGAACTGAAGTCGGCCGCGCGCAGCTCGTCGGTGAGGTCCTTCACGTCCACGCCCAGGCGCAGGAACAGGTTCTGCTGGCGCTGGCGGATCACCGGGTAGCTCAGCGAGAAGTCGAGCACGTTGGCCCGGCCGCGCGCGTCGAGGTCGGCGAACTGGCCACCCAGCTCGTAGCTCACGCGCGAGAGGCCCACGCCCGCGCGCAGCCCGCTGGTGCCGATGGGCGCCTCGTAGGCGATGCGGCCGAACTGCAGCGCGTTGCTGTTGGACACCATCAGCCGCATGTCGAGGTTGTCGCCGATGCCGAAGGGGCTGAGCCAGCGCGCGGTGCCGCCCACGCGGTAGCGGCCCGATTCCTTCGTGCCATGGTTGTCGCCCTCGGCCGTGAATGCCCAGCGCGGCGCGGCGGTCACTTCGACCGAGAGATCGGTGGTGCCTGGCTGCATGCCTTCCTGCAGGCCCGAAGACACCTTGATGCCCGGCTGGTCCGAAAGCAGCAGCATCGCGCGCTCGTAGTCCGGCGCGCTCACCGCCGCGCCGGGCTGCAGCGGCGCGAGGAAGCCGCGCACGCGCGATTCGGCGATCGGCGCATCGGGCGCGACCGTCACGTCGACCTTGCCCAGGCGCCCTTCGATCACGCTGATCTCGACGATGCCGTCGCGCACCGTCTGCACCGGCACCACAGCCTGCGCGAGAAAGTAGCCGCGCTCCTTGTAGCGCGCGGTGATGGCCTTGGCGAGTTCTTCCAGATCGCCGAGCGTGACCTCGCGGCCGATGTAGGGGCTGGTGATGGCCTGCAGCTCCTCGTTGCTCAGCGCCTTCACGCCATTCAGGCGCAGGTCGTTGAGCCTGAAGCTCGCGCCGGTGGCGCCGCCCGTGTTGCGCGGCGGCGCGGGCAGGCTCTGCGGGGCGACGGCACCCGTGGGTGCCTGCGCGATGGGGCGGTCGCAGCTGCCGCAGGGGTCCTTGGTCGGCAGCAGCTGGGTGGCGTAGCCGTCCGCTTCGGCGGCATGCGTGCGCTGGGCCGCAACGAGCAAGGTCGCGCTGACCAGGGCCGTGACCGCGAAGGCGATCGGCGTGGGGCGTTGGCAGGTTTTCATGTCAGTTGCCCACCGTGAGACGCCAGTTGCCGATCAGGTTGAACGGCGCCCAGAAGAAGGGATGGGACATCTTTGGATCCTTCAGCACCGCGAGCTGCCCGGCCTGCATGGCCTTCTGGATGTCGCGGCCCTTCGACAGCTCGCCGTAGAGCGTGCTCATGAGCACGGCGGTGGCATCGTCCGACACCGGCCACAGCGATGCGATCAGGCTGGAGCTGCCGGCCGACAGGAACGAGCGCGTGAAGCCCAGCACCTCGTCGCCCTGCGCGATGCGCCCGAGGCCCGACTCGCAGGCCGAGAGCGTGACCAGCGCGGTGCCGTCCATCGGCAGCCCGAGGATCTCGTGCGCCTCCAGGAAGTTCTGCTTGCCGCCCTCGTTGGCCAGCAGGATGCGCGAGTACAGCGGATCGACCGCATCGGCCTCGGCGTGCGCCGCCACGTGCATCAGCGGCGATCTCGCGGCCACCTCGCGGAACTGGGTCTTGGTGGCGGCCGCGCCCATGTAGACCGCGTTGCGCGGGAAGAGCCGCGCGAGCTGCTTCACCTCGGTCTCGGCGCCGGGCAGGTCGTACTTGTCCTCGATGCGCGGATTGCCGAAGGCGGTGAGCGATGCGTTCACGCGCGGCGTGCGCTGCGCGAGCTGCACCGCGATGCTCATCGAGGGCGCCACGGCGACCGGATGCGTCTCGATGATGTAGCGCCCGTCCAGCCGCAGCGCCTGGAACGGCAGGTAGTGCAGCGGCCCGTGCGGCACCACGATGAGCCGCTGACCCGGCGCGAGCCCCAGCGGCCCGAGCAGCGCGGCGCCCAGCTTGTCGGCGTTGGTGATGGCGGCGCGCCGGCCGCGCACGATGGAATTGCGGAAAGTTTCGACCAGCTCGTTGAGGTCGTCGCGCTTCACCGCCACCGTCTTCTCCACGATGCTGTCGGGGCTCACCACCCACACCACGAGGCGGTCGGGCAGCGAATGGAACTGCACCACGCGCTCGTCCGCTGCCAGCATGCGCTGCAGCGTGGCGAGATCGACCGTGCTGGTGGCCTGCTCGTTGACCTTCGCGCGGCCGCGCACCGCGTCGAGCAGTGCGCGCGCGCGGCTGTGCTCGCTCACCTCGAAGGCCTGGCGCGCGTCGCCCGCGTCGCTGTAGATGGACACGCCGCGCTCGAACACCGTCTGCAGGTCCGAGAACAGGCCCATCTTGAATTCCTCGCTGCGGAACCGGGCGCGCACCTTGTCCACGTCGCCCAGCGCGCGGCCCACGGCCTCGGCCGCCGCCTGCTTCTGGCCCAGCGCGAGCTCGCTGCGCGCCACGCCGTCCCAGGCCCAGAGGCGGTAGTACTCGGTGTCGGCGCCCACCTGGCGCGCGGTGAGCGCGCGATACGCATCGCGCGCCTCGGCGGGCTTGTTCTCGGCCAGCAGCAGCCGGGCGCGGGTGCGGTCGAGCTGCGCGGTGAGCGGTGCGTCCTTCGGTGGCCCCATGGTTCCGAGCACCTCGCGCGCCCGCGCCGGATCGCCAGATTCGATCAGCGCATTGACCAGCGATGCCTGCACCAGCGGCGCATAGCGCTGCGAGCTGTTGGCCAGCGCCTCGTCATAGCTGAGCACCGCACCGGCATAGTCGCCGCGGCGCGATCGCACGTCGCCGATCACCTTCTGCACCGGGCCGACCACCAGCTTGGGATCGCGCGCCGGGTGCCTGAGCGCCTCGCGGGCAAACTCCTCGGCCTTCTCCAGCTGGCCCGAGTAGCTGTAGACGATGGCCAGGTCGCGGTTGGCCATGGCCATCAGGTTCGGATCGTTGGTGGCGTTGGCCAGGTGCAGCGCCTTGCTCGCGGCGCGCACGCTCTGGCGGAACTCGCCGGCTTCGGCCAGCGCCACGGCCTGGCTGCAGTATTGGTAGCCGGAGAGCTTGACCGAGTCCTGCCCGTAGAGCACCGCGCCTTCGCTGGTCAGCGCCAGCAGGGTGTCGGTGTCGTCCAGGCGGGCCTGCTCCATCCTGCTGGCGGCGGCCTCGGCGCTCGTCGCCGGCTGCGCCGAGGCCATGAGGCCATGGCCCATCAGAAGAATGCCGGCCAGACCGAGCGCACCTGCGATGCCAGCACGACGACGTGCAGGGCGCCCCCTTCCCCATCTCGAAAACCACGCCATTGGACCCCCGCGTCTGGCCCTTGGGGTCCGCCGTGGCGGACCATCGACGTCGCGGGAGTGCGCGCCGTTCAGGCCTCGGAGAGAAAGTCTAGGAGCGGCCTCCCAGCGCGCCTATTCGCAATACGGTCTAGGGCTAAAGAACTAACAGGCGGTCGAAGGACCAGCCGTGCGCATTCGGTCACGGCAGCCCGCAAAGCCTGCGGGGGCCGCCTCGGCGCGGACACATCGACTTACATAATGCACGCCACAGAGCCCGCGCGTGAACAGCGGGCCGCATCAGGGAGTTCCATGTCAAACCATCGTCGGGCGCTTGAACGAACGCGCCCGCGCATGCGCATGAAGCGGCGCGTCGAAATCTCGACCCCGCTGGGCGATGCGCTGAAGTTCCACCGCCAGTCCGGACGCGAAGCGCTCGGCCAGGTCCATGCTTTCGAGCTTGAGCTGCTGGACGCGAGCAACCCCATCGACGCCCGCGCACTGCCCGGAAAGAGCGCCGCTGCCTCGATGCGGACGCAGACGGGGCGGCGATACCTCGGCGGCATCGCCCTGGCGCTGGCGCCCGGCAGCCGGCGCTACTTCGAGAAGGGCGAACTCATGCCGGTCATCGAAGGCAGCACGTTCGCAGATACCTATTGGCAGCGCGCTCAAGGTCCGGATGCCTCCAACCGATAGCCCCACAAGCGCCAACACTCCGCGCCGCAGATCGAGCCTGTGCCTGGCGGGATGCGGCCAGGCCGCGGAATGCGGGCCGCTCGGCTGGTGGCCGTGCTGCTCGAAGTCGTGCCTGAAGGAATGGAGGAGCCGGCCGCCGGCGATGCCTTCCGAGCGGATCGAATGGCCGCCGCGGCAACAGGCCGCAGGCAGCGGCTAGCCGGCGACGACGAGGCCGATCGCCGCTCAGGCCGGCACGGCGTCGACGTTCGGACGGTCCCAGTGCCGGTGCTTCGCGATGGCGGCGGCGAAGCGCTGTGCGATCCCGGAGGCGGCCGTGCTGTCGCCCAGGTTGGTGACCGGGGTTTCTGCCACCACCACGCCGGCAGGCGCGTCCTGGGGCGCAGTGTGCTCGTCGATGCCAAGCGTGGAGAGCAGCAGCACCCCCTCGCCCACCGTGCAGATCGCCTTGCAGTGCTTGAAGGCCTCCAGCACGAAGTGCACCGCGTCGCCCATGCCCGCGAGCGCCGCTGCGCCGTCCGCACCGGCGGGCACCAGCACCGCGTCGAACATCACCGAGGGCATGTTGGCGAAGGTCGCATCCACCTCGATCTGGCGCCTGGACGCGCTGGCGACGGTACCCAGGCGCGGGCCCACCACCTTGCATTGCGCGCCCGCATGCTCGAGCGCGTCGCGGATCGGCTTGAGCGAAGCCGAGTCGACGCCGTCGGCCACAAGGATCGCGATCTTTCGCGTGCGGATGGAGCCGTCCCCGGTGTCGGCCATGCTCAGCGCGGGCGACTCGTCGATGGGCAGCGACATGCGGTGGTCGCGGAAGCCCGCCCGCCCCGCCGCCGCCTTGGCATCGGGCTCGCCGATGCCCAGCGGCTCGGCCACGCGGCGCGCGAGCTTCTCGTCCACGTGCGCGAGGTTGTCGACCATGCGCTGGCGGATGGCCGGCACCTCGAGCTTGGAGAGCTCGAAGCGGAAGGCCGCGACGATGTGCTCCTTCTCGGCCGCGCTCTGACTCTCGAAGAACAGGCGCGCCTGCGTGAAGTGGTCGTCGAAGGAGGCGCTGCGCCGCCGCACCTTGGGCGGGTCGATCTCCTCGGGGAAGGACTGGAAGCCGTGGCTGCCGCCGTCCACGCGGAACTCGGTGCCGCTGCCCAGCGTGTTGGGTTCATAGGCGACCTGGCCGCGCGCGATGGTCTGGCGGTGCATGCCGTCGCGCTGGAAGTTGTGGAAGGGGCACACGGCCTTGTTGATCGGCAGCTCGTGGAAGTTGGCGCCGCCCAGGCGGGATATCTGCGTGTCGGTGTACGAGAACAGGCGCCCCTGCAGCAGCGGGTCGTTGGTGAAGTCGATGCCGGGCACCACGTGGCCCGGGTGGAAGGCCACCTGCTCGGTCTCGGCGAAGAAGTTGTCGGGGTTGCGGTTGAGCACCAGCCGGCCGATCTTCTGCACGGGCACCATCTCTTCGGGAATGAGCTTGGTGGGGTCGAGCAGGTCGAAGCCCAGCGAGTGTTCCTTGTCCTGCGGAATCATCTGCACGCCGAGTTCCCATTCGGGGAAGTCGCCGTTGTCGATGGCTTCCCACAGGTCGCGGCGGTGGAAGTCGGGGTCCTTGCCGGCGATCTTCTGCGCCTCGTCCCAAGCGAGGCCGTGGATGCCGAGCTTGGGCTTCCAGTGGAACTTCACGAAGTGGCTCTCGCCGCGGCTGTTGACGAAGCGGAAGGTGTGGACGCCGAAGCCTTCCATCATGCGCAGGCTGCGCGGAATGGCGCGGTCGCTCATGGCCCACATCAGCATGTGGGTGGTCTCGGGCATCAGCGAGGCGAAGTCCCAGAAGGTGTCGTGCGCGCTGGCGGCCTGCGGCATCTCGTGGTGCGGCTCGGGCTTGACGGCGTGGATGAGGTCGGGGAACTTGATCGCGTCCTGGATGAAGAACACCGGGATGTTGTTGCCCACCAGGTCGTAGTTGCCCTCGCGGGTATAGAACTTGACGGCGAAGCCGCGCACGTCGCGCACGGTGTCGGCCGAGCCGCGCGAGCCGGCCACGGTGGAGAAGCGCACGAACACCGGCGTCTTCGCGTCCGGGTCCTGCAGGAAGTCGGCGCAGGTGAACTGCGACATCGACTTGTAGACCTGGAAGAAGCCGTGCGCGGCCGAACCGCGCGCATGCACGGCGCGCTCGGGAATGCGCTCGTGGTCGAAGTGCGTGATCTTCTCGCGCAGGATGAAGTCTTCGAGCAGCGTGGGCCCGCGCACGCCCGCCTTCAGCGAGTTGTGGTTGTCCGGCAGCTGCAGGCCCTGGTTGGTGGTGAGGGTCGTGGGGTGCTCGACGGTGAAGCCTTCGAGCTGCTGCTGCTTGGGGTTCGCGGCATCGCTGGCGCCGGCCTTCGCGGAGCTGGCGCGGCGGCCCGCGGCGGCCTTGTTCTGGGGTGACATCGTGGACTTGCCCGGTTCTTTCATCGCTGATGGTTCGTGGAAGCAAGACGGCCCGCTTTTCAGCCCGCCTCGCCGTTGTCAAGGAACATGTCGAGCACGTTGACCAATGCGATCAGGCAGATGCAGCCTGCGACCGCGGCCACGCCCCACACGAGAATCTCGTCGCCCCAAGTGCTGGTGAACGAATCGAAAAGTGTCGAAAACTCCATGATTTCCCTCCGGATTTCGCCCCTCTGGCGGCTAACGCACTTGCAAGAGACCAAAGGTTATGGTTCGGGCGGTGCGCGTCCCGTAGTGGCGCCACTTCCACCGCTGTGGGAGAAAACGTGGGGGCTCGGTAGGAGTGCGCCGACAGCGCCTGGCGCGCGCCTACGAAGCTTCGCGAGTCCTGCCCGTGCGAACCAGGCGCGCGACAACGTAGCATGGAGCGACCATGTTGATCAGAATCGGCTTTGACATCGAACTGGAGGTAGCGGCCCCCACGGCGCTGATCCACATGCTGCAGGTGCACCCCGCGCGCGCCAGCGATCTGCAAGGCGGCGAGAACCTCTTTCTCAGCCCCGCACTGCCCACCGACCACTATCTCGACGGCTTCGGCAATCGGTGCGCCCGCGTGCGCATCCCGGCTGGCGTGGGCAGCGCCCGCCTGCGCAACCATGCACTGATCTACGACACCGGCCAGCCCGACCCGGCTGACTTCGGCGCCCGCGAGCACACGGCCGCCGACCTGCCGGTGGCGACGCTGCCCTTCGTGCTTCCCAGCCGCTACTGCGAGGTCGACAGCGAACTGCTGGCCTTTGCCTGGGACAGCTTCGCGCACGCGGCACCGGGCTGGCCGCGCGCGCAGGCGATCTGCGATTTCGTGCACCGGCACCTGCGCTTCGACTACGCAAGCGCGCGACCCACCCGTACCGCGCTCGAGGGCTTTCGCGAAGGCACGGGCGTTTGTCGCGACTTCGCGCACCTGGCAATCACGCTGTGCCGCGCCATGAACATTCCGGCGCGCTACGTGACGGGCTATCTGGGGGACATCGGCGTGCCGCCCGTTCCCTATCCGATGGATTTCAGCGCGTGGTTCGAGGTGTACCTGGGCGACCGCTGGCACACCTTCGACGCACGGCACAACACGCCGCGCATCGGCCGCGTGGTGATCGCGCGCGGACGCGACGCGGCGGACGTGCCGATCACGATGGTGTTCGGCGCGAACACGCTGAAGCGCTTCGAGGTGACCACGGAAGAAGTGCTGCAGTAGGCGTTGCCTTGCGCCCTCCCCTTCCGGGGGAAGGTTGGGATGGGGCAGGCCTTCGATTGGGCGCCACGGTGTTTCGAACGCCATCGTGCCCCCAACCCTTGCCCTCCCTCGCAAGGGGAGGGAGAAATACCTCACTTGCTGCCGTAGCCGAGCAGCTTCATCGCGGCGGTGAGCCCCTTGCGGCTGCGCTCCATTGCGGCCCACGGCTTGTTGCCCGTCGCGAAGCGTCCGGCCACGTTGCCGACGTTCCATTGGTCCGCGGCCGTCAGCATGGGCAGCTCTTCCCATGCGAGCGGCACCGACACGCCGAGCCCGGGCCGGGAGCGCGCCGACCACGCGCTCACCGTGGTCGCGCCGAAGCCGTTGCGCAGGTAGTCGACGAAGATCTTGCCCACGCGGTTGCGCGGCCCGCTCTTGGCGACGAAGCGCGCCGGAATGGTCTGCGCGAGGTGCGCCACCACGGCCTGCGAGAAGCCCTTGACGGTGTCCCAGTCGTACTGCCGGCGCACCGGCACCAGCACGTGCAGGCCCTTGCCGCCGCTGGTCTTCAGGAAGGACGGCAGGCCCAGCTCGTCGAGCAGCGTGCGCACCAGCATCGCGGCCTCCTGCACCTGCGGCCATCCGACGCCTTCGCCGGGGTCGAGGTCGAAGGTCATGCGGTCGGGCCTGCCGATGTCGTCGGAGGTCGCGTTCCAGGTGTGCAGCTCGATGACGTTCATCTGCGCGGCGCCGAGCAGCCCCTCCTTGGTGTCGATCTGCAGCAGCGGCTCGTGGCCAGGATCGAGCGCGGGGTCGAGCTGGTTCACGCCGGGAATCTCGCGGGCCTGCAGATGCTTCTGGAAGAACAGCTCTCCGCCCACGCCCTCTGGCGCGCGCACCAGCGACACCGGCCGGCCGCGCAGGTGCGGCAGCATGAGCTTCGCCACGCTGTCGTAGTAGGCGGCGAGCTCGCCCTTGGTGATGCCGCTGTGCTTGTCGATCACGCGCTCGGCGTGGGTGATTTTCCGGGACATGGGCTTGCTCTTTCCTTCGCTGCGGCTTTTCGCGGGCGATGACCTGGTCGCCTCGGCCTCGATCCCGCGCACCCGTTGCGGCCGCTCGCGCCGTATCTCGCGCGCCGGCTTGTCGCTGCGCAGGCCCTGGAAGACGGCCTGGCGCACGCGGTGCTCGCGCGTCCATTCGCCGAAGGCGATCTCGGCCACCAGCGACGGCTCGACCCACTGTGCCTTCACGCCGCGCGGCGCGGGTTCGAAGGGGCAGCCGTCGACGGCCAGCCTGTCGAGCTTCGCCTTGATGTCGGCCAGGCGGTTGGCATCGAAGCCGGTGCCCACGTTGCCGCAGTAGCGCAGCCCCCCGCTCGCCTCGTCATGCACGCCCAGCAGCAGCGAGCCGAATCCGGCGCGCGTGCCCTTGGGCGCGGTGTAGCCGCCGATCACGAACTCCTGCCGCTGCTGGTTCTTGAGCTTGATCCAGTCGGGCGAGCGGCGCGACACGTAGGGCGAGCCCTTGCGCTTGGCGACGATGCCCTCGAAGCCGATGCGCGCGGAAGACGCGAGCAGGTCACGCGGCGAGGCGTCGAAGGCATCGCTCAGGCGCAGCGGCGCGGGCGGCTTGCGGCCGAGCAGCGCGGCCAGCCTTGCGCGGCGCTCCTCGACAGGAAGATCGCGCAGGTCTTCGCCATCGATGAAGGGCGCGTCGAAGAGCCAGTAGACGATGGACGAAGTGGCGCCGCGGTCGAAGGCGTTCTGCAGCGCCTGAAAGTCGGGTGCGCCATCGGGGCCGTCGACGGTGATCTCGCCATCGAGCCAGGCCGAGTGGGTGGGCAGCCTGGAAAGCGTCTCGACGAGCTTGGGCAGCTTCGCGCTCCAGTCGTGGCCGTTGCGGGTGAAGCAGCGGACCTTGCCCTTGCCGTCGATGCGCGCGAGCAGGCGGTAGCCGTCGAACTTGAGTTCGTAGAGCCATTCGCCGGGCGATGAAGGCGGGGAGGACGCGAGGGTGGCGAGCTGGGGTTCCAGGGTGGTGGGCAGCGCGGCTTTCTTCTTCTTGGGTTCCGCCTGCTTCGCCGCCGCGCTGCCTCCTGTCTTCGCCTTGGCTTTCTTCTTCCTCGGCGCCTGCCCCACCTCGTCCACGCCCAGGCCGGTGATCACGCTCGCGGGCTCCTCCACCACCACGTCATAGTCATCGAGCGCGCGTGCCTCGCCATCGCGCTCCTTGATGAGCAGCCAGGGCTCGTGCGATTCGTCGCCCTTGCCGTGCATGCGCACCAGCGTCCAGTGACCGTGCAGCTTCTCGCCGCGCAGCTCGAACTTGAGCTTGCCGGCCGCCAGCGCCTTGCGCGCGTCGCCGTCTGGCAGCCAGTCGCCGCGGTCCCAGACGATGACGGTGCCCGCGCCGTACTGCTTGGGCGGAATGGTGCCCTCGAAGTCGGCATACGAGATCGGGTGGTCCTCGACGTGCACCGCCATGCGCTTCACGCCGGGGTCCAGGCACGGCCCCTTGGGCACGGCCCAGCTCTTGAGCGTGCCGTCGAGCTCCAGCCTGAAGTCGTAGTGCAGATGGCTCGCGTGGTGCTTCTGGATGACGAAGCCCAACGTGCCCCTGCCGCGCCGGCCGCCGGACTTCGGCTCCGGCGTGCGGGAGAAATCGCGCTTGCCGTGGTAGCGCGCGAGTGCCTTGCGTGAGGTGGATGCGGTGCTTCCCATGATGGCGTGCGGCACTCCAAGGGCTCAGGCGGCGCGCCGCTGGCGGGCCGGCGCCTTGCGCGCGGCGCTGCGCTTCTTCGCCGCGGGGCGCCTGGGTCGCCTGGGTGGGGGCTCTTCCTCCTCTTCGGCATCCTCGTCCCTGGCCTTGGCTCCGCCACCGCCCTTGCGCAGGCTGCGCTTGAGCAGTTCGGTCAGGTCGATGACCTTGGCGCCGCGGCCTTCGGTGGCCTGTTCGCCTTCCTCCGGCTCAGGCTGCGTCACGGTCTCGGTCTGGCCGGCCTTCACCTTCCTGTCGACCAGCCGCAGGATCTCGTCCTTGAACTCGTCCCTGTATTCGTCGGGGTCCCAGTCGGCGCTCATGTCCTCGACCAGTTCCTTCGCCATCTCGAGTTCGCGCGGGCGCAGGCCGGCCTTCTTCGCATCCTCGGAGGGCAGCGGCAGGTCGGTCCAGGGACGGATGTCGGCGCCCCAGCGCAGCAGGTTCAGCACGAGACCGGGGCCCACGGGCACCAGTGCGGCCAGATGCTGCCTGGTCTGGATCACGACGCGGGCCACGCCCACGCGTGCGCTGCGCTGCAGGGTCTCGCGCAACAGCGCATACACCTTGGCGCCCCGGTTGATGGGCGCCACGTAGTAGGGCCGCTCCAGGTACACGAAGGGAATGCCGTTGGCCGGCACGAAGCTCTCGATCTCGATGGTCTGCGTGGTCTTCGGGTAGGCGGCGGCGATCTCCTTGTCGCTGAGCACCACGTACTCGCCGCTCTCGTACTCGACGCCCTTCACGATCTGCTCGCGCGCGATCTCCTTGCCGGTCTTCTTGTTGATGCGCTTGTAGCCGACGGGGTCCATGGTGCGCTTGTCGAGCCAGTCGAAGTCGATGCCGTGGTCGGTGGTGGCCGAATACAGCGCAACCGGAATGTGGACGAGGCCGAAACTGATGGCGCCCTTCCACAGGACGCGCGGCGCAGGGGCTTTTTTCGAGACAGGCATGGACACACTCCTTCAGGCTCGGAATGTGCGCCGCCCGCGTGCGCGGGCGGTGTAGGAGCGCGGCCCCAGCCGCCGTCAGGCCGCGCCGGCCACCGGCCCCAGCCGGCGCTCGCTGGGGCGCGCGAAGTAGAACCACTCGGCGCCGGGCAGCGCGAGTGCGTTGGGGAACACGATGAAGCCGTCTTCCGGCGCGCTGACCAGCGTGCCGTCGTGGCGCATGCCGATGGGTTCGCCGCGCGCCACTTCGTCGAAGGTGGCCCAGTCGCGCACGAAGCTGTCGTCCTCGTGCAGGCGATCGGTGACGCTGGCCAGCCGCAGCAGCCTGGGCGGCTGCGCCGGGCCTGCCGACAGCCCCTGCGGCAGCGCGGCCATGCCCAGCAGCGCCAGGGTGCGGCGGATGGCGCGCCACGCCACCTCGGGCGCCTGCGGATCGAGATGCTGGCCGCATTCGAGCGTCACGCCGTAGCCGCCGCGGCTGCGGATGTATTCGTTGGTGCCCCGGCCGAAGTCGAGTTCGGCCTCGCTGGCCGGTGCGCCGCCCACGCGCTGCGCGAGGCCGGCCGCGTAGATGTCGAGCCAGCCTTCCACCACGATGGGCGTGCCGATGTGCAGCGCGAGCTGGCCTTCCTCGAACGAACGGGCGAAGGGCTCCAGCGTGCCGGTGTTGTCGCGCGGGCCGATCATGGCGAAGGCCTCACCCTCGCTCTGGAAGGAATGCAGGTCCAGCAGCACCTCGTGGCGCGCGATGAGCGGGGCCAGCACGTTGGTCACGCGGGCTTCGTAGTCGGCGGGGGGCTCGGTGGGGCGAAAGAGGCGGTTGAGGTTGCGCTCGCCCTCGCGCTGCAGGCGCCTGCGCGCGAGCGGATTGGCCACCGGCACCATGGTCAGCTCGCCGCGCAGCAGCCGCAGCGAGCCGGCCTCGAATTCGGCAAGCACGCGCTCGATGCCCAGGGTGCCGGAGATTTCGTCGCCGTGAACGCCGCCCATCACGAGCAACCGGGGACCGGGGTTCAGCGAGGCGAAGGCGTGGATGCGCAGGCTGTCGGTGGCCACGCCGGCGAAAGGATCGGAAGACATCCGGGGATTATTGCGGAGCCCCTTGCCGGCAGGCAAAAGCGCTATTCGTTCGATAGCATCGCCGGGCGGCTTCGATCTGCCGAGGAGCCGCCTACAGGGGCTGCATTGCCTGTCCTACCGGGCCCGCTGCAGACGCGGCGCAGGCTGGGTTCCCGTCAAAGGAGTCCACGCATGAACAGCAGCAAGAAAAGCCCCGGCAAGACCAAGGTTGCGCAGGACGGGGAACCGAAACCGCGCCTGCCGCACGAGCACGACCAGTCGTCCGACAGCCAGCAGACCCGGGACGGCCATCCGCCCGAGGTGGGCCGCCAGGCTCATGAAGACGTGGAGCGCGGCCTGGTGGATACCGACCGGGCGCTCGAAGCCGACAGCGTCGAGCGCGCGGGAAAGGGAAAGATCAGGCGCTGACGACGCCCGCGAGCTGCTTGCGCATCTCGGAGATGACGGCCCCATAGTCCTTGGCGTTGAAGATCGCGCTGCCGGCCACGAAGGTGTCGGCGCCGGCGGAGGCCACGCGCGCGATGTTGTCGGCCTTGATGCCGCCGTCCACTTCCAGGCGGATGTCGCGCCCGCTCTGCTCGATGCGCTTGCGGGCCTGTTCGATCTTGCGCAGGGCCGAGTCGATGAAGCTCTGGCCGCCGAAGCCGGGGTTGACGCTCATGATCAGGATGAGGTCGATGTCGTCGATGGCCCAGTCCAGCGCCTCCAGGCCCAGCCCGGGGTTGAACACCAGCCCGGCCTTGCAGCCGGCCGCCTTGATGGCCTGGATGCTGCGGTGCGTGTGGGGCGAGGCGTCGGGGTGGAAGCTGATGTAGTCGGCGCCCGCTTGCGCGAAAGAGGCCGCCAGCGCGTCGACCGGCTGGATCATGAGGTGCACGTCGATGGGCACCGGGGTGCCGTCGGCGGTCCTGGCGTAGGGCTTGAGCGCCTGGCAGATCATCGGGCCGAAGGTCAGGTTCGGCACGTAGTGGTTGTCCATCACGTCGAAATGGATCCAGTCGGCGCCGGCCGCGATCACGTCGGTCAGTTCTTTGCCGAGGTGCGCGAAGTCGGCGGACAGGATGGATGGCGCGATGCGGAATGGGGTGCTCATGACCCCTGATTCTCGCAGCCGGCGCAAGCCCGACAAAAGGCCTCCGTTAGCCTCCGTTACCATGCGCCCCATGTCACACAGCCCCTTCAGCGTACAAGTCGAACCGCGCTACCTGGCCGACCAGTCCTCGGCCAAGGACAACATCTACACCTTCTCATACACGGTCACCATCACGAACACGGGTTCGGTGTCCGCCCAGCTGATCGCGCGCCACTGGCTCATCAACGACGCCTCGGGGCACTCGCAAGAGGTCAAGGGACTGGGCGTGATCGGCCAGCAGCCGCTGCTGGCGCCCGGAGAATCCTTCCGCTACACCAGCGGCTGCCGCCTGCAGGCGGCCAGCGGCACGATGCACGGCAGCTACTTCGTGGTGACGGAGGAAGGCGACCGCTTCGACGTGCCCATTCCGATGTTCGTGCTGGAGGCAGACATCGGCGGAGCCCCCGTCTCCCGTGTCCTGCACTGATTTCCCCATGCGCTGAGGCCTCGAGCACAGCGCGCCCGCTCTCCCTTTCTCCCCCGCCCCCCCGACATGGCTGCCGCATCGCGCGACTTGCAGGGGCTGCTTGCCGGCCTCGATCCCACGGCCGATGTGGCGCAGCGCCACATCTGGCTCATCAACATCTTCGACTGGGTGCGCGGCGACCGCGCCTCCCCGCAGGCGGCCATCGGCCGCGTGCAGCTGCTGCTGGACGCCATCGAGGCGCGGCCCGAGCTGCGCGAGCGGCTGCGCGACTGGTGGCGCGTCTTCACGCAGACGGTCGACCTGACGACGCTGCTGGCCGACTACGGCTTCGCCCCGCGCACCGCCTTCGCGAGCGAGCTGAGCGAACGGCTGCGCCGCAAGATCCTGCCCGGCACGCCCGAGACCACCGACGCTTCGGACCTGTTCCGCATGGTGCTTCCCGGCGTGTTCGACGCGGGCTGGATCGCCCTGCTCGACGAGACGCAGTTGGGCCGCATCGGCGCCCTGCTGGCCGACGCCGCGCTCGACACCGACGGTGCGCCGCGCTGGCGCCACACCGTGATGGACGCCGTCACCTACTGCAGCAGCCAGGTGGTGGCCGCCGGTTTCTCGCCCGAGCTGCGCCTGCGCATGAGCGCCGACGCGGTGGGCGAAACGCGCCCCTTCCATGCGCTGATGGCCGACCTCGACGAGCTGCGCGAGCAGATGTTCGACCGCCCCGGCGAGCCGCGCGACGAAGACGCGCTGCAGGCCGCCTTCGTGGCCTTCCGCGACCGGCTCGACGCCTGCCGCGCCGGCGCGGCCTCGGTCTACACCCACCTGGAAGACAACGGCATCTCGGTCGGCCTGGTGTTCCGGCTGCGGCAGCTGCGCGAGCGGGTGCTGCGCATCCGCGAGCTGCTCGACTGCCTGATGGCGCCCAACCCCGGGCCCAGCGTGGCGCGGCTGGTCGGCCGGCTGGTGCTGGCCGGCGGCGAGCGCAACAGCATCCGGGCGCTGATCGCCTCCAACTCGTCGATGCTGGCCGCCAAGGTGACCGAGCGCAGCGCCGAGACCGGCGAGCACTACATCACCCGCGACCGCGCCAGCTATGTGCGGATGGTGAAGAAGGCAGCCGGCGGCGGCGCGCTCACTTCCATCACGGTGCTGCTGAAGTTCGGCATCTACGCGCTGGGCCTGTCGGCTTTCTGGAGCGGGCTGAGCGCGGGGCTGATGTACGCGGCCAGCTTCGTCGCGATCCAGCTGCTGCACCTGACGCTGGCCACCAAGCAGCCCGCGATGACCGCGCCGGCCATGGCGGCGCGGCTGCGCGACATCAAGTCGGACGCGGGCGTGGACGACTTCGTCGACGAGGTCGCCAACCTGGTGCGCTCGCAGGTGGCGGCGGTGCTGGGCAACGTGCTGGTGGTGGTGCCGGCGATGGCGGCGGTGGCCCTGCTGATCCAGTTCGCGCTGGGGCGGCCGCTGCTGGACGCCGCCCATGCGGCGGGCACGCTGAAATCGCTTTCACTGGCCGGTCCGACCGCGCTTTACGCGGCAATCACCGGCATCCTGCTGTTTTCGGCCAGCATCATCGCCGGATGGACAGAAAACGCCTTTGTCCTGCATCGAATGGACTCTGCAATGCGTTACAACCCCCGCATCGGCGCTTTTCTCGGCGCCGCACGGGCTCGCCGCTGGGCCGATTTCATGCGCACGAACATTTCAGGCTTCGCCTCCAACATCTCGCTGGGACTCATGCTCGGGCTGCTGCCCGCGTTCGCGGGTTTCTTCGGGCTCGGGCTGGACGTGCGGCACGTGACACTGTCGGCCGGACAGATCGCCGCCGCGGCGGCGTCCACCGGCCTGGCGGTGTTGCAGCAGCCTGCGCTGTGGTGGGCGGTGGCGGCGATCCCGATCATTGGCGCGCTCAATGTGAGCGTGAGTTTCTACTTCGCTTTCCGCCTGGCGCTGCGCGCGCACAGCGTGAGCCTCGGTGACCGCGCGCGCATCCGCAGCGCGATCTGGGCCCGCTGGCGCAGCCGGCCGGTGAGCTTTTTCCTGCCTGGATGAATTTGACGAGCTTCCTCAACGATCTGCTGGGTTTCTGGTCCGAGTGGGTGCGCCCCTCGGCCGGCCTGCCCACCGTACTGTGGTCGCTGCTGCTGGCAGCGGCAGCCGCCTCCGGCCACCTGGTGCAACGCTACCTGGGGCTGCCCAAGGTCATCGGCTACTCGCTGGTAGGCGCGGTGGTCGGCTTCGCCGGCTTCGAGGGCGCGATCTGGCCGCTGCGCGGCATCAGCCTCTTCCTGCTCGAGCTCGGCGCGGCCGTGGTGCTGTTCGAGGCGGGCGGGCGGCTGCCGCTGCGCTGGTTCCGCCACAACCCGATGGTGCTGGTGCAGAGCCTGCTCGAAGCCACGCTGACCTACTTCGGCGTGTATTGGGTGCTCACGCTGCTGGGCCTGCCCGAGCCGGTGGCCAACCCGATCGCGCTGATGGCCATCGTCGCCTCGCCGGCGGTGCTCAGCCGCGTGATCATCGACACCCGCGCCGCCGGCCCCGTGACCGAGCGCGCCATGACGCTGGCCACGCTCAACACCTTCTATGCGCTGGCGCTGGGCTATGCGCAGGCCGGGCTGATCGAGCGCGCGCCGCAGACCATGCTGCAGAAGCTCTATCCGATCGCGGTGGTGCTGGGCCTGTCCTTCGTGGTGGGCGCGATCATGGCGCTGGCGCTGCGCTCTGCCCTGCGGGTGATGAGCCCGTCGAGCGAGAACACCTCGATCCTGCTGCTGGCGATCATCGCGGCGGGCGCCGCGCTCACCGCCCACATCGGCGGCTCGGCGCCTTTGGCGGCGCTGATCGGCGGCGTGCTGCTCAAGACGCTGAACCCCAAGCCCTGGGCCTGGCAACGGCAGCTCGGCACAGCCTCCTCGCTGCTCACCATGCTGATGTTCGTGCTGGTGTCCATCGTGGCGGCGCAGGCCGACTGGACCTTGCCGGTGGCCAGCGTGGTGCTGGCCGTCATCGGCATCCGCCTGCTGACCAAGATCGCCGGCGTGGCCGTCGCCAACCCCGGCAGCGGCGCGAGCTGGAAGCAGGCCTTCTGGGTCGGCTGCGCGATGTCGCCGCTGTCGTCGATCGCGCTGCTCATCGCCTCCAACTTCGCCAGCGCCTCGCCGCTGCTGGGCACGATGATCACGCAGGTGGCCCTGCCGTCGATCCTGCTGATGGAAGTGGTGGGCGCGGTGCTCGCCACGCTGGCCATCCACGCGGTGGGAGAGAGTTCGGTACCGTGGGCGCCACGGGCCTTCAGCATCACGGAAGACACGCAGCGATGAGCACCACCGCAGCCACCCCCATCGATCCGGACAGCGACGACGTCCGCTCGGCACCCCTGCCCGCCGACCCGGCCAGCCGCGCGGTCAAGCTGGAGCCCTTCAACAAGTCGGAGGCGCTCTCGCTCGGCGTGGAGCTCGAACTGCAGCTCGTGAACACGCACGACTACGACCTCGCGCCCTACGCCGAGGACATGCTGCGCCTGATGGCCCAGACCCCGCTTCCCGGCAGCGTGGTGCCCGAGATGACGTCGAGCATGATCGAGATCTCGACCGACATCTGCCACTCGGCGCAGGACGTGATCACGCAGCTATCGCCGATCCGCGAGGCGCTGATCCGCAATGCCGACAAGCTCAACATCGCGGTGGTGGGCGGCGGCACGCATGCCTTCCAGCAGTGGCACGAGCGCCGCATCTACGACAAGCCGCGCTTTCGCGAGCTGTCGGAGCTGTACGGCTACCTGAGCAAGCAGTTCACCATCTTCGGCCAGCACGTGCACATCGGCTGTCCCGACGCCGACGCGGCCCTGCTGATGCTGCACCGCATGTCGCGCTACATCCCGCACTTCATCGCGCTGTCGGCGTCGTCGCCCTTCGTGCAGGGGCAGGACACGCAGTTCGACTCGGCGCGGCTGAACTCGGTGTTCGCGTTCCCGCTGTCGGGCCGCGCACCCTTCACGCTGAGCTGGAAGGAGTTCGAGGCCTACTTCGAGCGCATGACCCGCACCGGCGTCGTGCGCAGCATGAAGGACTTCTACTGGGACATCCGCCCCAAGCCCGAGTTCGGCACCATCGAGATCCGCGTGTTCGACACGCCGCTGACGGTGGAGCGCGCCGCCGCGCTCGCCGGCTACGTGCAGTCGCTCGCCGCATGGTTCCTGCAGGAGCAACCCTTCGAGCCGACCGAGGACGACTACCTCGTCTACACCTACAACCGCTTCCAGGCCTGCCGCTTCGGCCTCGACGCCGTGTACGTCGACCCGGCCACCGGCCAGCACATGCCGCTGCGCGACCACATCCTGATGACGATGACCCAGCTCGAATGGCACAGCGAGGCGCTCAACGCCACGAAGGCGCTGGGCGAGCTGCGCACCAGCGTGGAATCGAACCGCAACGATGCGCGCTGGCTGCGCGAGAAGCAGGGCAAGGAACGGCTGCTGGCGGAGGTGGTGCGGCAGGCGGCGTTGAGGTTCAGGGACGCAACGTAAAGAGCAGGAAGTTGCTAGCTCGCTGTTTCGAGAAAACTCAGGCATTACGTGCGGATTTAACTCGCCGAGCACGATCATTCTGCATTCGGTATCCCTTATCCTCGCCCCATGGCAACGCAAGCACTCATCAACCCAACGCTGCTGCGGTGGACGCGCGAGCGCTTGGGCCTCAGTCTCGATGACGCCGCGCAGAGTGCCAACGTCAAGCCGGAACGGCTCGCAGCCTGGGAAAATGGAGAAAGTCGTCCCACTTTCCGTCAAGCCCAGCATCTGGCAAACGCTTTTCACGCTCCCTTTGGATACCTGTTCCTCCAGCAACCTCCAGCGGAACTCCTCCCACTACCCGATCTAAGAACTGTTGGTGGCGTACCTGTACCGCGACCGAGCATAGACCTGCTCGATACGGTGCGTATCGCACTGCAACGGCAGGAGTGGTACTTGGAGTACCAGCAAGATCACCACCCCGACCCACTACCTTTTGTTGGTCGATTTAACGTGACTTCGCCTGTGGCGGAAGTAGCTGCAGATATCAGGAACGTCTTGGATGTGACTGTCGAACAAGGGCAACGTACTTGGGAGGCTTACTTTCGAGATCTCATTGAAGCAGCCGAGCGTGTGGGCATCCTCATCATGCGAAGCGGCATTGTGGGCAACAACACCCATCGAAAGCTCGACGTTAGCGAGTTCCGTGGATTTGCCATCAGCGACCCGCTGACTCCCGTGGTGTTCATCAATTCTGCAGATGCGCCCGCCGCCAGACTTTTCACCCTGATGCACGAATTGGCGCACATCTGGATCGGCACCAGTGGCATTTCCAGCGTCGTCCCGGGCAATAGCCGTCGAGAGGAGATCTTCTGCAATGCAGTTGCCGGAGAGTTCCTAGTCCCTCGAGAACTGTTTGAACAACGCTGGCACACAGGACCTGCGGAGATAAATCTTCGAGTGGCGGAGTTAGCTCGGCGCTTTCACGTCAGTCGCCTTGTCATCATGCGCCGCGCTCTCGATCTAGGACTGATAGACCAGGCAACGTATACGGATCACTACCTGGCGACTCTTGCAGAGTTCAGAAATCAAGAAAACAACGGTGGGAACTTCTATCGCACCGCTGGCGCAAAAAATAGCCGACGCTTCGCACAGGCTGTAGTAACAGAAGCGCTCAGCGGCCGATTACTGCTCCGAGAAGCAGGACGTCTACTGGGAGTACAACCGAACAAGATTCGAGAATTCGCAGAGCAGATTGGTGTATGAATTATCTCCTCGATGCGAACACTCTCATTGAAGCGAAGAATCGTTACTACCAGATGCGTTTCTGTCCGGGGTATTGGGCTTGGCTCACTCGGACCAAGGAGGCGGGCAGGTTGGCGAGTGTCGAGAGTGTTGGCACTGAACTTCGCCGTGGCAATGATGCGCTTGCGCAATGGGTAGCGACGCAAGCAGATCTATTCTTGCCGGAGTCGGATGAAACAACGCAGCAGGCTTTCGCCGAGATTGCGGCGCATATCGCGGATCAAGCTGCAACGATGAAAGCTGGGGCACTCGAAGAATTTCTCAGTGGAGCCGATCCGTGGTTGATTGCCAAGGCGCGTGTCACTGGACACATCGTGGTAACCCATGAGCGGTTGAACATGGAGAACCGCCGCAAATTCTTAATCCCCAACGTGTGTTCGCACTATGGCGTCGAGTGCATCAATACGTTCGATATGTTGAATCGACTGGAAGCTCGCTTCGTGCTGGCGGACTGACTTTCCAATCGGTCACAAGAGCATCCATTCATCAGATCAGCACCTTGCGGATGCGCGCCGACACCAGGTCGATGAGGCTGACCGTCACCACGATGATGAGCATCACGGCGCAGGTCTCGGCGTACTGGAAGCCGCGGATGATTTCCCACAGCACCACGCCGATGCCGCCCGCCCCCACCATGCCCACCACCGAGGCCGAGCGCACGTTCGACTCGAAGCGGTAGAGCGCGAACGAAATCCACAGCGGCATCACCTGCGGCAGCACGCCGTACACGATCTCGTGCAGCGCGCTGGCGCCGGTCGAGCGGATGCCCTCCACCGGCTGCGGATCGATGGCCTCCACCGCCTCCGAGAAGAGCTTGGCCAGCACGCCGGTGGTGTGCACCCACAGCGCCAGCACACCGGCGAAAGGGCCGAGGCCCACGGCCACCACGAACAGCATCGCGAACACCATCTCGTTGATGGCGCGGCAGCTGTCCATCAGGCGGCGCGTCGGCTGGTAGATCCACCACGGCACGATGTTGGCCGAAGCCAGCAGCGCCAGCGGCACGGCCGTGGCCACCGCCAGCGCGGTGCCCCACAGCGCGATCTGCAGCGTGACGACCATCTCCTGCAGGTACGTGCGCCATTGCGTGAAGTCGGGCGGGAAGAACTCGGCGGCGTAGGTCGCCATGTTGCCGCTGTCCCGGATGAGGTCGAGCGGGCGCATGTCGGCGCCCTTCCAGGAGGTCAGCAGCAACAGGAGCAGCGCGGCCCAGGAGAGCTGCCACGCCAGGTTGCGCTTGGGGGCCGTCGTGGCAAGCAGCGGGCGGTTCATCGGGATCGAGGAGGACATGGGTGGCAAACGAACGGTCGTCGGAAAGAAAGCGCAGCGCTGCTCAGTTCAGCGCGGCCAGCTTCTTGTCGATGTCGGCCAGCTTCGCCTTCTTGTCGGCATCGCCCAGTGCGGCATCGGCCTCGACCTTGGTGCGCTGGCTGAAGAGCTCGATCTGGCGGATCGGCTGCAGCTGCCTGTCGCTCGATTCCTTGAAGCCCGCGAGCTGCGAGATCTTCATGACGATCGCCTTCTCGCGCGGATCGGTCTTGGCGTAGTTGTAGAAGAAGTTGCGGATCTTCGTCTTCGTGGCCTCGGGCAGGTCCTTGCGCATGACCAGCGGGTCGAGCGGGATCAGCGGCGAGGTCCAGACGACGCGAATGTCCTTGTATTTCTCGGGGAAGCGCTCCTTGATCCTCTCCATGTTCTCGCTGTTGTTGGTCGCCACGTCCACCTGCTTGTTGGCCACGGCCAGCGCGTTGGTCTCGTGGTTGGCGCTGCGGGTGATGCGGAACGCGGTCTTGGCGTCGATCTTGTTCTGTGCGAAGACGTAGAAGCCCGGCACCAGGTAGCCCGAGGTGGAGTTCGGCTCGCCGTTGCCGAAGCTCAGGCTCTTGGCGTTCTTGAGCACGTCGTCCAGCGTCTGCAGCGGGCTCTCGCGGTTGACGATGAGGTACGAGTAGTAGCCCAGCGTGCCGTCGGCGTTGACCTTCTGCGCGAACACTTCGCCGTTGGCGCGGTCAACTGCTTCCATGGCCGACTTGTTGCCGAACCAGCCGAGCTGCACCTTGTTGAAGCGCATGCCTTCGATGATGCCGGCGTAGTCGGGTGCGAAGAAAGCGTTGACCTTCAGGCCGGTCTGCTTGCTGAGGTCGTCGATCAGCGGCTGCCAGTCGGCTTTGAGGTTCTGCGACGACTCGGTCGAGATGAGGCCCATGTTGAGGGTGTCCTGCGCGAACGCGCCGGCCATGCCGAGGCCGAACGCCGCGGCGGCGATGATTTTCTTGATCATGGATGGCTCCAGGAAATGAAAGAGGAGAAGGAGGTAGGAAGGGAGAGAGACACGGGGGGCGTCCGCAAACGCCCGGAAAGATCAGGCTGCGCCTGCCGGCTGAGCCGTCCACGGCACGGCGATGGTCGGCGCGGGCTCGGGCACGACGGGCCGCAGCAGTTCTTCGGCCTGCACGCCATACAGCTCGTGCAGCAGCGCCGGCGTGAGCGCGGAGGACGGCCCGTCGAACACCACGCGGCCCTGGTTGAGCGCAACGACGCGCGGGCAATACTTCATCGCGACATCGACCTGGTGCAGCGAGACGATGACGGTACAGCCGTCCTCGCGGTTGATGCGCGCGAGGATCTCCATGACCTTGCGCGACGACTCCGGATCGAGCGAGGCGATGGGCTCGTCGGCCAGCACCACCTTGGCACCCTGAACCAGCGTGCGTGCGATGGCGGCGCGCTGCTGCTGGCCGCCCGAAAGCGTGGATGCGCGCTGCGCATGGCAGTCGGCGATGCCCACGCGCGCCAATGCATCGAGTGCCTGCGCACGCTCGTGTGCGGTGAACACGCGCGCCAGGCTGCGCCACCACGGCATGCGGTGCAGCGAACCCACGAGCACGTTGACCAGCACCGGCAGCCGCGCGACGAGGTTGAACTGCTGGAACACGAAGCCCACCTGCGAGCGCACCTTGCGGATGTCGCGGTCGATGCGGCCGCCCTTCTGCACGCAGCAGCCGTCGATTTCGATCAGGGATTCCGAGCCGCCGTCGGCCGTCACCAGCCCGGCGATGTGGCGCAGCAGGGTCGACTTGCCCGAGCCCGACGCACCGATGAGCGCGACCATGTCGCCGCGCGCCACGTCGATGTTGATGTCGCGCAGCGCGTGCCTGCCGTTGGCGAAGTGCTTGTCGAGATGCCGGATGCGCAGGAAGGGGTTCATTGCTTGCCTCAAAGTCGTCTAGACAAGTAAAGTTTCACCAGCCCGTGTGACGGGCTGGCGACACTTCGGCGACGACCAAATGTCAGAACCGTTCAGAGCACTTTTCGGCCTTCGCGCCAGACAGCGCGCACCACCGGGTACCGCACGCCGTCATGCAGCGTGCACATGCGCATCTGCACCAGATCGGCGCGCAGGCCGACTTCGAGCGCGCCACGATCATTCAGCCGCGCCGCCCGCGCCGGCGTGCGCGTCACCATCGCAATGGCCTGCGGCAGCGTGACGATCCCGTCGTGCACCAGCCGCATCGCGGCGCCCAGCAGACTGCTGGGCACGTAGTCGGACGAGAGGATGTCGAGCAGCCCGTGGCGCGCCAGATCGGCCGCCGCGACGTTGCCGGAGTGCGACCCGCCGCGCATCACGTTCGGCCCGCCCATCACGCTCGAGAGGCCCAGCCCGTGCGCCGCGCGCGCGGCCGCCAGCGTGGTCGGAAACTCCGACATGCTCGCGCCCTCGGCATGCGCCTGCTCCACGTGCGCCACCGTGGTGTCGTCGTGGCTCGCGAGCGCGATGCCGTGCGTGCGGCAGTAGTCGACGAAGAAGCGCCGGTGCGGCAGCGCGTACTCGGCCTGCAGCGCGCCGGCCTGTGCCACGCGCTCGTCGAACTTGCTGTCGCTCCAGCCCTTCTTGCCGGTGTAGTAGACGCGGGCGATCTCGATGTTCTCCCACTGGCGCTGGCCCGGCGTGTGGTCCATCAGCGAGATCAGCGACAGCCGCGGGTGGCCGTGGAAAGGCTCGAACAGCTCGATGGTGTTGGGCGCCGGCAGCTCGCAGCGCACGTGCAGGTGATGGTCCGCGCGCAGCAGGTCCTGCGCGGCGCAGGCGTCCAGCGTGGTCAGCGTCGCTTCCCAGGTGCTGCCGCGCACGCTGTCGGGATCGGCCTCGCCCACGCCCAGCGCGTCGAACACCGTCGTGATGCCGGCGGCCGCCATCTCGGCGTCGTGCGCCAGCAGCGCGGGCAGCGGGCCCCAGTGCACCTTCGGCCGCGGCATCAGGTGGCGCTCGAAGTTGTCGGTGTGCACCTCCACGAGGCCAGGCAGCAGGAAGTCTCCGTCGAGGTCGACACTGCCTTCGGCGGTGGGGCCCGCGTCGATGCTGGCGATGCGCCCGCCGTGCACGGTGAGCGCGCCCGAAACGACCTCGTCCGGCAGCACCATGCGTGCGTTGGCGAATACCGCCGTCGTGCTCATCGCCTGCTCCTGAAGGCGCCGACGTCAACGCGACGCGTTGCGACGGCCGCTCCGACTTCGGCGTCGTGAAAGATCCCCACCGTGGCCGCGCCGCGCGCGGTGGCCTCGCGGATCAGCGAGATCACGGTGCCGGTGTTGGCCGCGTCGAGCGAGGCGGTCGGCTCGTCCAGCAGCAGCAGCGGCTTGGGCTTGATCATGTTGCGCGCGATGTTGATGCGCTGCTGCTCGCCGCCCGAGAAGGTGGCGGGCGGCAGGTGCCACAGGCGCTCGGGAATGCGCAGGCGTTCGAGCCAGCGGCGGGCCTCCTCGCGCGCGGCCTCGATGGCGGCGGGGTCGTCGCCCGCGTCCTCGGCCAGCGGCTCGGCCACCACGTCGAGCGCCGGCACGCGCGGGATCACGCGCAGGAACTGGCTCACGTAGCCGATGGTGTCGCGGCGCAGGCTCACCATCTCGCGCGGCGTGGCCTGCGTCACGTCCACGGGGCCCGTGGGCGACTGCACGGTGATGCTGCCCGCGCTGGCGCGGTAGTTGGCGTAGACCAGCTTGAGCAGCGTGCTCTTGCCAAGCCCGGAGGCACCGTCGAGCACCACGCATTCGCCGGCGGACACGCTCAGGTCCACGTCGTCGAACACGGGCAGCTCGAGGCTGTTCTGGCGGTGCAGCGTGAAGCGCTTGGCCACGCCATGGAGTTGAAGCATCGGAGTAGCCATCATGGTTGCAGTACCGAGGAAACGAGCAATTGGGTATAGGCGTGCTGCGGGTCGTCCAGCACCTGGTCGGTGAGGCCGGCCTCGACCACGCGGCCCTGCTGCATCACCAGCATGCGGTGGGCGAGCAGCCGCGCCACCGCGAGGTCGTGCGTGACGACGATGGCCGCGAGCTGCATCTGCCGCGTGAGCTGGCGCAGCAGGTCGAGCAGGCGCGCCTGCACCGACACGTCGAGCCCGGAGGTCGGCTCGTCCATGAACACCAGGCGCGGCTGGGTCACGAGGTTGCGCGCGATCTGCAGGCGCTGCCGCATGCCGCCGGAGAAGGTGCGCGGTGCGTCGTCGATGCGCGCCGGGTCGATCTCGACGCGGCCCAGCCATTCGGCGGCGGTGGCGCGCAGGCGCCCGTAGTGGCGCTCGCCCAGGCCCATGAGCCGCTCACCGACATTCGCGCCGGCCGACACCTCCATGCGCAGGCCGTCGGCCGGGTTCTGGTGCACGAAGCCCCAGTCGGTGCGCGCCAGCATGCGCTGCTGGGCCTCGGTCATGCCGAAGACTTCCTGCAGGCCGCCGCCGCGCACCTGGAACTCGACGCTGCCGGCATCGGGCTTGTCGCGCGCGGCGATGGCGTTGAGCAGCGTCGACTTGCCGGAGCCTGATTCGCCGACCACGGCCAGCACCTCGCCGGGCCAGAGATCGAAGGAAGCGTCGTGCAGCGCCACGCGCTCGCCATAGCGCTTGGCGATGCCGCGCACGCGCAGCAAGGGGGAATTTGTATTGGGCGTGTTCATGCAGGAAGAGCCTGTTCGGGTTCGCTCCGGGGCGCGGGGACCGGCTGCTGTTGCGGCTGCTGCTCCTGCTGGCGCGAATGGCAGTGGTCGGAGTCGGAGCACACGTGCATGCGGGTGCCGCGGTCGTCCGTGATGATTTCGTCGAGGAAGCTGTCGGTCGCGCCGCACAGCGCGCAAGGCACGTCCCAGCGCTGCACCTCGAAGGGGTGGTCGTCGAAGCACAGGCTTTCCACCGGCGTATAGGGTGGCACCGCGTAGATGCGCTTCTCGCGGCCCGCGCCGAAGAGCTGCAGCGCGGGGTTCATGTGCATCTTGGGGTTGTCGAACTTCGGGATCGGCGAAGGCGACATGACATAGCGGCCGTTGACCAGCACCGGGTAGTCGTAGGTGGTGGCGATATGGCCGTAGCGCGCGATGTCCTCGTAGAGCTTGACGTGCATCAGGCCGTACTCGGCGAGCGCATGCAGCGTGCGGGTGGCGGCCTCGCGCGGCTCCAGGCGCTGCATGGGCTCGGGCACGGGCACCTGGTAGACCAGCACCTGGCCCTCGGCCAGCGGCGCCTCGGGAATGCGGTGGCGGGTCTGGATCAGCGTGGCCTCGACGGTGCGCGTGGTGGTCTCCACGCCCGTGGTCCGCTGGAAGAAGCGGCGGATGTTGACCGCGTTGACGGTGTCGTCCGAGCCCTGGTCGATGACCTTGAGCACGTCCCGCGGCCCGATGACCGCCGCCGTGACCTGGATGCCGCCCGTGCCCCAGCCGTAGGGCAGCGGCATCTCGCGCGAGCCGAAGGGCACCTGGTAGCCGGGGATGGCCACGGCCTTGAGGATGGCGCGGCGGATCATGCGCTTGGTGCGCTCGTCGAGGTAGGCGAAGTTGTAGCTGGTGTCGGTGGTGTCGGCGGTCATTGCGGATCCTCTTTTCCTGCGCCGTTGGCGCGCATCTTTCGCACGAGCTCGAGTTCGGACTGGAAGTCGACGTAGTGCGGCAGCTTCAGGTGCTGCACGAAGCCCGAGGCCTCCAGGCTGTCGCTGTGCGAGAGCACGAACTCCTGCATCTGCGCCGGCGCCTCCACGGGCTCGCCCAGCTCTTCGGCACGCAGCGCGCGGTCGACCAGGCTCATGGCCATGGCCTTGCGCTCGCAGTGGCCGAAGGTCAGGCCGTAGCCGCGCGTGAACTGCGGCGGCTCGGTCTTGCTGCCCGCGAACTGGTTGACCATCTCGCATTCGGTGAGCGCCATGTCGCCGATGGAGATGGCGAAGCCCAGTTCTTCCGGCACGATCTCCAGCTCGGCGGTGCCCACGCGGATCTCGCCGACGAAGGGRTGGCTGTGCGAATAGCCGCGCTGCGTCGAGTACGCCATGGCCAGCAGGAAGCCCTCGTCGCCACGCGCCAGGTTCTGCAGGCGCGTCGCGCGGTCGGCCGGGAAGCGCAGCGGCGTGCGCGTAAGGTCCACGGGAGCCGGATCGCCGGGCGGCACTTCGTGCGTCTCGATGAGGCCTTCGTGATTCAGCAGATCGACCACGCGCGGCGTGAAGGCCGGTGCTTCGGCGGTGGATGTCGCGGCGGGCGCATCGCCGATCTGCTGGCCATTGGCCAGCAGCGTGAAGTCGAGCAGACGCTGCGTGTAGTCGTAGGTCGGGCCCAGCACCTGGCCGCCGGGCAGATCCTTGAAGGTGGCCGAGATACGGCGGTCCAGCTGCATGCGCGCGGTATCGAGCGCCACGCTGGAGCCCAGGCGCGGCAGCGTCGCGCGGTAGGCGCGCAGCAGGAAGATGGCTTCGACCACGTCGCCGGCCGCCTGCTTGATGGCGAGCGCGGCGAGTTCGGGGTCGTACACCGAGCCCTCGGTCATCACGCGGTCGACGGCGAGCCTGAGCTGCTCGCGAATCTGCTGAACCGAGAGTTCGGGCGTGCCTGCGTCGCCGCGGCGCTGCTCGGCGAGCAGCCTGTAGCTGTTGAGGATGGCGGTCTCGCCGCCCTTGACTGCAACGTACATCTCAAGCCTCCTGTTCGATGCGCGTGGTGCGCGGCAGGCCGACGATCTGCCCCGGCGCGGCCAGGAAGATGTCGACGCCGCGCGGAAAGGCCGCGTGGTTGGCGGCCCACTGCGCGGCGAAGGTCGTCGCGCCGGTGCGCGGCAGGCCGTCGACGGCGATCGACGCGCTTTCGCGGATGCCGGGGCCGCGCAGCGTCCATGCGCCGGAGCCACCTTCATCGAGAGCCGTCACGTCGACCACGCAGGTCGTCGATTGGTCGGGATAGGCATCGCTGCCCTGCGCGAAGCGGTCGAGCTCCGGGCATTCGTCGCCCTGCGCCACCCATGCGAACTGCGCGGCCTCGGGCTTGTCGACCAGCACGCAGCCGGTGTGGAAGCGCAGCCAGGCGGCGGCATCGCTGCCTGCGAGGGAGGGAGAGAGCCACAGCGTGCAATCGGGGTCGAGCAATGCGAGCAGCAGCGCGGCGGAAGCGGGATGGCCGCGCGACGGTGTCTGCGCGTCGTGCGCCAGGGTGACCACGCGGCCGGGATGCGAGAGCGCATGCAGCGCGGCGCGAAAAGCCGATTGGCTGCCGATAGCCGCGTCGGAGAAGCCGGCGCCGAGCGTGGAGAGATCGAGTGTGGTCATTCGGCGTCGTCCTCGCCTTCGGTGTCGCCGGATTCGCGCGCGACGGTGAAGAATTCGACCTTGCTGCTCTGCGCACTGGCCTGGCGCTTCGCACGCCGCAGTTCGAGATGGCTGCGCACGGGTGCGAGCAATTGCGCGTCCAGTGCCGGCTGTTGTGCCGGGTCCTGCAGCAGTGCGTCGGCCACGGCAGCCAGTTGCGCATGGCGATGCGAGCGGCCCATGACGTAGGCGACGCCGACCGGGGAGCCAGCCTCGCCGAGGCGCAGTGCGCAGCGCGTGACCGTGACTTCGCCGAGGTTGAAGCGCTCGCCCGAGCCGCCCGCGCGGCCCTGCACCATCACGAGGCCGGTCTCCGGCGCGCGCAGCCAGTGTGGCGTACCCTGCGCGTGTACACCGAGCGCAGGCTCCAGCAGCTCCAGCGGAGCCCGCGCCAGCATGGCCATCCACTGGGCACGATCCAGCGGGCGCCCGGGCGGTTCCGTGTCAAAAGCATGAAACATGTAAGTGATACTCTCAAAGTTGTATAGACAAATTCGACAACCGGCGCGAGCTTAGAGAGCGCTCAAGACGACTTCATGACAAGCACGACAAGTTCTTCCGCATCGCTTCCAGCCCGACCCGCACGCGACAGCTTCTGGACCCGCATCGCAGCCGACATCGCCGATGCGATCGCGCGCGGCGTCTATCCCCCGGGGCAGCGCCTTCCTCCCGAGCACGCGCTGGCCGAGCAATACGGCGTCAACCGCCACACCATCCGCCGCTCGCTGGCGGACCTCACGAGCCAGGGCCTGCTGCGCGTGACGCAGGGCAGCGGCACCTATGTCGAGGAATTCGCGATGGACCTCGCGCTGGTCAAACGCCCGCGCCACCACCAGCGCATGGCGCTGGCCGGCCTGCGCGGCGCGCTGAGCGTGGTGGCCGCGAGCACGGTACGCGCCACCGCCGCGCAGGCACGCGCGCTGGACGTGGCGGCGCGCAGCACGCTGCTGTGCCTGAACGTGATCGGCGATGCCGAAGGGCAGCCGCTGCATTTCAGCGAGCGCTTCTTCCCGCTGCCGCGCTTCGCGACGCTCGAGGAGGTGGTGCGCGAGACCGGCTCCATCACCGCAGCTTTCGAGGCCCACGGCGTGGACGACTACACGCGGCGCGACAGCCGCATCGCTGCGCAGATGCCCGAGCCCGTGGTGGCG
Source organism: Variovorax sp. CAN15 (assembly GCF_030462475.1). Taxonomy (GTDB): domain Bacteria; phylum Pseudomonadota; class Gammaproteobacteria; order Burkholderiales; family Burkholderiaceae_C; genus Variovorax. The sequence goes on from NZ_JASMRZ010000001.1 coordinate 58,352, forward strand.
GCCCATCTGCGCCAGCCGGTTAGCCGGCCGGTGCTCTTCGTCGAGAGCGTCAACATCGACACCGCCGCGGTGCCCATCGAATACGCCCGCACCTGGTTCGCCGGGGACCGCATCTCGCTGACGGTGACCCACGATGAGTGAGCACCATCGCTACGCCGCCTACTTCGCACCGCCGGTCGAAAGCGCGTGGTGGGAGGCCGGCAGTCGCTGGCTCGGTCGATGCGCCGCAAGCGGACGCACATGGCCGCTGCCCGCCATCGAAGGAGTACCTGGCGAGCTGCAGCAGAAGCTCACCGCCGCACCCCGGCGCTACGGCTGGCACGCCACGCTCGCGGCGCCCTTGGTGCTGAAGCCTCAGTTCAGCGAGGCGGACCTTCGCGCCGGCATGCAGGCGCTCTGCCGCACGCTGCAGCCCTTCGATATGCCCGCGCTGGAAGTCGCGCTGCTCGGCGATTTCCTCGCACTCGTGCCCACCCGCCCCGACGCATCGCTGCGCGCGGCAGCCGATGCCTGCGTGATGCAGCTGCACCCTTTTGCCGAGCCTCTCCCGCCTTCGGAACTCCAGCGCCGCCGCGCGGCCGGGCTCACACCCGAGGAAGACGCGCTGCTGCTGCGCTGGGGCTACCCGTTCGTGATGGACCGCTTCCGCTTCCACATGTCGCTGACCGGCTCGCTGCGCGGCGTCGAGCCGGGCATGGTGGCGGCCTTGCAGGCGGCGGCACGGCAGCACTTCGCGCCACTGCTGTCGTCATCGGCGCCCTTGCGCTTCGAGGCCGTCAGCCTCTTCGCCGAACCCTCGCCCGGCGCCGACTTCGTATGCCTCGCGCAGATGGAGCTGGGCCGATGACCGGCCGCCTCGTTTACGTGGCCGGGCCTTCCGGTGCCGGCAAGGACAGCCTGCTCGGCTGGCTGAAGAACCATCTCCCGCACGATGCACCCGTCGCCTTCGCGCGCCGCACCATCACGCGCCCTGCGGCTGCAGGCGGCGAACAGCACGACAGCATCGACCGGCGCGGCTTCCAGCGGCTGCGCGAAGCCGGCATCTTCGGGCTCGAGTGGGAAGCCAACGGGCTGTGCTACGGCGTGCGCCACACCGAGCTGACGCCGCCGAGCGATGGCGGCACCGTCATCGTCAACGGATCGCGCGCCTACCTGCCGGAGGCCGCGCGGCGCTTTCCGAAGATGACGGTCGTGCATGTCACGGCCAGCGTCGAGACGCTGCGCCGCCGCTTGACTGCGCGCGGCCGCGAATCCGCCGAGATGGTGGAGGCACGCGTGCGGCGCGCGCTCGATTTCCGCATTCCGCCGGGGCTGGCCGCCATCGAGATTCACAACGAGGATGTTCTCGCGGACGCTGGCGCGCGGCTGCTCCAGGCGCTGCGCCTGCCGCACCGGGAACGGCATCCAGTGGCGCAGCCCTTATGCTCTCACCCCCATGGGTGAATTCGACCTGATCGCACGCTATTTCAAGCGCCCCGCCACGCGCTCCCCGCTGGGCGTGGGCGACGACTGCGCACTGCTCGCGCCGGCTGCAGGCATGCAGCTGGCCGTTTCTTCCGACATGCTGGTCGAGGGGCGGCACTTTCTTTCAACCGTCGATCCGGCCCGGCTGGGCCACAAGGCTCTGGCGGTGAACCTCAGCGACCTGGCGGCCTGCGGCGCGAAGCCGCTGGCCTTCACGCTGGCGCTTGCGCTGCCCGGCGTGGACGAGCCCTGGCTCGAAGGCTTCTCGCGCGGCCTGCTCGCGCTGGCCGATGCCCACGGCTGCGAGCTGGTGGGCGGCGACACCACGCGCGGCCCGCTCAACATCTGCATCACGGTCTTCGGCGAAGTGCCGGCCGGCGCGGCGCTGCTGCGTTCGGGCGCGCGCGCGGGCGACGACATCTGGGTGAGCGGCACGCTTGGCGATGCGCGGCTGGCGCTCGAAGTGTTCCGCGGCACGGTCTCGCTGCGCGCCGAGGCCTTCGAATCGGCGCGCGAACGCATGGAACAGCCCACGCCGCGCGTGGCGCTCGGGCAGGCCCTGCGCGGCATCGCCACCTCGGCGGTGGACGTGAGCGACGGGCTGATCGGCGACCTGGGCCACATCCTCGCCTCCAGCACCGTGGGCGCCACGCTCGACGCCGACGCGGCCACCGCGCTGATCTCCGTCGACACCGGCAGCCTGGGCCGCGAAGCGCTGCGCACCTGCGCGCTCTCGGGCGGCGACGACTACGAGCTGGTGTTCACCGCGCCCGCCCCGGCACGCGAGGCGGTCATGCAGGCCGGCCTGAGCAGCGCCACGCGCGTCACGCGCATCGGCCGCATCGAGGCCGACGCCGGCCTGCGCATCGTCGACGCCACCGGCGCGCCGGTGTCACAGCGCTTCGGCTCGTTCGACCACTTCGTCTGAAGCCAGGCCGCCGCGCGGCCACGCGGCTGCGGTCAGGAGCCCCTGACCACCGCCTGCATCTTCTGCTGGGCGGCATTGATGGCGGCCGACTGGCCGTTGAGCTGCTGCAGCATCTTGTTGAGCTCGGCCTGCACCACCGGGTCTGTCACCGCGACGCTGCTGCCCGAGACCTGGATCTTCGACTTGTTCTTCTCCATGAAGTCGCCGATGGCCAGCGCGCTGTCGAACACGGTGTCGAGCGCGGGGAACACTTCCTTGAAGGTGGCGGACGGCGTGGTCACGGTCTTCTCGTAGGCCTTGTCGTAGACCTGCTTCAGGTCGTCGGGCTGCTTGAGCTGCGCGTGCGCGGCGTCGGCCTTGGCGGACTGCTGGTCGAGCGCGGTGCGCAGGCCGGTGAGGCCATCCTTTGCAGCCTTGAGATCGTCGCGGCGCGCGGGCAGGTCGGCAATGGAACGCAGCGCGCCCTTGGCCATGATCTGCGTCATGGGCTGGCTCACCGACTTGTTCATGCCCTCGTTGAAATCGGTGATCACCGCGTAGTGCTGCGCGTAGTCGCCGAACGAAGCCTTCTCTTCGGCCGTGGGCACCGGCACGCGCAGACCGGGCTTGTCGAGCACGCGGGTCTGCAGGAAGGAGATGAAGGCCTTGCGCTGCTCGGCCTCCTTGTTGCCGCAGGCCACCAGCGCGAGGCTGAAGGCGACGAGGAGCGACATGGCCCCGAGACGTCGAATGAAAGTTCTCATGGCCAAGGCCCTCCGTTGTTGTGCGGAAAAAATTATAGGGAGCGCTTCAGCGCGTCGATGAAGGCGCGCGCGGCGGCCGAGAGCGAGTGGCCGCGCTTGGTGACGATGGAGATGTCGCGCGCCACGCGCGGCGAGCTCAGCACCTTGATGACCAGCGACGGGTCGGCCTGCGCGCGCGCGAAGGCCGAGGGCATGATCGACGCGCCCATGCCCACGGCCGTCATCCAGAGCGCCGTGGAGAGGAACGACACCTCGTTGACCACGTCGAGCGCCACGCCCGCCTCGGCGGCGGTGCCGTCGATGAGCGGCCGCACGCCGTAGCCCGGGCGCACGGTGATGAGGGGATGGCCCGCCAGGTCGCTCCAGCGCACCACGCGGGCCTTGGCCAGCGGATGGTCTTCGCGGCAGACCAGGGCGAGGTGGTCGCGCATGAGGCGCTGCACCTCGACCTCGGCGCCGGGCCGCTCGGGCGTGCCGATGCCGAAGTCCACATGCTCGCCGATGATGCGCGAGATGAACTGGTCGGGCGCGCAGTCGTTCACCAGCACGCGCACGCCGGGATGCTGCTCGTTGAACGAGCGCATCGCGTCGGGCAGCAGGAAGGCGGCGAGCGTGGGCGTGATGGCGAGCGTGACGCGGCCGCGCTCGAGCGTGGCGAGTTCGCGGAAGTCGTTCGACAGCGAATCCACGTCGCGCAGGATGCGCTCGACCGTCACCATCATCTGCTCGGCCGCCGCCGTGGCCTTCAGCGAACGCGTGGTGCGGTCGAACAAGCGCGTGTCCAGCCCCTCCTCGAGCTGGCGGATCAGCATGCTCACCGCCGACTGCGTGACGAACAGCCGCTGCGCCGCCGCGCTGAGCTTCTTCAGCTGGTACACCGCGAGGAACGCGCGCAGCTGGCGGATCGTAGGACTGAAGTTCGCATTCATCAGCAAATATGATATTTCATTAGAAATTTCTTGATTTACGAATGAATCCGGCCATCGTTCAATCGTCCGAAAGACGCATTACATCCAAGGAGACCCGATGGCCGCTGCACCTCTTGCACCCGGGAAGAGTGCGCTCCGCCGACGGCTGCTGCTCACCGCGGCGGGTGCGGCACTGACCGGCGGCAGGAGCTTCGCGCAGGCGCTTGCGTCGCCGCCGCAGGCCGCTGGCGACTTCCCGAACAGGCCCATCCGCCTCGTCGTGACCTTCCCGCCCGGCGGCAGCGCCGACGCGGTAATGCGCCTGCTGGTGCCGCGCCTCAACGACAAGCTGGGCCAGCCGGTGGTGATCGACAACAAGCCGGGCGCGGGCGGCAACGTGGGGCTCTCGCTGGTGGCCAAGGCGCCGGCCGACGGCTACACGCTGGGGCTGGGCGCTGCGGGCGCGCTGGCGGCCAACGTGAGCCTCTATGCGCAGATGCCCTTCGATCCGGTGAAGGACTTCAAGCCCGTGGGCATGGTCGCGGCCACGCCCTTCGTGATCGTGGGACACCCGTCGATCGCGGCGCGCACGCAGCGCGAGCTGATCGCGCTGGCGAAGGCGAGCCCCGGCACGCTGTCGATCGGCCATGGCGGCAACGGCACCGCCATGCATCTTTCGGCGGCGCTCTTCGCGCAGATGGCCGACGTGAAGTTCGTCGAGGTGCCCTACCGCGGCTCGGGCCCGGCGGCGCTCGATGCCATTGCGGGACAGATTCCACTCGCGCTGGTCGACCTGCCCGCCTCGCTGCAGCAGATCAAGGCCGGCAAGCTGATCGCCTTCTCCGTGACCAGCGCGCAGCGCGTGCCGATGCTGCCCGAGGTGCCCACGGTGGCCGAGGCCGGCCTGCCCGGCTACGACTCCACCGGCTGGTTCGGCGTGGTCGCGCCCGCCGGCACGCCGGCGCCCATCGTCGCGCGGCTGAATGCCGAGATCAACGCGGCGCTGGGCGACGAGCAGATCAAGGCCACGATGCGCAACCTCGGCGCCGAACCTTCGCCGACCTCGCCCGAAGCCTTCGAGGCGTACATCCGATCCGAGACGAAGAAGTGGGCGCAGGTGATCCAGACCGCCCGCATCCGGCTCGACTGACCTGCGACGACAGCTCTCCCCGCCAGAACATGACCGCTCCCAGCCACACACCAGCAGAAGCAGCAGCAGCGACCGACGAATTGCAGGCCGACGTGATGATCGTCGGCGCCGGTCCCGTGGGCCTCACGCTGGCCATGGACCTCGCATCGCGCGGCGTCTCGGTCGTGATCTGCGAGACGCGCCGCTTCGCCGAGCCGCCGAACGTGAAGTGCAATCACGTGTCCTCTCGCACCATGGAGCAGTTCCGCCGCCTGGGCGTGGCGCAGAAGCTGCGCGACGCGGGGCTGCCGGCCGACTATCCGAACGACGTGGCGTTCCGCACCACTGTCACCGGCACGGAGCTCACGCGCATTCCGATCCCGTGCCGGCGCGACCGCTACACCGAGACCGAAGGCCCCGATGCATGGTGGCCCACGCCGGAGCCGCCGCACCGCATCAACCAGCTCTACCTGGAGCCCATCCTGCTGAAGCACACGGCCTCGCTGCCGGGCGTGCGGTTGCTCAACCGCACGCGGTTCGCGGGCTTCACGCAGGACGACACCGGCGTGGCCGCGATCGCCACCGACATGGAAAGCGGCGTCACCCGCAGCATCCGTTGCCGCTACATGGTGGGCTGCGACGGTGGCTCGTCGGCGGTGCGCAAGCAGATCGGCGCGAAGCTCGAGGGCACCGCGGTGATCCAGCGCGTGCAGTCGACCTTCATCCGCGCGCCGGGGCTGCGCGCGCTCATTCCGGGCAAGCCGGCGTGGTCTTACTACGCGATGAACCCGCGCCGCTGCGGCACGATGTTCGCCATCGACGGGCACGAGACCTGGCTGGTGCACAACCACCTGAACGCGGAGGAGCCGGAGTTCGATTCGGTGGACCGCGACCAGTCGCTGCGCAACATCCTCGGCGTGGGCCCCGATTTCGAGTACGAGATCATCAGCAAGGAAGACTGGATCGGCCGCCGCCTCGTGGCCAACCGCTTCCGCGAGGGCCGCGTGTTCCTCGCGGGCGACGCGGCGCACCTGTGGGTGCCCTACGCGGGCTACGGCATGAACGCGGGCATCGCCGATGCCCTCAACCTGTCGTGGCTGCTGGGCGCCGTGGTGCAGGGCTGGGGCGACGAGGCCATGCTCGATGCCTACGAGGCCGAGCGCCTGCCGATCACCGAGCAGGTATCGAACTTCGCGATGAACCATGCGCAGAAGATGATCCGCGCGCGCCGCGCCGTGCCGCAGAACATCGAAGAGCCCGGCCCCGCGGGCGACGCGCTGCGCGCCGAGATCGGCCATGAGGCCTACGAGCTCAACGTGCAGCAGTTCTGCTGCGGCGGGCTGAACTTCGGCTACTTCTACAGCGGCTCCCCGATCATCGTGGCGGACGGCGAGCACACGGCGCCGCCCTACTCCATGGGCGAGTTCACGCCCTCCACCGTGCCCGGCTGCCGCGCGCCGCATTTCCGGCTCGCGGACGGCCGTTCGGTCTACGACGCATTCGGCCCCGGCTACACCATGCTGCGCTTCGACCGCAGCGTGGACGTACGTCCGCTGGAGCGTGCGGCGGCCGCCTACAGCATGCCGCTCACCGTGCTCGACATCGAGACGGAAGAAGTGCCCAAGGTCTACACCCATCGCCTCGTGCTGTGCCGCGCCGACCAGCACGTGGCCTGGCGCGGCGCGCACCTGCCGTCCGAGGTCTACGACCTTGTGGGCACGCTGCGCGGCGAGGGCCAGCGCATCCGGGCGCGCCGCAAGGCGCTGGCCTGGGAAGGCGTGGTGGCCTGAGCCTCCCGCCGGCTCACCAGCCGCCGCGCCGCGCGACGACGCGGTACGCAAGCCATGCCGCGATGGCCGGTGCGAACGCGAATCCCGTGAACAGCCACACGGCCGCCGATCTCGCTCCCTCCACACCGCCCGGCACGCTGAGCCCCGCCGCATTCGCCACCAGCCCCGCCACCGCCGCGCCCACGGCCATGCCGTAGAGCTGCACGGTGGTGATCGAGGCCGAGGCCAGCCCCTGCTCGCCCTTCGGCGCCAGCGACATCACGCGCGTGATCAGGTGCGGCCAGCCGATGCCCACGCCGAGCCCCACGGCCGCCAGCGCGAGGGCGATCAGCAAGGTCTCGAAGCCGGCGTTCATCGCGCCCGGCACAGGCAGCAGCCATGCGAGCGCCAGCAGCCCCAGCGTGCAGGCCACGGGGCCAGCGCGCAGCATGCGGTCGGCGCCCGCGCCGATGCGGCCCGAGGACAGCAGCGAGCCCGCGCTCCAGCCGCCCGCCATCGCGGCCGTGAGATAGCCCGCCGCCAGCGGCGAGTGGCCGTGCAGCAGCTGCAGGAAGTACGGCACGAAGATTTCGGTGGTGCTGCCGATCAGCAGCAGCGCCACGCTGGCATAGATGGCGCCCAGCGGCGCGCTCAGGGCATAGGCGCCGCGCGGCAGCACATGCACGGCGGCGCGGCTGTCGATACGCGTGGCGGCGAAGCCGATGGCCAGCCCCGCCGCCACGCCGGCGGCTTGCCAGCGCAGGTCGGGCACGAGGCCGCTGGCCGCGATCGCCAGCACCGAGGCCGCGAGCAGGCCGATCTGCAATGCCGGCACGCGCGGCGCGGCGGCGGGCCGTTCGTGCTTCACGCCCATCGAGGGCCGCAGCTGCACGAGCACCAGCAGCGCCTGCGCCGCTGCCACCGGCAGCAGGAACCAGAAGGCCCAGCGCCAGTGCCCGGCCTGCGCGAAGAGCCCGCCCACCGCCGGCCCGCACAGCGTGGCCACGCCCCACATGCCCGACACCAGCGCCACCGCGCGCGGCCACAGCCGCTGCTCGAACACCAGCTGGATCAGCCCGTAGCTCAGCGCCGCGAGCAACCCGCCGCCGAGCCCCTGCACCGTGCGGCCCGCCAGCATCCACGGCATGGCAGGCGCGAGCGCGCAGCCGATCGAGCCGGCGCTGAACACCGCCAGCGCCGCCAGGCAGGCGCCGCGCGGGCCGAGCACCGCGAGCAGCCGCACCGACAGCGTGGCGCCGAGGATCGAGCCGATCACGAAGAGCGTGGTGCTCCAGGCATACCAGTCGAGGCCGCCGATCTCGCGCACCACGGAGGGCAGCACGGTGGTCACGATGTGCACGTTGACCGCATGCAGCGCGACACCGCCCGTGAGCGCCAGCGCGCGCCAGCCATTGCGGCCGCTGAAGAGCTCGCTCCAGGCGGCGGCGGTGGAAGGCGGGGGATGCGGGGCTGCGGAAGAGGAGGAAGAAGCCGAAGACATGGGGCGCGGGCCGGAGGCCTGAAGAAGCGGAACGAGCCCGGATACTAGGCGCCATCCGACAATTAAACAAGTTATTGCTTTGATAAATAGAACACCGCCGAACCGCCCAGTCGCCGGATGCGCGACACTCCTTTCCCGATGCAAGCCGCTTCCTCCAATACTTCTTCTTCGTCCTCCTCGTCCACCACGACCTCCGGCGCCATGCCCCGACCACCGATGCGCCGCGCCACGCTGCGCTTCCTTCTGTCCCACCCCGCGCACTTCATCGCGCTGGGTTTCGGCTCCGGACTCCCGCGCTTCGCGCCTGGGACGGTTGGCACGCTGTGGGCCTGGGTGGCGTTCTCGGTGATGCAGCTGTGGTTCACGCCGGCCACCATCGGCTGGATCATCGCGGCCTCGCTGCCCATCGGCTGGTGGGCCTGCACCGTGACCGCACGCGACATGAACGTGGCCGACCCCAGCCCCGTGGTGTGGGACGAGGTGGTCGCCTTCTGGATCGTGCTGTGGCTGGTCACGCCTGCCGGCTTGCTCGCGCAGACTGTCGCCTTCGCGCTCTTCCGCTTCTTCGATGCCGCCAAGCCCGGACCGGTGGCCTGGGCCGATTCGCTCTTCAAGCAGCGCGACTCGACGGAGGTGGGCTGGTGGCGCGCGGGCTTCGGCATCATCCTCGACGACCTGGTGGCGGCCTTCTGCACGCTGCTGGTCATCGCGCTGTGGCGCGCGTGGTGAGCGCCATGAATTCCTCTTCTTTCCTTCTTCCCCTCCCATGCAACTGAAGAAAGCCCTCGCGGATCACGACACGCCCGAACTGGTCGTGGTGCTGGCCGAGCTGCTGCAGAAAAAGGGCTGGATGCTGGCCACCGCCGAGAGCTGCACGGGCGGGCTGATAGGCGCCGCCTGCACCGAGCTCGCGGGCTCGAGCGCGTGGTTCGAGCGCGGCTTCATCACCTATTCCAACGAGGCCAAGACCGAGCTGCTGGGCGTGGATGCGAGCACGATCGCCGCGCACGGCGCAGTCAGCGAGCCGGTGGCGCGCGCCATGGCCACGGGCGCGATCGAACACTCGCCGCCCTCGCGCGTGGCGCTGGCCGTGACCGGCGTGGCCGGGCCCACGGGCGGCACGCCCGAGAAGCCGGTGGGCACGGTGTGGTTCGGCTGGTCGGTGGACGGCGAGGTGCGCACCGAGCGCCGCCGCTTCGACGGCGACCGCGCCACGGTGCGCGCGGCCACGGTGCATCACTCCCTGCAGACGCTGGTCGAGCTGCTGCTCGCGCACTGAGCCCGCTCCGAGTCCGCGGTTCAGGCGGTCATGAAGTCGGCCAGCGGCCGGCGCGGCGCGGGCGGCACCGGCGCCATCGGATAGCCGAGCCGGCACATCATCTGCACGGTGGGGCTGCGCCGGTCGCGCGGCGGCGCGGTGCCCAGCAGCAAGTCGTGCGCGGCGGCATGGTGCGGCGCCATCTCGGCGAACTCCTCCAGCGGCTGGCTCATCGGGTGCATGCCCAGGCCCAGGTCGGTGGCGCGCAGCTGCTGGCGCACGTAGGCGCGGCCGGTGGCGATCTGCTCGGTGCGGCTGTTGCCGCGCGTGCTGAGCCAGAGAAAGCCCATCGCGGTGTTGGCCTGGTCCTCGAAGAGTTGCAGCGTGCGGCCGAAGGCCAGGCTGTCCTCGGGCGCTGGCGCGCGGCGATCGAACTGGCCCAGGGCCACGGCCACGCGCAACGCCGGGTCGTTGAGCGAGAGGCCGTCGCGGTGCGCGAGGATCTCCTGCGGGCCGACGCGCAGCAGCCGCAGGTTTTCCATCGCGGTGCCGGGCGTGGTGAGCTCCACCCGTGCCGCCGCGGCGCAGAGCTTGCGCAATGGCAGCACGCGCGCCATGTCCACCGTGCCGGCCGAACTGACCATGCCGCCCCGGGGCACCATCGAAGCAAGGCCCTGCAGGATGTCCGCGGACACCGGCCGCATGAGGTCGAAGCGCTGCTTGGGCGTGCGCCGCCGCAGCACCTGCGCGAACAGCGGATCGGGCACGCCCCCTCCCGCCAGCCGCAGCCGCGCCACCGGAATGTGCGGCCAGCGCAGCGGCTCGCCGCTGAGTTCGCCCTGCGGCCACAGCTGCACGCTGGCCTGCACGCCGTGCTGCGCGAGCGCCATCACCAGCAGTTCGATGAAGGCGCCGTGGCCGATGACCACCTGCCGGCCGAAGGGGTCGGTCTCGGGCTGCACGCGCTCGCGGTCGCAATACACCACGATGGCGTCGGGCTCGCCCAGGTCGACCAGCCAGGGCTGCCGGTTGTAGGCGGTGGGGGCGGTGACGGCGTAGGCGATGGAGCGCTTGCGCAGGTCGGGCTCGTCGCCGGGGCCGTTCCATATCTCCAGAGCGGCCGGCGGCACTTCCGAGTTCAGCCACCAGGTCGCCAGCGCGGCCGCACCCGCCGCCATGACGACGCCGCCTCCCAGCAACCGCACGAAGTTTCTGCGCTCATCCATCGCGCGGATTATCGAAAGGGCGCCAACAGTTAACAATGGCTTAAGCTCCGCCGACCGCCCCGAGAAACCGAACAACCATGAGCCTCCCATGACCGCAGCCACCAACGCACAGACCATCGAGCGCTTCTACAGCGCCTTCGCCCGGCTGGACGCCCCCGCCATGGAAGCCTGCTACGCGCCCGACGCCGTGTTCGACGACGAGGCCTTCTCGCTGCGCGGGCGCCGCGAGGTGGGCGGCATGTGGCGCATGCTGGCCGGCGGCACCAGGGCCAAGGGCGCCGACGTGTGGAAGCTGACATGGCGCGACGTGAAGGCGAACGACGACGGCACCGGCAGCGCCCACTGGGACGCGCACTACCGCTTCAGCGCCACCAATCGCATCGTCGACAACAGCGTCGATTCGCGCTTCACCTTCACGCCCGAAGGGCTGATCGTCACGCACCGCGACAGCTTCCCGTTCTGGACCTGGTCGCGCCAGGCGCTCGGCACACCGGGCCTGCTGCTCGGCTGGTCGCCCATGCTGCGCAAGAAGGTGCGCGCCACCGCCGCAGCCAACCTCAAGACCTTTCTCGCACGACAGCCATGAGCATCAACGACAACGCCCTCGTCCTTTCCAACAACGAAGCGCAGCACCGCTACGAGGCCACACTCGACGGCAAGCTGGCCGGCTATGCCGAATACAACCTGCTGACCGACGCGATCATGTTCACCCACACCGAGGTGCTGCCCGAGTTCGAGGGCAAGGGCGTGGGCTCGGGCATCGCGAAGCACGTGCTCGGCGAGGCGCGCGCCAAGGGGCTGCATGTGATTCCGGTGTGCCAGTTCATCGCGGGGTACATCCGCAAGCACCGCGAGTACGCCGACCTGGTTCGGCCCGATATCCAGCGAGCCTTCAAAATCTGACGGGGTCGGCCTTCGGCGCGGGCAACCAGGCGAAGGCCGCGATGCCGGCGACCAGCAGCACGGCGATCGTGCCCAGCACGGCCGTGAGCGGATCGGCGCCATGCGCCGCTGCAATCGATGCGGCCACGCCGGTGCCCCACTGCATCAGCGCCACGCCGAGGAACATCGCCATGGTGAACACCGCCATCGCGCGGCCGGTGAGCGTGGCGGGGTAGGCGCCGCGCACGTCGGCGTACTGCCAGACGATGAAGCCCGAGAGCACACCGATCAGCACCATGCCGGCGATGTCGAGCCAGGCCGAGTGCAGCACCGCGATGAGCGCGAAGAGGCCTGCGTAGCCCAGGCCGCAGACCACGATCCAGCGTCGGCGCGAGACGGCGTCGCTGCGGTCGAGCCGGCCGAAGAGCGGCGCGCCGACGAGCGAGATCACCGACACCGCCAGCGCCACGTTGCCGCTCTGCACCAGCGAGTAGCCGTGGCGCTCCATCATCAGCGGGCCCAGCCAGAGGCCGCGCAGCGAGATGAAGGCGGCATAGGTGACCGCGCCCAGCACCATGATGCCCAGCGTGTGCGGCATGGCGAAGAGCGCGCCGAACTGGCGGATCGCTTCGGGAACCGACTCGCGCTTGCCCGCCGAGGCCGTGGCGGGCTCGTGCACCCAGAACCAGATCGCGAGCCACGCCAGCGCCGCCGCCACGGCCAGCACCAGGAAGCCCGCGCGCCATGAATACGCCTGCACCAGCCACGCCAGCGGCGTGCCGGTGGCCAGCATGCCGATGCCGCCAACCGCCAGCACCATGCCCGACACGGTCGCGAAGCGCGCCGGCGGAAAGTGCCGCGCGATGAACACCGTGCACACCAGGAAGGCCGGCGCGCAGCCCACGCCGATCAGCGCCTGCCCCGCCACCAGCACCAGGTAACTGGACGACACCGCCGACAGCAGCGCGCCCGCGATCGCGACCGGAAAGGCCACCAGCACCGTGCGGCGCACGCCGTGCAGGTCGATGCCGATGCCCATGAAGAGCTGCATCGCGCCGAACGCAAAATGAAAAGCCCCCGAGAAGATCCCGAGGGCCTGTGCAGAAAGATGGAAATCGGCCTGGAGCGGACTCGCCATGATGGCGCCCACCGTACGGAAGGCCTGGCTCAGCGCGACCCCGGCGCACAGCGCCAGGACCATCGCCCAGGCCGCGCGCGGCGTGAGCGGCTCGACGGCCGGAAGCGGCGCATCGGATTTCATTCAGGAATACCGCGGAACCGGCTTCGCCGGGCCGCAGGTATTGCCCCCTGCAAGGGGGTTGGCGCAGCGACACGAAGTGCGCGAAGCCTGGGGGTGAGCCCAGTTACGCACCGTGGCACTTCTTGTATTTCTTGCCGCTGCCGCACGGGCAAGGGTCGTTGCGGCCGGGGGTCGCTTCCTTGCGGATCGTTTCGGCCTTCGGTCCGAGGCTCTTCCAGAGCTGGCGCAGGTCGTACACCGCCCAGATGGCGGCGCCGAAGTCGTCGAGCCGCTGCTGGCTCACGCTGGGCGGCGCTTCGTCGCTGTACATCGACAGCGTGGGCTTGCCGGTGTCGTCCTCGGTGAGGGCGACGATGTTGTCGAGCGCGTCGTTCAGCATGCGCGCGGCGTCCTTGTCGCGCGGCTCGGCCCAGTCCTCGGGCCAGTTCTCCACGGCGTACATGAAGCCCAGCGCCCAGACCTGGGCGAAGGAGGGAATGGCCTCGCCGGCCACTTCGGCGCGCTCTTCCTCGGGCAGCGAGGCGATGGCGCCTCGGGTGTCGAGCACCTCGGGCTGCCAGCTGCGTTCGTCGTCGAGGGTTTCGACGGGGGCGTCGAGGCCCTCCTCGATCTCGATCCAGCGGCGCTTCCAGTTCCAGACGAACTCCATGTGCTGGGCGGAAGAGAAGTTGTCGCCCAGCAGGACGGGCCAGTATTCGGAGGGCATGATGGGCCGGCGGGTGCAGATCAGGGCGGCCATGAAGCCTTCGCAGAACTCCCACTGGGGGATTTCCTCGTCGTGCTCGCGCATGGCGTCGAGGGCCTGGTCGAGGGCGTCGAAATCGTCGGGACCGAGGGGGGCGCGGGCTGCGGGGGTGCTCTCAAGGGGCGAAATGGGGTCGGGAATGGTCGTCATGGCAAGTTCGGGGCAGCCCTCTATGATGCAGCAGGCCACGGTCGAGACTATTTCTTCTATGCCCACGATTATTCCGTTTCCGGCGCGCTACAGCGCTTTCGCACTGTGCGTGGCCGGCCTGGTGGCGTCCCTGGCCTTCGTGCTGCTCTCCCCGCATCTCTGGCTGGCCTGGATCGGCGTCGTCGTCTTTGCGGTACTCACAGGTACCGGCGTGCACGACCTGCGACAGGCCCGGCACGCCATCCTGCGCAACTATCCGGTGATCGGCCACCTGCGCTTCCTGCTGGAATTCATCCGCCCCGAGATGCGGCAGTACTTCATCGAGAGCGACTCCGAGGCCGCGCCCTTCTCGCGCGCCCAGCGCTCGCTGGTGTACCAGCGCGCCAAGGGCGAACCCGACAACCGCCCCTTCGGCACGCAGATGGACGTGACCATCGCGGGCTACGAGTGGATCAACCACTCCATGCGGCCGACCAGGCTGGCCGGCCACGACTTCCGCATCGTGATCGGCGGCACGCCGCAGCCGGCCGGCGCGAATGCTGCCCAGGTCTGCACGCAGCCGTACAGCGCCAGCGTCTTCAACATTTCCGCCATGAGCTTCGGCGCCCTGTCGGCCAACGCCATCCTCGCGCTCAACAAGGGCGCCAGGATGGGCGGCTTCGCGCACGACACCGGCGAAGGCTCGATCTCGCAGCATCACCGCGTGCACGGCGGCGACCTGATCTGGGAGATCGGCTCGGGCTACTTCGGCTGCCGCAACGACGACGGCAGCTTCAGCGAGGAGCGCTTCACCGCCAACGCGCGCGACCCGCAGGTGAAGATGATCGAGATCAAGCTGAGCCAGGGCGCCAAGCCCGGCCACGGCGGCGTGCTGCCTGCCCCCAAGGTCACGCCCGAGATCGCGGCCGCGCGCGGCGTGCCGGTGGGGGTGGACTGCATCTCGCCGGCCTCGCACAGCGCTTTTTCCACGCCCACCGAGATGATGCATTTCGTCGCCCGGCTGCGCGAGCTGTCTGGAGGCAAGCCCACCGGCTTCAAGTTCTGCCTGGGCCATCCCTGGGAATGGTTCGGCATCGTCAAGGCGATGCAGGCCACCGGCATCACGCCCGACTTCATCGTGGTCGACGGCGCCGAGGGCGGCACCGGCGCGGCGCCGGTCGAGTTCAGCGACCACGTCGGCGCGCCGCTGCAGGAAGGCCTGCTGCTGGTGCACAACACGCTGGTGGGCGTGAACCTGCGCCACCGTATCAAGATCGGCTGCGCCGCCAAGGTCATCACCGCCTTCGACGTGGCCCGCATGATGGCGCTGGGCGCCGACTGGTGCAACGCCGCGCGCGGCTTCATGATGGCCCTGGGCTGCATCCAGGCCCAGAGCTGCCACACCGGCCACTGCCCCACGGGCGTGACCACCCAAGACCCGCTGCGCCAGCAGGCGCTGGTGGTGCCGACCAAGGCCGAGCGGGTGCACAACTTCCACCGCAGCACGCTGCACGCGCTGCAGGAGCTGGTGCAGGCCGCGGGCCTCGACCATCCGCAGCAGATCACCGCGCACCACATCGTGCGCCGCATCTCCGACACCGAGGTGCGCCTGTTGAGCAACCTGGTGATGCAGGTGCAGCCGGGCGCCTTGCTCGGCCCGCTCGACGAGCAGCACAATGTCTTCCGTACCTACTGGCCGCTGGCCAGTGCAGGGAGTTTCCAGCCCGTCACACAGGGCCCGAAAGGGCTGGTGGAGGGCTTCGCAATGGCCGCATGAACCCACTGAGTAGAGGCGCCAGCCGGCGCCCGCAATCGCGCAAGGGCGCAGCTTCGGCGCCCGCGCCCCTTGACGCGATTTCCCGCAACCAGCCCGCGCCCGGCGATTACGCCGAGTTCCTGCGCGCCACCCTGCCGCAGCAGCAGAAGAATGTGGCCAGCCATCGCTTCGGCAGCGAGCGCGTGTGGCTCAAGAAGGCCGGGCCGCGGCACGGCAAGTGGGGCTATCGCGTGATGGCGGCGGTCGCGCGCATGGCGGGCCTGGACGTCATCAAGCCCGTGCCCAACCCGGGCGGCGAGACGGCCATCGCCACCGAGGCGCGCCGGCTCAAGCAGCTGGCCGCCGCCGGCCTGCGCGTGCCGGTGGTGCTCGCGCAGCAGCCCGACGGCCTGCTGATTTCCGACCTGGGCGAAAGCGGCCGCGCGACCGTCGTGCTGCAGGAGCGGCTCGACCAGGCCGCCGCCGCCGGTCCCGCCGCGCTGCTGTCGGTATGGCGCGAGGGCCTCGCCGCCATCGCCGCCGTGCACGTATGCGGCCAGCACCTGAGCCAGGCCTTCGACCGCAACCTCGTGCAGTGCCCCGACGGCGTGATCGGCTACATCGACTTCGAGGACGACCCGGCCGAGGTCATGACCCTGGCCGAATGCCAAGCCCGCGATTGGCTCAGCTACCTGCACTCCACCGCCATGATGCTGGAAGCCGCCGCGCCCCAGGCCGCCGGCCAGCACTGGCACGCGGCCCTGGCCGGCGTGGGCGAAGAGGTGCGCGAGCGCATCGCCAACGCGGCCAGGCGCATGAGGTGGGCACAGAAGCTGCCGGCCAGCCGGCGCTGGGGACGCGACACGCAGCGCGTGCGGGCGGTGGCGCGGTTGCTGGGGCGGTGGCATCTGCAGCCTGGCAATGGGGTGCAGCACTAGCGGCGGTCGAGGCGCTTCTGCCGCCATCTGCAGAACAGCCGGTTGCCGAGCCAGCCACCGGCGACGACACAAAGGACTTGTATTGCAAGGGCAATTGCGAAGGCTCGCGTCAGATCGCTCTCACTTTGAGCCCTGTTCATTTCGTACCAATGGCCAATGGGTGCGATGAGCCCCTTGGTCACGACGAAGCCGAGGGCAAGTCCGCCCAGCGCGATCCCGATGAAGCGAAGCAGAATTTTCGAGTGATATCCCGGAGTCATAGGGGTTGCGCTGGCGCCGCTTGGCAGGGGCTCTATACGCGGTCAGACCGTCTCTTACGCCACTTGCGAAACAGTCGATCGCCGAGCCAGCCGCCAATGGCGGCGGCAATCGCCTGAACCGCAAGCGAGAGTGCATAGGCATCAGACAGCTCGTCGAAACTCCGAGCCCGGTTCACTTCGTACCATTGCCCTGCAGGGATGAGCACGCATACCGCAACGAGAAAGCTGAGCGCCAGCGCGCCGGCCACGATGCAGAGCACTCGAGCAAGTAGTTTCATAAGACAGGCCAGAACCATATGGCTTGTGCTTGGCGCATGTCGGTCAACGCTCCTTCCCATGAGATGTGCCACTGAATAAGGAACCACGAAGACCGCTTCGTCATACGGGATCCATTCCAGAGATCGATGTGGTCACCCTGCCGCCCCTCGCCCCAGTAGTTCTGGATGAACACGATCCCGGTGCGCCCCGCGATTTTCTCGAACCCTTCCTTGCCCGGGTATTTCTCGGTGCGAGACATCAGGCCGGCCTTGCCCGAGTCCAGCCAGTTCGCCAGTTCCTGGGCCCTGATCGGGTACTTCGGGCTGTCCTTCTGCCACGAGTAGACGCCCGGAAAGCTGCCGAGGCTCAGGCTGGAGCGGATGAATGCCGCTCCAACGTTGATGGCACATTGATCCTTGTAGACGTCCTTGTCCAGCAAGGCGTCGTCTCCCTTGATCGTCGGATGGTTCGCCCAGAGGGTCGCGAAGGATGGCTGCATGATTTCCAGTTGGTCGAGGCAAGCGGAAGCCTGCGATGCCATCACCGCACCCCCTCGCCCTTCTGAAAAATGTAGAGCCTCTTCCAGCAAATTCGGTGATGGAAAGGTTGTCAATTGATTCCTGACGCCAGAAACCGACGTCGCCCTACCCCCCGAACGCCGCCTGCACCACCACCCCGCGCAGCGCCAGCCGCTTCTTCATCGACAGCACCGCCCGGTCCTTGCTCAGCAGCAGTGCCTTGTGCGCCACGGCCAGGTCGATGAAGACCTGGTCGTCGGGGTCGCTGCACACGCAGGGCGCGCGCGGCGGCGTGCCTTCGAGCATGCGCACGCGTGCATCGAAGTCGGCGAGCACCGCGGGCACCTGCAGTTCGCGCTGGGCCATGCGCCTGGCGATCAGCGGATAGCCCAGCACGCGCTGCAGCTCGGTGCGCATGGCGGCGGTGGCCAGCCAGCTCAGTTCGCCGGCGGCGAGCCGCTCGGTCAGCGCGCCCCAGGCGGGGTCTTCGAAGACCAGCAGGTCGAGCGCGATGTTGGTGTCGATGACGACGAGGCCGGTGGCGGGTTCTGTCAATGTCATGGAATGTGCGGGGAATTGCACCGATGTTGCACCATGCGATGCCGCGGTCAGCCCCCCGTTAGGCTGGCCGACGACAATCGGGCTTTTCGCCGCTCGTAGCCTTTCCTCGCACCCCTTCTTTCATGAAACGCCTTCCGCTGCTCTGCTTCGCCCTGCTCGCGTCCGCGGGCGTGCGGGCCGAGTGGCTGACGCTAGCGGGCACGCCCGGCGACGAGGCCGGCAGCTACGTGCAGGTCGATCCGACCAGCGTCGAGGCCGACGGGTCGAAGCGCCAGGTGAGTCTTCGCATGAGCCTGCCGCAGGACCGCACGGGCCGCGAGGGCATCAAGTACCGCTCTTTCCGGGCCCAGGCCGAGGTGGACTGCGAGACCCGCAGCGCGCGCTATGTGAGCGCCACCTACTACGGGCATCCGAACTTTGTCGGCGAGCCGATCGCGGTGCGGCATTTCGAGGACGGCGACGTGCGTCCCATGACCCTGGCCGGCGCGCTCGTTCTTGTCACCCGGACGATCAACGCGGCCTGCGCCGTGCGGCCGAAGGAGCCCAAGGAACCGCAGCAGCAGCCCAGGCCCGAGGGCGAGCAGCCCGCGCTACCTGCGCGCTGAGCCCGCGACCATGTCGAAGCGGAACAGCCGGCATTCGATCGGCCCGTTCCACATCGGCACGCGGCGCGATTCCTTCAGGCGCATCAGCTTCGGCAGTTTCAGGTCGGGCGTGAGCACCCAGGCGGTCCAGCCGGCGTAGCTCTTCTTCCAATGGGCGGCGAGCTGCGGGAAGAAGTCGCTGCCATCCTCTTCGGAAGACTGCGCCGTCTCGCGCGCGCCGGGGCGGCCCGCGCCGGCCACGCCGCCCACGGCAATGCGCTCGCCGTACGGCGGGTTGAGCATGATCACGCCGCCGCCCTCGACCGGCGGCATGCGCTGCAGCGCGTCGCCGCCGCGGAACTCCACGGCCTGCGCCACGCCGGCGCGCTCGGCATTGCGCTGGGCGAAATCGACCATGCGGTGCGACACGTCGGAGCCGAAAACGCGGACGCCCGCATCCGCCACGGCCCCCCCGGCGTCCTCGGCCTCCTGCCTGATCGCCGACCACACGTGCGCCTGGAAGGGCAGCAGCTTCTCGAAGCCGAAGCGCCGCAGCGAACCGGCCGCGATGCCGCGCGCGATCTGCGCCGCCTCGATGGCGATGGTGCCGCTGCCGCAGCAAGGGTCGTACAGGGGTTGGTCCGACACCTCGCCGGTTTCGGGGTTCCACCAGCCGCTGGCGGCCAGCATGGCGGCGGCCAGGGTTTCCTTCAGCGGGGCATCGCCCTTGTCCTGGCGCCAGCCGCGCTTGAAGAGCGGCTCGCCGCTGGTGTCGATGTAGAGCGTGCAGGTGTCGGTGGTCAGGTGGGCGAACACGCGGCAGTCGGGCCACTGGGTCTCGATGCTCGGGCGCACGCCGTTGGCCTTGGCGCGGAAGCGGTCGGCAATGGCGTCCTTGATGCGCAGGGTGGCGAAGTTCAGGCTCTGCAGCGGGCTGTGCTGGGCGGTGGTCTCGATCTTGAAAGTCTGCTTCGGGGTGAACCAGATCTCCCAGGCCACGCCACTGGCGATGGCGTAGAGGTCGTTCTCGCTGCGGTAGGGCGCGTGGGCCAGCTCGACCAGCACGCGCTGCGCGAGGCGGCTGTGCAGGTTGAGCTTCAGGCCGTCGCGCCAGTCGGCGCGCACGCGCACGCCGCCGCGCAGGGTGAGCAGGTCTTGCCCGGCGCGGCCGGTCAGGGCGTGCACCTCCTGGGCAAGGAATTCCTCGACGCCGGCGGCGCAAGGCAGGAAAAAGGAGAGATCGTTCACGGAAAGTAGGCCATCGGGAAGCCCGACTAGGGGACTCCATTGTCGCCGCGACGCGAACCTTCCTCTATATAGTCGATTCGCCGATGAACCCCACCCCCGCATCACCGCCCGCACCGGCCGTTGCCGACAGCAGCGACCGCTTCGCGATCCAGTGCGAGGTGCTGCGGCTGTCGATCCGCCCGATCGGGCCGGTGCTGCTGGCGCAGTACCTGCTCAACTGCGGCGTGGCGGCGCTCTTCGCCTGGCAGGTTTCGCTGGAGCGCGCACTGGTGTGGATCGCGCTGATCACCGGGGTCACGGTGATGCGCGGCCTCTTCCCGCAGCAGCTGCCCGAGCCCTTCACGCCCGCCAGCCTGCGCGAGGCCCAGCGCAAGCACACGCTGCGCACCGCCATCTGGGAGCTGGCGCACGGGCTGGCCGGCGTGCTGCTGTTCGACCCGGCCCGGGCCGACCTGCAGCTGCTGCTGGGCCTGATCATCATGGGCATGACGCTGTCGTCGGCCTTCTCGGTGTCGTTCTACACGCCGGCCACGCAGCTCGCGATCACGCTGCTGCTGGCGCCGATCATCGTCGTCGGCCTCTGGCTGGGCGCGCCGGTGATGGCGGCGGTGGCCGTGATCGGCATCGGCCTCATCGCGATGATGTGGAAGCTGGTGGCCGAACGCTCGCGCCAGCTCGAGGAGAACATCGGCCTGCGGCTCAACGAGCACCGCCTGCGCGAACAGGCTCTCGCCGGCCTGCGCGCTTCGGAGCAGGCGCAGGCCGAGCGGCTTCGCTTCTTCTCGGCCGCCAACCACGACCTGCGCCAGCCGGTGATGGCCATCGGCCTGCAGGCCGAGGTGCTGCGCCAGCAGCTGAACGATGGCGCGGGTATGGAGGCGGTGCAGCACACAGTGGGCTCGCTGGCGCGCGCCCAGCAGGCACTGGAGGGGTTGACCAACCAGCTGCTGGAAATCGGCCGCATAGAGGCCGCCGTCGATCCGCTGCGCCCGACCAGTGTGGCGCTGGCGCCCCTGCTGCACGAACTGGCGCGGCAGGCGGGCAACGGCCGGGTGCTGGTGCGCTGCCCGCCGGACGCCATTGCCTGGAGCGACACCGTCTCGCTGCGCCGCGTGCTCGCCAACCTGGTCGACAACGCCGTCAAGTTCACGCCGCGCGGACGGGTGCTGCTGGCGGTGCGCCCGCGCCGGCGCAGCGCCGGCCGCGCCTGGCGGGTGGAAGTGCGCGACGGCGGCATCGGCATCGCGCCCGAGGCGCAGCAGCGCGTGTTCGACGACTTCGAGCAGATCGGCAACGTCGAACGCAACCTGCAGCGCGGCCACGGCCTCGGGCTGGCGATCGTGCGGCGGCTGGCGGCGCACCTGGACATCGAGGTGACACTGCGTTCGGCGCCCGGGCGGGGCTCGGTGTTCGGCTTCGAGCTGCCCGCCGCGCCCGAGGGGGTGGCAGTGGCCGCTCCGCCAGCCGCTTCACCGGAAGTTAAAGGCGACGCAGCCGACTCAACGCGCAGGCTGCTCCCAGGCCTTGCCGTGCTGGTGGTGGAAGACAACGCGGTGGTGGCCGACAGCCTTTCCGCGCTGCTGCGGCAGTGGGAGGTGGAGCCGCGCGTCTACGCCAGCGCGGCCGAGGCGCTGGCGCTGGCGGACCTGCGCGCGCTCGACGCGGCGCTGTGCGATATCCGCCTGCCCGGCGCGCTCGACGGCATCGCGCTGGCCGAGAGGCTGCAGCGCCAGAAGCCTTCGCTGGCGATCGCGCTGATCTCCGCCGACATCAACGAGGCAACGCAGCGGCTGGCCACCGAGCGCGGCTGGCACGCACTGCGCAAGCCGGTGCAGCCGGAAGAACTGCGCCTGTTGCTGCTGGGGGCGCAGCATCGGGCTCGCAGCTGACACCGGCGCCGGAGATCGAGCTGGCACGGGCCGTGCTGCCATCGCTTACGGGATATGCTCCGCGCACAGGCCGCCGCCCCTGCTTCCGATGTCCACCGACACGCCTTCCACCTCTTTTGCCGCCGGCTCACGCAGCCCGCGCTACGACCCGTTGGCCATCGCGCTGCACTGGCTGCTCGCCATGCTGATCGTCGTCTCCTTCGGCGTGGGGCTCTACATGACAGGGCTGCCGTTCTCGCCCCTGCGGCTGAAGATCTACAGCTGGCACAAGTGGGCGGGAGTGACCATCCTCGCGCTGTCGGCGCTGCGCCTGCTGTGGCGGCTGGGGCACCGCCCGCCGGTGCTGCCCGCGGGCATGTCGCGCCTGCAACTGGCGAGCTACCGCGTCAGCCACACGCTGATGTACCTGCTGTTCTTCGCGGTTCCGCTGTCCGGCTGGGCCTACAGCTCCGCCATGGGCATGCCCGTCGGGTGGTTCGGCGTGCTGCAGCTGCCCGATTTCGTGCCGGTCGACCATGCATTCGCCGAGGCGGTGCTGCAGCCTTTGCACCGCAACTGCGCCTTCGTGCTGGCGGGCGTCACGCTGCTGCACGTGGCGGCGGTGCTCAAGCACCACTGGATCGACCGTGACGGCCTTCTGAAACGCATGTGGCCCGCGCCGCGCAAGGAATCCGCTTGATGATGAAAAAACTTCCGCTGGCCGGCCCGCTGCTGGCCGTGGCCGTGGCCATGGCCATGGCGCTGCCGGCTGGCGCGGAGCCGCCGGCCGCGAAGCTCGTCGCCGACAAGAGCCAGATCGTGTTCGTCACCAAGCAGATGGGCGTGCCGGTTGAAGGCAGCTTCAGGAAGTTCGACGCGCAGGTGGCCTTCGACCCGAAGAAGCCCGAGGGCGGCAGCGTCGCGCTGCAGATCGACACGGCCAGCGCCGGCTTCGGCGTGCCGATGAGCGACGCCGAGCTGCCCAGGCAGCCATGGTTCGACGCTGCGCACTTTCCGCAGGCCAGTTTCCAGTCGGGTGCCATCAAGGCACTGGGCGAAGGCAAATTCGAGATGGCGGGCAAGCTCACCATCAAGGGCACGACGAAGCAGGTGACGGTGCCCGTCAGCATCGCGTCGGCAGCCGGCGGCGGCAACTACTCCGTGGCCTCCGGAAGCTTTACGATCCAGCGGCTCGACTACAAGGTGGGCGACGGCGAGTGGACCGACACCTCGGTGGTCGGCAACGATGTGCAGGTGCGCTTCAGGTTCACGCTGGCAGGGCTCGCCGCGCCATGAGCCACCTCCTTCGTTCTACCCGGTTTTCTCTTTCATGCTCCATGCAGCCCACGCCATGAAAAAGCTTGTTCTCGCCGCGGCCCTGACGGCCGCCGCATTCACCGGCAGCGCCACGGCGCAGCAACGGCAACTGCCCTCGGAATTCGCCCCGGCCATTGCCGCCAAGCCCGCCGGCGGGCCGGCGAAGAACGCCAACTACGTGATCGACCCGACCCACACCTTCGTGATGTACGAAATGGGCCACTACGGCACCACCACCAACCGCGGCCGCTTCAGTACCAAGGACGGCTCGGTGCAGATCGACGGCACGGGCGCCAGCGGCAAGGTCGACATCACGATGGACATCAGCTCCATCAACACCGGCGTCGACCTGCTCAACCGCCACGTGCAGAGCAAGGACTTCTTCAACGTGGCCGAGTTTCCGACCGGCCGCTTCGTGGCCGAGCGCATCGACTTCTCCGGCGACAAGGTGGTCGACGTGCCCGGCAAGCTCACGCTGATGGGCCAGACCCGCCCCGTGACGCTGAAGGCCGTGCGCTTCAACTGCTACCTGAGCCCGCTGATCAACCGCCAGGTGTGCGGCGGCGACTTCGAGACCACCGTGGAGCGCAGCGACTGGGGCATCACCTGGGGCCTGAACTTCGGCTTCGAGAACAAGGTGAGGCTGCTGGTG
This sequence comes from Variovorax sp. CAN15, assembly GCF_030462475.1. Classification (GTDB taxonomy): domain Bacteria; phylum Pseudomonadota; class Gammaproteobacteria; order Burkholderiales; family Burkholderiaceae_C; genus Variovorax. The sequence goes on from NZ_JASMRZ010000001.1 coordinate 82,255, forward strand.
CAGGTCGAAGCGGTCAACGTGCAGTGACACCGAAGGCGACACCATGATCGACACCACCCTCGCCCTGCTCGGCATCGCCGGCGCCATGACCGTCGGCGCGATGAGCCCGGGCCCGAGCTTCGTCATGGTGGCGCGCACGGCCGTGACCTCGCGCGCCGACGGCCTGGCTGCCGCGCTGGGCATGGGGGCCGGCGGGCTGGTCTTCGCGATCGCCGCGCTGGCGGGGCTGCAGGCGGCATTCCTTGCGGTGCCGGCGCTGTACCTGGCGATCAAGGGGCTGGGCGGCGCGTACCTCGTCTACCTGGGTTTGCGCATCTGGCGCGGCGCGCGGCAGCCGCTGGCCGTGATGCAGGAGGCCGGTGATTCACCGCAACGCCTGCAAGGCCGGGGCAGGCGCACCTTCCTGCTGGGCCTTGCCACGCAGGTCAGCAACCCGAAGACGGCCGTGGTCTACGCGAGCATCTTCGCGGCCTTCCTGCCGCGCGAGGTGCCGCTGGTGCTCGCGCTGGCGGTGCCGGCGGTCATCTTCTGCATAGAGACAGGCTGGTATTCGATCGTGGCGCTGGCGCTGTCCTCTGCGGCGCCGCGCTCAGCCTACCTGCGCTACAAGGCCTGGATCGACCGTGCCGCCGGTGGCGTGATGGGGCTGCTGGGGCTGCGGCTCGTGTGGTCGGCCGTTCGCGGCACCTGAGGCTGCAGAGCTACAGCAGGCTCTCCGGCGTCAGCGGCGCCAGGATCTCCAGCATGGTCCGGTCCCAGAAGCCGGAGTCGGGCTCCTCGGTCAGCACAGTGATCTTGCCGGCGTCGTCGCTGACCCATTCGATGCGCGACTGGTCGCTGCCCTCGGCAAAGCGCAGCCTGTAGGCGCCCTGCTGCTTGAGCACGTCGATGAGCTTCAGCGCCTGCCGGGCCATCTCGGGGCTGCGGATGAAAAGTCCGATCTCGGTGTTGTGCGTTTCCGAGCGCGGGTCGAAATTCATCGAGCCGACGAAAAGAATGCGCTGGTCGATCACCGCCGACTTGGCGTGCAGCCGGCCCACCGAAGTACCGAAGAGGCCCAGGCGCACGCTGCTGCGCGTGCGCTTGGTGCTCAGCTCGTAGAGGTCGGCGCCGAGCTTGAGCATGTCGGGCCGGTAGCGGCGGTAGGCGGTGTGCACCAGCGGCTCGTCGGTGGCGGCCAGCGAGTTGGTGACCACGCTGATCTTCACGTTGCGGCCGCGGATCTCGCGCATCACCTCCAAGCCCGAGGCGCCCGGGATCAGGTAGGGCGAGACGATGGTCACCTCCGAGCGCGCGCGGCGCATCTGCTCGACCACGTTGTAGCGCACGCTGTCGACGTCCAGCAGCGGCACGCCGCCGTAGGAGGCGGTCTTGCCGATCACGCGCTCGGGCGAATCGGCGTAGGCCTCGGCGGTGGTCCAGATCAGGCCGAGCTTGCCGGCGTCCAGGTCTTCGGCCATCGGGCTGTAGCCCAGCAGGTCGTTGGGCGCGGGCTTCGGCGGCGGGGGCGTTGTGTCGGGGCCGGTGGCCAGCTCGAAGCGCCTGCGCAGTTCCTCGCGCGGCAGGTCGCTGGCCACCACGGACTGGATCCGCCGCACGTAGATGCTGTTCCAGTACTGGTCGAACAGGCTGCCCAGCCGGGGAACCAGCGCGCCGGTGACGAAGGTGTCGAGATCGATGAAGTTCTCGCCCGAGGTGCGCCTGAAGTACTGGTTGCCGATGTTGCGCCCACCCGCCACCGCCATCGCGCCGTCGGCGATGAACAACTTGTTGTGCATGCGGCGGTTGACGCGGCTGAAGTCGAAGAGCGAGGCGGTGAAGCGCTTCAGCAGGCTGCCGCGCCCCGCCGGGAAAGGGTTGAACAGGCGCAGCTCCACGTTGGGCGTGGCGGCGAGGCCCAGCAGCAGCTCGTCCTCGCCGGAGGTGTAGAGATCGTCCATCAGCAGCCGCACGCGCACGCCGCGCTGGGCGGCGTCGCGCAGCGTGCGCAGCAGGTAGCGGCCGGTCTCGTCGTTCTCGATCTGGTAGTACTGCACGTCGAGCGTGCGCTGGGCGCGTCGCGCGAGCTGGATGCGGGTGTCGAAGGCGAAGTCGCCGCCGGGCATCAGGCGAAAGCCGCTGAGGTCGGGGTCGGGCTGCGAGGCCAGCGCGATCCTGCCGAGGGCGGTGTCGGCCGAGACGGCGATGGTCCTGGTGGATGGGCGCGGGGCCTCGTCGGGCAGGCTGGCGCAGCCGGCGAACAGCAGCACCGCCGCCATGGCGAAGACCCAATGCCCACAGCGCGACATCAGGCCATGGCTCATCGGCTTCTTTCTAGAGTGCCTTGCGCAGGTTGGCGGGGGCAATGCGCAATGCTTCGCGGTACTTGGCGACAGTGCGGCGCGCGCACTCGATGCCCTGCTCCTTCAGCATCTCGGAGATCTGGCTGTCCGACAGCGGCTTCTTCACGCTCTCCGAGCCGACGAACTGCTTGATCAGCGCGCGCACCGCGGTGCTCGACGCGTTGCCGCCGGTCTCGGTGCCCAGCGCCGAGCCGAAGAAGTACTTGAGCTCGACCGTGCCGAAGGGCGTGGCCATGTACTTGGCGGTGGTCACGCGCGAGATGGTGGATTCGTGCAGGCCCAGTTCGTCGGCGATCTCGCGCAGCACCAGCGGGCGCATGGCGAGCTCGCCGTGCACGAAGTAGCTCTTCTGCCGCTCGACGATGGCGTTGCTCACGCGCAGGATGGTGTCGAAGCGCTGCTGGATGTTCTTGATGAACCAGCGCGCCTCCTGCAGCCGCTGCGACAGCGCCTGGCTGCCCTCGCCCTTGTGCGACTTGAGCGCGCCGGCGTAGATGTCGTGCACGCGCAGGCGCGGCATGACCTCGGGATTGAGCATGACGCGGAACTTCACGTTGGTGCCGCGCCCGGTCTTGGTGACGATGACGTCGGGAATGATGATGTTGCGTTCCACGTCGACGAAGCTGCGGCCCGGCTTGGGCTCCAGCCGCGCGATGACCTGCAGCGCCGAGCGCACCAGCTCCTCGCTGCTGCGGGTGAGCGTGGCCAGTCGCTTGAAGTCGCGGCGCGCGAGCAGCTCCATGGGCTGCTTGCAGATGGCCAGCGCCGTCTTGCGGACCAGTTCTTCCTCCTCGGTTTCGTCGTCACTGGCCATGGCGCGCAGCTGGATGCTCAGGCACTCGCCGAGGTCGCGCGCGCCGACGCCGGTGGGCTCCAGGCTCTGCAGCAGGCCGAGCGCCACCTGGAAGTGGTGCACGAGGTCGTCGAACTCGTCGTTGTCGTCGCCGGCCAGGCCCGAGGCCAGCGCGGGCAGCGAGTCTTCGAGGTAGCCGTCGTCGTTGAGCGATTCGATGAGAAAGCGCAGCGCGGCGCAGTCGCTCTCGTTGAGCCGCAGGCTCAGCGCCTGGCGGTGCAGGAAGGACTGCAGCGACTCCTGGCTGCGCGCGAGCTCGGTGGCGTCCGCGCGCTCGTCGTCGCCGGCGTTGTTCTGGCGCGCGGGCGCGTCGCCGCCCCATTCGCTGTCGTCGGGCGCCATGTCGACAGTGCCGTCGCCTTCCCAGTCGGGCTCGCGCTCGGAGATCTCGGCGGCGGGGCCGTCGGAGTCGGCCGTGGTGGTGGTGCTGGTTTCGGTGGCAGCAGTGGACGTGCCGGCAGCGGGCGAAGCGAAGTCGCTCTCGCCGTCACCACTATCGCCGCCGTCGTCGCGCGGCACCGGGGCATCGGCCGTGTCGAGCCCGAATTCCTCGCGCGCCGCTTCTTCAGCCGTGCGCTCGAGGAACGGGTTCTCGTCGAGCATCTGCTCCACCTCCTGGCTCAGCTCGAGCGTGGAGAGCTGCAGCAGCCTGATCGACTGCTGCAGCTGTGGCGTCAACGCCAGATGCTGCGAGACGCGAAGGGATAGCCCTTGCTTCATGGGAACCGCTCCCGCCCTTACATGCGGAAGTGCTCGCCCAGGTACACCCTGCGTACTTCGGCGTTGTCGACGATCTCCGAGGGTGTGCCTTGTGCCAGCACGTGCCCGTCGCTGATGATGAAAGCGTGATCGCAGATGCCCAGCGTTTCACGCACGTTGTGGTCGGTGATGAGCACGCCGATGCCGCGCTCCTTCAGGAAGCTGATGATGCGCTGGATCTCGATCACCGCGATCGGGTCGATGCCGGCGAAGGGCTCGTCCAGCAGGATGAAGCGCGGCTGCGTGGCCAGCGCGCGCGCGATCTCGACGCGGCGGCGCTCGCCGCCCGACAGTGCCATCGCCGGCGAATCGCGAAGATGGTCGACGCGCAGGTCAGCCAGCAGGTCGGTCAGGCGCTCCTCGATGTGCTCCTTGGACAGCGCCACCATCCTGCCTTTGGCATCGGGCTCGCTCTGGAGCTCGAGCACGGCGCGCACGTTCTCCTCGACCGTGAGCTTGCGGAAGATGGAGGCTTCCTGCGGCAGGTAGCTCAGGCCCATGCGGGCGCGGCGGTGGATCGGCATGTGGGCGATGGGCTCGCCGTCGATGGTGATGTCTCCGGCATCGGCGCGCACCAGCCCCACGATCATGTAGAACGAGGTGGTCTTGCCGGCGCCGTTCGGCCCGAGCAGCCCGACGACCTCGCCCTTCTGCACGTCGAGCGAGACGTCCTTCACGACCGTGCGGCTGCCGTAGCTCTTCTTCAGGCCGCGCGCGACCAGGCGGCTGCCCGGCGCGCCGCTGGCGTCCTGGGTTCCTGCGGATTCGATCACTTGCGCGTGTCTCCCTGGTCACTGAGCGTGGTGCTCGGGCGCAGGCCGGCGCCGGGTGCCGGGGTGGGAGCCGGCGGGGGCGCCTTCGCGCCGCCGGCCGGAGCCGAGGCGCCGGCAGCCGGGGCGGCGGCGGCCTTGGGGGTAAGGATGGTCCTGACGCGTCCGCCCGGCGCCGAGGCGTTCACGGCGGTGTTCGGCGGCACGGTGGAGCCGTTGACGGTGTAGGTGTCGTTGCTCTGGTCGTAGACGATCAGCGCGCCCTGGCTCTCGTCGTTGGGCGTGGCGCCCAGCAGGCGGCGCATGACGGCGTTGCGGATGAACTTGACGTTGTCGGCGCGGCTGTCGTACTCGATGACTTCCGACTCGCCCTCGATCCACTCGTCGGGCGCGTTGCGCTTCTGCTTGTAGTAAGCCCGCTTGCCCGGCGCCGCGGTGACCACGCCGTACTGGTAGCCCTCGGCGTCCTGGCGCACGTCCAGCCGTGCGCCACGGATGATGATCGTGCCCTTTGTCACCAAAACGTTGCCGGTGAACACGCTGGTCTGCTTCAGGTCGTCGTAGCGCATCGAGTCGGACTCGATGTTCATCGGCTTGGAGCGGTCGGCGGTTTCGGCCACCGCTCCCGAGGCGAGGCCTGCCAGCAACAGCGCGCCGGCGGCCAGGCGGCCGATGCGACGCAGGAAGGGGGTTGTGGGGTAAGAGTGCAATGTCATAGAGGCACGAAACTTGCTCGGCATTGTATGCGGCTGAGTGCTTCTGCCCCGCACGCACAGGTGAAAAAGCCCGCCTAAGCGGGCTTGACTTTCCTTCTGGTTTTCTACCAGAAACACCGCGCAACGGCGCGGCACGGTTCAGCTTTTCGGGCTTCAGCCCTTCTTCGCTTCGCCAATGAGATAGTTCACGACCTGAAGCACTTTGGTCATGTTGCCGGCGGTTTCGCCATCGACATACCAGCGGCCGGCCACGGCCATCGCGGGGACGCCGGCCACCTTGTAAGCGTCGGTCAGCTGCGAGGCGCGCTTGGCCTTGCTGGCCACGCCGAACGAGGTGAATGTTTCCTTGAACTTGGTGGCGTCCAGGCCGTTGGCGGTGGCCCAGGCGATGATGTTGGCGTCGCCGTTCACGTTCTGGCGCTGCGCGTGGATCGCGTTGAACACCTTCGGCTGGTACTCGTCGACCTTGCCCATGGCTTCGAGCGTGTAGTACAGGCGCTGCTTGGCCTCGACGTCGTTGCCCACGAAGGGAACGGGGATGCGGCGGAAGGAGACTTCCTTCGGGAGCGTCTTGAGCCAGGCTTCCAGCGCCGGCTCGAAGTCGTTGCAGTGCGGGCAGTTGTAAGAGAAGAACTCGACCACCTCGACCTTGCCGGCGGGTGCGTCGACCGGCACGCGCTTGTCGAGCACCAGGTACTCGGAGCCGGCCTTGGGCGCGCGCGCCTGGGCGTGGGCCGTGTGGACACCCAGGGACATCAGCCCGAGCGAGGTGGCGGCCAGCGAAAAGTCACGACGTTTCATTTGAAAGGGTTCTCCAGTTGGTACGGCAGACTGAGCCGGCGCGCGGCGGGGAGTTCCACTCCCCTGCTCGATGGCGCGCCCGAAGCTGTGAAAGGCGACGAATGGTGGCGGCAAAAGCCGCCCGGCGGGGCTTGAGGGCTATTCCGGCTATGGGATCAGCGCTGAACGCGGACGAGCGCCGAATCCATGCCGCCGCCGTCCAGCCGTTCCTTCAGGCGGTCGGCGTCGTCCTTCTTGTTGAACGGGCCGGCGCGCACGCGATAGACGGTACGGCCCGCCTGCTCGCGCTCGGTGACCTTGGCCTCGACGCCCATCAGAGACAGCTTGGCGCGCTGCGCCTCGGCGTCCTCGGTGGTTCGGAAGGCACCGGCCTGCACGAAATACATGAAGGGATCGGGGCCCGAGCTGCCGCCCGCGCTACTTTTGTTGGCGCTGCTCGGCGCCGCCGAAGCGGTGGCCGTGCTGCCGGAGCCCGAGATGCTGCCCGATCGGGCCCGGGCCAGGTCGCCCAGCGGATCGTTCGACGGCGGCAGGGCGTTGGCCTCGGCCGGCACCGGCGCGGTGCGCGGCGGCTTGGGAGCCACCACCACGGGCACCGGCGGCGCGGTGCTGGGCGAAGCGGCGGCGGTATTGCCGGTGGCGGGCTCACCGGTGATGGGGTTGACCGGGCCGGCCGGGGCCGCCGGCTGCGCCGGCTTGGGAGCGCCGGCCTTGCCGGCCAGCGGCGCGTTCGGGTCCCAGTCGCGGTTCTTGCGGGCTTCGGCCTCGTCCTGCTCGGCACCGCCGCGCTGCGTCTTGGTCACGAACGGGATCGGCACCTTGGTCACGTAGACCGCGATACCCAGCGCGACGCCCAGGCCGAGCACCAGCCCGATGATCAGGCCGATGACGATGTTGCCGCGTTGTCTTCTTGTCTTCTTCATGGTGAGAGGGTTCACATCTTGCTCGGCGCACTGACGCCGAGAATCGCGAGGCCATTGTGCAGCACCTGCGCGGTGGCGGCGACCAGCGCCAGGCGGGCCAGCTTCACCTTCTCGTCGTCGACCAGGATGCGCTCGGCGTCGTAGTAGCTGTGATAGCTGGCGGCCAGTTCACGCAGGTAGAAGGTGACGTCGTGCGGGGCGAAATCCTTCGACGCGGCCGTCAGCATGGCCGGGTACTTGGCCAGCAGCAGCATCAGCGCCTGGGCGGCCGGGCTTTCCAGCGGCGACAGGTCGACCTCCTTCAGCGAAGCGGCGTCGCCGCCCCAGCCGGCCAGCACCGAGCAGATGCGCGCGTGGGCGTACTGCACGTAGTAGACCGGGTTGTCGTTGTTCTTCGTCACCGCGAGGTCGACGTCGAAGGTGTACTCGGTATCGGGCTTGCGGCTCAGCAGGAAGAAGCGCACCGCGTCGGTGCTGGTCCACTCGATCAGGTCGCGCAGCGTGACGTAGCTGCCGGCGCGCTTGCTGATCTTGACCTCTTCCCCGCCCTTCATCACGCGCACCATGGTGTGCAGCACGTAGTCGGGATAGCCCTCGGGAATGCCTTCGCCCGCGGCCTGCAGGCCGGCGCGCACGCGCGCGATGGTGCCGTGGTGGTCGGTGCCCTGGATATTGATGACCTTGTGGAAGCCGCGCTCCCACTTGGCGATGTGATAGGCGACGTCGGGCACGAAATACGTGTACGTGCCGTCCTGCTTCTTCATCACGCGGTCCTTGTCGTCGCCGTAGTCGGTCGACTTCAGCCACAGCGCGCCGTCCTGCTCGTAGGTCTTGCCGGCGGCCACGAGCTGGCGCACCGCCGCCTCGACGCGGCCGCTGGTGTAGAGGCTGGACTCCAGGTAGTACTGGTCGAAGCGCACGCGGAAGGCCTGCAGGTCCAGGTCCTGCTCGCGGCGCAGGTAGGCCACGGCGAACTCGCGGATGGCGTCGATGTCCTCGATGTCGCCGCTGGCGGTGACTTCGCGGTCCTCCGACTTGACGGTCTTCTTCGCCTTGAAGTCGGCCGCGATGTCGGCGATGTAGTCGCCGTTGTATGCAGGCGCCTTCTCGCCGCTGGGCCATTCGGCGTCGCCGGGCTTGAAGCCGCGCGCGCGCAGCTGCGTGCTGTTGGCCAGGGTCTGGATCTGCACGCCGGCGTCGTTGTAGTAGTACTCGCGCCACACGCTCTCGCCCTGCGAGGCGCGCAGGTTGCAGATGGCGTCGCCCAGCGCCGCCTGGCGGCCGTGGCCGACGTGCAGCGGGCCGGTCGGGTTGGCCGAGACGAACTCGACCAGCACCTTCTCGCCGGTGGCGGGCTGTTGGCCGAAAGTATTCCCGGCCGACAGCACCTCGCGCACGATCTGCTGCCTGGCGGCCGTCTTCAGGCGGATGTTGAGGAAGCCGGGCCCGGCAATCTCGATGGCGTCGACCCACTGGGCGAACGCGGGGGTGGCGAGCAGCGCGGCGCTCAGTTCCTCGCCGAGTTCGCGGGGCTTGCGCCCCAGCGGCTTGGCGAGCTGCATCGCTGCCGTGCAGGCGAAATCGCCGTGCGCGGCCACCTTGGGCGACTCGAACGCGGCCTTGGAGCCGGCGCCGGGAGAGAGGGATTCGAGCGTGTTCGCGAGCGCCGCGAGCAGCTCCTGTTTGACCAATAGCATCCGGAAATTTTACCGGGGGCAAACCCCGGCGCAGTTGACGATCGTCATCCGATCGTTGACCTGGCCCGTTACGATGGTCGGCCCCGAGGCGGGGAACCTGTCACCACTCAACCTAGCGAGGACATATCACCATGAAGAAGCTCCTTTCCCTGCTTGCACTCGGTGCCTGCCTTTCCTTCGGCGCAGCACAGGCCCAGGACAAGGCCGCCGCGCCGGCCGCAGCCCCCGCCGCTGCCGCCCCTGCAGCCGGCGCAAGCTGCGAAGCCAAGGCCGTGGACAAGAACGGCAAGGCCCTCGCCGGCGCCGCCAAGGCCAGCTCCATCAAGAAGTGCGAGAAGGAAGCCAAGGCAGCCGCAGGTCCCGCATGCGCGGCCAAGGCCGTGGACAAGAACGGCAAGCCGCTGGCCGGCGCCGCCAAGAACAGCTTCGTCAAGAAGTGCACCGCTGACGCGGCGAAGGCCTGACCGGCGCCGCACTGGCTGCAAAGCCATGAAGAAAGGCCCGCGAAGCGGGCCTTTTGCTTTGCGCGGCCGATCCCCCGGCTACTTGCCGAAGCCGCGCGCCAGGAACACCGCCACCAGCGGGATCAGCGCGATCAGGTGCGCCTGCACCATCACCAGCTTGCGCGTCTTGAGGATCTCGGTCTCGGGCGGCAGCTTGCCGGTGGCGCGCAGCGTCTTGCGCCAGCGGAAGTAGGTCAGCGTCGGAAAGATCGACACCACGCCCACGATGATGAACAGCCCCAGCTTCACGTGCAGCAGCGGGTTGGTCCAGTACCAGGCCGTGCCCTTCACGCCCCACCAGGTGCGCGCGATGCCGGTGGCGAGCACCGCGATGGCGGCGATGCCGTAGACCATGTCGACCTTGGCCAGCCGCTCGACCACTGCCGCGTTGAGCCACTGCACGCGGCACAGCGCGGCCTCGCTGGAGATGAAGACGACCATCGTGAGGATGGCGAGCAGGTGAAGGTACGCAAGGATGGCTTCTAGCGTCATCGGTGGAGCTTTCAGGATGGCTCGCCCCCAGGCTGCGCACTTCGTGTCGCTTCGCCAACCCCCTGCCGGGGGCAACACCTGAGGCCCTGCAAAGCCGGTTCCTCGGTGTTCGCGAAAGACCTCAACGCTGTCGGCGTGGTGAGCGTATCAACGGAATTTCAAATGCAAACAGATTGTGACGCCACCGGTGCGCCTCAGGCCCTCCCACCCCAGAAATCCGGGTTGCCGTATTGCTCCTTGAGGAAATCAAGCCACAGTCGCACCCGCAGCGGCATGTGCTTGGCGCCCGCGAACACCGCGTAGATGCCGTTGGGCGGCGCGGCGAACTCGTCGAGCAGCGGCACCAGCAGGCCGGCGTCGATCTCGGCCTCGACCTCCCAGGTGCTGCGCCACGCGATGCCGTGGCCCGCGAGGCACCAGTCGTGCAGCACCTGGCCGTCGGAACAGTCGAGCGGGCCGCTCGGGCGCAGGTGGATCAGCTCCTGGCTGCCCTCCTCGTTGGCGACGCGAAAGGCCCAGCCGCGCGTCTGCGAGGCGTCGCTCGACAGCGTGAGGCAGGCAAAGCGAGAGAGCTCGCCCGGGTGCCTGGGCTTGCCGTGGCGGCGTACGAACTCGGGCGTGGCCACGCAGCGGCGGCGGTTGTCGGCCAGCCGCACGCTCACCAGCGACGAATCGGGCAGATCACCCACGCGCACCGCGCAGTCGAAGCTCTCGCCGGTGACGTCGACCACGCGGTCGCTGAGGTTCAGCGAGATCGTCACCTCGGGGTGCAGCGCATGGAAGCGCGGCACCAGCGGCGCGACGTGGCGGCGGCCGAAGCCGGCCGGCGCCGTCACGCGCAGATGGCCGCTGGCCTTGAGGCCGCCGGCGCTCACGCTGGCCTCGGCGTTGGCGAACTCGGCAAGCAGGCGCTGGCAGTCTTCGAGGAAGGAGCTGCCTTCGTGCGTGAGGGTGATGCGCCGCGTGGTGCGAACCAGCAGCTTGACGCCCAGCCGCTCTTCCAGCGCATCGAGCCGGCGCCCCATGATCGCGGGCGCCACGCCCTCGGCCTTGGCGGCGGCCGTGAGGCTGCCGCGGGTCGCGACCGAGACGAAGGATTCGAGTTGCTTCAGGCGGTCCATGGGGCGGGAACTATATCGCCCGCCACCCGGACGGCACCTATTCGGGCCGCACGCCCACGTCGCGCACCGCCGCACCCCAGCGCGCGTGCTCGGCCTTGATGTACTGCGCCGCCTGCTCCGGCGTGCCGCCCACGGGCGTGCTGCCCTCGGCCAGCAGCTGCGAGATGGTGGCGGGCCTGGCCAGCGCCTTGTCTACGGCGGCGCTGAGCTTCTTCACGATCTCGGGGCTGGTGCCGGCCGGCGCCACCAGCGCCTTCCAGTCCACCGCCTCGAAGCCCTTGTAGCTCTCGGCCACGGTTGGCACGTCGGGCATCACCGGCAGGCGCTTGGCCGAGGTGACGGCCAGCGCGCGCAGCCGGCCACCCTTCACCATCGACAGCGCGCCCTGCGGCGTGGCGAACATGTAGTCGGTCTGGCCGCCGAGCAGGTCGGTGATGGCGGGCGCCGCGCCCTTGTACGGCACGTTGAGCACCTTGAAGCCCGCGCGCCTGGCGAGCACCTCGCCGGCCATGTGGCCCAGCGTGCCGGTGCCCGCGAGCGCCTGGCGGATCTCACCGGGCTTGGCCTTGGCGGCGGCGACCAGGTCGGCCAGCGACTTGAAGGGCGCGTCGGCGCGCACCACCAGCACCACAGGCTGCGATGCCACCACCGCCACCGGCGCCAGGTCCTTCAGTGCGTCGTAGGGCATCTTGGGGAACAGCGTCGGGTTGATCGCGAGGTTGGCGGTCTGGCCCAGGCCGATGGTGTAGCCGTCGGGCCTGGCCTTGGCCACCACGTCCATGCCGATGTTGCCGTTGCCGCCCGCGCGGTTGTCGACGATGAAGGTCCACTTGCTGTCGTCGGCCAGTTTCTGCGCGACCAGCCGCGCCACGATGTCGGTGGCGCCGCCGGGCGTGTAGGGAACGATGAGCCGCACCGGCTTGTCGGGCCAGGCGGTGTCGGCGAGGGCGGGGGCGGCGTTCAGCCATGCGGCGGCCGCGGCGCACGCCAGCAAGGCGCGCCGTGCATTGAAAAACATGAGGTCAGTCTCCGAGGGTGATGTGTTGTGTTTCGAGCGCGGCGATTTCCTCGTCGCTGTAGCCCACTTCTTTCAGCAGCTCGCGGCTGTGCTCGCCGATGTGCGGCGGCTGCAGCCGGATGCGCGGGCGTTCGCCGTCGAGCGTGAACGGCATGAGCGGCACCTTCGCCATGCTGCCGTCGTTCATGCGCACCGGCGCGAGGCCGCCGGTGGCGTTGAGGTGCGGATCGTCGAACAGCGCCTGCGGCTTGGTGATGGGCGCGAAGGGCAGCTCGTTCTTCTCGAACACCGCGGCGAGTTCGGCCGCGCTGTGGTTGGCGAGGTGCGAGCGAAGGATGGGCATCATCCATTCGCGCGCCAGCACGCGGTCGTTGTTGGTCTTCAGGCGCGGGTCGGCCAGCATGTCCTCCAGGCCGAAGGCCTTGCAGAAGATGGCCCACTGCTTGTCGCTCACGGCCGCCAGGAAGATCTGCTCGCCGTCCTTCACGGTGAACACGTCGTACACCGCCCAGGCCGAGATGCGGCTGGGCATCGGGTCGGCCGCCTTGCCGGTGGCCGCGAATTGCATCATGTGCTGCGCGACCAGGAACACGTTGTTCTCGAACAGCGCCGACTGCACCTCGCAGCCCTTGCCGGTGATGTCGCGCTGGCGCAGCGCAGCCATCGCGCCGATGGCGCCGAACATGCCGCCCATGATGTCGTTCACGCTGGTGCCCGCACGCAGCGGGTCGCCCGAGCGGCCTGTCATGTAGGCGAGGCCGCCCATCATCTGCACCACCTCGTCGAGCGCGGTGCGGTGGTCGTAGGGCCCGGGCAGGAAGCCCTTGTGGCTCACGTAGATGAGGCGCGGGTTGAGCTTGGCCAGCGTGTCGTAGTCGAGCCCCAGCTTTTTCATGGTGCCGGGCTTGAAGTTCTCGCTCACGATGTCGGCGGTGGCGATGAGGCGCAGCGCGGCCTCCACGCCCTCGGGCTTCTTGAGGTCGAGCGCGATGCTCTTCTTGTTGCGGTTGAAGGTCGGGAAGAAGCCCGAGCCCGACCCCAGCAGGCGGCGCGTGCTGTCGCCCTCGATGGGCTCGACCTTGATGACCTCGGCGCCGAGGTCGGCCAGCAGCAGGCCGCAGGTCGGGCCCATGACCATGTGGGTGAACTCGACGACGCGCACGCCCGCGTAGGGCAACGGATTCGACGATGGATTGGCTTCAGACATGAGCGATGGATTCCTGGACAAAGCCTTTCGGCAGACCGGCTTCGGGCGTCATGCCGTACACCGGTTCGCCGGGCAGGCCGGCCATGAGCGGCGCGCGCGCCGCGATGAGTTTCTGGATGTCAATGCCGGTGCGCACGCCCATGGCCTCGAACATGAAGACCAGATCTTCGGTGACAGCGTTGCCCGAGGCGCCCGGCGCGTAGGGGCAGCCGCCGAGGCCGCCCAGCGACGCGTCGAAGGTACGCACGCCCTCGTCCCACGCAGCAAGGCAGTTGGCGAGGCCGAGGCCGCGCGTGTTGTGCATGTGGGCCGCGCCCGCGTGCTTGCCGATCTCCGCGCGCAGGCGCTTGAAGAGGCGGCGCACCTGCGCGGGGTTGGCATAGCCCACGGTGTCGGACAGGCCCGATTCGTCGGCGCCGGCTTCGATGCACTGCGCGGCGAGGCGGATCACGTCGTCCTCGGGCACCAGGCCCTGCAGCGTGCAGCCGAAGGCGGTGGAGATGCCGGCTTCGAGCTTCGCCTGCGGCGCAATCTCGCGGCGCAGGTCGGAAATGGCGCGCACCTCCTCGACCATTTCGGTGGGCGTCTTGCGCACGTTGGCCAGCGAATGCGCCACGCTGGCCGACACCGGCATGGTGAGCTTGTGCGCGCCGGCCTCGAGCGCGGCCTGCGCGCCCTTGCGGTTGGGCACCAGCGCCATCACCGCCAGGCCCGGCAGCGTGATCGCGTGGCGCACCACCTCGGCGGCATCGGCCATCTGCGGCAGCAGCTTCGCGGGCACGAAGGAGGCAACCTCGATCTCGCGCACGCCGGCGGCGTAGAGCGCATCGATCCAGCGCAGCTTATCGGCGGTAGGCATGGTGGCCTTGACCGACTGCAGGCCGTCGCGCGGGCCGACCTCGCTGATGAGGACGTCGGGGGTTGTCATCTGGTTCCGTCTCCTGGTGCTTGACTGTTCTGTCTTACAGAACTATATTCCGTTAAATAGAATTAGACCGTCGATCCGACACGACTGTCAAGCTGCCGCCTTCCCTGCTCGTTCCTGCCATGCCCCGCAAAGCCCAGACCGAATCCGTCTCAGACCTCAATGCCGCCCCCGGCGGCGCGGCCGCGGTCGACCGCGCGCTGAGCCTGCTCTCGGCCTTCCAGCCGGGCGACGAGGCGCTGTCGCTCGCGCAGTTCGCCGAGCGCACGCAGCTCTACAAGAGCACCGTGCTGCGGCTGCTGGCCTCGCTGGAGCACGCGCGGCTGATCCGCCGCCAGGACGACGGCCGCTACGCGCTGGGCATGGAGATCGCGCGGCTGCACGGCCTCTACGCGGCCTCGCAGTCGCTCGACCGCATCGTGCTGCCGGTGCTGCGCGCGCTGGTCGCGGCCACCGGCGAGAGCGCGGCGTACCACGTGCGGCAGCCGCAGGGCGACAGCTGGGTGCGGCTGTGCCAGTTCCGCGTCGATTCTTCTCACGTGGTGCGCGACCACGTGCGCGCCGGCGACATCCTGCCCAACGACCGCGGCGCGGGTGCGCGCGTGCTGATCGCCTTCGGCCCCGAAGCCGAGCTGCCGCGCGGCGCGAAGGAACGCAAGCTCTACGACACCATCCGCGCGCAGGGCTGGTGCGCGCTGGTGGGCGACCGCACTGCCGAGCTGGCCGGCATCTCGGCGCCGGTGTTCCATGCCGACGGCAGCCTCGCGGCCGCGGTCACGCTCACCATGCCCACGCACCGCTACGACGAGGGCTACATCGAGCCGGTGCGTGCGGCAGCGAAGGAGCTCAGCGGGCAGGTCTGAGCAAGCGACCGGTCAACGCAGCGCGGCCAGCACCGCGCGGTTCTGCTCGGGCAGCCCGATGCTGACGCGCAGCCACTCGGGCAGGCCGTAGGGTCCGAGCAGCGAGACCTCGATGCCGGCGGCCAGCAGCCGCGCGTGCACGGCCTGCGCGTCGCCGACCCGCACCATCAGGAAGTTGCCGGACGAGGGAACGTATTCGAGGCCCAGTTCCTTGAAGCCGGCCGCGAGCTGGTCGCGGCCTGCGGTGTTGAGCTCGTAGGTGCGCGCGAGGAAATCCGCGTCGCCCAGCGCGGCCACGGCGGCGGCCTGCGCCGGGGTCGTCACGTTGAAGCGCGGGCGCTGCGCGTTCATGCGCGACGTGAGCGCCGGCTGCGACACGCCGTAGCCGATGCGCAGCCCCGCCAGCCCGAAGGCCTTGGAGAAAGTGCGCGCCACGATCAGGTTGGGCAGGCGCCGCACCCATTCGATGCTGTTGTAGCGCTGCGCGGGCGAGAGGTATTCGGTATAGGCCTCGTCCAGCAGTACCGTGACGTGCGCGGGCACCGACTGCAGGAAGGCCAGCAGCGGTGCGGCGTCGATGAAGGTGCCGGTCGGGTTGTTCGGGTTGGCGACGAACACCAGCTTCGTGTGTTCGCCAATGGCGGCGCGCATGGCATCGAGGTCGTGGCCGAAACCGCGCGAGGGCACGACAGTTGCGTGCGCATGGGCGTGCGCCGTGGCCTGTGCGTAGACGATGAAGCCGTACTGCGAATAGACGACGCCCTCGCCCGGCTTCAGGCTCACCTGGGCCGCGAGTTCGAGGATTTCGCTGGATCCGCTGCCCAGCGTGAGCCAGTCGGCCGGCACGTCGAGCCGGGCGGCCAGCGCGTTCTTCAGCGCGGTGCCATTGCTGTCGGGGTAGTTGCCGGCGCCTTCGAGCGCGGCGGCGGCGGCGCGGCGGGCCGAGTCGGGCATGCCCAGGGGGTTTTCGTTGGAGGCCAGGAGGATCATGGGAGCGGACGTGCTGGAAATGGCGTATTTATTTAAGAAGTTAAATATATCCGGCGCTTTCGGCATTCTTATCAGTGCCTACCCTTTGCGCTCCTGGGTGCAGCCCGTCGATTACCTCCATTTTTGTCACGGATAAATCCCGCTTGCGGCTCTTACTCGCCAGCAAAGTATCGAATAAAGTTCGTCCCAGGATTGCATTTTTCTCAAGGAGAAACCCCATGACCGCCCGCACCACCGCCCACGGACTCCAGGTCGCGACCGAGCTGCATCGCTTCATCGAGGACAAGGTCCTCCCCGCCAGCGGCGTGGCCAGCGACGTCTTCTGGAAGGGCTTCGACGCCATCGTCCACGACCTCGCGCCGAAGAACATCGCCCTGCTCGCCGAGCGCGACCGCCTGCAAAGCGAGCTCGACGCCTGGCACAGGAAGAACCCCGGCCCCATCGCCGACATGCCGGCGTACCGCGCCTTCCTCGAGAAGATCGGCTACCTGCTGCCCCAGCCCAAGGGCGTGAAGGCCACGACCGCGAACGTCGACTCCGAACTCGCGCTGCAGGCCGGCCCGCAGCTGGTGGTGCCGATCCTCAATGCACGCTATGCGCTCAACGCCGCCAACGCGCGCTGGGGCTCGCTGTACGACGCGCTCTACGGCACCGACGCCATTCCCGAGACCGGCGGCGCTGAAAAAGGCAAGGGCTACAACCCGGTGCGCGGCGCCAAGGTCATCGAGTTCGCGCGCAACGTGCTCGACCAGGCCGCGCCGCTGCAGAACGGCTCGCACAAGAACGCCACCGGCTACAGCGTGAAGGACGGCAAGCTCGTCGTCGCGCTGCAAAGCAGCAGCACAGGTCTGGCCGACGCCTCGCAGTTCATCGGCTACCAAGGCGACGCGGCCGCGCCGTCGTCGGTGCTGCTCAAGCACAACGGCATCCACCTCGACATCCGCATCGACCGCTCCACGCCCATCGGCAAGAGCGACGCCGCCGGCGTGAGCGACCTGGTGCTCGAAGCCGCGCTCTCGACCATTCTCGACCTGGAAGACTCGGTGGCCGTGGTCGACGCCGCCGACAAGGTGGTGGCGTACTCGAACTGGCTGGGCATCGTCGAAGGCACGCTCACGGAAGAAGTCGCCAAGGGCGGCAAGACCTTCACGCGCGGCCTGAACCCCGACCGCGAATACACCGGCGCCGACGGCAAGCCCGTCAAGCTGCACGGCCGCTCGCTCATGTTCCTGCGCAACGTGGGCCACCTGATGACCAATCCGGCCGTGCTCTACGAAGGCGGCAAGGAGATTCCGGAAGGCATCCTCGACGCGGTCGTCACCACCACCATCGCCACCATCGACCTCAAGCGCAAGGGCAACTCGCGCACCGGCAGCATCTACATCGTCAAGCCGAAGATGCACGGCCCGGCCGAAGTGGCTTTCGCCAGCGAGCTGTTCGGCCGAGTCGAACAGTTGCTCGGCCTGCCCGCCAACACCGTGAAGCTGGGCATCATGGACGAGGAGCGCCGCACCAGCGTGAACCTCAAGGCCTGCATCGCCGAAGCGGCCGCGCGCGTGGCCTTCATCAACACCGGTTTTCTCGACCGCACCGGCGACGAGATGCACACCGCCATGCAGGGCGGCCCGATGATCCGCAAGGGCGACATGAAGTCCAGCGCATGGATCGGCGCCTACGAAAAGAACAACGTGCTGGTCGGCCTGTCGTGCGGCCTGCGCGGCAAGGCGCAGATCGGCAAGGGCATGTGGGCCATGCCCGACCTGATGGCCGCCATGCTCGAGCAGAAGATCGCGCACCCCAAGGCCGGCGCCAACACCGCCTGGGTGCCCTCGCCCACCGCCGCCACGCTGCATGCGCTGCACTACCACCAGGTCAGCGTGACCGCGGTGCAGCAGGAGCTGGAAAAGATCGACGCCGACGCCGAGCGCGACAACATCCTCAATGCCCTGCTGCAGGTGCCGATCGCGGCCGAAGCCAAGTGGAGCGCCGAAGAGCGCCAGCAGGAGATCGACAACAACGTGCAGGGCATCCTCGGCTACGTGGTGCGCTGGATCGACCAGGGCGTGGGCTGCTCCAAGGTGCCCGACATCCACAACGTCGGCCTGATGGAAGACCGCGCCACGCTGCGCATCTCCAGCCAGCACATCGCCAACTGGCTGCTGCACGGCGTGGTCACCAAGGCCCAGGTCGACGAGACCTTCCAGCGCATGGCCAAGGTGGTCGACGAGCAGAACGCGGGCGACCCTCTCTACAAGCCGATGGCCGGCAACTTCACCACCTCGGCGGCCTACAAGGCGGCGCAGGACCTGGTGTTCAAGGGCATCGAGCAGCCGAGCGGGTATACGGAGCCGCTGCTGCATGCATGGCGGTTGAAGGTGAAGGGCGAGGCCTGATCGCCTTCCCCGGCCCGACATCGCGCCGGGCCTGACGAACGCGACGAACGGCGCCCGAGGGCGCCGTTCTGCATGATGGGCGGCCTGCCGTTAGCATCGACGGCGCTCCTCTTTCGCCTCCCGCCCCTCTTCCCCGATGAACACGAACGCGGCATCGCCGCCTCCGCCGCGCTGGACCTCCTCCGCGGCCGCCATGCTCGTGGCCCTGGCCACCGCCTTCGCCCTGAGCCAGGCCTTCCGCACCGTCGGCGCCATGATGGCCACGCCGCTCACCAGCCACTTCGGGCTCACGCCGCAGCAGCTGGGCTCCTGGGCGGGCACCTTCCACTTCATGTTCGGGATCATGCAGCTCGCGATGGGCGTTTCGATCGACATGTTCGGCGTGCGCCGCACGGTGCTGACGGCCTTTCCGCTGGCCATCGCGGGTGCGGTGCTTTGCGCGATGGCGCCGAATTTCCATGCGCTGCTGCTGGGGCAGGCGCTGATCGGCGTGGGCTGCGCGCCGGCCTTCCTGGCCTGCACGGTGTTCATCGCGCGGCACTTCGATGCCTCGCGCTTCACCGCGATGTCGGGGCTGGTGATGAGCCTGGCGGGGATGGGCATCCTTTTCACGGGCACGCCGCTGGCGCTGCTGATCGAGGCTTCGTCGTGGCGCGTGGGCTATGCGGTGCTGGGGGCGTTCGCGGTGCTGTCGTGGCTGATCATCTTCTGGCGTGTGCGCGAGCCCGCGCGGGCGGTGGATATTGCGCCCCCGGAACAGATGGAGCGCCAGTCGCTGCGCAAGGCCGTTCGCGAGCTGCTGCCGCTGTTCGCGATGCCGCACACGCTGGGCTTGCTGTGCTTCGCTTGCGTGTCGTACGCGGCCTTCATCACGCTGCGCGGGCTGTGGCTCGGCCCGGTGCTGCATGACCGCCACGGCCTCTCGCTGGTGGCCAGCGGCAACGTCGCGCTGGTGATGACGGTCGCCGGCATGATCAGCCCCACGCTCTTCGGCCGCATGGACCCGGGCGGCGTGCGCCGCACGCACTGGATGATGGGATGCGCCTTCGCCGGTGCGCTGATGTTCGGCGCGATGGCTTTCACGCATTCGCCTCTGGTGGACATAGGCCTGCCGATCATCTACGGCCTGCTGTCGGGCTACAGCGTGCTGCAGTACGCGTACACCAAGAACGCCTACCCGGCAGCCATGACGGGGCGCGCGATGGCGCTGATGAACATGGCGATGTTCCTCGGCGTCTCGCTGATGCAGTGGACCACCGGCGTGGCCGCGTCGTGGGCCGTGGCGAACGGGGTGGAGCCGTTTCG
Source organism: Variovorax sp. CAN15 (assembly GCF_030462475.1). Lineage (GTDB taxonomy): Bacteria > Pseudomonadota > Gammaproteobacteria > Burkholderiales > Burkholderiaceae_C > Variovorax. The sequence continues at coordinate 101,933 of NZ_JASMRZ010000001.1, forward strand.
CGCGGTGTTCCTCACGGTGGCGGGCATGCTGGCCGCGGGCAACCTGGCGTTCTTCCTGCTGCCGCGCGCGCCTGCGCGGGCCGCCTCGGCGCAGCTCAGCGCTTGATCGCCAGCATCAGCACGCCGCCCGCGATCATCGCCACGCCGGCCCACTCGCGGCCGGAAGGACGCTCGCCGAGGAACATCACCGCGAAGAGCACCACCAGCACCACGCTGAGCTTGTCGACCGGGGCTACGCGCGAGGCGTCGCCCACCTTGAGCGCACGGAAGTAGCAGACCCAGGACGCGCCCGTCGCGAGCCCCGAGAGCACGAGAAAAAGCCAGGTGCGCGGCGACAGCAGCAGCGGGTTCGTCCACTTGCCGGTGGCGTTCACGAAGACCAGCAGCACCGCGAAGATGACCACGGTGCGCACCAGCGTCGCCATGTCGGAATCGACGCCGGCCAGGCCCAGCTTGGCGAGGATGGCCGTCAGCGCGGCGAAGACGGCCGAGAGGGCGGCCCAGAGGAACCAGTTGGAGGCGGTGAGATTCATCGTGCTTTCTTTCATCGGGGATGGCGCGGCGCCTGCATCATGCGCGATGCGACTTTGCCTCTACCTGACGAATGGCTTCAGATGTCTTCGCCCAGGCGCGCGCGGATCTCCTTGCGGCTGAGCTGGCGCTTGGTTGCGGCATAGACGTCGTCGCGCCCGTACATGGCCCGGTTGCTCGACACGCCGAACTCCGGCCGGCCCCACGCACACGTGGTCCTGACGAAGCAGCGCCGCAGCACGTCGAAACGCTTGTCCCAGACACCCGGGGCCTTCATGGGCGGCGTGGCTGCCAAGGTGATCTCGAACCAGTCGCCGTTCACGCGGTGCCATTGCGTGAGTTCGTCGATCACGACGAACGACAGCTCTGCCTTCGTGCCGCCGCGCTCACGCCGTCGAGCCTGTGAAAACCGGCGGTTGGGCAAAAGGATGCCGGTGGCGGGGTGCACGAAAAGCTTGACCCGCGAAGCCTCCTCCAGCGGCACGCGCTCACCGCGGCCCCACCACCCCGCACGCACCAGCACCTGCCCGCCGTGCATCACCGCATCGCGTTCGACGAAGTCGTCGATGTGCTCGAAGATATGCGCCTGCACGACGCTGCGTCGATCGATGGTGCTGCAAAGCTCCGAATACACCTTGTCCCAGGGCCGGTGCACCTGCTTGTGCAGCCAGCGCTTGAGCGGCGCGAGGTTCTCGTTGAGCCCCTTGGGGTATTCGTAGCCCTGCTTCATGCCCAGTCGCGAGCCGCGCTCCTTGCTGTTGCGCCACTTGCGTCCATCGCCCTGCACGCCGCCACCGCGGCGCGGCCGTTCGACGATGACCTTGTCCATGTCTTCACGCATGGTCAGTCCTCCTGCACGATGTTGCGCGCTGCCTTCTGCAACGCCACCTTCTGCGCGCGCCGTTCAGCGCTGTGGGTGCGCAGGTGGCGCCCCGCCTTCTGGCTTGCTTCGCGGCGCGCCAGAGCGGCCACCACGGGATTGCGAGGTGCCGCGTTCGGCACCGAAAAATAGAACCGACCCAGACGCTTGTCGTCGTCACGGGCCCTTCGTTGAGCACTCATGTGCACACACTCCGAAAAACAAGAAGGCCCCGGCGAATGGCTGCGCGGGGCCTTTGTCGATGGGCCTCGGCGGATGCGTGGATGCACATCGGCCGGGGCGGTCGGTGTGCGGGTCAGGTGTTCAGGAAACGGTTCATTGGATTGGTATGGCGCCCGGGAGGTTGATCGTCACCGGGCACGGTGGGAGCAAAAAACTGTTGCCGAAAAAACGAAGGGCGGATTTTGTCGATCGCGCATGCGATGCGCAAGCGCCGCGTGCATCTTGTGTGGTGCAAAGCCTACGTGACGAGGCAAGTGAATCCAATCGCGCGCGGGCAACGTATCAGGATCAAGCGCATCGCGCCTCCGAGCTGTTGGCGGTTTCCACAGAGAGCCTCGAGAACCATCCCATCACCTTTCCAGGAGACTTCAATGAAGAAACTCGTGATCGCAGCCAGTGTGTCCGTCCTCCTCGCAGCCTGCGCGGGCGGCATGGGCATGAGCGGCAACAGCAGCAGCGGCATGTCGAACCCGATGGTCGGCGGCGCCCCGATGTACCCCACGAAGGACATCGTCGACAACGCGGTGAATTCGAAGGACCACACCACGCTGGTTGCCGCAGTGAAGGCAGCGGGCCTCGTCGACACGCTGAAGAGCCCCGGCCCCTTCACCGTATTCGCGCCCACCAACGCGGCCTTCGCGGCGCTGCCCGCAGGCACCGTCGACACGCTGCTCAAGCCCGAGAACAAGGCCACGCTGACCAAGGTGCTGACCTACCACGTGGTGCCCGGCAAGCTCGACGGCGCGGCGCTCAAGAGCGCGATCAACGCGGGCGGCGGCAAGGCCATGCTGAAGACCGCGAGCGGCGGCATGCTCACCGCGACGATGAGCGGCGGCAACGTGATGGTGACCGACGCCAAGGGCGGCACGGCGATGGTGACGATCGCCAACGTGTACCAGTCCAACGGCGTGATCCACGTCGTGAACAAGGTGCTGCTGCCGGGCTGATCGTCCGGGTCAGCTGCTGCGCTGCGCGGCCTCGGCCTCCTCGCGCAGCCATTGCGCGAAGTCCTGCGCATCGCGGTTGCCCGCGGCGCGTCTGGACATCTCGATGAAGTAGCCGCGATGCGAGGCGGCGCCCTCGCCCAGCGGCGCCACGAGCCGGCCGTCGCGCACCAGTTCGCCCAGCAGCGGCAGCCGGCCGATCACCACGCCCTGCCCCGCCACCGCGGCGGACACGGCATCGGCGTATTGCGTGAAGCGCAGCGTGCTCTTCATGCGCAGATCTTGCAGCCCCATCACCTTGAGCCAAGGCTCCCAGTCGGCGGTGGGCGCTTCGCTGTGGTCCGGGTACTCCACGGTCAGCAGCGTGAGCTTCGGGAAATCCGAGAGCGCGCGCAGCGATGCCGCGAGCCGGGGCGAGCACAGCGGAATCACCGACTCCTCGAACAGCGCCGGCCCCGCGCCACGGCCGATGGGCGCGAAGCGCACCGCGAGGTCGATGCGGCTGCTTTCCAGGTCGAGCACGTCCAGCGTGGCCGACACGCGCACGTCGACCTGCGGATGGCTGCCGGTGAAGCGCGCCAGCTTCGGAATGAGCCAGATCGAAGCGAAGCCCGGCGTGGTGGTGATCGCCACCTGGCGCGGCGCCGAGCTCGCGCGCACCCGCGCGGTGGCGTCGCGCAGGCGCTCCAGGCTGTCGGTGACGGCGCGCTGCAGCACGCCGCCAGCCTCGGTGAGCGACAGCGCGCGGTGACGCCGCTCGAACAGCAGCACGCCCAGGCTGGCTTCCAGCTGCTGGATCTGTCGGCTCACGGCCGACTGCGTGAGGTGCAGCTCGCCGGCCGCCAGCGTGAAGCTCAGCCGGCGCGCGGCCGCCTCGAAGCTGCGCAGCAGTTCGAGCGGGGGAAGCTCGCCGCCGGTCGTGCTGGGGGCTTTCGCATTCTCTGAGCGCATGCAATGAGTTCCGAATGACCGTGTGCAAGGAGGGCTTCGGCTCACTATATTCATTCGCATAGTGAATGCAATGGAGCTTGCCATGAGCACCTCTTCCGCCTCCTCGACCGCCGCCTCGTCTTCTTCTCCCGCCGTGACCTTCTCGTCCAGCACTTCCCGCTTCCACGTCAGCCTGCCGAAGCGCTCGGTCTTTGCCGTGCCCGACGGCGCAGGCGTGGGCATCGAATGCCGCAGTGGCTCGGTGTGGGTGACGATCGACAGCGACACGCGCGACATCGTGCTGGAGCCCGGCGAACGCTTCGAGAGCACCGACCACCGGCGCGTGCTGGTGTCGGCGCTGGAGTCGTCGTGCATCACCGTGTCCGACGCGCAGCCGGCCGCGATGCCGCTGCGTTCGCGCGATGCCGGCGCATGGTCGCCATGGCGACTTCGCCTCCACGGGTTGTCCCCGGCTTGACCGGCCCCCACGCGCATCGAACCATCGATGCCATGAGTTCCGACACCACCCCACAGCCCTTCATCCTTCAGGAGCAGGCCGACGGCATCGCCACGCTGACGCTGAACCTGCCCGCCAAGCTCAACCCCATTGCGCGCGATCTGCAGATCGAGCTGCGCGACGCGCTGGAGCGTATCCGCGACGACCGGTCGGTGCGCGCCGTGATCCTCACCGGCGCCGGCAAGGCCTTCTGCGTGGGCGCCGACCTGAGTGCGATGGCGCCGCCCGAAGAGGGCAAGTCGCTCGGCACACAGACCGCCGAGTGGATGCAGAGCCTGAGCAACCCGCTGATCGAGACGCTGCGCACGCTGCCGGTGCCGGTGGTCGCTGCGGTGAATGGCCCGGCTGCCGGCGCGGGCGTGGGCCTGGCGCTCGCGGCCGACGTGACCATCGCGGCGCGCAGCGCCTACTTCTACCTGCCCTTCTTGCCGAAGCTCGGCATCGTGCCGGACCTGGGCTGCACCTGGGCCATCCCGCGCCGCGCGGGCCGTGCGCGCGCCATGGGCATGGCATTGCTCGACGAGCGCGTGGGCGCGGGCCGCGCGGTGCAGTGGGGCCTGATCTGGGCCTGCGTGGACGACGAGCAGTTGCACGAAGAAGCAAAGAGCATCGCGCAGCGCCTGGCCCGCCTGCCGGCGCACGCGGTGCTCGAAGCACGCGAAGCCTTCGAGGCCTCGGAGCACCACACGCTGAAGGAACAGCTGCACTACGAGAGCGAGCGCCAGCGCGAGCTGATCGACCGGCCCAGCTTCCGCGAGGGCGTGAGCGCCTTCCTGCAGAAGCGCCCGCCAATCTTCGAAAACCGCTGACATCCCGACACGCCGCGGTACTGGCGCCCGCCGGAGGGCTGCAGGACAATCCCGCGCATGTCCATCCCCAACGCCTTCTACGCCCAGTCGGGCGGCGTCACCTCGGTCATCAACGCCTCGGCGTGCGGCGTGATCGAGACGGCGCGCCGGCACCCCGAGCGCATCGGCAAGCTCTACGCCGGGCGCAACGGCATCATCGGCGCGCTGGCCGAGGAGCTGATCGACACCGGCGCCGATTCGGCCGAGGCCATCGCGGCGCTGCGCACCACGCCCTCGGGCGCCTTCGGCTCATGCCGCTACAAGCTCAAGTCGCTGGAGAAGAACCGCCGCGAGTACGAGCGGCTGATCGAGGTGTTCAAGGCGCACGGCATCGGCTACTTCTTCTACAACGGCGGCGGCGATTCGGCCGACACCTGCTTCAAGGTGAGCCAGCTCTCGCAGTCGATGGGCTATGCGCTGCAGGCCATCCACGTGCCCAAGACCATCGACAACGACCTGCCGCTGACCGACTGCTGCCCGGGCTTCGGCTCGGTCGCGAAGTACGTGGCTGTGTCGACCATCGAGGCTTCGTTCGACGTGCGCTCGATGGCGGCCACCTCCACCAAGGTGTTCGTGCTCGAGGTGATGGGCCGGCACGCGGGCTGGATCGCGGCGGCCGGCGGACTCGCCGCTGACCAGGGCATTCCGGTGGTGGTGCTGTTCCCCGAGATCGAGTTCGACAAGCCGCGCTTTCTCGCGCGCGTCGACGAGCTGGTGAAGCAGCATGGCTACTGCTCGGTGGTGGTGTCCGAAGGCTGCCACCACCCCGACGGAACATTCCTTGCCGAACAGGGCACGCGCGACGCCTTCGGCCATGCGCAGCTCGGCGGTGCCGCGCCGGTGGTGGCGCAGATGGTCAAGGAAGCGCTGGGCCACAAGTTCCACTGGGCCGTGGCCGACTACCTGCAGCGTGCCGCACGCCACATCGCATCGGCCACCGACGTGCGGCAGGCCTACGAACTGGGACAGCGCGCGGTCGAGCTCGCGCTGGAGGGCCGCAACGCGGTGATGCCGACCATCGAGCGCATCTCCGACGTGCCCTACGCCTACCGCCTCGGCAGCGCGCCGCTCGAATCGGTCGCCAACGTCGAGAAGCCGATGCCGCGCGACTTCATCTCGGACGACGGCTACGGCATCACCGAGAAGTGCCGCCGCTACCTGCTGCCGCTGATCGAGGGCGAGGACTACCCGGCCTACAGCGGCGGCCTGCCGGTGTACGCGACGCTGCGCAACGGCATCGTGGCGAAGAAGCTGCCGCCTTTCGAGATTTCATGATGGCCACCACGGTGGAGGCCCCGGCCGGCCTGATCGACGCCACGCGCTGCCCGCTGTGCGGCGAGCCGAACCGCTGCGCGATGGAGATCGAGCGCGAGACAGGCCAGGCGCAGCCGCCCTGCTGGTGCATGCAGGTCGACTTCAGCAAGGCGCCTCTCACCAACCTGCCGGAAGACATGCGCGGGCTGGCGTGCATCTGCATGCGCTGCGCGACGGGCGAGTCGCCGCCTCAGGGCTGACCGGAGCTTTGCGATTGCGTCTGTGATTGCACCTGCCCGGGTGCAGGGTCGGCCACATCGCCAGCCACCACCATCGACGGCGCGTCGCCCGGGCGCTGATGCGTGATCACGCGGTGGATGAACTGCAGCTTGCCCACTGCCACGCGCGGCAGCACGAAGGGGTAGTAGTCGGGCTGCCCCATGCTGCGCGACAGCTCGTTGAGCACATTGGTGAGCAGCACCCAGCCGTTGATGAAGTCGAGGAACCTGCCGGCGTCGGGATCGTCGGGCTGCCACAGGTCGGCAGGGGTGAAGAGGTCGCTCGTGAGCTCGACGTTGGTCGCGTCGACGCCGAAGCTCATCGCGGTGTCTGCCGTGTCGGCCATGTGCAGGTAGTGGGCCCAGGTCTCGGCCCAGTCTTCCCACGGGTGCGTGCTTGCGTAGCTGCTCACGAAGCGGTCGGCCCAGTCGGGCGGCGGGCCCTGCTCGTAGTGCGTCTGCAGCGCGGCGGCGTAGTCGGCGCGCTCGTCGCCGAAAAGCGCTCGGAAGTCGTCGATCCACTGCGTGGGCTGCACCAGCAGGTCCCAGTAGTAATGGCCGATCTCGTGGCGGAAGTGGCCCAGCAGCGTGCGGTAGGGCTCGCGCATCTCGGCGCGGATGCGTTCGCGCACCGTGTCCTCGGCCTCCTCTGCGTTGAGGGTGATCACGCCGTGCTGGTGGCCGGTCATCACGTGCGGGCCGCCCGGCATGTTGCTGAGGAAGTCGAAGGTCAGGCCGTGCACGGGATCGACATGGCGGCTCACCACCGGCAGGCCGAGCGCGAGCAACTGCGATATGAGCCGGCGCTTGGCGGTTTCGAGCTTGCGCCAGAGTTCTCCGTTGCTCTCCAGCGAGAGATCGGGGATGGTGCGCGTGACGCTGCAGGCCAGGCAGTAGCCCGGCGCAAGGCCCTGGGTGTCGGCGGGCAGTTGTTCGCCGTCGCGCGAGGCTCGCACCATCCAGCTGCAGGAGGCCGGGGTCATGAGGTTCGCGCAGCGGCGGTAGGTGTTGCCGTGCGGATCGCCGAACACGGTGAAGGTGTCGGGCTGCGCGCCCTCGCCCAATGCCGGTGCGAGCGGCATGACGCCGAGCCGGTCGATCACATAGCCCAGCGGCGTGTGGCAGGCCAGGCATTCGCTGTTGCGCAGGAACACGGGGCGGCCGCACTGGCAGCGATAGGCGCGGCTGACGGTCGGCGAGGCCAGTTCGGCCGCAAGCGTAGGCGCACCCTCGGGCTCGATGGCAGCCTGCTGGGCATTGGCTTGTTCGTCGGGTGAAGAGTCCATGTTCTTGTCTTGATCTTCTTGACGCGGAGGGGACAGCGGAAGCATTGTGCGGCCGCTCCGCGCAGTCCCGGCGGTGCAAAGACCGATATGCTTGTAGGACGACGGACCCGAGACATTCCGCCGCCCCATGAACTCCCCACAGACCCAAGAAGCCGCGAGCACGCCGGCCCCGCCCTCCATCGGCACGCTGCGCCAGCGCTATGGCGAACGCTACCGCTGGTACCTGCTGCTGTCGGTGATGGTGGGGACGATGGCGTCGATCATGTCCTCGACCATCGTCAACGTGGCGATTCCCGGCATGAGCCACCACTTCTCGCTCGGCCAGGAGCGCGCGCAGTGGGTGAGCTCGGGCTTCATGGTGGCGATGACGGTGTCGATGCTCACCACGCCGTGGCTGCTGTCGCGCTACGGCTACCGCCGCACCTACGTGGGCACGATGCTCCTGCTGCTGGCGGGCGGCATCGTGGGCGGGGTCGCCAACGACTTCTCGCTGGTGCTTTCCGCGCGGGTGGCCGAGGGGCTGGCGGCGGGCGTGGTGCAGCCCATTCCGGCCATCATCATCCTGCGCGCCTTCGAACCGCACGAGCAGGGGCGCGCAAGCGGCATCTTCGGCATGGGCGTGGTGCTGGCGCCGGCCATCGGGCCGAGCATCGGCGGCGTGCTGGTCGACCTGTTCGGCTGGCGCTCGATCTTCTTCATGGTGGTGCCGTTCTGCCTCGCATCGCTGTGGCTGGCCTACAAGTTCGTGCCCAAGACCGCGCCCGGCGGCGTGGCGGCCACGCGCGGCGACGGACTCGACGCACGCGGACTGGCGCTGGGCACTGTCGGCACGCTGTGCCTGCTCAACGGGCTGGTGGCGCTACGCGGCGATTCACCGCTGCAGGCGGTGCTGCTGCTGGCGGGCGCGCTGGCCTCCTTCGGCGTCTTCGTGTGGTGGCAGCGGCGGCTCGCGGCCTCGGGCGGCACGCCGCTGATGAACCTCGCGCTCTTTCGCTACCGGCAGTTCGCGATGGGCAGCGTGGTCGCCTTCATCTACGGCACGGCGCTGTTCGGCTCCACCTATCTGCTGCCCGTGTACATGCAGGTGGGGCTTCACCTGTCGGCCTCGCACGTGGGCACCATCCTGCTGCCGGCGGGCATCGTGCTGGCGCTCACCATCGCCGGCGTGGGCCGGCTGGCCGACAGGCGCCCGACCTGGGTGCTGGTGACCATCGGCCTCGCGCTGCTGGCGGCCTCCTTCGCGCTGATGATGGTGCTGCGGCTCGACAGCGCGCTGTGGCTGCTGGTGGCCTTCGCGATCATCGGGCGCATCGGGCTGGGCTTCATCCTGCCCTCTCTCAATCTGGGCTCGATGCGGCCGCTGGCCAAGCCGCTGATCCCGCAGGGCGCAAGCGCGATCAACTTCGTGCGCATGCTCGGCGGCGCGGCGGGCGTGAGCCTGTGCGCCATCGTGCTGGAGTGGCGCCTCGCGGCGCACGGCGATTCGCTGGCCAACCCGATGACCAGCCCGGCGCGGCTCGCGGCCTTCGACGAGGTGTTCGCGATGCTGGCCGGCCTTTGCGCGCTGGCCGTGTGCGCCGCATGGCAGCTGCGCCAGGGTCCCTCGGACGCGTCACGCAAGACGGGGTAAACCCCGGAGGCGGAATGCAGGCCTTTCGCATTCAATTGTTATAAGTTGTATCGAGATCAGGCCCCATGCACCGCAGACACTTCATCGCCACCGCTGCCGCGGCCGTGGCCGTGGCCGGCTTCGGCCCGCTTTCATCCGCCCTGGCCGCCGAGAGCGGCGTCACCGACACCGAGATCGTTCTCGGCCACACCGGCATCCTGAGCGGCCCGCTGGGCGTGCCGATCAAGGTGGTGATGGCCGGCGCGGGGCTGGCCTTCGACGCCGTCAATGCGCAGGGCGGGCTTTCGGGCCGCAAGATCAGGCTGGTGTCGCTCGACGACGAGCTGGTGCCCGAGAAGGCCGTCGCCAACTACGAGAAGCTGCTGGGCGAGCACCGCGCCTTCGCTTTCTTCGGCTGCGTGGGCTCCGGCACCACGGCGGCGGCCGCCAATGTGCTCAACCAGAGCGGCGCGCCGCTGGTGGGCGGCTATGCGGTGTCCGACTCGGCGCGCGAGAAGGTCGGCGGCTCGGGCTACTTCGTGCGCGCCACCTTCGCTCGCGAGGCGCAAGCGCTGGTGCAGCACCTGACGACCATCGGCGTCACGCGCATCGCGGTGGCGTACCTCGACAACCCCGGCGGCGCCGAAGTCGCCAAGCTGGTCGGCGAGGCACTGACGGCGCTGAAGCTCAAGCCGGAGGCGGCGGTGGCCGTGAAGGGCGACGGCAGCACCAACGAGGCCGCCGGCAAGGCGCTGGCCGACAGCAAGGCGCAGGCGGTGATCATGTACCTGGGCGGCGGCATCGGCGGCGAGGTGATGAAGGCCGCCTGGACGGCCGGCGGGCGCCAGATGTTCTACGGCATGTCGATCGTGCCCGGCGACGTCACGGCCAGGCTGGTGGGCGACAAGACCAGCGGCCTCGCCATTTCGCAAATCGTGCCCTACCCCTGGAGCGAGGTCGACGCCGGCGCGAAGGAATACCGCCAGCTCGCCGAGCGCGCCAGGGTGGACATCGGCTACCTCAGCTACGAGGGCTACGTGAACGCGATGGTGATGATCGAGGCGCTGCGCCGCACCGGCCGCGACCTGACTCGCGCGAAGCTGCATGCCACGCTCAAGGCCATGAAGCTGCGCGTGAGCAACATGGAGATCGACTTCACCGGCGCCAGCAACACCGGCTCGCGCTTCATCGAGATGGTGCGGGTGACGAAGGAAGGCCGGTTCCTGCGGTAGCGCGGCACAGCCTGGCAGCAGGGCCAGGTAGCCGGCCGTGGCATCGGCCGCGCGAATCGCGGTCTAATCGCAGCCATGTGCCAATTGCTAGGGATGAACTGCAACACGCCGACCGACGTGACCTTCAGCTTCACGGGGTTCGCGCAGCGCGGCGGCCGCACCGACCACCATGCCGACGGCTGGGGCATCGCGTTCTTCGAAGACCGCGGGCTGCGGCACTTCGTCGACCACCAGCCTGCCTGCGATTCGCCGGTGGCGGAGCTGATCCGGCGCTACCCCATACAGAGCCGCAACGTCATCGCGCACATCCGCAAGGCGACGCAGGGCGAGGTCAACCTGCAGAACTGCCACCCCTTCGTGCGCGAGTTGTGGGGGCGCTACTGGGTGTTCGCCCACAACGGCGACCTGAAGGAATTCCGTCCGCGCCTGCACGGCAACTTCCATCCGGTGGGCAACACCGACAGCGAGCACGCCTTCTGCTGGATCATGCAGGAGCTGGCCAAGTCGCACGCGGGCGTGCCGAGCATCGAGGAGCTGACGCTCACACTGCGCGAACTGGCGCCGCAGCTGGCCAGCCACGGCACCTTCAACTTCATGCTGTCCAACGGGCAGGCGCTGTGGGCACATGCCTCGACCAACCTCTGGTACGTGGAACGCCGCCACCCCTTCGTGACGGCGCAGCTGTCGGACGAAGACCTGGAAATCGACTTCGCGCAGCACACCACGCCCAACGACCGCGTGGCCGTGGTGGTGACCGCACCGCTCACCACCAACGAGGCGTGGACGCAGTTCGCCCCGGGCGAGCTGCAGGTGTTCGTGGACGGGCAGCTGACGCAGTTCTGAACTGGCGCCGTTTCGCGGCGCGGGCGATACCTTTGTCGGGATGGCGCTGGGTTTCCACTAGTTAACCAATCGTTGGCCGAAAGCGTCAACAGGCTGCACTCGTTCACGCTTTCTGCAACCGCCCTTTCGGATGCTGCTTCGAGGGCTTTCTTGCTCGATACATCGATTTACATAATCCCGAAAAAGCCTGGCCTCGTCCGCAGCGGCAGGCAAATTCAGGGAGTTCAATGTTCAATTTCGAAAAGGCGTCCGCCCGCCTGCGGCTGCCATGAGCCGCCGCGTCACGATCCAGACGCCCCTGGGCGCAGCGCTGCAGTTTCATCGCCTGGTCGGGCGGGAAGCGCTCAGCCAGCCTTACGTGTTCGAGGTCGACCTGCTGGGCGACAGCAACGCCATCGACCCCAAGGCGCTGCTGGGCCAGGTCGCCACCGTCTCGATGCAAACCGAAAGCGGCGCCCCGCGCTACCTTGCCGGCATCGTCACGCGCCTCGGTCTTTCACAGGAAGACGCGCGACAGTCGTTCTACAGGATGCGGTTGCGTCCGTGGCTATGGCTTGCCACTCGCCGAAGCGACTCGCGCATCTTTCAGGAGCAGACCGTTCCCGACATCCTGAATGCCGTGCTCGGCCGCTATGGCCATCCGGTCGAACAGAAGCTCAGCCGCAGCTACCGCACCTGGAACTACTGCGTTCAGTACAACGAGAGCGACTTCGCTTTCGTCTCGCGCCTATGCGAGCACGAAGGCATCTATTACTACTTCCGGCACGAAGCCGCACAGCACGTACTCGTGTTCGCAGACGACATCGGCAGCTCGCACGCCCCGCTGCCCGGCGGCGAGACGGTGCGTTACCACCCCCATGAACAGTCGGGCATGTCGGGAGGCCGGGAGGCCAGCGAGCGCATCCATGCATGGGAACAGGCCGAGGAGATCCGCTCCGGTCGCCACTACGCCGACGACTACGACTTTGAAAAGCCGAGGGCCGAGCTGACGAGCCAACGGCAAATCCCGTCCGGCCATGATCACGACAGCCACGAGGTATACGAATGGCCCGGAGGTTTCACTCACTACAGAGATGGCGAGGACTACGCGCACATCCGCATGGAGGAGCAACTGAGCGAGCGCAGCCGGGCCAGGGGCCGCTCCAACTTGCGTGGACTGGCGCCGGGCTATACCTTTCGACTTGCCGGCCACCCGCGCGACGACCAGAACCGGCAATACCTGCTGCTCGGCGTCGGCTACCACCTGCAAGAGAGCATCCAGGCCAGTGAGGGAAAGAACGGCGCCGAGGGCTCGGTACAGCGCTTCGCCTTCGATGCACAGCCCGCGGATTCCGCATGGCGCCCGCGACGCACGACGCCCAAGCCGCGCACGCGCGGTCCTCAGACCGCCGTCGTGGTGGGGCCGGCCAATGAGGAAGCCTGGACCGACCGGTACGGCCGCATCAAGGTGCAGTTCTTCTGGGATCGCATCGGCGAGAGCAATGAGCATTCCAGTTGCTGGGTGCGCGTGTCCACGGCCTGGGCGGGCGCGGACTTCGGCATGTCCGCACTGCCTCGCATCGGCCAGGAGGTCATCGTCAATTTCCTCAATGGCGACCCCGACCAACCCATCGTCACCGGCCGCGTGCACAACGCCGACGAAATGCCGGCCTGGGCCCTTCCCAACCAGCAGCACCTCACCGGCATCCGCAGCCGCGAACTCGGTGGCGGGCGCAGCAACCACATGGTGCTCGACGACTTTGCAGGAAAGATCCAGGCACAACTCAAGAGCGACCATCAGAGCTCCAGCCTGAGCCTGGGGCACATCGCGCGCATCGAGGACGTTTCAGGCCGTAAGGACACGCGAGGCCAAGGCTTCGAATTACGCACCGACGGCCACGGCGTGATGCGCGCCGCGAACGGCCTGCTGCTGAGCACTGAATCCCGCTTCGATGCGCAGGCCCATATCACCGACATGCGAGAGACCACTGCCAGGCTCGCACACGCACACGCTCTGCACGCAAGCCTCGGCTTGGCCGCGAAGGAAATCAGGGCGCACGACAGCGGCGACCAGGACGAGGTTACGAAGAGCCTCAAGGAACAGAACGACCGTATCGAGGGCAGGGGCGGCGATCCGACGAGCGGTCTCTTCCCGGAGTTTCAGGAGCCGCACCTGACGCTGGCCAGCCCGGCGGGCATCCAGGCCACGGCCGCCGGCACCACGCACATCGTGAGTGGCGAGCATGCCGCCATCACCAGCGGCGGGCATGCCAGCATCAGCGCAGGCAAGAGCCTGCTTGTCAGTGCAAAGGAGGCTGTGCGCCTGTTCGCCCGCAAGGCCGGCATCCGCATGACCGCCGCGAAAAATGACATCGACATCGCGGCACTGAAGGCCAGTATCAACGTGCTGGCCAAGATGAACATCAAGCTGGAGGCCGGCAGGATCACGATCACCGCCAGGGACGAAGTGCTCATCAACGGCGGCTCCAGCTACACCCGCTGGAACGCGGACGGCATCGAACACGGCACGCTGGGCATCTGGCGCGAACATGCCGCAACGCACAGCCTGGTGGGGCCGAGCAGCCTGCGGATCAAGCCGCACAGCGAATCGGACTGCAAGCGCAGGGAAAGCAGCGCAGGCCACGAAGGCGCGGGCTCGTTGGCACGCTGATCCCATGACGCTTTCCGAACAAATCCCCCCGGACCCGCGCTGCATTGCGCTGGTGCGCCATCTCCGATCGGCATTCAACACGGAGGCTCGAGCGCTCGACGCTGCCGGAGGACGCCCCTTGCGAGCCTACCTCGTCCTCGAAAACTGGCATGCCGGCGCGTTGACCGCCGCCATCGGGGAACACCACCCCGCCATGGCCGAGGACCGTGTGACGGTGCCCGACCCCCACTTCAAGCACCGCGAGGAGGATGCACCCTGTCTGTTGCAGTTGCCGCAGCATTGGGCCGATTCATCCACGGACCCGATGCTCGCGCGCCTGGCCGCCAGCGATCTGCCCGGGTGGCTCGCGCAAGCCTGGGTGCAGGCCGAGCAGCGCCAGATGCAGCAGCCCCTGTGCGGCGTTCTCTTCAGCGACTCAATCGCCGTGGCCATTGCCAGTCATTGGGCGGTGCTGGGCGATCAACTGTCACCCGCCGATGGCAGCGCGCGCCTTTTGCGCTATCAAGACCCGCGCGTGCTGCAGCGTGCATGGCCCGTGCTGTCCGATGCACAGCGGCGACAGTGGCTCGGCCCCGTGCGGCGCTGGTGGACGCTGGAGCAGCCGTGGGGGCCATGGGCCTTGGTCGACCTGGTGCAGCAGGACGTTTCGGCCACATCTCGCGAGCCCGAGTGGTTCCAGGCGTTCGCCAATCCCGCTGGCGACACCGAACCGCTGTCGTCATCGGCACTCGGCCGTCTGAGCTTCGACCTGCCCCAATGGTGGGCCGCGCATTCGTCGCCGGCAGGCCATCGCGTCTGGGCGCGGCTGGCCGGCAATGGCGTGCGCGTCGACCGGCAACCCGACGGTGCCGCGATGAGCCGCCTGCTGGCCCAAGGCCGGAGCCTGAGCCTGGGCGGCGACGACCTGGAAGATTTCGTCGACCTCACCTGGCGAGCACATCCGACCCAAGACACGAAGCGCGAGGCCTTCTGGCAATCGCCAAGCGAAGCCGCTCTGCTCGCCCGGGTCATGGACACGTTGCGCCGCCAGCCGGATCTACGTTTTGGCACCGCATACGCCGATGCCGTGTCCTCGAGATAAGAAAAGAAAGAAACTCCTGATGCCCTGCGCCACACCTTGCAAGAACTGCGACCGCAAAGGCCTGCCCATTCTGTTTGTCCGCTATGCGGCGGCCTACAGCGCTCAAACCAAAAGCATGGACGCCCTCAAGCCGCTGCAACCCATGGGCCAGTTGCAAGCCCGCCCCGGAGGCATCCCGATGCAGGCGGCGCTGTACAACGTGCGCATGCTGCGTGCGGGCTACATCTACGTGCGCATCGAGCGCAAGGGCGTTCCCCCTGAATGGCAGGGCTACATCGTGCATCCGCATGGCTACCTGGGCGAGTTTCCGGTGACGCTGCCCCAGACGGCAGAGCCTCACCCGGCGTGCGAGATGGAGCTTCGAGGGGCCAACAACTCGATGGTGTGGGTGCGCGATGCGAAAAACGTCACCAGGCTCGACTACATGTTCCACCCGGACCCGATCGACTACGAACACCTCAAGAAAGTGATCGAGCCGAACCTGGGCGAGTACATGCAAGGCTTCGACGTTGCGGGATGGGCGAGCGGCAGCACGAGCCAGAAGGACACGCTGCAGCCCGGGCAGTTGAATGGGCAGGTGGTGGAGTTCAGCGCACTGAGCGCCGAGGCGGTTCGCGATGCCTGCGAGCCGCAGATGTACGGGCTGATGGGCAGCAATGCGCAGGAGCGGGGCTGGGGCGACTATGACGAGCAGGTGGAGGTCCGAATGCCAGGAATGACGGTCACGGGTGAATTCACCGGGCTCGACGATGTGGCCTACGACACCCGAAAACGCATCGGCCCGACCTACGACAACGCTCATGGCAAGAGGTTGAGGAAGATGGCCGAGTTTCTGCAACGCCACAAAGGCGCGGTGGTGGCGTGCGAGGATGCCGTGGGCATCGCGCAAGAACTTGGACACCTGCAATCGGAGGCCCATGCTCCGTACAGCCACTGGCAGATCGAACAAGCCAGCGGGTTTGCCAAGGGAGTGACCAATGAATGGGTTCTCCAGACGGCGGTGAGCGCACAAGGCTTGCGGAATCTTGTCAAGAAAGGAGCTTTTCTAGCGATCAGCACCGGCTATGAAGAATCCAAGGGTTTTCATACGCCGTTGCCAAGAGATCCCGAGGCGCGCGCAGCGGCACTGGCCGCGCGAAATGCCAACAGGGACCGCAACAGAGCTCAGCAAGAGGCAACTGTCACTCAGCAGATGGATGCGCACTTCACTCGGCTTTTCGATGAAGCGACGGCCACGCGTTTTGTCGATACCGTACACAAGACTGTGCGCGACAAGGTCGAGGCCCTCCGCTCCAGGCTTGGAGAGGATCAGGGCCGTTGGCTGGTCAGTCCATCTCTCTTCAAGGTAATGGGCCGCTACAGCGGCAAGGACACGCGCGTGGATCGACCTGGGGGCGGAGCGAACCTGAGCCTCCAACTGGCTCAGTGCCTGGCGGGCACCGAAAGCAACGATTGGGGCCGCAGATGGCTGGAGCAGTTGGACCTCTGGGGCGACAACGCATTGTCGCGCACACTGTGTTTCAACAACCTCGCGCACCTGGCCTCGCTTCGGCAGGCGTTGGAAACAGAAGGACAGACGGGACAGCCGGCAACGCTGCCGGCACCCGACCCCAGCGCTCCACTGCTGGAGAGCCTGGCGGTCAAGCTCAAACTGCTCGCCGGGCGCGTCGGACTCGGCGACAAAGCTCTTGCGTTCATGGAAGCGTTTCCCGCCATCGGCGAAAGCGGCAGGCTGCGCAAACTGGCCTGGCCCGCGCATGTGATGACTCTGATGAGCGTCAAGATGGTTGCGGGCCTTGCCGCACTGCCCGTGCCCCGCAAGGAAGCGCAATTGGTCCGCTACATGGCCCTGACGGGCATCAGCACATTGGGACGCACGGTAGAAAACGAAGCCGAGCGTTTGCAATTGCGCGCGAATGACGTGAGGCGGGCGCAGATGCTCGGGCGGGCCGAGAAGTTGACCAAACTGTCCACGGCTCAAAAGGGCAAGTCCGGTGAAGCGGCGATGGCTCGAGCGATAGGCGCGGCGCCCGGCTCACGGGCGGCAATGTTGGGAGGTGTTTTTGACTATGGCGCCAGCTTGTTGAAGGGCGGGCAGCTCATCGTCAACCCCGACGGACGCACCGCGGCGGAAATGGCAGGCAATGTCTTGCAGAGCATCGGCTCGATCGCGGATTGGCGCGCCAAGGCGTATGAAGAAACGGTCTTCAAGGGCATCAGAGGGATCAACGTGTACAAGGAAAAGGTTCTTGAGATCGGGTTGGACACGTTGAATCTCAGGCAGCTTAGAAGTCTTCAGAAAACGGCATTCAAGTTCTTGTTGCCTGCGGCTATGGTTTCTGTTTGGTTTGATGGGGTTGATGCGGGGATTTCTGATCAAAGGGGACAGGGAGGGCTAAGGAATGCGCAGATTGCGAGCATCTTGGGCTCTGTATTCACTATTGCGAGCACCGCTGTTGTTGCCTTTGACATTTCGATCATGGGAATAGTAGCAGCGAGTCTTGGTGCGGTGCTTGGTCTAATTGGTGCTGTGTTGGTCGTCGCTTCTGTCGTCGCAATTTCTTTTCTCAAGGAAGATGAATGGATCAACTGGTTGACGGATTGCCCACTGAACAAGAAGAAAATTCCGATTCACGCCAATCTCCAAGAAACTTTGCAAAAGTTCGCCAACGTGCAGGCTGAATTGCAATCGTCGCGCTAGGAGGTACAAGATGTTCCCGAATGAACACGTCTATCACCGCGCGCGTACGCGTTCAGTTGCGGAAGGTCGCAGGTGTGTGCAAGCCGACGGCAGCAAGAGACTGTTGAAGCCCGGCAGTCGTATCGAATTCAGTGATGCAGCCTTGCCAAGTCGATGCCTCTACGCGCAGAACGAAACCTACTTGGATTTGTGTAACTCTGGGTGGGAGCGGCAGTGGAAAGCAGGTATAGGAACCGTCTTTATTCTGTTTCCGTGCCTGTTGATCTTCTGGGGGTTCTACGGCTTCACGCTCCACCCAGTCGTTTTCGATAAGGTTCTGCTGTTTTGGGGAGCAAGCAAAAATGCAGCTACTCCGGCTGATATATGGCTCGGCTGGCTGCTGCTTTTCCCCTTATCCGTCGGCTGCTGTGTCTTGCTTTGGCTGTGGTTCGACATCATGGGCGTACGCACCTGCTTCTTCACCTATGCACGGGGCCGTATCCGCTTCAACCGGGTGACGCGCAAGGTCTACCTCTTGAGGCCACGAGGTTGCGGTGGCAACGCCGTGTTCGACTGGGACCGCCTGCGCGCCATCGTCGACATGGACGGCTATGACTTGCTTGCCAGAAAGAATGGAGCGCCTGGCCAGGCCGCGTACTACTCGCTCATCCTCTACCACCCGCCTTTCGATGCCGACGACCCACACGCCAAGGGCGAAGACGCCATCTTCGTTGGCCCCACGCTGCTAATGCAGCAGGAAGCGGCGCCACTGTGGGAGTACATCCGTCGCTACATGGAATACGGTCCCGGCCAGGAGGGCATTCCTGAGCGAGTAGGGCAAGAGCACACGACCTATTGCGGCAAGCCCAGCGTCAGCCAGTACAGGCTGGAGCAACGCCCAGGAGTGATGGAGACCGCCTATCACATGCTCAGCCAAGTCACCTGTTCGTGGCCCGCATTCCCGAAGGAATGGCAAAGTGACTCGGGCATTGGCGAGCCGGAAGACAAGCCCGCGCAAACAGGCGCGGTGATGACCGCCCTGGTCTACCGGGCACAAGGCAAGCTGAGCAAGGCCGACGAGATCGAGTTCCTCCAGCACTGGGGAACGGCCGAGGCGCTGCAGGAAGCGATGTCGCGCGCGGCATGAGTCCAGCGCCCAGCATTGAAGGCGGCGCGTCAGGAAGTAAAGCAGGTGTTTGTGGACGGGCAGCGCGTCGGAGGCTGAGGCCGAAGTCAGTCTTTTGACTGACACTTTTTCGCAACATCGCAAGAAAGTATCGACGGGCTGGCCTGTAGTCGCAAACAATAACGGTTCTCATTTGCATATTTGGACCGCCCATGCCCGCTTCCTTCTTCCATCTCCGGCCGACCGTGGCCGCAACACTGCTCGCGCTGAATGCCGCTGCGGCCCTGGCCCAGCAGACCACCGCATCGGAACCCGCGGCCCCGGTGGTTTCGAGCGGCGGCACGCTGTCCACGGTGACCGTCGAGGCCAGCGCCGACGCCTCGGCCGAGGGCCTGACCAAGCCCTACGCCGGCGGGCAGGTGTCGCGCGGCGGGCGGGTCGGCATCCTGGGCAACCAGGACATGATGAGCACGCCCTTTTCCAGCACCAACTACACCAACGAGCTGATCCAGGACCAGCAGGCCAAGAGCGTGGCCGACGTGCTGCTCAACGACCCCTCGGTGCGCCAGGCACGCGGCTTCGGCAACTTCCAGGAGCTGTACGTGGTGCGCGGCTTCCCCGTGTATTCCGACGACGTGGCCTACAACGGCCTGTACGGCATGCTGCCGCGCCAGTACATCGCCTCTGAATTCTTCGAGCGCGTTGAAGTCTTCCGCGGCGCCAACACCTTCCTGAACGGCGCGGCTCCCGGCGGCAGCGGCATCGGCGGCGCGATCAACCTGCTGCCCAAGCGCGCGCCCAACGAGCCGCTCACCCGCGTCGGCTTCGGCGTGCAGACCGGCGGACAGGGCTACGTCAACCTCGACCTGGCGCGCCGCTTCGGCCCGGACGACAGCCTGGGCGTGCGCGTGAACGCGGTACGCCGCGAAGGCGGCACGGGCGTGAAGAACGAGAGCCAGCAGCTCAGCGCCTTCGCCGTCGGCCTCGACTGGCACAACCGCAACGTGCGCCTGTCGGCCGACTTCGGCTACCAGGACTACGACCTGAAGGACGGCCGCCCGAGCCTGACGCCCTCGGCCACGCTGCCGATCCCGCGCGCGCCAGACGCCCGCACCAACTTCGCCCAGCCCTGGACCTATTCCAAGGAGAAGGACAAGTTCGCCACTTTCCGCGGCGAGGTCGACATCACCGACAACATCACGGCATGGGCCGCCGGCGGCGTGCGCCGCAGCGACGAGGACAACGTGCTGTCGAACCCCACGCTCGCCGACGCCTTCGGCAACACCAGCAACACGCGCTTCAGCAACACGCGCAAGGACCGCATCGGCACGGCCGAGATCGGCGTGCGCGGCAACTTCGCGACCGGGCCGGTGAAGCACACCGTGGTGGTGTCGGCGGCCAAGTACAGCAACGACCGCGACAACGCCTACGCCATCTCGGCGAGCAGCGTGCGCGACAACATCTACACGCCCTACGCGTCGCCGTACCCCGTTGCCAACTCCTTCACCGGCAACACGCTGGAAGACCCGCGTCTGACCGACCGCATCGACACCTCAAGCGTGGCCATTGCCGACACCATGTCGTTCATGGACGACCGCCTGCTCGTCACCCTCGGCGCGCGCCGCCAGACCATCGAGCAGACCAGCTACGCCTACACCACGCTCAAGCAGACGAGCACCTACGACAAGAGCAAGACCACGCCGGTGGCCGGCGTCGTGTTCAAGATCACGCCGACTGTCTCGGCCTACGCCAACTACATCGAAGGCCTGGTCAAGGGCAATGTCGCGGGCACCACGGTGAACAACCGTCCCGTCACCAACGCCGGCGAAATCTTCGCGCCCTACCAGGCCAAGCAGAAGGAAATCGGCGTCAAGTACGACGGCGGCACGCTCGGCGCGAGCGCCGCGTTCTTCACCACCGACCAGCCCACGTATTACTACTCGGGCCAGACCTACGGCCTCTACGGCAAGCAGCGCAACCAGGGCCTGGAGTTCTCGGTATTCGGCCAGCCCGCCAAGGGCCTGCGCCTGCTCGGCGGCCTGACGCTGCTCGACGCCAAGCAGAGGAACACGCAAGGCGGCGCCACCGACGGCCTGACCGCAATCGGCGTGGCCAGGCAGCAGGCCAACCTCGGCGCCGAATGGGACGTGCCCGGCGTGCGCAACCTGTCTCTGAACGCCCGCATGCTCTACACCTCGAAGCAGTACGCCAACGCCACCAATACGCAGTCGGTGCCGTCGTGGACGCGCTTCGACGTGGGCGCGCGCTACCTGGTCGACCTGGGCAACGGCCGCCTGCTCACGCTGCGCGCGCGCATCGACAACCTGTTCAACAAGTCGTACTGGGCGTCGGTGGGCGGCACGCAGGGCAGCAACTACCTGGTGCTAGGTGCGCCGCGCACCTTCGCGGTGAGCGGCACGATCGACTTCTGACCCGGGCCGCCAGGCCGGCGGTCAGCGGCCCTGCGCGCGCAGGGTCGCTTCGAGCGCGTCGATGAACATCGCCGGCACGTCGAAGCCGGTCTGTTCGGTGATCTCCTGGAAGCAGGTCGGACTGGTCACGTTGATCTCCGTCACCGAGTCGCCGATCACGTCGAGCCCGATCAGCAGCAACCCGCGCGGCGCGAGCACGCGGCCGATGGTCTCGGCGATCTCGCGGTTGCGCGGCGTGAGCGGCTGGGCCACGCCCTTGCCACCGGCCGCCAGGTTGCCGCGCACCTCGGTGCCTTGGGGAATGCGCGCCAGCACGAAGGGTGCGGGCTCGCCCGCGATGATGAGGATGCGCTTGTCACCCTGAGAGACCTCCGGCACGAAGCGCTGCACCATGATGGTCTCGGCGCCGTCCTTGTTGAGCGTCTCGACGATGGAGCCCAGGTTCAGCGCGTCCTGCTTCACGCGGAAGATGCCCATGCCGCCCATGCCGTCGAGCGGCTTGAGGATGATGTCGCCGTGCTCCGCGTGGAAGTCGCGCACCGCCTGCGCGCTGCGCGTCACCAGCGTGGGCGTGACGAACTGCGGAAACTCCATGATCGCGAGCTTCTCGGGGTGGTCGCGCAGCGCGCGCGGCTTGTTGATCACCTGGGCCCCCTCGCGCTCGGCCTGCTCCAGCAGGTGCGTGGCGTAGATGTATTCAGCGTCGAAGGGCGGGTCCTTGCGCATCAGCACGGCGTCGAAATCCTTCAGCGCCTTGGCTTCGGTGATGTCGACGCTGTACCAGTCCTTCGCGTCGCCGGTCAGCGTGATCTGCTGAACCGTGGCCGTGACCACGCCGCCCGACTTCCACTGGATGTCCTGCGGCAGGCAGGCCGCGATGCGGTAACCGCGGCGCTGCGCCTCGCGCATCATCGAAAAGGTCGTGTCCTTGTAGATCTTGAAGTGATCGAGCGGATCGGCGACGAAGAGGATGTTTTTCATCAGGCGTTCTTTCTTGCGTTGCCGGGGCGCGGCGGCCATTGGCGTTGGCATTGCGTTGGTACGGGGCGCGATGTTGCCGGAAGCGGCGATGTCCTTGCCGGTGGGGGCCTTTTCTCTTCAGCCCGCAGCAGCCGGTCTGGCCCGCCCAGCGTGCGTCGGGGGATTGTGCCGGGAGCCTGCGGTCACTGGATGGTTAACAATTTCGTCTAATTAAAGTCAACCATCCGGCACGGGAATTGCGTGTCTCCATCTCCGACAACTCCCGGAGAACCTCGTGGACACAACCATCTCGCAGGGCGACCCCGCGCCCGATCCCGCCGCCGTGGTCGACGAATTCCTGCGCCTGGTGATGATTCCGGACCCGCAGTCGGCCTCGCGGTTCACCGCGCCCGACATCCGCATCCGCTTCACCGGCAACCGCCCGATGCACGCGCCTGCCGACACCTCGGCTTTCAACGCCAGGCGCTATGCCTGGGTGAAGAAGAAGATCGAGCGCACCGAAACGGTGGCCGGCGGTACGCCCGAGGAAACGGTGGTCTACAGCCTGGGCACGCTCTACGGCGCGTGGCCGGACGGCACGGCCTTCGAGGGCAACCGCTATGTCGACCGCTACGTGGTGCGGCGCGGCCTGATCGTGCAGATGGACGTCTGGAACGACAGCGCCGAATGGCTGCTGGTGCGCGCCGGCCTCGCCGTGCTGTGAGGCCGCCGGCATGAGCACGCGCTGGCCCGACCGGCTCCCCACGCACGACCGCTTCGACTACCGGCCCATCACGCGGCGTCCCGATTACGCGTGGCCGAACGGCGCGCGGCTGGCGGTGTACATCGGCTTCAACGTCGAGCATTTCGCCTTCGGCGACGGGCTGGGCGCGTGCATCGGCCCGGCCTCGCCGCAGCCCGACGTGCTCAATCACGGCTGGCGCGAGTACGGCAACCGTGTCGGCGCGTGGCGTTGCCTGGAACTGTTCGACGCGCTCGCGCTGCCCACCGGGGCGCTCGTCAACACCGCGCTGTACGACCACTGCCCCGAGCTGGTCCAGGCGCTGGTGGCGCGCGGCGACGAACTGATCGGCCACGGCCACAGCAATGCCGAACGCCAGGGCGTGCTCGACGAGGCGCACGAGCGCGCCCTGCTGCAGCGCTGCCGCGAGCGCATGCTGCGCGAAAGCGGGCAGGCGCCAGCGGGTTGGCTGTCGCCGTGGATCTCCGAAAGCGCCCTCACGCCCGACCTGCTCGCCGAGACCGGCTACGACTACACGCTCAACTGGTGCCACGACGACCAACCACTGCGCATGCGCACGCGCGGCGGCGGCTCGCTGTGGTCGGTGCCGTACCCGCAGGAGCTCAACGACATCCCGATGATCGTCGGCCGCCTGATGGACGCGAAGGATTTCAGCGCCATGGTGGTCGACAACTTCGAGGAAATGCTCGATCAGTCGCGCGCGCAGCCGCTGGTGATGGGGCTGGCGCTGCATCCGTACATCGTGGGGCAGCCCTACCGGCTGAGGCACCTGCGCACCGCGCTGACCCGGCTGGCGCAGGCGCG
Source organism: Variovorax sp. CAN15 (assembly GCF_030462475.1). Lineage (GTDB taxonomy): Bacteria > Pseudomonadota > Gammaproteobacteria > Burkholderiales > Burkholderiaceae_C > Variovorax. The sequence continues at coordinate 125,803 of NZ_JASMRZ010000001.1, forward strand.
CGACCGGGGCGAGATCTGGTTCACCACGCCGGGCGCTATCGCTGCGCATGTGGCGGGGCTGGAGAAGGAGCGGCCGGGGGAGTTCGGCTGAGCCGCGCCCGGGCTCAGATCTCGATCTTCGACCCCAGCTCCACCACCGCGTTGTTCGGCAGCCCCAGGAAGGCCGCCGCGCCGCTCGCGTTGTGGTGCATCTGCGCGAACAGCTTCTCGCGCCACGGCGCCATGCCGCTGCCCAGCGTGGGAATGACGACGTCGCGCGACAGGAAGTAGCTGGTCGTCATCTGCTCGAGCTGGCAGCCGCGCATGCGTGCGTTCTCGAGCGCGCGCGGCAGGTCGATGTCGTTCTTGAAGCCGTAGTGGACGATGATCTGCCAGCAGTGGTGGCCCAGCGGCTCGATCTCGATGCGCTTGTCCATCGGGATCCACGGTACCTCGTGGTTGCGCACGGTGACGAACATGTTCTGCTCGTGCAGCACCTTGTTGTGCTTGAGGTTGTGCAGCAGCGCGTTGGGCACCACACCCGGCTCGGCCGTGAGGAACACCGCGGTGCCATCGACGCGCACGGGCGGGCTCACGAACACCGAGTCGAGGAAGGACTTCAGGTCGATGGCGTCGGCATGCTGCGCCTCGCCCATCAGGCGGCGGCCCTCCTTCCAGGTGATCATCAGCATGAAGACGAAGCCGCCGATCAGCAGCGGGAACCAGCCGCCCTCGAAGAGCTTGAGCAGGTTCGACGCGAAGAACAGGAAGTCGACCACGAAGAAGACCGCCGTCGATGCGATGCACAGCGCCAGGGGAAGCTTCCATGCATAACGGATCACGAAGAAGGTCAGCACCGTGGTGATCAGCATGTCGGTGGTCACGGCGATGCCGTAGGCCGCGGCCAGGCTGCTCGACGAGCGGAACATGACCACCGCCAGCACGATGGCCACGAACAGGCCCCAGTTGACCAGCGGGATGTAGATCTGGCCCGCCGTGCGCACGCTGGTGTGCTCAATGTTCAGGCGCGGCAGGTAGCCCAGCTGGATCACCTGGCGCGTGACGCTGAAGGCGCCGGTGATGAGGGCCTGCGACGCGATCACGGTGGCGGCCGTGGCCAGCAGCACCAGCGGAATGAGCGCCCACTCGGGCGCCATCATGAAGAAGGGGTTCTTCACCGCCTCCGGGTTCTCCAGCAGCAGCGCGCCCTGGCCGAAGTAGTTGAGCGTGAGCGCCGGCATCACCACCGAGAACCACGCGATGCGGATCGGGCTCTTGCCGAAGTGGCCGAGGTCGGCGTACAGGGCCTCGGCCCCGGTCACGCACAGCACGGTCGCGCCCAGCAGGATGAAGCTGGTGCCCGGGTTGTCCCACATGAACTTCAGCGCATAGAACGGATTCAGCGCCTTCAGGATCTCGGGGTGGTGCAGGATCTGCGACACGCCGAGCACCGCGATCGCGATGAACCAGGTCAGCGTGACCGGCCCGAAGAACTTGCCGATGCCCGCCGTGCCGCGCTTCTGCACCACGAAGAGGCAGAACAGCACGACCAGCGTTAGCGGAATGACGTAGTGCGTGAAGTGCGGCGACACCACCTCCAGGCCCTCGACCGCCGAGAGCACCGAGATGGCGGGGGTGATGACCCCGTCGCCGTAGAAGAGCGAAGTGCCGAAGATGCCGACCACCAGCAGCAAGTGGCGCAGCCTGGGCTTGTCGTGCACGGCGCGCGACGCCAGGGCCAGCATGGCGACCAGGCCGCCCTCGCCTTCGTTGTCGGCCCGCAGCACGAGCACGACGTACTTGATGGAGACGATGACGGTGAGCGTCCAGAAGAACATCGACAGGATGCCGTAGACGTTCTCGACGGTGAAAGGCACGTGGCCGTGGCCGAACACTTCCTTGACGGCGTACAGCACGCTGGTGCCGATGTCGCCATAGACGACGCCGATGGCGCCGACGATCAGGCCGGCTGAGAGATTTTTGGGGGCTGACACGAAGTCGATGGGAAAAAGGACAGGCTGCTGATATCGACGCGTCAGACACGCCGGGCACGAAAGGGGCGAACTTTAGTACACCCCAGTCACCCTCCCGCCCTTTTGTTTCCGTTGCTGTGGGGCCGCTATTTTGCCGCCGCTTGCGCCCGGTGCAAGCCGAGGCAAGCAGCCCCCGGCCAATCACTCGTAGATTTCAGCGTCCGGATCGGTCGCTTCCATCTCGTAGCTGGCAGCCACCATGGCCAGCCGGCCGACCACGCCATACATGTAGAAGCGGTTGGGCGCACTGGCGCCAGGCTTGGCGCCCGGCTGCGGCAAGTGCGCACTTTCAGAGAAGGCCAGGGGCACGAAGCTCGCACCCGGCAGCTTCAGGTTCTCGTCGGCGGCGCGCTCGGCGTGCACCCGGTAGAAGCCGCCGACCACGTAGCGGTCCATCATGTAGACCACCGGTTCGGCCACGCCGTTGTGCACGCGCTCGTTCGTAAGCACGCCTTCCTGGACGATCAGCTCCGTAGGCTCGCGCAGGTCGCGGCCGGCGCCGTTCTTAGATGCCGGGGCACTTGCAGTGGCACTGCCGCCGCGCGACTTGCCAATCAGCGCTTCCACGTCCTTGGCATCGCGCACCGTCACCACGCCGGGGCTGGGGCTGCCGCTTCCGCTGTGGCCGCCCTTGACGACCACGAAGGGCTTTTCGTTGATGCCGTATTCCTTGTACTTGCGGCGCACCTTGGTCAGCACCGCGTCGACGTGACTGGTGAGCACATCGATGCCGCGGCCCTCGGCCACGTCCACGCCCTCGGCGCGCGCATAGATCGGATTGATGAGCCACGGATCGATGCCCAGCAGCTTGCCGAAGCGCTTGGACAGCTCTTCATAGCTGTGCAGATGGTTGCTCTTGCGCCGCACCGACCACCCCGCGTGCAGCGGAGGCAGCAGGTACTGCTCGTGCAAATCCTCGAGGATGCCGGGAGTTCCCGCAGAAAGCTCATTGTTTAGGAGAATTGTGCACGGATCGAAGTTCTTGAGCCCCAGGCGCCGCTTGCTGCGCACCACCGGCTCCAGAGTCACGGTCTCGCCGTTGGGCAGTTCGATCTTCTTGGGCGACTTGATGGCCGGATCGATCGACCCGATGCGCACGTTGAGCCCCGCCATGTGGAAGATGCGCACAAGTTGCGCGACGTTGGCGAGGTAAAAGGTGTTCTTGGAATGATTTTCCGGAATGACGAGCAGGTTGCGCGCCTCCGGACAGATCTTCTCGATGGCCGCCTGCGCGGCCTGCACCGCCAGCGGCAGCATCTCCTTGGTGAGATTGTTCCAGCCCCCCGGGAACAGGTTGGTGTCGACCGGGGCCAGCTTGAAGCCGGCGTTGCGGATGTCGACGGCGCTGTAGAACGGCGGCGTGTGCTCCATCCACTCGAGCCGGAACCAGCGCTCGATGGCGGGCATCGAGTCGAGCACACGCTGCTCCAGTTCGTTGATCGGGCCGGTCAGGGCGGTGACTAGATGCGGAACCATGCAGCGGCCTTGTTGGTTTTGTGCTTAAAGGTGGAGTGGAATTGTAGGATTTGGGGCTGGTCGCCCCAATGACAAGACCGCGCGCGGACGCATCGGACCGGATCAGGTCCGGACTTCGCCCTGCCCCAGCACCACGTACTTGAGCGAGGTCAGTCCTTCGATGCCCACCGGGCCGCGCGCATGGAACTTGTCGGTGCTGATGCCGATTTCGGCACCCAGCCCGAATTCGAAGCCATCCGCGAAGCGTGTGCTCGCATTGACCATCACGCTGGCCGAATCGACCTCGCGCAGGAAGCGCTGCGCATGCACGTGGTCGCGCGTGACGATGGCGTCGGTGTGGTGGCTCGAGTAGCGGTTGATGTGGGCGATGGCCTCGTCCACGCCGGCCACCACCTTGATGCTGATGACCGCGGCGAGGTATTCCTCGGACCAGTCGGACTCGACCGCATCGACGATCTTCGCCGCCGGACTGGCCGCACCCAGCGCCTCGCTCTCGCGCAGGATGGCCGCTGCCGCCGGGTCGCACCGCATTTCCACGCCCTTGGCCGCGAAGATGGCGGCTATCTCGGGCAGGAAGTCTTCAGCGACCGAAGCCGACACCAGCAGGCCTTCGGCGGCATTGCAGGGGCTGTATTTCTGGGTCTTGGCGTTGTCGACGATGCGCAGCGCCATCTCGAACTCCGCCGTGTCGTCCACGTAGACATGGCAGTTGCCGTCCAGGTGCTTGATGACCGGCACCTTGGCGTCGCGGCTGATGCGCTCGATCAGGCCCTTGCCGCCGCGCGGAATGATCACGTCGACGAACTCCGGCATGGCGATCAGCTGGCCGACGGCCTCGCGGTCGGTGGTCTGCACCAGCTGCACCGCCTCGACCGGCAGGCCGGCCTCGCCGAGCGCCTCGGACACCAGCACCGCCAGCGCCTTGTTCGAGTCGATGGCCTCCGAGCCGCCGCGCAGGATGGCTGCGTTGCCGCTCTTGATGGCCAGGCTCGCGGCCTCGATGGTCACGTTGGGCCGGCTCTCGTAGATCATGCCGAACACGCCGATCGGCACGCGCATCTGCCCCACGCGGATGCCGCTGGGCTGCTGCTTCATGCCGATGATCTCGCCGATCACGTCGGCCATGCCGGCGAGCTGCTCGCAACCCTGGGCGACGGTCTCGATGACCTTGGGCGTGAGCTTCAGGCGGTCGACCATCGGTGCCGAGAGGCCGGCGGCCGTGGCGCGTTCCAGGTCTTTCTGGTTGGCCACGGCGAGCGCCGGACCGGCTTCGCGCAGGCGGCGCGCCAGTGCTTTCAGGGCCTTGTTCTTGCTGGCCGCATCGGCACGGGCCATGAGGAATGCGGCGGTCTTGGCTTGCAGACCCAGGGTCTGCATGTGTTCGCTTACGTTGAACGCGTTCATCGGGCTATTTTCCCATGCCGATCCGTGGCCCGGCCGGCGCGGGCCTTTTGGCGGCTGGAGCCGTCAGCAGTCCGGTCGGGTCAGGCGCGCCGAGGGGCGCCGCCCGCGCTGCCGCAGGCGCGGCACAGCATCAGCGCCAGCCGCTGCAGCGCCTGCCAGCCGCTGGCGGGCCAGTCGGGCTGCTTCAAGCCCTTGACGATGCCGTCCACCATATGCGCGGCGCGCAGCAGGCGAGCCAGCATGCGGTCGTCCAGGCGCGGCAGCACGCGCTCGAAGGCGCGCTCGCGCGGGCCCCAGATACGGTTCTCGCGCAGCGCCATCGGCAGCGGTCGGCCGGCGGCCATGGCGTCCTTCACGCGCTTGAGGGCGCGGATGTCCTCGGCGATCGCGTAGTGCACCAGTACTTCGGCCTCGCCCTCGGCCTGCAGCCCGTCGAGCATGCGCGCCACGCGCTGCGGATTGCCGGCCAGCACCGCCTCGGAGAGCTTGAACACGTCGTAGCGCGCCACGTTGTTGACCGCGCCTTCCACCTGCTCCCAGCTCAGCTCGCCCGCCGGATGCAGCAGCGCGAGCTTCTGGATCTCCTGGTGCGCGGCCAGCAGGTTGCCTTCCACGCGGTCGGCGAAGAACTGCAGCGTGCGCTGGCCTTCGTCGCCGGGCATCACGCGCTGGCCCTGCTGGCCGAGGCGCTGCGCGATCCACTGCGGCAGCGCGTTGCGCTCGATGGGGTCGACCTGGATGCTCGCACCGTTGTTCTCCAGCGCCGAGAACCAGGCGCCGGTGCGCGTGGCCTTGTCCAGCCGCGGCAGCATCACCAGCGTGAGCGTGCTGTCGTTGCCCGGTGCGGACTCGGCCAGCTGCTGCAGGGCCGTGCTGCCGTCCTTGCCGGGCTTGCCCGATGGAATGCGGATCTCGACGATCTGCTTGTCGGCGAACAGCGAGAGCGAGCCGCCGGCCGCGAGCACCGCGCTCCAGTCGAAGTGCGCGCCGGCCACGGTGTAAGAGCTGCGCTCGGTGTAGCCCTGCGCGCGCGCGGCGGTGCGGATGGCGTCGGCCGCCTCCTGCGCGAGCAGCGGCTCGTCGCCATGGATCGTGTAGAGCGGCTTCAGGCCCTTCTGCAGATGGGCCGCTAGCTGGGCGCTGGCAAGTTGCATGAAAGCGAAGGAGGAGCCGCGCTCAGATCTGCTTGACCGCCGCCAGCCGGCGCATGAGCTGCTGCGCGATGTCCGACTGCATATCGCGGAACAGCAGGTCGGCTTCGCCTTCCTTGGCCAGGGCGTTGGTCTCGTTGAAGCTCAGGTCGCGCGTCTGCGAGACGTCGCCGGCCGTCAGCAGGTCCTTGCCGGCCGGCGTGCGCAGCCGGAAGCGCACCTTCAGCTGTAGCTGCAGCTCGCGCACGAGGCCCGCCGAGTTGGTCGAGATCACGATGCGGTTGCGGTCCTCGCCCAGTACCTCCAGGATGACGTCCGCCTTGGACGCATCCTCCGGCGGCAGCACGGTCACGGTGCCCGTGGCCCGCAGCTCGCGCCGGATCTGGTTGATCATGGCCGAGTTGCCCGACACCGACAGCGACTTGAACGCGAAGACGGGCGCCTCGCGCAGCTTGAAGCCGCAGCCGGCCAGGCCCAGCGAGACGCCAGCCGCCGCCAGCCCGAGGAGGAGGCCGCGGCGCGGCGGCGAGACATTGCGAGTGTTCATGCTTGCTTGGTTGATTGAGCCGTTCGTCCGGCGTTTCAGATGACCACGTTGACCAGGCGGCCCGGCACCACGATCACCCGTTTGGCCGGCGCGCCCTCGGCGAAGGCGGCGAAGTCGTCGCAGGCCAGCGCGAGCTTCTCGATCTCGTCCTTCGAGGCGCCGGCCGGCACGCTGAGCTTGCCGCGCAGCTTGCCGTTGACCTGCAGCATGAGCTCGATCTCGTCCTGCACCAGCGCGCCCGCGTCGACCGTGGGCCAGGGCGCGTCGAGCAGGCCGCCCAGGTCCTTGTCGTAGCCGAGCTCGTTCCAAAGCTGCTGGGCGATGTGCGGCGTGGCCGGATAGAGGCAGCGCAGCAGGATGCCGAAGCCCTCGCGCAGCGCGGCGGCGTCGCCCGCGCTGCCGTCGGGCTTGAAGCCTTCCAGCGCGTTGAGCAGCTTCATCGCGCCCGACACCACCGTGTTGTATTGCATGCGCTGGTAGTCGTAGTCGACCTGGCGCAGCACGGTATGCACCTCGCGGCGCAGCGCCTGGGCGTTCTTGCCGAAGGTCTGGCCGGCGAGTGCGACGGGCGCCACGTCGGCCTGCGCCACGCCGAAATTCCACACGCGGCGCAGGAAGCGGTAGCTGCCCTCGACGGCCGCGTCGTTCCACTCGAGCGTGGCCTCGGGCGGCGCGGTGAACATGGTGTACAGGCGGGCGGTATCGGCGCCGTACTTCTCGATCAGGTCCTGCGGGTCGACGCCGTTGCGCTCGCTCTTGCCCATCTTGCCGACGCCGCCGTACTCGACCTTCGTGCCGTCGGCCATGGTGCCGCCGACGATGCGGCCCTGCGCGTCGAGCACGGGCGTGACTTCGGAAGGCGGGAAGTAGTCCTTGCCACCCTTCTCGTTGCGCGAGTAGAAGATGTGGTTGAGCACCATCCCCTGCGTCAGCAGCTTGCTGAAGGGCTCGTCGGCCTTCAGCAGGCCGAGGTCGCGCATCACCTTGGTCCAGAAGCGCGCATACAGCAGGTGAAGAATCGCGTGCTCGATGCCGCCGATGTACTGGTCCATCGGCATCCAGTAGTCGGCGCCACCGGCCACCATGGCTTCGTCGTTCTTCGGGTCGCAGTAGCGCATGAAGTACCACGACGAGTCGACGAAGGTGTCCATGGTGTCGGTCTCGCGCCGCGCGGGCTTGCCGCAGACGGGGCAGACCACGCCGGCATGGAAGCCCTCGTGCTTGTGCAGCGGGTTGCCCGAGCCGTCCGGCACGCAGTCGGTCGGAAGCACCACGGGCAGGTCTTTTTCGGGGACCGGCACCGCGCCGTGTTCTTCGCAATGGATGATCGGGATCGGCGTGCCCCAGTAGCGCTGGCGGCTCACGCCCCAGTCGCGCAGGCGCCAGGTGGTCTGCAGTTCGCCCAAGCCCTTCTGGCCCAGTGCATGCGCCACGGCGGCCACGGCCTCCTTGTAGCTCATGCCGCTGAAGTTGTCGGAGTTGATGGTCACGCCGCGCTGCTTGTCGGCGTACCAGTCCTGCCACTTGTGATAGTCGAAATGCGGCTCGTCGTCGACCAGCACCACCTGGATGATCTCGATGCCGTACTTGTTGGCGAAGGCGAAGTCGCGCTCGTCATGCGCGGGCACGCCCATCACGGCACCGTCGCCGTAGCCGATCAGCACGTAGTTGCCGACCCACACGGGCACCTGCTCCTCGGTGATCGGGTGCCTCACCGTGAGGCCGGTGGGCACGCCCTTCTTCTCCTGCGTGGCCAGCTCGGCCTCGGTGGTGCCACCGCTCTTGCATTCCTCGATGAAGGCAGCGACCTTGGGGTCGAGCGTGGCGGCGTGGGCGGCCAGCGGATGCTCGGGCGCCACGGCGCAGAAGGTCACGCCCATGATGGTGTCGGCGCGCGTGGTGAACACGTACATGCGGCCGTCCTGGATCAGCTTGCCGTCGGCGCCCTTGATGTCGTGCGTGAAGGCGAAGCGAACGCCCTCGCTCTTGCCGATCCAGTTTTCCTGCATCAGCTTGACGCGCTCGGGCCAGCCCGGCAGCTTGTGCTGGGTGTGTTCGAGCAGTTCCTCGGCGTAGTCGCTGATCTTCAGGTAGTAGCCCGGAATCTCGCGGCGCTCGACCGTGGCGCCGGTGCGCCAGCCCTTGCCGTCGATCACCTGCTCGTTGGCCAGCACGGTCTGGTCGACCGGGTCCCAGTTCACGACCTGGGTCTTGCGGTAGGCAATGCCCTTTTCGAGCATCTTCAGGAACAGCCACTGGTTCCACTTGTAGTAGCTCGGGTCGCAAGTGGCGATCTCGCGGCTCCAGTCGATGGCCAGGCCCATGGCCTGGAGCTGGCCCTTCATGTAGGCGATGTTCTCGTAGGTCCACCTGGCCGGCGGCACGCCGTTCTTCAGCGCCGCGTTCTCGGCCGGCAGGCCGAAGGCGTCCCAGCCCATGGGCATCAGCACGTTGTAGCCGCTCATGCGCAGGTAGCGCGTGAGCATGTCGTTGATCGTGTAGTTGCGCACGTGGCCCATGTGCAGTTTGCCGCTGGGGTACGGCAGCATCGAGCAGGCGTAGTACTTCTTGCGGCTCGCGTCCTCGGTGACGCGGTAGGCATCGGCGGCGCTCCATTGCGCCTGGGCAGCGGACTCGACGTCGCTGGGTTTGTAGCTGGGATTCATGGCGGTTCGGCAAGAGCCCGGCTCGGAAGCGGCCGGGAACGCGGGATTATCGCGCCGGACTAGACTCGCCCCCAGGCTGCGCGCACTTCGTGTCGCTTCGCCAACCCCCTTCCGGGGGCAACACCCGCGGCCCGGCGAAGCCGGTTCCGCGGTGTTTCGCGAAAAATGCATGCCCCCGTTACACGCCGCGGACTAAAACACACCATGAAACTGCGCCTGAAACACCTCGCCCTGGCCTTCGCCGCCGTCGCCAGCCTCGCCGCCCTGCCACTGCGAGCGCAGCAGAACGACAAGCCCCTGCGCATCGTCGTGCCCTTCGCCACCGGCGGCGCACAGGACGTCATCGCCCGCTACCTGGGCGCCAAGCTCACCGACAGGCTCGGCCAGCCGGTCATCATCGACAACAAGGCCGGCGCCGGTGGCATCGTGGCCGCCGACGCGGTGGCCAAGGCGACCGACGGGGCCACCGTGCTCCTGGCCACCGGCGGCGCGGTCACCATCGCCCCCCACCTGCAGGCCAAGCTCCCCTACGACCCGGTCCACGAGCTGGTACCGGTGGCCCTGGTGGCCGACACCCCCATGACGCTCTCGGTACGCGCCGAAAGCCCCTACAGGACGGTGGCCGACGTGCTGCGCGACGCCAAGGCCAGGCCCGGCCAGGTCACCTACGCCTCCACCGGCAACGGCACCGTCTCGCACCTGACCGGTGCGCTGCTGGCGCAGGCCGGCGGCGTGAACCTGCTGCACGTGCCCTACCGGGGCGCCGCGCCGGCCCTCACCGACCTGCTCGGCGGGCAGGTGGCGACCATCGTGACCAGCGTGGCCTCGATCGAGCCCATGGTCGCCAGCGGCAAGGCCCGCGTGCTGGGCACCTTCTCGCGCGCGGCCCTGCCCAGCATGGGCTCGGCCCCGACCATCGGCGAGGCCACCGGCCTGCCGGGCATGGAAGTGCCGGTCTGGGTCGGCGTGATGGCGCCGGCGCGCATGCCGGCGGCGAGCGTCGAGAAGCTATCGACCGCGCTGGTCGAGGTGTGCAACCTGCCGGAGACGAAGCAGCGCTTTGCCCAGCTGGGCGCGGTCAACACCTGCGGCGGCCCGGCGGCACTGGGCAAGGTGGTCACGGAAGACAGCCAGCGCTGGGCCAAGGTCATCAAGCAGGGCGGAATCAAGGTTGACTGAATTGGTTCTCCCCCAGGCTTCGCGCACTTCGTGTCGCTTCGCCATCCCCCTCGCCGGGGGCAACACCGGTGGCCCGGCGGAGCCGGTTCCACGGTGTTCCCGAATGGGGATGCGCCTGTGACGGTCGCGGCGAAGCGGTATCGCGTCGGCATTGCCGGGGCCGGGGCGATCGCTCTGGCCAGCGCGGCGTGGCTGCGGCGGGCGGGCCATGGCGTCACCGTGTGGTCGCCGGGTGGCCGGGGGGCGGAGGCGCTGCGCACGCAGCCGCTGGAGGCTAGCGGCATCGAGTCGTTCTCGGTGAGCGTCGAGGTCGCCGACGACGCGGCCGGGCTCTGCGCGGCCTCCGACCTGCTGCTGATCACCCTTCCCGTCAACGGCCACAGGCGCGTGATGGACGCGCTGCTGCCCTTCCTGCGCGACGGCCAGACGGTGATCGTCAGCTCGATGGCCTCGCTGTCCTCGCTCTACCTGCACGAGGCCGCGGTGCGCGCGGGCTTGCAGCAGCTCACAGTCGCCAGCTTCGGCACCACGGTGCTGACCGCGCGCCGCGAGTCCGGCACGCAGGTCCGCGTGATGACGCGGCGCAAGGCGGTCGGCGTCTCCGCCCTGCCCGCCGGCCGGATCGACGAGGCCCTCGCGCTGTGCGCCGATCTCTTCGGCGAAGGCTTCTCCGCCCAGGGCAGCGCGCTCGCCAGCGCCCTGGCCAACGTCAACCCGCAGTCGCACGGGCCGCTCACGGTCTTCAACTGGACGCGCATCGAGCGCGCCGAGAACTGGCCGCAGTACCACTGCATGACACCCGGCGTGTCGCGCGCGATCGAGGCGCTCGATGCGGAGCGCCGCGCCGTGGCGGCCGCCTTCGGCATCGAGGTCGGCCCCATCGAGGCGCACTTCGCGCGCTCCTTCGGAACCACCTCCGAGAAGCTCGCCGACATCGCCGCCGAACTGCACGCCAAGCGCGGCGGTCCGCCCGGCCCCACGCAGACGGACACGCGCTATGTGAGCGAAGACATGCCCTACGGCCTGGCCTTCGTCGAGGCGCTGGGCGCCATCGCGGGCGTGCCGACACCCGCGACCCGCACCATCGTGGACGCGGCATCGCTGGTCAACAGCATCGACTACCGCCGCGAGAACGACCTGGTCGGGCCACTGGGCCTGGCGGACGAAACCGTCGCCGGCCTGCTCTCCCGCCTATGAAGCGTCGGAGGTGTCGGCTTCGGGGAACACCGGTTCCCCGAGGTTGAGCATCAGCCGGTTGGCCCAGGCGAAGATGGCGACCGAGTGGATCAGGTCGAGGATTTCCAGCTCGCCCAGCCCCACGTCCTTGAGCTTGCGAACATCGTCGGCCGTGACCTTGTCGGGCTCGGCGCCCAGGCGGATCGAGAAATCGACGATCGCCTTCTCGCGTTCCGTGGTACCGGCGCCCGCGGGCTCCTCGAACACCTGCGAGATCACGTCGTTGCGCCTGGCCAGCTGCTCGAAGCGCTGGGCATGCACCGAGGCGCAGTACACGCAGCCGTTGACGCGCGATTCCACCGTGGCGCCCAGCTCGCGCTCGGCGCGCGGCATGCCGCCCGGCGCGAACATGATCGCGTTGAAGGCAATGGAGCGCTGCAGAAGAATCTCGGGCTGGTGCGCCAGCACCAGGAAGTAGGGCGAGGTGCGCGCCTGCGGGCTCATCTCGTCCAGCGCCGCCAGTTGCTCGGGCGTGGCGGTGTCGACGTCCACCGTGTCCAGCCACGGCTTCCACTTGAGCACTTCGTTGGTGAAGCCCTTGATGCGGATCGGAGCGCTCATGCCGACACCTCCGTGGCGGCGGCCAGCGCCCTCAGCCCCGCGGCGACGCGGATCTGGTATGAGAGGAAGGCGATCAACTGGCTCATCGCCACGATGGCTGGGGTCGACAGGCCGCTCGCGGCCAGCGACTGAACGGCAGCCTTGTCGCCCTCGATGGGGCGCTCGATCAGCTTGCCGGTGAAGGCCAGCATGGCCTGCAGGCGGGCGTCGGCGACGGGCTTGCCGGCATCCACCGCCGCGACCACGGCGGCGTCGGCTCCTTCGGCCACGAGCCGGTCGCGGTAGTGCACCGCCAGGCTGTCGGCCTTCGACACGCGGCAGGCATGCAGCGCCACCAGCAGCCGCTCGGTCACCGAGATGCCCTCGACGGAAGGGGAAAACATCGCGTCGTAGCTGCCCTGCGTCGCGGCGAGCACCTTTTCGCGCTGGCGGCGCAGCGCCCAGTTGGGTTGGTCCGGCGTCAGGGGGACGACGGCGTCGATCACATCGGAAACGGGTGTGCTTGTCATGGTTCGGTTTCTTCTCAGTTTCTTTCTTTGGGCGGCAGCGCAGGGGTCCATTCGTCGCCGAAAAGCTCCGGCTCGGCGAACTCCTGGAGGTAGGCCCAGTGCTGGTCGAAGTCCTCGCGGTAGAACAGGCTGGCGATGCCACTGGCCAGCCGCCTGGCGCCGTCGCTGATGGCCGGAATGTCGCCCGACACCGTGCCGTGCGAGAGCGCCGCCGGGTAGCAGAAGCAATGGATGCGTGCGAGCCCCGGGCACTCGCCGGGCGCGCGCTCCTTGAACTCGAAGGCCGGGCCGAGGTCGGGCGAGTCGGCCAGTTCCTGGTCTTCGTCGCCGGGGGCAGGCGTGAAGCGGTCCTTCCAGGTGCGCACGTGGGGTGCAATGGCGGCGAACTCGGGGCGGGCGGGCCAGTCGACCTTGAAGCCGGTCGAGACGATCAGGAAGTCGAATTCGAAATCGCCTTTGGGCGTCGACACCACCATCGAGTCGCCCTTCGGCTCGACCGACAGCACCGGGCAGCCGAAGTTGAAGAACGCATTGGCGTGGCGCGACACCCGCAGCGTGCTGCCGTGCGGCGGCGGTACGTTCAGCACGTTGATGTAGTGGCGGATGCGCCACTTGAGCTCGTCCGGCAGGTCGTAGTGCCCCTGCGTGAGCCCCGGCACGCCCGCGCCCTTGCCCTTGTTGACGCGCGGCAGGTCGGTGCGGCGGATCAGCAGTTCGACGCTGTGCGCGCCGGCTTCCAGCGCGGTGGCGGCGCTGTCCATGGCCGAGGAACCCGCGCCGATCACGCCCACGCGCAGGCCCTTGAGCTTGCCGTAATCCATCTCGTCGGAGGAATGCGCCCACTTCGAACGCGGCAGGGCGTTCACGAAGGCCGGCACGGCCGGGCCGCCGAGGCCGTCGCGCCCGGTGGCCAGCACCAGGCGGCGCGCCAGCACGCTGCTGCGTTCGCCTTCGGGCGAGCGCAGGTCGAGGCGCACGCCGGTGGCGTCGGGCAGGGGGCGGATGGCCGTCACCGCCATGCCGTTGCGCACGTCCACGCCCATCACGCGGCGGTACCAGACGAGGTAGTCCATCCACTGCAGGCGCGGAATCTTGTCCATCGCAGCCCAGGCTTCCAGCCCGAACTGGGCCTCGAACCACGCTCGGAAGGTCAGCGCGGGCAGGCCCAGCGCGGGGCCGGTGAGTTCCTTGGGCGAGCGCAGCGTCTCCATGCGGGCCGTGGTGGCCCACGGGCCCTCGCTGCCGGCGGGCGAGCGGTCGAACACCACGGCGCGGATGCCCAGCTGCGCCAGCGCCACCGAGGCGGCCAGCCCGGCCTGTCCGCCGCCGATGATGGCCACGTCGATCATGGCTTCGCCATCGGCGGCCTGCCGCGGCGGCATCCAGTTGCGGGCGGGCCAGCCGAGGTAGGAGAGGTCCTGGGCGAGCCGGGCCTCGAGCGCGGCCAGGGAGGAAGAGGGGGAAACGGGATCTGCTGGAATCGTCATGTTGAAAACCGGGAACGGCGCCCAGTGTAGAAAGCTTCACGGTCCTTCGCGCCGTGAACCACTGCCCGGCACCGCCCCGCAAGCCCGTATCACTGGCCCGGAATTCGCATGCCACAATGATTTCAGACCACAGGGACCGGCATGGCCAGCAGCAAAACCGACGGCAGCGACAGCGAATGGTGGCGCGGCGCGGTGATCTACCAGATCTACCCGCGCAGCTTCATGGACAGCGACGGCGACGGCATCGGCGACCTGCCGGGCATCACGTCCCGGCTGGAGCACGTGGCCAGCCTCGGCGTCGACGCCATCTGGGTCTCCCCTTTCTTCCGCTCGCCGATGAAGGACTTCGGTTACGACGTGTCCGACTACCGCGCGGTCGATCCGCTCTTCGGCACACTGGCCGACTTCGACGCCATGCTGGCGCGGATGCACGAGCTGGGCCTGAAGCTCATCATCGACCAGGTGCTCTCGCACACCTCCGACCGGCACGCCTGGTTCGCCGAAAGCCGGTCTTCGCGCGACAACCCCAAGGCCGACTGGTACGTGTGGGCCGACCCGAAGCCCGACGGCACACCGCCGAACAATTGGCTGTCGGTGTTCGGCGGCCCGGCCTGGCAATGGGACTCTCGGCGGCGCCAGTACTACCTGCACAGCTTCCTGTCCGAGCAGCCCGACCTGAACTTCCACTGCGCCGAAGTGCAGGAGGCGCTGCTGGGCGAGGTTCGCTTCTGGTGCGAGCGCGGCGTCGACGGTTTCCGATTCGACGCCTGCAACCACCAGTTCCACGACGCGCTGCTGCGCGACAACCCGCCGGCCACGCCGGCTTCCATCGGCGAGGTCAGCACGGTGCGCGCCGACAACCCGTACGCGATGCAGCAGCACCTGTACGACAAGAGCCAGCACGAGAACCTGGCGTTCCTCGAAGGACTGCGCCGGCTGCTCGACGAGTACGGCGCGGTGGCGCTGGGCGAGGTCGGCGACGAGAACGCGCCGCCGGTCATGGCCCAGTACACCGAACTCGGCAAGCGCCTGCACCTGGCCTACAGCTTCAGCCTCCTGACGGCCGACCACAGCCCCGCGCACCTGCGCCACCAGGTCGAGGCGCTCGACAGCGCGCTCGCGCTCACCGGCGGCTGGGGCTGCTGGGCGGTGTCGAACCACGACGTCCCGCGCGTCGCGACCCGCTGGAGCGACGGCGGCGCGCCCGACACCCGCCGCGACCGGCTCTGGCTCGCGCTGCTGCTCTCGCTGCGCGGCAGCGCCAGCATCTACCAGGGCGAGGAACTGGGCCTGCCCGAGGCCGAGGTGCCCTTCGAACTGCTGCAGGACCCGTACGGCCGCGCCTTCTGGCCCGAGTTCAAGGGCCGCGACGGCTGCCGCACGCCGATGCCGTGGACCGGCGAGGCGCCCAACGGCGGCTTCACCACCGGTACGCCCTGGCTGCCGATGTATGGCCCGCACCTGCCGCTGGCCGTCGAGCGCCAGGACGCCGACCCCGGCTCGATGCTGGCCTTCAGCCGCGCCCTGCTGAGCTGGCGGCGCACCCAGCCGCTGCTGCGCACCGGCGGCATCCGTTTCGTCGATGCGCCGGAGCCCTTGCTGCACTTCGAGCGGCACGGCGACGGCGCTTCGTCGATGCAGGCGATCTTCAACTTCGGCTGCGAACCGGCATCGATGCCGCTGCCGCACGGCATTGCTCCTGTTGTCGGACAGCCGCTGGCGGAGACATCCGTCATCCACACCTCAGACGGAGAGCGCATGCTCCGGTTGGCGCCGTACGGCGTCTTCTTCGGCGTGCCTGCCGACGAAGAACGAAGCTGAGCCCCTCCTACATGCCCCTGAAGCCCCTCCCGGAGCCTGAAATCCACGCGCTGATGCGCGCCGAGCACGGCGACCCGTTCGCCGTGCTGGGTCCGCACGAGACGCCCGACGGGCTGGTCGTGCGCGCGCTGCTGCCCGGCGCCCAGCACGTGGCGGTGGTGCATTCGCGCACCGGCTGGCCGCTGTCGATACTCACGCGCCATCCCGAGTCCGACCTGTTCAGCGGACTCGTTCCGGCCGCCGAGGCGCGCATGGGCTACTCCTTCCAGGTCGACTGGGACACTCACACCTCGCGGCTGGAAGACCCCTACCGCTTTCCGTTCGTGCTCGGCGAAACCGACGTGTGGCTGCTGGCCGAGGGCACGCATCTGCGGCCATGGGAGCGGCTGGGCGCGCACCTGCGCGAGATCGACGGCGTGAAGGGCGTGGCCTTCGCGGTCTGGGCGCCGAATGCAAGGCGCGTATCGGTGGTCGGCAGCTTCAACAACTGGGACGGCCGGCGCCACATGATGCGGCTGCGCCGCGAATGCGGCGTGTGGGAGATCTTCGCGCCGCACGTGTCCGTGGGCGACAGCTACGAGTTCGAGATCCTGTCCGCGCAGGGCGAGGTGCTGCGCAAGGCCGACCCCTTCGCCTTCTCCGCGCAGCTGCGCCCCGACACCGCCTGCGTGGTGCAGCCCCTGCCCGCGCCGGTGAAGATGCCCGAAGGCCGCGCCGCCGCCAACGGCCGCGACGCGCCCATCAGCATCTATGAAGTGCACCTGGGCTCGTGGCGCCGCAAGAACGACGGTCACGAGTGGCTGGACTACCGCGAGCTCGCCGACACGCTGGTGCCGTACGCGCGCGACATGGGCTTCACGCACATCGAGCTGCTGCCCGTGAGCGAGCACCCCTTCGACGGCTCGTGGGGCTACCAGCCCATCGGCCTTTACGCGCCCACCTCCCGCTTCGGCACGCCGGGCGACTTCCGCCATTTCGTCGAGGCCGCGCACGCGGCGGGGCTGGGCGTGATCCTCGACTGGGTGCCCGCGCACTTCCCGACCGATGCCCACGGCCTGGGCCGCTTCGACGGCACAGCGCTGTATGAATACGCCGACCCGCGCGAAGGCTTCCACAACGACTGGCAGACGCTGATCTTCAACTACGCCCGCACGGAGGTCCGCAACTACCTCGTGGGCAATGCGCTGTACTGGCTGGAGCGCTACGGCGTGGACGGCCTGCGCGTGGACGCCGTGGCCTCCATGCTCTACCGCGACTACAGCCGCAAGTCGGGTGAGTGGATTCCCAATTCGCTCGGCGGACGCGAGAACCTGGAAGCCATCGAATTCCTTCGCCGCATGAACCGCGTGGTCGGCGTCGAGCGGCCCGGCGCGGTGACCATCGCCGAGGAGTCGACCAGCTTTCCCGGCGTGACCCGGCCGCCCGAGGACGGCGGGCTCGGCTTCCACTACAAGTGGAACATGGGGTGGATGAACGACACGCTGGCGTATGCCAGCACCGATCCGGTCTACCGCAAGCACCACCACCGGCAGATCACTTTTGGCCTGATGTACGCGCACAGCGAGAACTTCGTGCTGCCGCTTTCGCATGACGAAGTGGTGCATGGCAAGGGCTCGATGATCGGACGCATGCCCGGTGACGAGTGGCAGAAGTTCGCGGGCTTGCGCAACCTGTACGGGTACCTCTGGGCTTATCCGGGGAAGAAGCTGCTCTTCATGGGTGGGGAGTTTGCGCAGTACGCGGAGTGGAATGCGGATCGCAGCCTGGATTGGCATCTGCTGGAGCATGCGTCGCATCAGGGGGTGCGCAGGCTGGTGCGGGATCTGAACAACGTGTACCGCCACTTTCCTGCGCTGCATGAGCTCGACCATGAGGCGCAGGGGTTCGAGTGGGTTGTGCATGACGACTCGGATCAGTCGGTGTTTGCTTTTGTGCGGCGGGGGCGGGGTGGGGAGTTTGTTGTGGTGGTTTGCAACTTCACGCCTGTGCCTCGGGTTGGGTATCGGTTGGGGGTGCCTTGTGCTGGGTCCTATCGCGAAGTCATCAATACGGATGGTTTGGTTTATGGGGGGAGTGGCGTGGGGAACGGGGTGGTGGAGAGTTCGCCTGTGCCCTGGCATGAGAAGTCGGATTCGATTTCGATTGACTTGCCTCCTTTGGGGACCTTGATGTGGGTGCTGGTTTGATCTTTGGATTGGGCTGCTTTCCGGGGCCGGGTCTCGGCCCGGCGGCCGACCTACTTTTCTTTGCTTCGCCAAAGAAACGTAGGCAAAAGAAAGGCGACCCTACTGTCTGCGTCCCTTCGCTTCGCTACGGGCAACCTGCGGTGCTCGACGTAGGAGGGGGTCCGCAGAACTCGCTTCGCTCAAACAGCTGCGGCCCTGATCCCTCCTACGTCTGCGCTCCTCGGCGCAGCCAGAAGGGATCGATCCGCGCCATCGCTGCGCTCGGCTTTTTTGAACAGCCTGAACTGGCCTTCGCTTCGCTCGGCCGGGGATTCAAGGCCAGAACCAATTCCGACGACACCAACAGCGCACGCAACCCCAACACCCCCTCCGCCCCATTCCAAGCACGGCAGGCGCGAAGCGCCTGCCGTGCCTTGGTGGCCGAGCGAAGCAAAGGCCCGAGCGTATACCCTCCCCTCTGGCTGCGCCGAGGAGCGCAGCGTTTCGCGGACAAGGGCTCGCAGCTGTTTGAGCGAAGCGAGTTCTGCGAGACCCCGCGAAACGCGAGCACCGCAGGTTGCCCCGTAGCGCAGCGAAGGGGTCGCAGACAGTGGGGTCGCCTTTCTTTTGCCTACTTTTCTTTGGCGAAGCAAAGAAAAGTAGGTCGGCCGCCGGGCCGAGACCCGGCCCCGGGAAGCACCCCCCACGAAGAGCAAACAAGATGCTGAGCCCAGGCAAGCCCTTCCCCTTGGGTGCCACGCCTTCCCAACAAGGCGTCAACTTCGCGCTGGCAGCCCCCTCCGCAGAAGCCGTAGACCTCTGCATCTTCGACTCCACAGGCAAAAACGAACAACAACGCCTCCGCCTGCCAGCAAGCACAGACGGCATCTGGCACGGCCACCTCCCCAGCGGCAAACCAGGCCTCGTCTACGCCTACCGAGTCCACGGCCCCTGGAACCCCAAAGCAGGCCAGCGCTTCAACCCGGCAAAGCTGCTGCTGGATCCCTACGCCCGCGAAATCGCAGGCACCTACGACGGCAGCGACCTCTTCCTCGGCCACGACCCGGCGAACCTGGACAAAAGAGACACCCGAGACAACGCAGCAGTCGCCCTCAAAGCCCGAGTCGCACCACCACCAGACCCTGCCCCTCCCGGCCACTCCCGCATCACAACAGGCGACCGCGTCCTCTACGAACTCCACGTCAAAGGCCAGACGAAACTCAACCCCGCAGTCCCCGCACCGCTGCGCGGCACCTACGCCGGCCTCGCCGAGCCCGCGGTGCTCGACCACCTCCAGCAGCTCGGCATCACCACCCTCAGCCTCATGCCCGTCCAGCACAGGGCCGACGAGCCCCGCCTGCTGCGCATGGGCCTGACCAACTACTGGGGCTACAACACCATCGGCTGGTTCGCCCCAGAAGCCCGCTACTGGAGCGGCCGCCCCGGCACCACGCCCGCCAGCGAGTTCCGCGCGATGGCCGACGCGATCCACGCGCGCGGCATGGAGCTGGTGATCGACGTGGTCTACAACCACAGCGCCGAGAGCGACGAGCTAGGCCCGACGCTTTCGATGCGCGGCATCGACAACGCGCTCTACTACCACCTGCGCGCCGACGACTGCTCCCTCTACGAGAACTGGGCCGGCACGGGCAACTGCCTGAACCTCGGCGAGCCGCGCGTGCTGCAGCTGGTGATGGACAGCCTGCGCTTCTGGGCCTGCGAGATGGGCGTCGACGGCTTCCGCTTCGATCTCGCGCCTGTGCTTGGGCGCGCCGACGCGCAGCGCGGCTTCGATGCGCGCGCGCCCTTCTTCGCGGCGATCGCGCAAGACCCGGTGCTTTCGCGCGCGCTGCTCATCGCCGAGCCCTGGGACATCGGCCCCGGCGGCTACCGGCTCGGCGAGTTCCCGCCCGGCTGGCTCGAATGGAACGACCGCTACCGCGACACGCAGCGCGGCTTCTGGCTTCGGCAGGGCCACGGCGACAAGGCCGGCCTTGGCGACTTCGCTCATCGCTTCGCGGCCTCCAGCACCCAGTTCGAGCACCATGGCCGCGCGCCGACGGCGAGCGTCAACTTCATCACCGCACACGACGGCTTCACGCTGCGCGACCTGGTGAGCTACGACGAGCGCCACAACCTCGCCAACGGCGAGAACAACCGCGACGGCCATGGCCACAACCTCAGCAACAACTGCGGTGTCGAGGGTCCGAGCGACGACCCCGCCGTGCTGGCCCTGCGCACCCGGCTGCAGCGCGCGCTGCTCGCCACGCTGATGCTGTCCCAGGGCACGCCGATGCTGCTGGCGGGCGACGAGCTCGGCCACAGCCAGAGGGGCAACAACAACGCCTATTGCCAGGACAACGACACCACCTGGCTCGCATGGATAGGCACCTCCGCCCCAGGCAGCGACGCGGCGCGCCTGAGCGCCTTCATCGCGCGCCTCGCCGCGCTGCGCCGCGAGGCCCCTGCCCTGCGCAGCACGCGCTGGTGGCCGGCCGAATCGCCCCCGGGCGCATCGCCGGGCATCCACTGGCTGCGCCCCGATGGCCAGCCGATGACGCCCACCGACTGGAACGGCACGGGCACGGCCCTTGCAATCCTCTTCGACCATGAAGAGGCTACGGAAAGCTCATGGCTGGTGATGGTGAACGCGGGCCCGCAAGCCGTGCCGTTCACGCTGCCCCCGGGCACGTGGCGCCTCTGCCTGAGCACCGATCCGGCGGCCGACCCGGGCGATGGCCCCGAGGCGCTGGAAGCCACGGTGCAAGTGCCTTTTTCGAGCATCGGGATTGCAAGAACGTAGGAGCCAGCCGTGCAGCGCGGTGCTAGGCTCGATGCAGAAACTCTGACGGCGTATTCCGGCCAGGCGAACGACCAACAAAACGGAGACTCAGGATGGACAACCTCACACCGCAAGCGCAGCTACCGCAACAGGAGCTGCAGGCCCATCAACTGGTGCGCCGCACCATCGCCCTGGTGCTGGCCGGCGGACGCGGCTCCCGCCTCAGGCAGCTGACCGACCGGCGTGCCAAGCCGGCCGTGTACTTCGGCGGCAAGTTCCGCATCATCGACTTCGCGCTGTCGAACTGCCTGAACTCGGGCATCCGGCGCATGGCGGTGGTCACGCAGTACAAGTCGCACTCGCTCATGCGCCACCTGCAGCGCGGCTGGAGCTTCCTTCGCGCGGAGCTCAACGAGATGGTCGACGTGCTGCCCGCGCAGCAGCGCGTGGGCGACGAGCACTGGTACCGCGGCACGGCCGACGCGGTGTTCCAGAACCTGGACATCATCCAGACCCGCTCCACCAAGCACGACTACGTGGTGGTGCTGGCCGGCGACCACATCTACAAGATGGACTACTCGCTGATGGTGAAGGACCACGCCGAGCACGGCCTGGGCTGCACGGTCGGCTGCATCGAGGTGCCGCGCATGGAGGCCACGGCCTTCGGCGTGATGGCCGTGGACGACGGCCGCCAGATCACCGACTTCCTCGAGAAGCCCGCCGATCCGCCCGCGATGCCCGGCAAGCCCGACATCGCGCTGGCGAGCATGGGCATCTACGTGTTCGACTCCGAGTACCTCTACCAGCTGCTGGAGGAAGACAGCGTCAACCCCGATTCGAGCCACGACTTCGGCAAGGACATCATTCCCCGCGCCGTGGCCCAGGGCCGCGCACTGGCCCACCCGTTCGGCATGTCGTGCGTCACGCGGGCCTCGCGCGGGCCCGAGGCCAAGACCTACTGGCGCGACGTGGGCACGATTGATGCATTCTGGGCAGCCAACCTCGACCTGGCCTCCATCACCCCGGAGCTCGACATCTATGACACGGACTGGCCCATCTGGACCTACCAGCGGCAGCTGCCGCCGGCCAAGTTCGTGCTCGACCGCAACGGCCAGCACGGCATGACGGTCAACACCATCGTCTCGGGCGGCTGCATCGTCTCGGGCTCCAAGGTCAGCAGCTCGGTGCTGTTCTCGGGCGTGCGCATCCACTCCTTCTGCGAAATCAACGAGGCCGTGCTGCTGCCCGACGTGGAGGTCGGCCGGGGCGCGAGGCTGAGCCGCGTGGTGATCGATCGCGCATGCGTCATACCGGAGGACATGGTGATCGGCGAAGATGCCGAGGCGGACGCCGCGCGCTTCGAGCGCACGGAAAGCGGCGTGGTGCTCGTCACGCGCGAGATGCTCAAACGCCTGGCTTCGGCCTGATCCACCCACGATGCGAATCCTCCAGGTCAGCGCCGAACTCTTCCCCCTCCTCAAGACCGGCGGCCTGGCGGACATCGCCGGCGCCCTGCCCCTGGCGCTCATGGCGGCCGGCCAGGACGCGCGCGTGCTGCTGCCGGGTTTCCCGGCCATCGTGGCCGGCGTGCGCGACCTCGCGCCCGTGGCCGGCTTCGACGCCCCCTGGGGCGAGCGCTTCAGGCTGCGGCTGGGGCACATCGACGGCGCACCGGGCATCCCGGCCTACGTGATCGACGCGCCGGCGCTCTACGACCGGCCCGGCAACCCCTACGAGGACACCTCGCGCCAGCCCTACGGCGACAACCACCGCCGCTTCGCGCTGCTCGGCTGGGCCGCAGCACGGCTGGCGCAGGGGCTGGACCCGGCATGGCAGCCCGAGGTCGTGCACGCGCACGACTGGCATGCCGCGCTCGCGCCGGCCTACCTGCACTTCGCACGGCAATCGGGCGCCCCGCACGTGGGCAGCGTCTTCACCGTGCACAACCTGGCCTACCAGGGCATCTTCGCGCCCTGGCACTTCACGGAGCTCGGCCTGCCGGGCGCCGCGTTCCAGATGAACGGGCTCGAATACCACGGACAGGTCTCGTTCATGAAGGGCGGCCTGTACTTCGCCGACCGGCTCACCACCGTGAGCCCGACCTATGCGCTCGAAATCCAGACGCCCGAGCAGGGCTGCGGGCTCGACGGCCTGCTGCGCCAGCGCAGCGCGGCGTTGAGCGGCATCCTCAACGCGGTCGACGACCAGGTCTGGAACCCGGCCGGCGACGCCGCGCTGGTGCAGGGCTATCACACGCCCGAAGGCCGCCACATGGCCGGCAAGGCGCGCTGCAAGTCGGTGCTGCAGCACCAGCTGGGGCTGGCCGAACGGCCGGATGCGCCGCTTTTCATCGTCGTGAGCCGGCTCACCGAGCAGAAGGGCCTGCACCTGGTGCTCGGCGGGCTCGACGCGATGCTCGCCCAGGGCGGCCAGCTCGCGCTGCTGGGCAGCGGCGAGGCCTGGCTGGAGGAAGGCTTCCGCCAGCGCGCGGCGGCCGCGCCGCAGTCGGTGGCCGTGACCATCGGCTACAACGAGACGCTGGCGCACCAGCTCTTCGGCGCCGGCGACGTGACGCTGGTGCCTTCGCTCTTCGAGCCCTGCGGCCTCACGCAGATGTATGGCCTCAAGTACGGCAGCCTGCCGCTGGTGCGCCGCGTCGGCGGGCTGGCCGACACGGTGGTCGACAGCTCGCTGGAAGACCTGGCCAGCGGCGAGGCCACCGGCTTCGTGTTCGACCGCTTCGAAGCCGCCGACTACGAACGCGCGCTGCGCCGCGCCTTCGCGCTCTACGAGCGCGCGCCCGACTGGCGCCGCGTGCGCGGCAACGCCATGCGCCGGCCGGCCGACTGGGCCACCGCCGCGGCGCAGTACATCGACGTGTACCGGCAAAGCATGAAATAACCACCTTCCGGGAGCGCCCCATGACCATCAAGGACTTCGCATACGACCACCCCGACCGCGACGTCGCGGCCTTCAAGCGCGCCGTGGCCAACAAGCTGATCTATGCGGTCGGCAAGGACCCGGTCGCGGCCAGCCAGGACGACTGGCTCAACGCCACCTCGCAGGCGGTGCGCGACCAGCTGGTCGAGCGCTGGATGACGACCACGCGCGCCAACTACGCGCAGGACCTCAAGCGCGTCTACTACCTGTCGATGGAGTTCCTGATCGGGCGCACCTTCACCAATGCGCTGCTGGCGGTGGACCTGTACGACACGGTGCGCGAGGCGCTGGCCGACTTCGGCGTGGACATGGCGGCCCTGTCGGAGCGCGAGCCCGACGCGGCGCTGGGCAACGGCGGCCTCGGGCGGCTCGCGGCCTGCTTTCTCGACTCGATGGCCACGCTCGGCGTGCCTGGCATGGGCTACGGCATCCGCTACGAATACGGCATGTTCCGCCAGCGCATCGTCGACGGCCAGCAGGTGGAAACGCCCGACTACTGGCTCACGCGCGGCAATCCGTGGGAGTTCCAGCGGCCCGAGGTGAACTACCGCGTGCGCTTCGGCGGCCATGTGCAGAAGCGCGAGGGCGCCAGCGTTCCGAGCGGCGCGGCCGACTGGGTCGACACGCACGACGTGCTGGCGGTGGCCTACGACACCATCATTCCGGGCTACGGCACGCAGGCCACCAACACGCTGCGGCTGTGGTCGGCGCGTGCCACCGAGGAGATCGACCTCTCGGCCTTCAACCGCGGCAACTACATGCAGGCGGTGGAGAGCAAGAACCACTCGGAGAACGTCTCGCGCGTTCTCTACCCCGACGACTCCACGCCCTCGGGCCGCGAGCTGCGCCTGCACCAGGAGTACTTCTTCTGCAGCGCCAGCGTCCAGGACCTGCTGCGCCGCTACCTGCGCAACCACAAGACATTCGACCAGCTTTCGGAAAAAGTCAGCATCCACCTGAACGACACGCACCCGGTGCTGGCGGTGCCCGAGCTCATGCGCCTGCTGCTCGACGAGCACGGCCTCTCGTGGGACGTGGCCTGGGCGCACACGCAGAAGGTGTTCAGCTACACCAACCACACGCTGATGCACGAGGCGCTGGAGACCTGGCCGGTGGAAATGCTCGGGCGCATCCTGCCGAGGCACCTGCAGATCATCTACGACATCAACGCGAAGTTCCTCGCCACGGTGACGCAGAAGGTGGGCAACGACGTGGAGCTGATGCGCCGCCTTTCGCTGGTCGACGAGGCCGGCGAGCGCCGCGTGCGCATGGCCTACGTCGCGGTGCTGGCGAGCCATTCGGTCAACGGCGTGTCGGGGCTGCACTCGGAGCTGATGAAGCAGTCGATCTTCTCGGACTTCGCGAAGATCTTTCCCGAGCGCTTCAACAACAAGACCAACGGCGTCACGCCCCGGCGCTGGCTCGCGCAGGCCAACCCGCCGCTGGCGGCGCTGCTCGACCAGCGCATCGGCAAGGGCTGGCGGCGCGACCTCTCGCAGCTGGAGGCGCTCCGGCCCATGGCCGCGCAGCCGGCCTTCGTGCGCGCCTTCCGCCATGCCAAGCGCGAGAACAAGCTACGGCTGGCCAACTGGGTCGAGCAGCACCTGAAGATCGACATCGACACGGACGCGATGTTCGACGTGCAGGTCAAGCGCATCCACGAATACAAGCGGCAGCTGCTCAACGTGCTGCACGTGGTGACGCGCTACCACCGCATCCTCGACGCGCAGGCCGCGGGCACGCCGCTGGACATCGTTCCGCGCGTGGTGGTGTTCGCGGGCAAGGCGGCGTCGGCATACGCAATGGCCAAGCTGGTCATCAGGCTGATCAACGACGTGGCCGCCACCATCAACGCCGACGCGCGCGTGGGCAAGCTGCTGAAGGTGGTGTTCCTGCCGAACTACAGCGTGAGCCTGGCCGAGATCATCATGCCGGCGGCCGACCTGTCGGAGCAGATCTCAACGGCGGGCACCGAGGCATCGGGCACCGGCAACATGAAGTTCGCGCTCAACGGCGCGCTCACCATCGGCACGCTGGACGGCGCGAACGTCGAGATGCGCGAGAGCGTTGGGCCGGAGAACATCTTCATCTTCGGCAACACCACGCCCGAGGTGGCCGACATCCGCGCCCGGGGCTACCAGCCGCGCGACATCTATGAAGGCAACGCCGAGCTCAAGCGCGTGCTCGACGCGATCCGCGACGGCGCCTTCTCGCCGGGCGAGCCCTCGCGTTACCAGGGCATCTACGACGCGCTGGTGAACTGGGGCGACCACTACCTGCTGCTGGCCGACTACGCGAGCTACGTGGCGAAGCAGGCGGAGGTCGACGCGCTGTACCGCGACCCGGACGCGTGGACGCGGATGGCGATCCTCAACGTGGCGGGGATGGGGGTGTTCTCGTCGGACCGCACGATCGCGCAGTATGCGCACGAGATCTGGCACACCAAACCGGTGGTGCTGGGCTGAGCGTGCCCGCGTTTCTCCCTCCCCCGCTGGGGGAGGGCTGGGGTGGGGGCACGACGGCCTCTCCCACACTCCAGCGCTCGTTGGGCGCGTGCCCCCATCCCAGCCTTCCCCCAGCGGGGGAAGGAGCAAGAAAAATCAACGCGGTTTTTGCTGCGCCGGCTCGGCTTCGGTCACGAACCCGATGCGGCTGAGCCCCGCCTTGTTCGCGATGCCCATCAGCGCCACCACCTTGCCATAAGGCACGGTCTGGTCCGCACGCAACTGCACCTCGGTGTCCTTGCTGTCGGCGGCGGCCTTCTCGAGCTGCTGAGCCAGTTCCTCGTCGGTCACGGCCTTGTCGTTGAGGAAGACCTTGCCCGACGCATCGACCGACAGGCTCACGAACTTGGGTGCGTCGTTGGGCTGGCCGGCGTCGGTCTGCGGCAGGTCGAGCTTGATCGAG
The DNA here is from genome assembly GCF_030462475.1 of Variovorax sp. CAN15. Taxonomy (GTDB): domain Bacteria; phylum Pseudomonadota; class Gammaproteobacteria; order Burkholderiales; family Burkholderiaceae_C; genus Variovorax. Next base: position 152,646 of record NZ_JASMRZ010000001.1, read on the forward strand.
CTGGCCATCAGCGGCGCGGTGATGATGAAGATCACCAGCAGCACCAGCATCACGTCGACCAGCGGCGTGACGTTGATGTCGGACAGCGGCCGCTGCGCGCCGCCGCCCATCGCGCGTCCGCCGCCGGTGGCGCTGCCCAGTGGTGTGCGACCGAAGGCCATGGTCTGACTCGCCGTATCCGGCCTAGACCGGCATCGGCCGCGCGGGCGGAGCCGCGGCGGGTGCCGGCGGGGCGCCGAAGCTGCCCAGCAGGTCGTGCGCGAAGCCTTCGAGCTCGGCCTCGATGCGGCCGATGACGCGGCCGAAGACGTTGTAGGCCAGCACGGCCGGAATGGCCACGGCCAGGCCGAAGGCCGTCATGATGAGCGCCTCGCCGACCGGGCCCGCCACCTTGTCGATGGTGAAGCCGCCGGTCTGGCCGGCAATGCCGGTCAGAGCGCCGTAGATGCCCCAGACCGTGCCCAGCAGCCCGACGAAGGGCGCCGTGGCGCCGACCGTGGCCAGCAGGATCTGCCCCGCCTGCAGCCGGCGCAGCGCGCCATGCAGGGCATCGCGCAGCACGCGCGTGAGGCGCTGGTTGCGGTCGACCGTGGCGCCCAGCGTGCCGGCCGGCTCGCCCGCGGCCACGCTACGGATGGCCGAGACGGCGGGCGACACCAGCGTCGCGCGGTCGAAGGCCTTGAGCTTCTGCTCGGCATCGGCCAGCGTGGACGACTGCCAGAACGCCGCGATGCTGCGCAGCACGTCGCGCGTGCCGCCGCGCAGCAGCCATGCCTTCCAGAGGATGATGACCCAGCTTGCGATCGACATCGCCAGCAGCAGCGCGGCCACCGAACGGCTGACGCCGTCACCGTGGGCCAGCAGTTCGAGCACGCTCATCGGCGGTCCTTGCCTGTTGCGCGGTCAGCGAAGACCGAGCACGTCGTACATGTCGAACAGGCCCGCGCGCTGCCCGGCCAGGAAGCGCACCGCGCGCAGGCTGCCCTGCGCGTAGGTGACGCGGCTGGACGACTTGTGGGTGATCTCGATGCGCTCGCCGGTGCCGGCGAACAGCACGGTGTGGTCGCCCACGATGTCGCCGCCGCGGATGGCCGAGAAACCGATGGTGGACGGGTCGCGCTCGCCGGTGATGCCTTCGCGGGCGTACACGGCGCAGTCCTTGAGGTCGCGGCCCAGCGCATCGGCGATGACCTCGCCCATCTTGAGCGCGGTACCCGAGGGGGCGTCGACCTTGTGGCGGTGGTGCGCCTCGATGATCTCGATGTCGTAGCCCGTCGCCATGGCCTTGGCCGCCATCTCGAGCAGCTTGAAGGTGACGTTGACGCCCACGCTCATGTTGGGCGCCATCATGATGGCGATGTCCTTGGCGATCTCGGCGATCTCGGCCTTCTGCGCGTCGCTGAAGCCGGTGGTGCCGATGACGGCCTGCACGCCCAGCTCGCGGCACACAGCGAGGTGCGCGAGCGTGCCTTCGGGGCGGGTGAAGTCGATGAGCACCTGCGCGTCCTTCAGGCCTTCGCGCAGGTCGGACACGATGGACACGCCGCTGTCGAAGCCCAGGAAGGCGCCGGCATCGGAGCCCAGGGCCGGGCTGCCGGCGATGTCGAGGGCGCCGGCCAGACGCAGGTCGGGCGCGTTGCGCACGGCCTCGATCAGCATGTGGCCCATGCGGCCTGAAGCCCCGGCGATGGCGACGCGGCGCGGCGCGGAGGCGGAATGGGTGGCGGGAGTGGAGGTGGGTTCGGTCACGCGGATTCAGTCAGTCTTCGAGGATTTTCGAAACGGCCCGAGGCGGTCGGAAACATCGATCGGCACCACACGGACCGGCCCGGCGGCACCGTCCGCTGCCGCCGATGCCCCAGCAAGCGCTCAGCGCGCGGCTTCGAGCGGGGGGTAGGCGGCCGGCAGCGGCGGCAGGGATGCCGACGACGCGGCCTTGTCGGCATCGGCTTTTTTCTCGCCGTCCTTGGGTGCGTATTTCTTGAGATCTTCTTCCGAGGCCTCGAGCGTGGGCACCTTGCCGGATTTCTTCCGGGTGTCGAGCGTGGCGACGAATTCTTCCTCGCTGGGCATCTCGTCGCCCTCGAAGCGGTCCATGAGTTCACCGTTGAAGAACACGGTCAGTCGGCGTTCCTGCGGATCGACGCCCTGGCGGCGGATGGTGAAGACGTAGTCCCAGCGGTTGGCATGGAAGACGTCGTTCAGCAGCGAGGTTCCCAGGATCTCACGCACCTGCTGGCGGGACATGCCCGGCTTGAGCGCCGCAACCTGTTCCTTCGACACGAAATTGCCCTGAACCACCTCGACTTTGTAGGGGGTTACGGCGGCCAGCGCGCCACGCGTGCGCTCGGTGAAACCGCTGCAGGCACCGAGGCCGAGCGTTGCCGCGACGGCGGCGGCCAGCAGCCAGGGCCGGCGTTGGAAGAAGGCAGGCATGGGAGGGAAAAGGGGTAGCGATATGATCGGCCATTGTAGCGGCTGGCCTTTTCGGGGCCTTTTGCCGCAGCCCCGCCAGGGGCTCAGGAACCAACATGGCCAACATCGACGAACTCAAGAACACCGGCCTCAAGGCCACCCTGCCGCGCCTGAAGATCCTGGAGATCTTCCAGACCGGCAGCCAGCGGCACATGACGGCGGAAGACGTGTTCCGCGTGCTGCTGAACGAACACTCCGACATCGGACTGGCCACCGTCTACCGGGTGCTCACCCAGTTCGAGCAGGCCGGCATCCTGGAGCGCAGCCACTTCGAAAGCGGCAAGGCGGTCTACGAGCTGAACGAAGGCACGCACCACGACCACCTGATCTGTACCTCCTGCGGCAAGGTCGAGGAGTTCTACGACGCCGAGATCGAGCGCCGCCAGCAGATGATCGCCAAGGACAAGGGCTGGATCCTGCAGGACCACGCCATGTCTCTCTACGGTTTGTGCGGAGACTGCGCGAAGAAACGTTGACCCCCGGCTTTTCACTTCGCTTCGCTGCGTATAGCTCCACCCCCGAGGGGGAGGCGCGGCCAGGCGGCAGCCGCATTCCCTGGTCAGTCAATCCCCGTCGCGCGAGCTTTCCATCGCCTTGTGGTGCCGCGCCACGAAGTCGGCATAAGTGTCGATGCCGCGCAGCTGCAGGATCGAATTGCGCACCGCGGCTTCCACCAGCACGGCAATGTTGCGGCCAGCAACCACCTGGATGATGACCTTGCGCACCGGGATGCCCAGCACGTCCTGCGTGAGCGGCGCCGAGGGCATGCGCTCGTAGTCGCGCTCGAAGCTGTCGCGCCGCACCAGGTGCACGATGAGCTTGAGCCGCATCTTCCGGCGCACCGCCGTCTCGCCGAAGATGGCGCGGATGTCCAGCAGGCCGATGCCGCGCACTTCCAGCAGGTTCAGCAGCAGGTCGGGGCAACGGCCCTCGATGGTGTTCTGGTTGATGCGGTAGAGGTCGACCGCGTCGTCGGCCACCAGGCCGTTGCCGCGAGAGATCAGCTCCAGCCCCAGCTCGCTCTTGCCCAGGCCCGACTCGCCCGTGATCATCACCCCCATGCCCAGGATGTCCATGAAAACGCCGTGCATCGATGTGCGCTCGGCAAAGTGCTTGGACAGGTAGGCGCGCAGCAGGTCGATCACGAATGCCGACGACTCGCGCGTGGCGAAGAGCGGCAGTTGGGCGCGCTCGCAGATCGACAGCAGCTCGTCGGGCGCGGCCTGGCCGTCGGCCAGCACCAGCATCGGCGGCTCCAGCGTGACGATGCGGGCAATGCGCCGGGCGCAGTCTTCCTCGCTGCCGCGCGTCAGGTAGGCCACCTCGCGGGCGCCGAGGATCTGCACGCGGTACGGGTGGATGTAGTTGAGATAGCCGACGAGGTCCGCCGCCGACTGCGCGCGGCTGATGACCTCCGCGTCGAACTGGCGCTCCGACGCGCCCAGCCCCGCGAGCCATTCCCAGCGGAGCGAGCCACGGAACTCCTCGAACATGGCATCGGCGCTGATGACGGTCGGCTTCATGCGTTCAGGAGACGGCGCGCGGGCGCCGGCTTTGCGTTGGAATGAGGGAAGAAGGAGCCGCGCAGCTTATCAGCAGCCGCGCGCGCCGACGCATGCGCTCAGGCGACTTGAGTGGATTGCCAGCCGGCGATCAGGTCGTGCAAGGCCGTGGCGTCGGTGCTGGACTTGATCTGTTCGCGCAGGCTGGCGTCGCTCAGCAGCTCGGCGATTTCGGAGAGGATTTCGAGATGCTTCTGCGTGGCCGCTTCGGGAACCAGCAGGAAGATCAGCAAGGCGACGGGTTGCTCGTCGGGGGCGTCGAAGCCGATCGGGTTGGCCAGCTGGAACACGGCGGCCATCGGCGACTTGAGGCCCTTGATGCGGCCATGCGGAATGGCGACGCCGTGGCCCAGTCCGGTGGAGCCGAGGCGCTCGCGCGCGAAGAGGCTGTCGGTGATGAGGGCACGGCCCAGACCGTGAAGGCTTTCGAACAGCAGGCCGGCTTCTTCGAAAGCACGTTTCTTGCTGGTAGCGTCAACGCTCACAAGCACTTGAGCGGGCGGCAGGATGGACGCGAGTCGATTCATGGTGGGTGGAGAGCGGGGGCGATTATGCACCCGCTTGGTAAAAACCCCCAGTCCCCCTATTTACTTTCTGTCTACATGTTGCCCAGAGGCCTCTCGGTCCCCTCTGGGCGACTGCCAAAAGCCCGACCGCGACAGTCGGAAAACAAAAAGCCGCCCGAAGGCGGCCTTGCGATGCGAGCCCGGGGCTCCTTACATCACGCGTTTGGGCGCCGCGTGATGGTGGTCCTGCAGGCGGTCCTTGTGGCGCACCACCTGGCGGTCGAGTTTGTCGACCAGTTCATCGACCGCAGCGTAGAGATCAGCGTGGCTCGACTCCGCGAACATGTCATTGCCCTTGACGTGGATGTTGCATTCCGCCCTTTGGCGGCGTTCCTTTTCCTTCTGCTTCTCCACCGTGAGGATCACCTTCACATCGACCACCTGGTCGAAGTGTCGGATGACCCGGTCCAGCTTGCTCGTGACGTAGGTGCGCAAGGCAGGTGTGACGTCGAGGTGATGACCGCTGATCGTCAAATTCATGAATGACCTCCTGGAATTGACGGTTGGGGAAATGACCGCCCCGCGGGATGCGGTTTGGCCGGCGAAACGAAACGGGAGTTCTCTGAGGGAGTTGGGAGGGAGAAAGGGGGAGGGAAAGAAGAGGAGAAAGAGGGGAAGGTCGATTCACTATGCCCAAGCTGTCACGGTATTGCAATACCTGAGTTGTCCGGGGTTTTTCGGCTTCGTGAGCAGCTTTCCACACGCTAGGGAATCGATAGCGGCTGCCGCGCGCGGGGCAGGCGATGCCGCGATTCGGGAACAAGTGTTTCAGCATCGGCAGGCTGGTGACCATGCCGGCGGAAGGGCCTGCGCCCGCCTGGGCCGGTCAGCGCCAGGTCGCCCGCATCCTGTTGCGCAGGTCGATCACCGAGCTGGGCGGCGGCACGGCCGGCGGGCGCTCCGGCGGAGGCGGCCAGGTCTGCTGCTCGAAGCCTTCGAGGTCGGCATCGGCGATGAAGCGCGTGCGGTTCGCATACAGGTGCCGGTCGCCGCGCGCCGCCTGCTGCGTGATGTGAAAGCGCTGCGGCACCAGCAGGTGCAGATGGTCGCGCGCCCGGGTCATCGCCACGTAGAGCAGGCGGCGCTCTTCCTCCAGTTCGTGCGCGCTCTGCGCCACGTCGGCCGGCAGGCAGCCGTCGACCACGTTGAGCACGTGCACCGAATTCCATTCCTGCCCCTTGGCCGAATGGATGGTCGAGAGGATCAGGTAGTCCTCGTCCAGCAGCGGCGGCCCCGGGCGGTCGCTGGTGGCTTCGGGCGGATCGAGCGTGAGCTCGGTGAGGAAGCGTTCGCGCGAGGCGTACCCGGCCGCGAGCCGCGCGAGCTGCTCCACGTCGGCGCGCCGCACGCCGGAGGTGTCCTCGTACAGGCGCTCCAGATGCGGCAGATACCAGTCCATCGCCAGCTCGACGTCGGCCGGCCACTTCAGCGTGGGCGCGCGCAGTGCCTCGTAGGCCTTCGCGAAGTCGGCCCATTGCGCGCGTGCGGCGGAAGGCGGCACGAAATCGCGCACCGCCTGGGCGGGGTCGGCCGCCTGCTCCATCGCGTCGAGCAGGCGCGCACTCGTGGCGGGCCCGATGCCGGGGATGAGCTGCGTCACGCGGAAGCCCGCCATGCGCCCGCGCGGGTTCTGCGCGAAGCGCAAAACCGCGAGCAGGTCCTTCACATGCGAGGCCTCCAGGAACTTGAGCCCGCCGAACTTCACGAACGGGATGTTGCGCCGCGCCAGCTCGAGTTCGAGCGCCGCGCTGTGCGTCGAAGTGCGGAACAGCACCGCCTGCGACTTCAGCGCCAGCCCGCCCTCGCGGTGCACCAGAACCTTGTCGGCCACCCAGCGCGCCTGCCCCGCCTCGTCGGGCACGAGCACCAGGAGCGGCTTGCCGGCCGAGGGCTTGTCGGTCCACAGCGTCTTGGCATGCCGCTCGGCGGCCTGCGCGATGACGCGGTTCGACACGTCGAGGATCGGCTGCGTCGAGCGGTAGTTGCGCTCCAGCGTGAGCACGCGCGCGGGCTGCGTGAACTGCGAGGGAAAGTCGAGGATGTTGCGCACCGTCGCGCCGCGGAAGGAATAGATCGATTGCGCGTCGTCCCCCACCACCGTCACGCCGCGCCCGTCGGGCTTGAGCGCCAGCAGGATCGCCGCCTGCAGCAGGTTGGTGTCCTGGTACTCGTCGACCAGCACGTGGTCGAAGCGCGCGCCGATGTGTGCGGCCAGCGAAGGCTCGGCTGCCATCTCGGCCCAGTAGAGCAGCAGGTCGTCGTAGTCGAGGACGTTCTGCCGCTGCTTGGCCTCGACATACGCGCCGAACAACCTCTTCAGCTCGGCCTCCCACTCGCCGCACCAGGGAAAGGCCTCCTTCAGCACGTCGGCCAGCGGCGCGCGGGTGTTCACGCAGCGCGAGTAGATCGACAGGCAGGTGCCCTTGCGCGGAAAGCGGTTGACGGTGGAGGAAAGCCCCAGCTCGTGCCGCACCAGCCCCATCAGGTCCTCGGCGTCGCCGCGGTCGTGAATGGTGAAGTTCTCGTCGAGGCCGATCTGGGGCGCGTACTCGCGCAGCAGCCGCGCACCGATACCGTGGAAGGTGCCGGCCCACGGCAGCGCCGGCGGCGCCTCCGACTTCAGCCCCAGCACCTGCGCCAGCACCCGGCCCGCGCGGCGCTCCATTTCCTGCGCGGCGCGGCGCGAGAAGGTCAGCAGCAGCAGGCGCTGCGCATCGACGCCGCCGGCGATGAGGTTCGCCACCCGATGCGCCAGCGTGCTGGTCTTGCCCGAGCCGGCGCCGGCGATGACGAGCAGCGGCCGCTCGTCCGCCACGGCAACTGCAGCACCCACGCCGTGCTCCACCGCCGCGCGCTGCGCCTCGTTGAGCGAGGCCAGCGCCTGCGCCAGGCGTTCGGCCTGGGTCTTCGGCGCGGCGGAAAAAGCGGGAAGCGCAGTGCTCTGCATGGTCCGTGACTTTACTGTATGCCCGTCCAGTCCAGCCACCTCGCCGACATGTGGCCGGTGACATAATCGCGCCTCGCTGCAACCGGAGATATTTCCCATGGAAACCGCCCCGTCTCGGCAGCTTTCAACTCCCTTTCGCTGACGCCTTGCTCGCGCTTCCTGCGCACGTCGGGCCAGGGAATTGAAAGCGCCCCCTCCCTCGCCCATCGTCCAGTCAGTCAATCCAGGGAGTGAGCCTCATGCTCAACATCTTCACGCTCGCCAACGGCCGCCTCGTCCAGGAAGAAATCGAGGCTCTCGAAGAGCTCTCCAGGTTCCAGCCGATCTGGGTCGACCTCGAGTCGCCCACGCTCGAGGAGAAGCGCTGGATCAAGCAGTACTACGGGCTGTCCATCCCCGAGGATGCGATGGACGAGGACATCGAGGAATCGGCCCGCTTCTACGAGGAAGACAACGGCGAGCTGCACATCCGCTCCGACTTCCTGATCGACGACGACGAAGCCCCGCGCGCCGTGCGCGTGGCCTTCATACTCAACCAGCACAACACCGACCTGCGCAGCCGCGGCGTGCTGTTCTCGATCCACGACGAGGACGTGCCCGTGTTCCGCCTGCTGCGCATGCGCGCGCGCCGCGCGCCGGGGCTGATCGAGGACGCCAAGGAAGTCATGCTCAAGCTCTTCGACGCCGACGCCGAATACTCGGCCGACTCGCTGGAGAACATCTACGACGAACTCGAGGCCGCCAGCAAGAAGGTGCTGTCGGGCAACGTCAGCGACGAGCTGGCCGGCGAGGTGCTCGGCGCCATCGCGCGGCAGGAAGACCTGAACGGGCGCATCCGCCGCAACGTGATGGACACGCGCCGCGCCGTCAGCTTCATGATGCGCAGCAAGATGCTCAACGCCGAGCAGTTCGAGGAAGCCCGCCAGATCCTGCGCGACATCGAGTCGCTGGACAACCACACGGCTTTCCTGTTCGACAAGATCAACTTCCTGATGGATGCGACCGTCGGTTTCATCAACATCAACCAGAACAAGACCATCAAGATCTTCTCGGTGGCCAGCGTGGCGCTGCTGCCGCCGACGCTCATCGCCAGCATCTACGGCATGAACTTCAAGTTCATGCCCGAGCTCGACTGGGCCATGGGCTATCCCTACGCCATCGTGCTCATGGCGGCCAGCGCGCTGGTGCCGATGTGGTACTTCCGCCGGCGCGGCTGGCTCAAGTAGCAGAGCCTTCCGGGGCGGCCCCGGTGCTAGAGTGGCTCTGGCCCCAAGCGCCGACCGGAGAGCCACCTTGCGCAGAATTCGCTTTCTCACCAACCGCCACCGAGCGCCGTCGACCAACACCGCGCTGGGCTTCCTGCTGGCCTTCAATGCCGGCGCCATCAACGCGGGCGGCTTCCTTGTGCTGCACATGTACACCTCGCACATGACCGGCTTCGCCTCGCAGTTGGCCGACGGCATGGTGCTGGGCAACGTCAAGCTGCTGCTGAACGCGCTGGGCGCGATCCTCGCTTTCCTCACCGGCGCCGCCGTGTGCGCGGTGCTCGTCAACTGGGCCCGCCAGCACCGCATGCATGGCGTGTACGCGCTGCCGCTGATGCTCGAGGCGGCGCTGATGTTTCCCTTCGGGCTCATGGGCGCGATCACTCTGACCTGGGCCACGCCGTTCGCGGTGCCGCTCACCGTGCTGCTGCTGTCCTTCATCATGGGCCTGCAGAACGCGGTGGCCTCCAAGACCTCGGGCGGCAGCATCCGCACCACGCACATGACCGGCAACATCACCGACATGGGCATCGAGATCGGCAAGATGCTCTACTGGAACCGCCGCTCGAAGTCAGCGCCGGCGCATGTCCTGCCCGTGCGGCACGACCGCAGCCGCCTGCGCCGCGCCGGCGGGCTGGTCGGCATGTTCGTGCTCGGCGGTGCGGCGGGCGCGCTGGGCTTCAAGTACGTGGGCTTCATCTGCGTGGTGCCGCTGGCGGCACTGCTGCTGGCGCTGTCGATCCCGCCACTGCTGCGCGACATTCCGCGCCGCCGCACGCCCTCGCTCAGCTGAACTCAGCTGGTCTCGGCCGGCAGCGAAGCCAGCCACGCGTCCACCAGAGCGAGGCTGTAGCGGCACGCCACCGCGGCGACGAAGCGCGAGAAGTCGCCGTGCGCGGCATCGTCGGCGCGATCGGAGATCGTGCGCATGGCCGCGAAAGGCACGCCGTAGTCGTGACACACCTGCGCCACGGAGGCGCCCTCCATCTCGACCGCGAGCGCATCGGGCAAGGCGCGCTGAAGCGCCGCGCTCTCGGCGGTGGTCGAGACAAAACGGTCGCCGCTCACCAGCAGGCCGCGATGCACCTTCGGCGAATGAAGGCCGAACTCGGCGATGGCCTCCCTCCCCACAAGCGCCACCGGGTCGCGCAGCGTCTCCCGCGCGACCGTCGCAAGCGCATCGCCGATGGCCTCATCGGCCGCGAAGCGCGACAGGCCCATCAGCGGCACTTCGTATTTCGGAAAGATCGGCGAGGCATCGAGGTCGTGCTGCAGCAGCTGGGTCGCAACCACCACGTCGCCGACGTTCACGCCAGGCGCAAGCCCGCCCGCGACGCCCGTGAACACGATGGCCCGCGCACCGAAGCGCTCCAGCAGCACCGTGGCCGTGATCGCCGCCGCGACCTTGCCGATGCGCGACAGCACCGCGACCACCGGCCGGCCATGCAGATGGCCCACCCAGAAGTCGCGGCCCGCGACGCGCACGCGCTGCTCGTCGGGCATCAGCGCGAGCAGCGCGCCCAGCTCCTCGTGCATCGCAGCGACGATGGCGATGGGCGCAAGCGACACAGAGTTCAAGACATTTCTCTTTCAAGAACACCGAGGAACCGGCTTTGCCGGGCCTCTGGTGTTGCCCCCTGCAAGGGGGTTGGCGTAGCGACACGAAGTGCGCGAAGCCTGGGGGTTTACTTGATATCCACACCGTAGAAGGTGTGGCGACCGAACGGGCTCAGCTTGAAGTCGACGACTTCCTTGCGCACCGGCTTCAGCTGCACCGCATGCGCGATGGTGAACCACGGCGCCTGCTCCTTGAAGATCAGCTGGGCCTTCTTGTAGAGCGCGTCGCGCTCGGACTGCTTGGTCGCGCTCTTGGCCTTCACCACGAGGTCTTCATACGGCTGGTAGCAGAACTTCGAGATGTTGCTGCCGCTGGCCGATTTCGCCGAGGCGCAGCCCAGCAGCGTGTAGAGGAAGTTGTCCGGGTCGCCGTTGTCGCCGGTCCAGCCCAGCATGCCCATCTGGTGCTCGCCGGCCTGCAGGCGCTTGCGGTACTCGCCCCACTCGAAGCTCTTGATCTCGGCCTTGACGTTGATCTTGGCGAGGTCGGCCTGCATCAGCTCGGCGATGCGCTTGGCGTTCGGGTTGTACGGGCGCTGCACCGGCATGGCCCACAGGTCGGTCGAGAAGCCGTCGGGGTAGCCGGCCTGCGCCAGCAGCTTCCTGGCGGCTTCGGGGTCGTACGGGTCGTCCTTCACTGCGTCGTTGTAGGACCACATGGTCGGCGGGATCGGGTTCTTCGCGGCCACGCCGGTCGAGAGGTACACGCCGTCGATGATGGCCTTCTTGTTGATCGCCATGTTGATGGCCTTGCGCACGCGCACGTCGTCGAAGGGCTTCTTCGTCGTGTTGTACGAGAGGTAGCCCACGTTCAGGCCCGGCTGCTCCAGCAGCTGCACGTTCGGGTCCTTGCGGATCGCGTCGAGGTCGGCCGGGTTCGGGTACGGCATGACATGGCACTCGCCTTTCTGCAGCTTGGCCCAGCGCACCGAGGCATCGGGCGTGATCGCGAACACGAGGTCGTCGATCTTCGCCTTGCCGCCCCAGTACTGCGGGAAGGCCTTGAAGCGGATGATCGCGTCCTTCTGGTACTGCACGAGGTAGAAGGGGCCGGTGCCGATCGGGTCCTGGTCGACCTTCTCGGGCGTGCCCGCCTTCAGCATGGCAATGGCGTATTCCTTCGACTGGATGCCCGCGTACTGCATCGCCAGGTTCGCGAGGAAAGGTGCCTCGGGCTGGTTCAGCACGATCTTCACTGTGTAGTCGTCGATGCGGTCCACCGTCTTCAGCAGCTTGGGCATGCCCATGTCGTTGAAGTAGGAGTGGTTCTGGCTTGTGACCTTGAAGAAGGGATCGCTCTCCTTCCACTGCCGCTCCAGCATGAAGATGAAGTCGTCGGCGTTGAAGTCGCGCGTGGGCTTGAAGCTCTTGCTCGTGTTGTGCCACTTCACGCCCTTGCGCAGGTGGAAGGTGTACACCGTGCCGTCGGCGGAGATGTCCCACTTCTCGGCCAGGCCCGGCACGACCTTGGTGCCGCCGCGCTCGAACTCGACGATGGTGTTGTAGACCTGCGTGGTCACGTCGAACGAGGTGCCGGTGGTGTTCATCCCCGGATAGAAATTCTCGGGGCTGCCCTCCGAGCAATAAACCAGCGTCTTGGCGGACACCGCGCCGCAGGCCAGGGTAAGGGCTGCGAGCGCTGCAGGTGCCAGGAGCGCCAGGCTTCGTGAGCGGCGCGAAACGGTGGGCTGGGTCTTCATGTGGACTCCTTGATACACGGTTGAAAGAACTGCGAGAACGACACGGGAACTGAGGGAACGCTAGGGATTCGTCGCCATCGCGATGGAGGCGGCGGGCGGAACGTCGGCGCGCACCAGCGGCGCGCCTTCGAGGAACTTCTCCGAGAAATGGCAGGCCACCTGCCGCTCGTCGAGCACGCGCAGCAGCGGCCGCTCCTCGCGGCAGCGCTGCTCCACGTGCGGGCAGCGCGTGCTGAACACGCAGCCCGAAGGCGGATTCAGCGGCGACGGCAGCTCGCCCTTGAGCACGATGCGCTGGCTGCTGAGCCCCGGCGTGGAAGCCAGGAGCGCCTGCGTGTACGGATGCAGCGGCCGCGAGAAGATGCGCGATTTCGGCCCCTGCTCCACCGCATGGCCGAGGTACATCACGAGCACGTCGTGCGCGATGTGCCGCACCACGCCGAGGTCGTGCGAGATGAAGAGATACGCCAGGCCCAGCTCGGCCTGCAGGTCGGCCAGCAGGTTCAGCACCTGCGCCTGTATCGACACGTCGAGCGCCGACACCGGCTCGTCGGCCACCAGCAGGCGCGGGCTCAGCATCAGCGCGCGCGCGATGGCGATGCGCTGGCGCTGGCCGCCGGAGAACATGTGCGGATAGCGGTTGGCGTACTCGGGCCGCAGGCCCACGCGCGCGAGCATGTCGCGCGCCTTCGCGGCACGCTCCTGCTTGCTCAAGGCGGTGTTGATGGCCAGCGGGTCTTCGAGCACCGTCGCGATCTTCTTGCGCGGATTGAGCGAGCCGTACGGGTTCTGGAACACCAGCTGCACGGCCTTGCGCAGCTCGCGCCTGCGCTCCGGCGGCGGACTCACCGCGTCCGCGCCGACCAGCGTGAGCTGGCCCGCCGTCGGCTTCTCGATCAGCGCAACCATGCGCGCCAGCGTCGACTTGCCGCAGCCCGATTCGCCGACCACTGCCAGCGTGCGGCCGCGCTCGATTCGGAAGGAGATGTCTCCCACCGCGCGCAAGTGCGAAGGCGCGCGGAACAGCCCGCGGCGGATGTCGTAGGTGCGCTGGAGGTTCTTCGCCTCGACGACCACTTCGGTGGCCGATGCGTTGGTCGAGGCCTCGCTCATGCCGCGACCTCCGCCGCCCGCTGCTTCGGCGGATCGCTCGCGATGGCTTGCGCGCGGCCCTGATCACCGAGCGGAAAGTGGCAGCGCACCTCGGCCCCGTTCGACTCGCGCAGCGCCGGCCGCACCTGGCAGGCGCGCTCGGTAACGTAGCCGCAGCGCGGCGCGAACAGGCAGCCGGCGGGTCGGTCGTGCACGCCGGGCACCACGCCGCTGATGGTGGCAAGGCGCCCCTCGGGCGCGGCGCGCTCGGGCAGCGCCGCGAGCAGCGCCTCGGTGTAGGGATGCTGCGGCGACGCGAAGAGGCGGTCGACGCGCTGGTGCTCCATCACCTGCCCCGCGTACATCACGGCAATGCGCTGCGCCATCTCGCTGACCACGCCCATGTTGTGCGTGATGAGCACCAGCGCCATGCCGCGCTCCTTCTGCAGGTCGCGCAGCAGGTCGAGGATCTGCGCCTGGATGGTCACGTCGAGCGCGGTGGTGGGCTCGTCGGCGATCAGCAGGCGCGGGTTGCAGGCGATGGCCATCGCGATCATCACGCGCTGGTTCATGCCGCCCGAGAGCTGGTGCGGATAGCTGCCCAGGCGCGACGACGCGGCCGGGATGCCCACCTGCTCCAGCAGCTCGGTCGCGCGCTTCTTCGCTTCGCGCTTGTCGAGCTTCAGGTGCAGCCGCAGCGTCTCCATCAGCTGGAAGCCGACGGTGAAGCAGGGGTTGAGGCTGGTGGTCGGCTCCTGGAAGATCATCGCGACTTCCTTGCCGACCAGCGCGCGGCGCGCCTTGTCGGAAATGCCGAGCAGGTCCTTGCCCGCGAAGCGCATGTGATCGGCTCGCACGCGGCCTGGGAAGCCGACGAGGCCCATCAGCGCCATCATCGTGACGCTCTTGCCCGAGCCCGATTCGCCGACGATACCGAGCACCTCGCCTTCCTCGAGCGTGAGGCTCACGCCGTCGACCGCATGCAGCACGCCGCCTTGAGTGGGAAACTCGACGTGCAGATCCTTGATGTCAAGCAAAGGCATCTTTTCTTCCTTCCTTTGCTTCAGCGCTTGAGCTTCGGATCGAGCGCATCGCGCAGCCCGTCACCCAGAAGATTGAAAGCCAGCACCGCCGCGAGGATCGCCATGCCCGGGAAGGTGACGACCCACCACGCGCGCAGCACGAACTCCCGCGCATCGGCCAGCATGGTTCCCCACTCGGGCGAAGGCGGCTGTGCACCGAGCCCGAGGAAGCCGAGCGCCGCCGCATCGAGGATGGCGGTGGAGATGCCGAGCGAGGCCTGCACGATCAGCGGCGCGGCGCAGTTGGGCAACACCTCGCGGAACATCAGCCGCAGCGTGCCGGCGCCGCTCACGCGCGCGGCGGTCACGTAGTCGCGCGAGACCTCGGCGATGACGGCGGCGCGCGTGATGCGCACGTAGTGCGGCAGCACCACGATGGCCACGGCGAGCATCGCATTGACGAGCCCCGGCCCGAGGATCGCGACGATCACGATGGCCAGCAGCAGGCTGGGCAGCGTGAGCACGATGTCCATCAGCCGCATGATCGCGATCTCGAGCACGCCGCGGAAGAAGCCCGCGATGAGCCCGAGCACCACGCCCGCGACCACAGAAAGCGCCACCACCGCGACGCCGATCGAAAGCGACAGCCGCGCGCCGTACATGAGCCGCGAAAGAATGTCGCGGCCGATGGCGTCGGTGCCCAGCAGGTTGCTCATGGAGCCGCCCTTCTGCCACGCCGGCGGCTGCAGGAAGACGGCGCTGTTGGTCTCGTTCGGTGCGTGCGGCGCGATCCACGGCGCGAACAGCGCGACCAGGAGCAGCAAGACGATGGTGGCGAGCCCGATGACCGCGCCCCGGTTGGCCGAGAAGGCCGTCCAGAACTCGCGCCAGGGGCCGGGGGGTGCGGTGCCCGCACCGGAAGCAATTGTCTGTGTCATCACGAAATCAGTTTCCCTGCACGCGCTGACTGCACGCGCGGCCTATTTCCGGAACGCCGCGCAACCGGCTCTGCCGGGCCGCTGGTGTTGCCCCCTGCAAGGGGGTTGGCCTAGCGGCACGAAGTGCACGCAGCCTGAGGGTCATTTCCTGATCCGCGGGTTGATGACGCCGTACGCCACGTCTACGAGAAGGTTGACCAGCATCACGATGCCGCCGAGCAGCAGCATGCCGCCCTGCAGCACCGGGTAGTCGCGCCGGCCGATGGCCTCGATGAGCCACTTGCCGACGCCGGGCCAGGAGAAGATGGTTTCGGTGAGGATCGCGCCCGTGAACAGCACGCCCACCTGCAGGCCGATCACCGTCACCACCGGAATGAGCGCATTGCGCAACGCGTGCAACCCGACCACGCGAAAGCGCGAAAGACCCTTGGCGCGCGCGGTGCGGATGTAGTCCTCGCCGAGCACCTCGAGCATGGCCGAACGCGTCATGCGCGCGATCACCGCGAGCGGCACGGTGCCGAGCACGACGGCCGGCAGTATCAGGTGATGCAGCGCCGACCAGAATGCGCCGGTGTCGCCGGCGCGCAGCGAGTCGATCAGCAGGAAGCCTGTCTCCGGCTCGATGTAGTACTGCACCGCGATGCGCCCTGACACGGGCGTCCATCCGAGCTGCACCGAAAAGAACAGGATCAGCAGCAGCCCCCACCAGAAGATCGGCATCGAGTAGCCGGTGAGCGAAGTGGCCATCACGCCATGATCGAAGATGGAGTTGCGCCGCACCGCCGCGAGGATGCCGGCCGGAAGCCCGAGCAGCAGCGCGAAAAGAATGGCGCACACCGCAAGCTCGACGGTCGCCGGAAAGAGCGAGAGGAACTCGCTCATCACCGTGTCCTGCGTGATGATCGACTTGCCGAGATCGCCGTGCAGCACGCGGGCGATGTAGATGCCGTACTGCACGATCACCGGCTTGTCGAAGCCGTAGGCGGTGCGAAGTTCGGCATGGCGCGCGGGGTCGATGCCGCGCTCGCCGGCCATCGTCTCGATGGGGTCGCCCGGCACCAGCCGGATGAGGAAGAAAGCGAGCAGTGTCATGCCGAAGAAGGTCGGCACCAACAGACTCAAACGGGTAAAGGCAAACCTGAGCATCGACCCGCGAATATGCAAGATCGATGCCTCGGCCCCACCCGGGCCGAACCCTTACTTCTGTGCCTACTTCTTCGCGTCGCGCAGTTCGCGGCGAAGGATTTTCCCGACCGGCGTCTTCGGCATGTCGGTACGAAACTCTACGATGCGCGGCTGCTTGTAACCCGTAAGGTTTGCTCTGCAGTATTCGCGCACCTGCGCCTCCGTGAGCGAAGGGTCTTTCTTGACGATCACGAGCTTCACGGCCTCGCCGGTCTTGTCGTCGGGCACCCCGACCGCCGCGCATTCGAGCACGCCCGGAATCAGTGCGACCACGTCCTCGATCTCGTTCGGGTACACATTGAAGCCCGACACCAGGATCATGTCCTTCTTGCGGTCGACCACCTTGAAGTAGCCGCGCTCGTCGACCACGCCGATGTCGCCGCTCTTGAAGTAGCCGTCGGCCGTCATGACCTTCGCGGTCTCGTCGGGGCGCTGCCAGTAGCCGGCCATCACCTGCGGGCCCTTGATGGCGATCTCGCCGCGTTCGCCGACGGGCACCTCGTTGCCGTCGTCGTCGAGCAGCTTGAGCCAGGTGCTCGGCAGCGGCAAGCCGATGGTGCCGGTGTAGGCCGTGCTGTTGGTCGGGTTGCAGGTGGCAGAGGGCGAGGTCTCGGACAGGCCGTAGCCCTCGCAGATCGGGCAGCCGGTCTTCTCGAGCCAGAGCTTCGCCACCGCGGCCTGCACCGCCATGCCGCCGCCGACCGAGACCTTCAGGTTCTTCCAGTTGACGGTGTTGAAGTCGGGGTGGTTCGCCAGCCCGTTGAAGAGCGTGTTGACGGCCGGGAAGCTGTGGATGGTGTGCTTCGACAGCTCCTTCAGCACGCCGGGAATGTCGCGCGGATTCGGGATCAGGATCAGCTTGCCGCCCGTGCGCATGCTCAGCATCATGCCGACCGTGAACGCGAAGATGTGATACAGCGGCAGCGCGCACACGCCGGTGGGCTGCTCGTTGGCCGGCACCTTGTTCATGACCGGCTCGTTCCACGCTTCGGACTGCAGCACGTTGGCGATCACGTTGCGATGCAGGAGCACCGCGCCCTTCGACACGCCGGTGGTGCCGCCGGTGTACTGCAGCACCGCCACGTCGTCGGGGCCGATGGCCACGGGCTTGGGCGGAGCACCCGCGCCCTTGTCGAGCGCGTCGTTGAAACGCACCGCGCCCGGCAGGCTGAAGGCAGGCACCATCTTCTTGACGCTGCGCACCACGTAGTTGACGAGCGCACCCTTCAGAAAGCCGAGGCGGTCGCCCATGGAGGCCAGCACGATGTGCTTGACCGGCGTGGCCGCGATGCATTGCTGCAGTGTGGTGCCGAAGTTCTCCATGATGACGATGGCCTTCGCGCCGGAGTCCTTGAGCTGGTGCTCCAGCTCGCGCGGCGTGTACAGCGGATTGACGTTGACCAGGATGAGGCCCGCGCGCAGGATGCCCGCGACCGCGATCGGGTACTGCGGGCAGTTGGGCATCATCACCGCGACGCGGTCGCCCTTGGCGAGGCCCAGGCTCTGCAGGTAGCCGGCAAAGGACTTGCTCTGCCTGTCGGTCTCGCCGTAGCTGATGTCCTTGCCCATGAAGCTGTAGGCCGTGCGGTCGGCGTACTTGGTGAAGCTTTCCTCCATGAGCGCGACCAGCGAGGGGTACTGCGAGGCATCGATATCGGCAGGCACACCCTGCGGATAGCTGCTGAGCCAGGGACGATCGGTCATTGGATTTGTCTCCTCCGGGAGTCGGACTGTTGAAAACGAAAACGGCGCACGAAGTGGCGCCGCGAAGAGCTCATCCGCTGAGCGGACGGGGACCTTCGGCCTATTCGATGGCCTTGCCCATATCTTCCACTACTTTTTTGGCATCGCCAAAGACCATCATTGTCTTGTCCATGTAGAAGAGTTCGTTGTCCAGGCCGGCGTAGCCCGCGGCCATGGATCGCTTGTTCACGATGACGGTCTTGGCCTTGTAGGCCTCCAGGATCGGCATGCCGTAGATCGGGCTGCCCTTGGTGTGGGCAGCCGGGTTCACCACGTCGTTGGCGCCCAGGATGATCGCCACGTCGGCCTGGCCGAACTCACCGTTGATGTCCTCCATCTCGAACACCTGGTCGTAGGGCACCTCGGCCTCGGCCAGCAGCACGTTCATGTGGCCGGGCATGCGGCCCGCCACCGGGTGGATGGCGTACTTCACGGTGATGCCCTTCTCCACGAGCTTCTGCGCGAGCTCCTTCACCGCGTGCTGGGCACGCGCCACCGCGAGGCCATAGCCCGGCACGATCACCACCGTCTCGGCATTGCCGAGCACGAAGGCCGCGTCGTCGGCGCTGCCGGTCTTCACCGGCCGCTGCTCCTTGGCCGCGCCGCCGGTGGTGGCGGCCTCGCCGCCGAAGCCGCCCAGGATCACGTTGAAGAACGAGCGGTTCATGGCCTTGCACATGATGTAGCTCAGGATGGCGCCCGAGGAGCCCACCAGCGAGCCCGCCACGATCAGCATCGCGTTGTTCAGGCTGAAGCCGATGCCCGCGGCCGCCCAGCCCGAGTAGCTGTTGAGCATCGACACCACCACCGGCATGTCCGCCCCGCCGATCGGGATGATGATGAGCACGCCCATCACGAAGGCCAGCGCCAGCATCGCGAAGAAGGCCGGCCAGCTTTCGGTGAAAACGAACAGCAGCCCCAAGCCGATGGTCGCCAGGCCCAGCACGAGGTTGAGCATGTGCTGGCCCGCGAACTGCACGGGCGCGCCCTGGAACAGGCGGAACTTGTACTTGCCCGAGAGCTTGCCGAAGGCGATGACGGAGCCGCTGAAGGTGATGGCGCCAATGGCCGCCCCCAGGAAGAGTTCCAGCCGGTTACCGCCCGGAATCGGGTCGCCCTTGAGCGCGATGCCGAAGGCATGCGGCTCGGCCACGGCGGCCACCGCGATGAACACCGCCGCCAGGCCGATCATGCTGTGCATGAAGGCGACCAGCTCGGGCATCTTGGTCATCTCGACCTTGTTGGCCATGTAGGCGCCCAGGCCGCCGCCGAGCACCAGCGCAACCAGCACGTAGCCCAGGCCGCCGAGATTGCCGCTGGCGAGCTTGTAGATCAGCGCCCCGGTGGTCAGCACGGCAATGGCCATGCCGGTCATGCCGAAGATGTTGCCGCGGATGGAGGTGGTGGGATGGCTCAGGCCCTTCAGGGCCTGGATGAAGCAGATGCTGGCGACGAGGTACAGCAGCGTGACGAGGTTCATGCTCACTTGGCGGCTCCCTCTTCAGCCTTCGGTGCGGCCTTCCTGTCCTTCTTCTTGAACATCTCCAGCATGCGCCTCGTGACGAGGAAGCCGCCGAAGACGTTCACCGCGGCCAGCGCCACGGCCAGCACGCCCATGGTCTTGCCCAGGGGCGTGTCGGTGAGCGCGGCCGCCAGCATGGCACCCACGATCACGATGGCCGAGATGGCGTTGGTCACGGCCATCAGCGGCGTGTGCAGCGCGGGCGTGACGGTCCACACGACGTGGTAGCCCACGTAGATGGCCAGCACGAAGATGATCAGGTTGATGACTGTGTGAGAGACGATGTCCATGTTCTTCTCCTCGACGGGCGTTGCTTGTTTCGTTATTTCTTCGTGACCTGGCCGTCGTGGGTGACGCGGCAGGCGGCGACGATGTCGTCCTCGAGGTCGATCTTCAGCGCGCCCTCCTTGGTGACGATGAGCTTGAGGAAGTCGAGCACGTTGCGTGCATACAGCGCCGAGGCGTCGGCCGCCACCAGCGCGGCGAGGTTGGTCTCGCCCACGATGGTCACGCCGTGCTTCACGACGGTCCTGTCGGCCTCGGACAGCGGGCAGTTGCCGCCTACACCCTCGGGCCCTTTGCCGGCCGCGATGTCCACGATGACGGAGCCCGGCTTCATGGACTTGACCATGTCCTCCGTGATGAGGGTGGGTGCGGCACGTCCTGGAATGAGCGCGGTGCTGATGACCACGTCCGCCAGCGCCACGCGCTTGGCGACCTCGGCCTGCTGGCGCGTGAGCCAGCTCGCGGGCATCGGGCGGGCATAGCCGCCGACGCCCTCGGCCGCGTCTTTCTCTTCCTGGGTCTCGTAGGGCACGTCGATGAACTTGCCGCCCAGCGACTCGATCTGCTCCTTGACGCTGGGGCGCACGTCGGACGCCTCGATGACCGCGCCCAGCCGCTTGGCGGTGGCGATGGCCTGCAGGCCCGCGACGCCCACGCCCAGGATGACGACGCGTGCGGCCTTCACGGTGCCGGCCGCGGTCATGAGCATGGGGAAGAAGCGCTGGTACTTGTCCGCCGCGATCATCACGGCCTTGTAGCCGGCGATGTTGGCCTGCGAGCTGAGCACGTCCATGCTCTGGGCGCGGGTGGTGCGGGGGGCTGCCTCGAGCGCGAAGCCGGTGACGCCGGCGGCGGCCAGGCGCTGCAGGCCGGCCGCGTCGAAGGGGTTGAGCATGCCGATGACGACGGCGCCCGATTTGAGCAGCGCGGTTTCCGCATCGGTGGGCGTGCGCACCTTGAGGACCATGTCGGCGCAGAAGGCGCCCGCCTGATCGGTGATCTCGGCCCCCGCGGTCTGGTAGGCGCCGTCGGTGACGCTGGCGGCCACGCCCGCCCCCGCCTGCACCCGTACGGTGTGCCCTGAGGCAACCAGTTTCTTCACCGTCTCGGGTGTAACAGCCACGCGGGTTTCGCCTGCCAGTGTCTCGGCGGGCACGCCTATCAGCATAGAGATCTCCTCAGAGCAAGGGGCACAGGGGGAATGTGCCGGCAGCTTACAGCAAGATTACAGCCGATCACTGTCGCCGGAGCGCTCTGTCGTTTTCATCACAAAGCGTTGAAGAGCTTATGGATACTATAACTTCAGCTATCCAATTGATAGCTAATTCGGGTATTCGCTAGAGTCCGGCGAGAACAGATGGAATACTTTTGCCCTCCGCGCCGAGCGGATTGCCATGGCAAGGACACCGACGCCGGTTCGGCGGACGCTCGCTGAGCAAAATCTCCATTTGTATCCAACTGCACTCAATTTCGTTAACAGGCCTTCAGAAACAGGTGAATTGCGTGCATTAGTTGCAATCTCAAAAACTTTACCTTAGTCGCAGATAGATACACTTCCCCTCAATCAATCGCCAGTTCACGGAAGCTGACGAAGGGAGGAAAAAAGGGGCTGGAATGCGAATCGCGGTACTCGACGACGGTGTAGATCAATTCAAGCAGATCCATCGAACGATGACGGCGCTCGAACACGAGTGCCATCCATACACGGAGGGAAAGGCGCTGCTGCAGGCCATGCGCCGCCAGACCTTCGACCTGCTGATACTCGGCTGGAATCTCCCTGACATGAAGGGTCCCGAGGTGGTCGCAACCATCCGCGGGGATCTCAACAGCCGGCTCCCCATTCTTTTCGTCGCCGACAAACCCGGCGAGGCCGACATGGTCGAGGGCCTCAACGCCGGTGCCGACGACTTCATGGCCAGGCCCGCCCGCGCGGGCGAGCTCGAGGCCCGCGTCAATGCGCTGCTGCGCCGCTCCTACCCGGCCCAGCACGAAACCGAGCTGATCTTCGGCCCCTATCACTTCTATCCGCCCTCGCGCGTGCTCAAGGTGCGCGGCGTACAGGTAGAACTGAAGAATCGTGAATACGAACTCGCGCTCTTCCTGTTCCAGAACCTCGGCAGGCTGCTGTCGCGGGAGCATCTGCACGAGGCTGTCTGGGGCCTCGGCATCGAGGCGCTCTCGCGCTCGCTCGACACCCACATCTCGCGCCTGCGGACCAAGCTGGACCTGCGTCCGGCCAACGGCTTCCTGCTGCTGGCCATCTACGGCCTGGGCTACCGGCTCGAAACCATCGATGCCGATGCGCTGCTGTTGCCCGGAGTAGTCGGCGCGCGCTGAGTCCGGAATTCCGGGCGAGCTACAGTAGTCTCTCCAACGGCTTGCGACATGCGCGCACCGCACCAAGGAACGAGACGAATGAATCCGATGATCCGGCTGCTGCTTGCCATCACATTGCTCTTGAGCTGGCTGGGTCCAGCCGCTGCCGCGGAAGAAGTCGAAGCCAGCGACATGGTGCGCGGCGGCATGCTGGCGATCCAGATGATCGACCAGGGCCGCATCGGTGAGCTGTGGGACGGCGCCACGCCCGCCACCCGCAAGCGCGTCACCCGCGCCGACTTCACCAGCCAGGTCAGCCGAAGCCGGGCGCCCATCGGGGCACCCCAGATGCGCACCTGGGTGGCGGTCAACCGGCAGGTCGTCGCCGACCCCGACGCCGACACCGCCGGCCAGTACATCAGCGTCGAGTACGAAACCCGCTTCTCGAACAAGCCCGACGGCACGGTGCGCGAACTCGTCAGCTTCCACCTGGACCAGGACCGCGTCTGGCGCTTCAGCGGCTATGTACTGAAGTAAGAGACCCAAAAGATGACAACTCCGCGCTGGAAGCCCAATGTCACCGTCGCTGCGGTGATCGAGCGCGAAGGGCATTTCCTGCTGGTCGAGGAGCAGACCCCCGACGGCCTCCGCCTCAACACGCCAGCTGGCCATCTCGACCCTGGCGAGTCACCGGCTGAAGGCTGCGCGCGCGAGACCCTGGAAGAAACCGCCCATCATTTCACGCCAACTGCGCTCATCGGCATCTATATGGCCCGCTCGCGTCCACTGGCGGAGCGCGGCGAAGACACCACCTACATGCGCTTCGCCTTCACTGGCATGCTGGGCAAGTTCGAGGAAGGCCGCCCGCTCGACGAAGGCATCGTGCGCACCGTCTGGATGACGGTCGACGAGATCCGCGCGAGCGTGGCGCGGCACCGCAGCCCGCTGCTGCTCCAGTGCGTGGAAGACCACTTGGCCGGCAAGCGGCACCCGCTCGACGTGGTTTACGTCGACGACTCGGTGCGATCAGCGCCCTGAATCGAAAAGCTTCGTCAGACGATGACGCCGCCGCCCAGACAGCGCTCGCCGTCATAGAGCACCGCCGACTGCCCCGGCGTCACCGCCCATTGCGCGTCGCCGAAGCGCAGCCCGAAGACGGCAGGGTTCGCCCCACCCTCCACCGCGTCCATCTCGCAGGCCGCATCGGCCTGCCGATAACGTGCCTTCGAGCCATAGGCGCCCGGCACCGGCGCCTCACCGGCGATCCAGCTCGCGTCGTCCGCCTTCAGTTCCGACGACAGCAGCCACGGATGGTCATGCCCCTGCACCACCCACAGCGTGTTCTTCTCGACATCCTTGCGCGCCACGAACCACGGCGAATGGTCGCCCGAGCCGCGCTGTGCGCCCTTTTCCTTCACGCCGCCGATGCCCAGCCCCTGCCGCTGTCCGAGCGTGTAGAAGCTCAGCCCCTGGTGCTCGCCCAGCTTGCGGCCGCGGTCGTCCTTGATCGGGCCCGGCTCCTTGGAGATGTAACGGTTCAGGAACTCGCGGAACGGCCGCTCGCCGATGAAGCAGATGCCGGTCGAATCCTTCTTCTTCGCGTTGGGCAGGCCGATTTCCTCGGCGATGCGGCGCACCTCGGTCTTGTGCAGCTCGCCCACGGGGAACAGCGTCTTCGACAACTGCGCCTGGTTCAGGCGGTGCAGAAAGTAGCTCTGGTCCTTCGACGGATCGAGCCCCTTGAGCAGTTCGTGCCCGCCGGTGGCCTCGTTCAGCCGCACGCGGGCGTAGTGCCCGGTGGCGATCTTCTCGGCGCCCAGCCGCATGGCGTGGTCGAGGAAGGCCTTGAACTTGATCTCGGCGTTGCACAGCACGTCGGGGTTGGGCGTGCGGCCGGCCTTGTACTCGCGCAGGAACTCGGCGAACACGCGATCCTTGTAGTCGGCCGCGAAATTGACGTGCTCGATCTCGATGCCCAGCACGTCGGCCACGCTGGCGGCGTCCACGAAGTCGATGTTGGACGAGCAATATTCGCTGTCGTCGTCGTCTTCCCAGTTCTTCATGAAGATGCCGACCACCTCGTGCCCCTGCTGTTTGAGCAGGTGCGCCGTCACCGCGGAGTCCACTCCGCCGCTGAGTCCCACAACGATCCGATGCTTTGCCATAAGCCCCCTATTGTCCCAGCCCCGCGCAAGGGGCCTGCGGCGTGTGGGAAATCGGGAAAACCCGTGTCGCCGGTTTGTCAGCCCGAAGGCCATCGACGGGAGGGCCGGCGCTAAAGTGATTCCGGACGAAGGCGGCAGCAAGACCCGCCACGCCATTCACGAGACAACCGCAAGCGGAGACAAGACGCATGGCCACACCTTCCACCGCCGCGAATGCCGGCGACACCCTCCCCTGGACACGCGCCTACCCCGAGGGCATGCGCTGGGACGCCGAACTGCCCGTGAAGCCGGTTCAGCAGATGCTCGACGAAGCCGTCGAGCGCTGGCCCGATCGTTCCGCCGTGGAGTTCATGGGCCAAGTCATCACTTATCGCGAGCTCGGAGCCGCCGTCGAGCGTGCCGCCAAGGGCCTGCAGGACCTGGGCGTGAAGCCCGGCGTGCACGTCGGCCTCTACCTGCCGAACACGCCGCACTACCCGATCGCCTTCTTCGCGGTGCTGAAGGCCGGCGGCACGGTGGTCAACTACTCGCCGCTGGACGCCGAACGCGTGCTGGCCCACAAGATCGAGGACAGCCGGACCGACATCCTCGTCACGCTCGACCTCGTCAACCTCTACCCGCAGATGGCGCGCCTGCTCGACAACTCGCGCCTGAAGACGCTGGTGGTCGGCAGCCTCGGCGACTACGGCGCCATGGGCGACAAGGTGCAGGCCCAGCTGCAGGGCGCCGGCCAGATCGCCCCCGTGCCCGTGGACGACCGGCATGTGCGCTTCACCGATCTGCTGAAAAGCGAAGGCACGCACAAGACCTATCCGCTGGGCGACCTCGCCGAAGAGATCGTGGTGCTGCAGTACACCGGCGGCACCACCGGCCTGCCCAAGGGGGCGATGCTCACCCACGCCAACCTGACTTCCGCCTCGGCGCAGTACTACGAATCGACCCGGGGCGAGCCGCCCATCCTGGAGGAAGGCAAGGAGCGCTTCCTGGTGGTGCTGCCGCTCTTCCACATCTTCGCGCTCAGCGCCGCGATGCTGCTCGGCGTGCGCCTGGGCGCGGCGCTGGTGCTGCACACGCGCTTCGACGTCGACGCGGTGATGAACGAGCTCGCCGCCAGCCGCATCAGCGTGTTCCCCGGCGTGCCGACGATGTACACCGCGATCCTCTCGCACCCCAAGGCCGGGGAGATGGACCTGCGCTCGCTCAAGTTCTGCGGCTCGGGCGGCGCGCCGCTGCCGGTGGAGGTGGAGCAGCGCTTCTTCGAGCTCACCGGCTGCCACCTCAACGAGGGCTGGGGCATGACCGAGACCTCGCCCGTGGGCACCTTCACGCCCGCGCGCGGCCTGCGCAAGGCGGGCTCCTGCGGCATGCCGCTGCCGCAGGTGCGCATCAAGCTCGTGAGCCTGGACGATCCCTCGAAGGACGTCGCCGCCTTCGGCGAAGCGGGCGAGCTCTGCATCAAGGGCCCCAACGTGATGAAGGGCTACTGGAACAACCCCGAGGCCACGGCCGATTCGATGACGCCCGACGGCTACTTCCGCAGCGGCGACGTGGCGAAGATGGATTCCGACGGCTACCTCTACATCGTCGACCGTACCAAGGACATGCTGCTGTGCGGCGGCTACAACGTCTATCCGCGCGTGCTGGAAGAAGCGGTGTACGAGCACCCCTCGGTGGCCGAGGTCTGCGTGATCGGCATTCCCGACGAGTACCGCGGCCAGTCGCCGAAAGCCTTCGTGAAGCTGAAAGAAGGCGCGCCCGAACTGACGCTCGACGCGCTCAAGTCATTCTTGAAGAACCGCCTGGGCAAGCACGAGATGATCGGCGCGCTGGAGATCCGCGCCGAGCTGCCCAAGACGCCGGTGGGCAAGCTCTCGAAGAAAGACCTCGTCGACGAGGAAGCCCGCAAGCGGGCGGCGTAGCAGCCGCGCCCCGCTTTTTCGTGGAACACCGAGGAACCGGCTTTGCCGGGCCTCAGGTGTTGCCCCCGGTAGGGGGAAGGCGCGCGCGACACGAAGTGCGCGAAGCCTGGGGGCGAGCCTAGCGAAACGCCTCGGCCAGCAGCTCGTACGAGCGCAGCCGGGCGACATGGTCGAACACCTGCGAGGTGATCATGAGTTCGTCGGCGCCGGTGCGCGCGACGAAGGCTTCCACGCCCTTCTTCACCGTCTCGACCGAGCCGACCGCCGAGCACGACAGCACCGAGTCGAGCAGCGCGTTCTCCGCCGGGCCGACCTTCTGCCGATAGTTTTGCACTGGCGGCGGCAGGCGCCCCGGCCGCCCGCTGCGCAGGTTCACGAAGGCCTGCTGCCACGAGGTGGCGCGGAACTCGGCCTCTTCATCGGTATCGGCCGCGAACACGTTGAAGCCCAGCATCACGTACGGCTTCTGCAGCTGGGCAGATGGCTTGAAGGTCTCGCGGTAGATCTGGATGGCCTGCATGATCTGCTGGGGCGCGAAGTGCGAAGCGAATGCGTAGGGCAGCCCCAGATGCGCGGCGAGTTGCGCGCCGAAGGTGCTGGAACCGAGGATCCACACCGGCACCTCGAGCCCCGCGCCGGGCACGGCTCGCACCGGCTGCTGCGGCGTCTTCGACATGAAGTCCATCAGCTCGATCACGTCCTGCGGGAACTGGTCGGCGTCCGACTCCAGGTTGCGCCGCAGCGCCCGCGCGGTGCGCTGGTCGGAGCCCGGCGCACGCCCCAGGCCGAGGTCCACACGCCCCGGGTAGAGCGATTCGAGCGTGCCGAACTGCTCGGCAATCACCAGCGGCGAGTGGTTCGGCAGCATCACGCCGCCGGCGCCGATGCGGATGGTGGATGTGCCCGCCCCCACGTAGGCCAGCAGCACGGCGGTGGCCGCGCTCGCGATGCCCGGCATTCCGTGGTGCTCGGCCAGCCAGTAGCGCGTGTAGCCCAGCTTCTCGCCGTGCTGCGCCAGCGAGAGCGAGTTGCGGAACGACTGCGCGGCATCGCTGCCCTCGGTGATCGGGGAAAGGTCGAGGATGGAGAACGGAATCATGGGCGCGATCATGGCGCGAACCGCCCATTTCCGTCGCCTCAGGGGCTATTCGGTTTGGTATAGCGTGGTCACGCTCGCGAAGTCGCGGCCGTTCTGCTCCACGCTCGCCTGGAAGGGCACGCTCTCGCCCGGCGCGATGGCCGGCAGGTTGTCCACGAGCTTGAAGCCCGTGAGCTGCCCGTTGCGGTCGCGCAGGCTCACCCACAACTTCACCTTGCCGACGATGCTCGTGCCCGGGTTCTTCACGCTGCCGCTGACCACCACGTACTTGTAGGAGAAGCGCTGGCTGAAGTTGAGCAGGACGCTGCCGATCTCGGCCTTGGTGCCCGTCACCTTCACCTCCAGCGGCTTGCGCGGGCCCGGCAAGGCGGCGCGGCGCATCGGCTTCCACTCGATGCGCGTGTCGGTGAAGCGCTCCATGTCCTGCGGCTCCAGGTAGATCGGAAAGCGCTCGCCGGGGTACAGGTAGGCCAGCCCCGAGATCGTTGTAGTGCCATGCGCCTTGCTGCCGCTGAAGCGCGAGATCACGCCGCCCGGCGCGAGCACGACGGCATCGGTGCTGCGGTTGACCAGCTCGCCCAGGAAGAGCCGCTGCTGGATGTTGTTGCGCCCGTCCACCAGCGGCAGCAGCTCGAGCTGCTTGTCGTCGAAGCGCTCGCTGTCGTCGGCCAGCAGGTCTTCGGTGCCCAGGCGCAGTTCGGGGTTGAAGCCTTCCGGGCCGCCCGCGGTGCGGATCACGCGGTCGGCGTTCAGCACCGGCGTGCGTCCGCCCGAGGCCTCGACGATGCTGTAGCCGATGCGGTAGTCCCACGCCGCGATGGCCGCCGCGCGGCCGAAGCGCGCGATGCTCACATCCACCGAGGTCCGCCCGCCGGGCTGGATCTCGTTGGCCTGCCCGTAGCCATGGCCGAAGCCGATCACCTGCCCCGCGTCGTCGTACAGCGTGGCCAGCACCTCGAAGCCGCCGAGCACGGTAGCGTCCTTGCGGTCGTTGACGATGCGCCCCACCAGCCGCACCCGGTCGCCCTGCTGCACCAGCCGCACGCGCGAGAACGCCATGCGCGGCCCCTTCACCGCGCTGTAGGGCCCGGCCAGCTTCTGCACGCGCAACTCCTGGCGCGTGACGTTCTTGCCGCTGGGCATGTCGATCAGCAGGGGAGCGCTCTCGCCGGGCTCGAGCACGGCCACCGGAAGCGTCTCGCCGCGTTCGTCGAGCTTGCTCTCGCCGTCGTAGTACACGGCGCGGATGCCTGCGCGCGACAGCGGCTTGCCCGTCTCGTTGCGCGCCACCACCAGCAGCTTGGGGCTGGCCGAGCTTCCGCTGCCCACGAGCACCTGCCGCGGCTCGTCGAGCTTGAGTCCGTCGACGGGAATGGTGCGGTCGGCAGTGGCCGCCACACGCTGCGCAGCGCCGCGCGTGTCGGCATTGCGGCCCCCGAGGAAGGCGCCCACCACGCCGAAGAGCACCGCCGCGCCCACCGCGATGGCCACCCCGATGCCGACCTTGCGCATCATGAGCGCCTGCCTGCGCGCCTCTTCGGCCGCGAGGCGTCGGCCGGCCTCGTTCTTCACCTGGTTGAGCACGCGCTCCAGCCGGTCGGAGACGTTGTCTTCCACCAGCGTGACGGAACCGCAGTGCTCGCAGGTGTATTCGTTGAGGCCGGTGCGCTTGAGCACGCTGCTGCCGCATTCGCCGCACTTGAGCGTCTGGAGGTCGATGGTCATTGAAGTGCTGCTCCCGTGTTGTTTTTTCCTGCGCCGCGCCAGCTGACTACCAGTCGAACAGGTCCGCGATGTCGCCGGCCTCGCTGGCGCCAATCAGCGGAGTGAGCCGCTCGATCAGGCGCACGCGGTGCACCCGGTTGACGGAATCGTCGTCCATGAAGATGTCCTCGCCCGCCTCGTCCCACACTTGGCCGATAGTGCCGAGGCACGCTGCCATCACGAGGATGTCGGCAAAGATCGGCGCATCGTCTTTCCACATACCCTCGCCATGCCGGGCGAACTGTATCGCGCCTGTGGTCAGGTCGAAGATGAAGGGGTCCGCGCCCTGGTCGGCCACCACCAGCCAGTGATCGGGCCAGTCGGCAATGCGCTCGCCGGTGATGCCGTGCCAGCGGTAGCCGGCCTGCAGATCCCACAGGCGCGCGAGCGCCGGAATGCCGAAGGGGTTACCAGCGGTCGAAACCGTGAGCCCCGCATGGCCCACGCGGTCGTTGATCCACTCGCCAAGCGGGCCAACCTGTGCGTAGAAGGTTTCGATGGCGGCCGGCAGCGGGATCTCTCCGCGCCAATGCTCGGCGGCGGATTGCGGCGCCAGCGCGCCATGGGAAGCCAGCGCCGCGCGGGCCTGTTCGATCGATGCCATCCGTCCTCTCCGTTCAGGCAATGCAGGCAGCCTGCAACGCGGCGCGCAGGGCCTCGACGTCGCCCGGTGCTACCTCGCGCACGCCGGTCAAGCCTGCGAGGCCGCATGCGGTCGAGGCCACCACGGGCACCCCGGCTGCCACAGCGCGCAGCACCGCGCGTGGTGCGTGCTCGACGTGCGCGGGCAGCACGACGACGCTGGCGCCGGCCAGCCAGTCGCCTTGCCAGTTCATGTGTTCGACGTGCGCGATGCCGCGCCAGAGCTGCGCGTCATCCGAAGGCGAGCCCAGCACGCGCAGCCGGTACGGCCAGCCTTGCAGCGCCGCGGCAAGTTCGCGCGCGCCCTTGCGTGCCAGTGCGCTTGCGGCGAACACGACAAGTGGCGATCCCTTGCGTTCGATGGTCGCAATGGCTTTGACCGAGGGCAGCATCCAGTCGAGCTGCGTCAATGCTGCTTGCGGTGCCGACTTCGCAAGCTGCCGTGCGACCTCCGCATGCGGCGTGACCATGGCAGTCGCACGTGCGAGCGCCAGCGTCTCGGCGCGCACCAGCGACGGATCTGCGCGGAAGTCGCGCAGCGTTCCGTCACCGGGCCAGTGCCGGGCCGCGGCATCGAGCCGCTGTTCGATTTCGGCCATCGGCAACGTGCTGGCCAGCACGGCAACGCGGCGCCCGTCGAGCGCACCGATGCGCTGCAGGTGCGGCAGCAGTGCCTGCTCGACCACCAGTTCGGTGTGCTCCGGCGTCAGGCGGCTTGCCAAGGCTTGCGCGAGCCAGCGTTGGCCGTCGATCAGGCTCGCCTGCCTCCGGCCTGCATGCCGCGCCCAGAGTCGCTGCCACAGCGCGCGGCGCAGGCTCACGGCCCACAGTGTCTGCGCGGGCACCCCCGTCTCACGGTGCCAGCCCGTCGCGGGCAGACGCCAGAACGCAAGCCGCAGCGGCGCCGGCTGCAGGCGCTGCGCGTGTGGATGCTTCTCGCGCAGGTAGCGGGCGAACTCCGGCGTCCAGCCATCGACCAGCACGGCGGCGCGGCCCTTGGGTCCGACGTCGACCTGCGGACGATGACGAAAGCACCTGATCTGTTCGCAGCTCAGGCAACCGCGCGCCAGCGGCAATACCGCGCCTGCGTCATTCGTTCGGCGCAGCACCACAGGAGCGGCCGGTGCCGCCAGCGGAGAACGCGCGCGGATGCGCAACACCAGTTCGCTATCGGTCAATTCCACTT
Organism: Variovorax sp. CAN15; assembly: GCF_030462475.1. GTDB lineage: Bacteria > Pseudomonadota > Gammaproteobacteria > Burkholderiales > Burkholderiaceae_C > Variovorax. Next base: position 183,656 of record NZ_JASMRZ010000001.1, read on the forward strand.
CGAGCCGCCACGCATGCTTTGCGCGCAGCTTGAGATCGACGTAGTTCCAGAACACCGTCGCATCGACCGCGTCACCGTCGGCCGCGCCGGCCTGCTCGATGCGCGCCGTGTGCCCGTGCCGCTCCACCAGCTCGAAGCCCGCGCGCGACGCCGCTGTCGCCAGCGCATTCGACAACTGGCACAGCCCGCCGGCCAGCGTCGGCACCACGCAGCCGCCGCGCAGCTCGCGGCCCTGCACGAAGCCGCGCCATGCGGCGGGCCTGCCCAGCTGCCGCCAGAAGCTCAACACCTCGCCGGCCGGCACTTCGACGGCATCGAAGGCGCGGCGCGCGATGCGCAGGTTCTGCACCTTGCCGGCCACGAGCGGAAACTCGTCGGAGCGGCCGTCGGTCCACAAGGGTGTGCGGTAGTGGGCGAGCACGGGCGCATCGGCCAGCGCATTGCCGCCTTCGGTCCACCGGCGGGCCGAGGGCCGCAGCGTCTCGCACAGTGCGTGGGCGGCGGCCAGGAGCCGCGAGCGCAGCCAGAAGTCGATCGCGTCGATGCGGCGCGGCGGCTGCCAGGCCTGCACGCTCACGCGGAGGGGCCTCGCTTGCGCCATTGGCCGAGGTCGGCTTCGATGCGCTCGTCGATGTTGCCGCTCCACTGCACGCCGAAGCCGGCCGCGCGCAGCAGCTCGACGATGCGGCGGCCCACGGCCATGGTGTTGGCTTCGCGCTGCTCGATCTCGGGAATCATCCCGCCGCTGAAGGCCAGGTGCAGGCGGCCGGTGCGCACCGCCCGTTCGAGATCCTGCGCGTGATAGAAGCAGCAGCCCCGGATGCCGGATTCCATGCGGCCCGCGGCACGCCATTGCTCGCGCACGTCGTCGTGGCCGTCGGCGAGCGTGTTGCCCGCGCGGTGCAGCGCGATGATTTTCTCGCCGCGCAACTGGGCGAACACGGCCTCGAGCCGGTCGTACTCGGTCTGCTCGGGCCATTCGGCTTCGGCGGCGCGCTTGGCGGCGCATGCGCGGGCGGCCTCGGCCTTGACCCAGGCGCGGTCCTCGTAGGTAAGCTCGTCGGGGTCGAGGTACTCGTCGGTGATCATCCACTCGACATCGGCATCGGGATAAAAGCCGCTCCACACCAGGTCGTGGATGCGTCCGCGCGTGTCTTCTGGGTCGAGAGTGAGTGCCATGCGTGTTGTGCTGTCGCCTCGGCGGCAGCGGGTCATGCTTTCTTTTTTCCTGGCGGAAGCGTGCTGGTATTTTCACCCGGGCGCACCACCATGGCGCAGTAATGCGAAAGCATGATGTCCTGGGCCACCCTTTCGCACCGCACCATCATGAAGGATGCCTCCGGGCAAGGCAATGCGCCGAAAGGCGAAGGCGGCCCGGCCGGACGGCCTGCGATGCGGCTGGCTATGCTCGGCGGCTCTTCATGCCCCAGCAACACCTTCCAGTCCCGCCCTTCGAGGAACCCTTGCCCGGAGCGTGGACCTCCGCCATGCCGCAGGCCATGGAGCGCGTGCCGAAGCCGGCGGCCGACTGGCTTGCATGGCTGGTCGCGCTCGCGGTGCTGGTCTTCATGGCGGTGTTCGGCCTGCAGGCGATGCGCTGGTCATTGGCCGGCGCCTGGCATTGGCTCTGGATGCTGGTGGGGCTGCCGTTCTTCGGCGTCTTCTCGGTGCTAGCGGTGATGGCCGTCGTCATCCGGCTGCGCGAGCGCCGCCGGGTGCGGGTGGCGCTGGAGAACATGTCGCTGGAGCGCGGAGAAGGCTTCCGCCCCGGCGAGCCGCTGGCGCTGCGCCTGCGCGCGACGGTACCGGCTGCGCGGGAAGGCGAGCGCACGGTGGCGCCGGAGCGCATCGCCATGCGCCTGATGCTGCACCGCACCGTCGATGCGGCTGGCGAATGCTGCTGCGAAGCCATCGCCTCGTGCGAGGAGACGCGCGACGGACGGGTGCTCTATGTCTGCGAACTGCGCGCGGACGTCGGGTTCGATGCCCCACAGTGGTCGGTCGAGCTGCGCGACGCGGCTGACGACACCGGCGTGCCCGTCCTTATCGCCGCACTGCGGCTGCTGCCCGCACGCTGATCCGGGCAGACGCAAAAAGGCCGGGCCATGCATTCCGCATGGCCCGGCCTTCTGTCTGTCTTCAGCTCTGCAGCGGATTACAGCGGCAGTGCGTCGCCGTGGGCGGCAGCGCGGGCTGCGGCGCGAACCGCGGCGCGATCCACCGAGCTGGCCACGATCGGGGCCACGCCGGACGAAGCGCCTTCGGCATACGGGTCACCGCTGCGGGCGGCGGCCACGGCTTCGGCGCGAACGGCGGAGCGGCTGGCCGTCGAGACGATCGCTTGGGCCGGGCCGGCGCTGGCACCGGTGGCGTACGGGTTGGCGCTGTGCGCGGCGACCACGGCCTGGCCGGCGACGTCGGCGCGGCTGGCGGCCGCTGTAAGCGGGTGCACACCCTCGTAGGTTTCGGCGTGGGCAACGCCGGCGGCGGCCAGCAGGGCGAGGGAAACGGCGGAGAGGAGCTTCGAGGCGGTCATTTGGATGTGTCCTTCAATTGGTTCGGTTCTTGTTTCTTGGTCTGGATCAGCTGAAGGGCTGGTCCATGGGAAGAATTGTGCGCCGTTATCTAAGTAAAAACCCTTAGACAATGGAACCGCGGTGTTCACACCATGGAAACAATCGACCGCCAAGCAAGCAGATCACCGCCTGTCGTAGAGTCCCCCGCATGAGCGAACCGGCCGCCGCCCTTTCACCGTATCCGTCCCTCTGGGGAAGCCCCGACGCCGTGTTCGACCGGCTGGCGGGCGAATGGCGCCTGCAGCGCACCATCGAGGGCCAGGCCACCATGAGCGGCGTCGCCAGGTTCACGCCGCTGGAAGCCGAGGGAATGCTGAAGTACCGCGAGGAAGGCCGCATCCGCCTGGCCGACGGCAAGGAGTTCGACGGGCACCGCGAATACATCTTCGAACGCACCCCAGGCGGCTTCGAGGTGCATTTCGCCGAGACGCCGCCGCGCCTGTTCCATGCCATCGCCATCGTGCACGACGGCGATGCGCTCGCCGGTTCGGCCAGGCACCTGTGCGCGCCCGACACCTACGACAGCAGCTACCGCTTCCTGCCCGACGGCTCCTTCACCATCCGCCACGTGGTGCAGGGCCCGCGCAAGGACTACCTCTCGGCCACCGTCTTCACGCKCGGCGGCGGGGCCTGAAAGAGCTCAGTCGCGGTCCAGCCGCCAGCCCGGCATGCCGCGCATCACCGTCTGCACGAGCATCGCGCAGATGCCGCACTTGATGAGGTCGCCCGGAATGAACACCAGCATCGCCAGCGCAGCCTGCGACAGCGACATGTGCGCGATCAGCGAGAGCCCGACGATGCCGAAGGCGTAGACCACACCGATCCCGCCGGCCAGCGCCGAGAGAAACGCCGCCGCCAGCAACGCAGGGCCCGTCGCGCCGCCGATGCGACGCACGGCCAGGCGCATCAGCAGGCCGCAGGCGAAGGCGCCGAACATCCAGCCGAACAGGAAGCCGCCGGCCGGCGCCACGAACACGCTCAAGCCGCCACGGCCGCCGGGCAGCAGCGGCAGGCCCAGCGCCACCGCCAGCAGGAACAGCGCGATGGCCAGGAAGCCCCGGCGCGGCCCGAGCAGGCTGCCCGCGAGCATCACGCCCAGCGACTGCAGCGTGATCGGCACGCCGAAGGGCAGGTCGATCTTGGGGATCAGGCCGAACACCGCCATCAGCGCCGCGAACAGCGCGATGTACGCCAGCGAACGGGAGGAAGCGAGGGAGCCTGAAGTGGTGGTCATGGCGATGGCAATCGAGAAGAAGAAGAAGAAAACAAAAAAAGGTCAGCGTCCCAGCCGCGCGGCCAGCGCATCGGCCACGCGCTCCGCCGTCTGCAGCGTGCGGATGGTCAGCGGCGCCAGCAGCCGCAGCCCGCCGCCATGGCCCGAGCGCGCGCGGTAGGCGTCATCGAGGCGCTGCCACTGCACATAGAAATTTTCGGCGAAGCGCAGCATCAGGCCAAGGCCGAGCGCGATCCGCTCCGTGGGCACGCCCAGGCGCTGCAGCGGATGCAGCACCGCTTCGAGCACCGCCAGCAGGTCCTCGAAGCGCGTGGTCAGCGTGAGCATCAGCGCGAGCGTGGCCGCGCTGGCCAGGCGCAGCGCACTCGCCACGCCAAGCAGGGTGGTGCCCATCGCCCAGTGGAAGCCGACGATCAGCCCGCCCGCGATGGCCACGCCGAGCAGCATCCGCACGCGCCGCCACGCCGGCCGCCCGAGCGAGGCAAATGCCAGCAGCACCGCCGCGCAGGCCACCGCCAGATAGACAGGCCGCTCGACCAGCACCAGCAGCGTTCCGCACACCGAAAGCACCGCGAGCTTCACCCAGGCCGCGATCGCATGCAGCCAGGTCTGCTGTTCCGAATAGAGGCTACGCATCGCGACGGCCCCGCTCCAGCGCCGCACGCTGGCGCACGTTCTCCGCATAGGCCTCGCAGATCTCGCGGCCCGGCCCGTCGGCGCGCACCTTGCCCTGTTCCAGCCACAGCACGCGCTCGAAGTCGTAGACATGCTCCAGCAGGTGCGTGGACACGAGGATCTGGTGGTCACTCTCTTCCAGCTGTGCGGCCAGGCGCGCCTGGCTCAGCAGGTCGAGGCTGGCGAAGGGCTCGTCGAGCAGCAGCGTGGCGGGCTCGCTGATCTGCAATGCCAGCAGGCACACCTGCTGGCGCTGGCCCTGGCTCAGCTCGCTCACCGCGCGCCCGGCCCAGGCTTCGAGCCCGCGCCGCGCGAGGAAATCGCGCGCCTGCCGGCGTGCCGCTTGACGCGTCTCGCCGCGCGCCGTGAGGCTGAAGGCCAGCTCCTCGGCCACGGTCGGAAAGATGATCTGGTCGTCGGGGTTCTGGAACATCAGCCCGACGTGCTTCGCGAGCTGGCCGCGGTCGGTCTGCGTGTCGCAGCCGTGCACCACCACTCGCCCCCGCTCGGGCTGGTCGAGCCCGCTGATGAGGCGGAACAGGCTGCTCTTGCCCGCGCCGTTGTCACCGACAAGGCCGATACGCGCCTCCTGAAGGCTGAGCGTCAGCCCCTCGAAGACCTGGTGGCTGCCGCGCACCAGCGTCACCGCATCGAGGCGGATGCTGTGCGAAGAAGCGGTTTCGGACGGGCTGGGCTGCGGCAAGGGGCGCCCACTGTACCCGAAGCCGCCCTGGCGGCACGGGGGGCTCAGGCCGTGACGGGAAAGAGCGCGTTGAGCTCGCCGACCGACAGCATCCCCTCGCCCATCGTGCCGAAGCGGCCCTGCCCGAAGGCCTCGGCGGCGATGCGGCTCACCAGCCCCAGTGCCGACTGCAGCGGCCCGCAGCCAAGGCTGATGCGCCGCGCGCCGGCCTTCGCGAAGGCATCGGCCGACGGCGCACCCGCATAGCCCGCGTACACGTTCAGCGGCAGGTCCAGCGCGCCCGACAGCCGCGCGATCTCGTCAGGGTCGGACATGCCCGGCACGAAGATGCCGTCCGCGCCCGCAGCCGCGTACAGCCTCGCCCGGCGCAGCGCCTCCTCGAAGCGCGCCACCGGGTCGTCCCATGGCACGAAGTACACGTCGGTGCGCGCATTGACGAAGAAACGCGCATCCAGCTCGCGGACGGCGGCGATGCGCTCGCCGAGCACCTCGGGCGGCGCCAGCTCGCGCGTGCCGGGCCGGGTGCCGTCCTCGATGTTGATGCCGGCCGCGCCCATGCCGATCAGTTCGGCCACGACTTCGCGCACCGCCCGCGCGCTGTCGCCGAAGCCGCTCTCGATGTCCACGCTCACCGGCACGCCCGCCACGCGGCAGATGCGCGCGCAGGCCGCGAGCAGTTCGCCAACCGGCATGCGCTCGCCGTCCGCGTAGCCCAGCGACCAGGCCATGCCCGCGCTGGTGGTGCCGATGGCCTTGGCCCCGGCGCGCTCCACGACTCGGGCGCTGGCCGCGTCCCATGCGTTGACGAGCACCAGCGGCGCGGGGCCCTCGTGCAGTTGGTGGAATGTCTCTGTCTTTTGCTGCGCGTCGCTGGCTCGCATGGTCATCCGTTCGGCAAGTTGATTGAGGAATGACTGCAGCTTAGGAAAGGCGCGCCGCGCCGGCTTGGAAAAAGCTGCTATTTCATTTCACGCCGTAGCCCACGTAGAACGCCGGCCACGCCCATCCGCACCGACAGCCTGCTCGCGAGCTACCGCGCGATCCTCAACGGCGCGGGCATCGGCGTCCACGTCGCGCCGCCGCCGGGGCTGTACCGGCCGGCGCGCGTCACGGCCTTCGTCGAAGCGCTGCGGCGGCGCATGCATGCGCTGCCGGGGTTCCGGCCTGCGGACTGAGCCGCTGCTATCGCATCAGCGCGACCACCGGATAGCGCCGCCACCCTGCCTCCGCATGGCGCCGCCCGTGTGTGAAGATGAAGCCCAGCACCGCCTTCGGGTCGGACAGCAGTGCGGGGTTCCCGGCCTTCCACTGCTCGAAGCGCTGCCTCAGCCCGGGCTCTTCCTCCAGCATGCGCGACGCCGTGTCTTCGAAGACGTAGTCCGAGAAGTTCTCCTTCTTCTCCAGCACGCTGTTGAAGAAGCCCCAGCGGAAGAAGCTGTCGTGCGCCAGCGGCTCCAGCGTCTCGACCACGTAGCGGGCGCGCGGCTGGTCCAGCGAAACGAGAACGTCCCCCGCGCGCGCCTGGAAGGGCTCGGTGCCTTCGGACAGCAGCACCTCATCGTGGAACATGTGGCCTTCGTAGGCACCGGGGCGCGAAGTCACATCGCGGATGCGGTACACGCGCGCCGCGTCGAAGAGCTGGTCTTGCGCGAGCCGCTTCAGCTCGACGCCGTTCCACTCCAGCCGCTCTATCGCCTCGCGCCATGCCTGCGGCACAAGGTAGGCGCGGGGCGCGGCGACCGACGCTTCCTCGATGCAGCGGTCGAAATGGACGATGTCCTTTTCCCACGGCTGGCTGCGGTCGTAGGCCAGGCGCTCGTAGCTGCCCAGCAGGCTGGGCATGCGCACTGCACGGTAACCCTTGAAGCGCAGGCTGGCTGGACGGCTGCGGTCGTTGCGCCATGTCAGCGGCCAGCGCGCCTGCCGTGCGGCTTCGGCCTTCGCTTCGCGGCGCAGCTCCTGGATGTGCGCCGCGTTCGCGATGCTGAACTCCAGCACCGTCTCGACCAGCGCGCGCATCGAGGCCACGCGGTCGGCGAAGGGCTTGAGCATGTGGGTCTCGGGCATGAAGCCGATGGTGTGGTGCAGCGCGGCGTAGCCGGTGGAAAAGCGCGGTGTGTCGAGGAAGTCCTCGATGCCGTCGTCGGGCGTTTCGGCCAGCAGGTTCATGTACGGGCAGGTGGGCCAGCCGCGCCGCTCCATGCCGCCGTAGATCGCGGGCAGCATGTTCTCGCGCAGGTAGGCGCCGAGCCCGCCGCCGAGCTTGTCGGGCTGGGTCGGGATCAGCGTCATGGTGTAGCTGTAGTCCGCGCCGTTGGAGGTGTGGGTGTCGACCATCACGTCCGGGTCCCAGGCGGTGAAGAAGCGGTTGAACACCTGCGCCGCGAGGCAGTCGCACTTGATGAAGTCGCGGTTCAGGTCCAGGTGCCGGCCGTTGCCCCGGAAGCCGAAGGATTCGGGCCCGAGCTGGTTGACGCGCGAAGTGCTCTGCCGGTCGATGCAGCCGTCCACGTTGTAGACCGGGATGAAGAGGAACACCATGCTGCCCAGCGCCGCAAGCCTGTCGGGCTGCGTGCAGAAGTCGCGCACCAGCGCCATGCAGGTGTCGATGCCCTCCGGCTCGCCGGGATGGATGCCGTTGTTGTTGAAGAACACCGGCCGGCCCTGCCGCTTGAGCGTCTCGCGGTCGAACACGCCATCGGCGGTGACCACGCCTGCGTGGATCGGAACGCCGGTGTCCGAGATACCGATCTCGCCCCAGCGCAGCACGCCGGGAAAGTCCCTGGCCAGCCGCTCGTAGAAGCCGATGCATTCGGCCCAGGTGGCGGTCTCGTTGCCGTTGCCCGCCTCGAAGGGCGTGGCGCGGGAGGTGTCTTGTGGAGCGCTCATGGGAAGAAGGCTACAGTAGTCGCCCCTCCCGGTCATCCAGCCCTTCTTTCTTCGAAAGAGCCAGACAAGGCCGCAAGCAATACATATTCATTCAAGGAAACGACATGGGCGCCCAGTGGAAAGCCAAGCACAAGGACATCGCCGCCAACGCCAAGGGCCGGCTGTTCGGCAAGCTCGTCAAGGAAATCCTGGTGGCCGCGCGCGGCGGCGCCGACCCGGCCTCCAACGCGCGGCTGCGGCTGGTGGTGGAGCAGGCCCGCAAGGTCTCGATGCCCAAGGACACGCTCGACCGCGCCATCAAGAAAGGCGCCGGCCTGACGGGCGAGTCCGTCCACTACGAGCACGTCATCTACGAAGGCTTCGCGCCGCACCGCGTGGCTGTGATGGTCGAATGCCTCACCGACAACGTGAACCGCACCGCGCCTGAAATGCGCGTGCTGTTCCGCAAGGGCCAGCTCGGCACCTCGGGCTCGGTGTCGTGGGACTTCGACCACGTCGGCATGATCGAGGCCGAACCCGCGAGGCCCGACGCCGACCCCGAAGTGGCAGCCATCGAGGCCGGCGCGCAGGACTTCGAACCGGCCGGCGAGGACCACCCCGCCGTCTTCCTCACCGACCCCACCGACCTCGACCTCGTGAGCCGCGCCCTGCCCGCGCAAGGCTTCACCGTGCTGTCGGCCAAGCTGGGCTACAAGCCCAAGAACCCCGTCGATCCGGCGAGCCTGAGCGCCGAAGCGCTGGAGGAAGTCGAAACCTTCCTCGCGGCCATCGACGCGAACGACGACGTGCAGAACGTGTACGTGGGGCTGGCGGGCTGAGCCCCATGCCGCACATGCTGTCCGGCAGGTGCCTGTGCGGCGCCGTTCACTACGCGGTGGCGGACGAATTCATCTATTCGCTCAACTGCCACTGTGCCGACTGCCGGCGCGCGACCGGCTCGGCCTTCAAGCCCTTCGCGGGCATCGAGCGAAGCAAGTTCGCCATCACACAGGGCGAGGACGGCCTCACGGTCTACGGCAAGCCCGACGCGGGCGACCTGCACTGCGCGAAATGCGGTTCGCTGCTGTGCTCGGTGGTGCGCGACGGGCAGTACGTGCACGTCACGCTGGGCACGCTGGTCGACGCGCCCTCCATCCGCCCGGGCGCGCACATCTTCGTGGGCTCGAAGGCGCCTTGGTTCACCATCACCGACGACCTGCCGCAGCACCAGGGCCACGCAGGCGAAAGCTGAGCGCGGCGAGAGGTTGCCGGCCGGGCTTCAGCCGGCGGTTCGCGGCTGGCGGGCGCGAAATTCTCCCGGCGTCATTCCCTCGATCCGCCGGAAGTGCCTGTTGAAGTTCGAGACGTTGTTGAAGCCCACCTCGTAGCAGATGCTGCTCACATGCTGGCGCGTCGATGCCAGCAGACGGCAGGCCCTGTCCACGCGCAGGCCGATCACGAAGTCGGTGAAGGTCTGCCCGGTGGTGCGGCGGAAGCAGCGGGAGAAGGCGTTCTCGCGCATGCCCACGATCGCGCCCACCTCGGCCAGGGACAGGTCTTCTGCGTAGTTGTCGCGAATGTGGTCGATCGCCTTGTGCATGCGCAGCGCGCGGGCATCCTCGCCGAGACTTTCGCCGGCCAGGGCTACGCCGGAGAGCACGCGGTAGTCGCCCCACTGCGCGAGTTCGTTCAGCAGCGCGGCGAATTCGGCAAAGCGCGCGAGCCCGTTCAGCGCTTCGATGCGGCGCAGGCGCGAGAGCGTGCCTGCTTCCAGGCCGACGAACTGCACACCCAGCCGCGCCCGGACCAGCAGCGGCTCAGCGTCGGCGAGTTCCGGGAACAGCGCCATGCCGCGCCTCAGCGGCTCGTCCCCGAAGCGCAGCACCAATCCGCCGGAAGCGCCTCCACCCGGCGGCGCGCGATGCTCGAACGCGAGGCTGCGCGGCAGCCGCGGACCGAGCAGCACGACGGTGCCGGGTGCGAAGCAGTGCATCTCTTCGTCCGCGCCGCTGCCGATGCGCAGGCGCGCCGGCATGGTGCCGATCAGGTGCAGCTCGTGGTCGTGCATGCAGTGCGTTGCGCTCGCGCAGGCCGAGTGCCCGGAGGCCGGCTCGCATCGGACCGTGGCGCGGATGTCGTCCGTTTCACCTGCGCGGGTTGGCGCGGGCGGCGCCGGCACGTGCCATGCGGCTGCCTCGATGCCGCGGGAGCCATGCCGCCGCGCTGGCGACAGGGTCCGCGTGGCTGTGGCATGCAGGTGCGCGTGGGGAACGCATGCGGGTGTCATCGTGTTCAGCAAGACAGGTTTTCCTCCAGCAAATCTCCGATGGACAACGACGACCGGCGGGCCGTCAGCTTCGCCGCGCCGGCGGCGGCACCGCCGTCTGCCGCTGGAACGCGGCGAGCAGCCTGTATTCCTCGCCGAGCTTGCGCGGCAGCGAGAGGTACACCGGCAGCAGCTGCCGGTAGAGCGCGGCGTTCTTGGCGTTGGGCGTGTGGCGATGGGTGGCGCCGACCATGCCCGCGACCGCGTCGAGCGAATCGACATGGCCCAGCGCGTAGAGCCCGAGCACCGCGGCGCCGAGGCAGGAGCTCTCGAAGCTCTCGGGCACGACCACCTCGCGCTCGAACACGTCGGCCATCATCTGGCGCCACATGCCCGAGCGCGCGAAGCCGCCGGTGGCCTTGATGCGGGCACTGCGCCCGGCGATGGATTCGACCGCCGGCAGGATGCTGTGCAGGTTGAAGATCACGCCCTCGAGCACCGCGCGGATCATGTGCTCCTTGCGATGGTGGATGCCCAGCCCGAAGAAGGAGCCGCGCAGGTCGGCGTTCCAGTAGGGCGCGCGCTCGCCGGTGAGGAAGGGATGGAACACCAGCCCTTCGGAGCCGGCCGAGACCCGCTCGGCGATGCGCGTGAGCACTTCGTAGGTGTCGATGCCCAGGCGCTTGGCGGTCTCGGCCTCGGCCGAGGCGAACTCGTCGCGCACCCAGCGCAGGATGATGCCGCCGTTGTTCACCGGGCCGCCCACCACCCAGCGCCGCTCGGCGAGCGCGTAGCAGAAGGTGCGGCCCTCGGGGTCGGTCATGGGGTGGTCGACCACGGTGCGCATCGCGCCGCTGGTGCCGATGGTCACGGCCACCTCGCCGGGAGCGATGGCGTTCACGCCGAGGTTGGAAAGCACCCCGTCGTTCGCGCCGATGACGAAGGGCGTGTCGCGCGCCAGGCCCAGCCGCGCGGCCACGTCGGGGGCGAGACCCTCGATGTGCCAGGTGGTCGGCACCGGGCGCGAGAGCTGTTCGGCGCGCACGCCGGCAAGCGCGAGCGCGGCTTCGTCCCAGTCGAGTCGTTCGATGTCGAAGAGCCCGGTGGCAGAGGCGATCGAATGGTCGACCTGCCACTGGCCGAAGAGCCGGAAGAACACGTACTCCTTGATGCCGACGAAGCGCGCGGCACGCGCGAACAGGTCGGCGCGCTCATGGCGCAGCCACACCAGCTTGGCGAGCGGCGACATCGGATGGATCGGGGTGCCCGTGCGGCGGTAGATCGCGAGGCCGTCCCATTCGTCGCGGATTCGCACGGCCCACGCCGACGCCCGGTGGTCGGCCCAGGTGATGCTGTGCGTCAGCGGCGCGCCCGCGTCGTCGACCAGGATCAGGCTGTGCATCGCTGCGCTGAAGGACACCGCGAGCACGTCGGCGGGCGCGGCCTTGCTCTGCTTCATGCAGCTGGCGATGACCGAGAGCACCGCCTCGAAGATCTGCCCCGGGTCCTGCTCGGCGGCCCCGGCTTCGGGCTGCAGCAGCGGATATTCGACCGTGTCGTGCGCCAGCACGCGACCGGCGGGCGTGAAGGCAACGGCCTTCGTGCTGGTGGTTCCGATGTCGACGCCGATGACGATGCGGCCCATGTCTTTTCTCCTCAGACGACCATGTTCAGCAGCATGATGAAGACGATGGCCACGACCGAGATCAGCGTTTCCATCACTGTCCAGGTCTTGAAGGTCTCGGCCACCGTCATGTTGAAGTATTGCTTCACCAGCCAGAAGCCCGCATCGTTGACGTGCGAGAGGATCAGCGAGCCCGCGCCGGTGGCCAGCACCAGCAGTTCGCGATTCACGCCCGGCACCATGGTCGCCAGCGGCGCGACGATGCCCGCGCCGGTGATGGTGGCGACCGTGGCCGAGCCGGTGGCGATGCGGATCAGCCCCGCCACCAGCCAGGCCAGCAGGATCGGCGAGACCTGCGCATGCAGCGCCATCTGCCCGATCGCGTTGCCCACCCCGCTGGCCACCAGCATCTGCTTGAAGCCGCCGCCCGCGCCGATGATCAGCACGATGGCCGCGGTGGGCGCGAGGCTGTCGTCGACGAACTTCATGATCTGCTTCGAGGTGAAGCCGCGCGCGGTGCCGAAGGTGTAGAGCGACAGCAGCAGCGCCGCCAGCAGCGCGGTGATGGGATGGCCGATGAAGTCCATCCACTGGCGCACGACGTTCTTCTCGTCGAACGCGAGGTCGGCGAAGGTCTTCAGCAGCATCAGCGCCACCGGCAGCAGCACGGTGACGAGCGTGATGCCGAAGCCGGGCAGCTCGCGCGCCTCGGGCTCGCGCGCCAGCTGCTCCATGAGCTCGGGCGAGGCCTCGCCCGGGACGTACTTCGAGATGAACTTGCCGAAGATCGGGCCCGCGATCATCGCGGTGGGCAGGCCGACGATCAGGCCGTAGAAGATGGTCTTGCCGATGTCGGCATTGAACACGCCGATGGCCAGCAGCGGCCCCGGATGCGGCGGCACCAGGCCGTGCACCACCGACAGGCCCGCCAGCAGCGGGATGCCGATGCGGATGAGCGACACGCCGGTGCGCCGCGCCACGATGAACACCAGCGGGATCAGCAGCACGAAGCCGATCTCGAAGAACAGCGGGATGCCGACCAGGAAGGCCGCGAACATCATCGCCCAGTGCACGCGCTCGCGGCCGAAGGCGTCGATCAGCGTGCGCGCGATGCGATCGGCGCCGCCGGACTCCGCCATCATCTTGCCGAGCATGGTGCCCAGGCCGAGCACGATGCCCACGAAGCCCAGCACGCCGCCGAAGCCGTCCTGGAAGGACTTCATCACCTTGTCCACCGGCATGCGGGAGGTCAGGCCAAGGAAGCCCGCGGCCAGCGTCAGCGCAATGAAGGGGTGCACGCGCCAGCGCGTGATCAGAAGGATCAGCCCGAGGATCGCCACCAGGGCGTCGACGAGCAGGAAGATCTCTTGGCTCATTCCGAACATGGGTTGTCTCCTGAATCCGGGCCTTTGCGAACAACAGGGCAAGGCGGTGGCCCGGTGGGCTGGACAGCTTTGGGATAGCGCTATCCTGCGCGATTCAAAAAAAGCCGGCTCTGGTGGGCGATCGGGTTTTTCCGAATCGGTCAGGGGCCGGGATAGCGCTATCCTAGGACAGCGCTATCCAATCCGGATTGGTATTAACCCTGAGAGACGCCCGACCATGGCCGACACCCCCGACCGCCCGCGCTCCCGCTCTTCCAGCCAGGTCACCCTCGACGACGTGGCACGCGCCTGCGGGGTGAGTCCGATCACCGTGTCGCGGGCGCTGCGCGGCGCGCGCAACGTGGCGCCGGAGCTGCAGGCCCGCGTGCAGGCGGCGGTCGACCAGCTCGGCTACGTGCCCAACGTGGCGGCGCGCGCGCTGGCCTCGGCGCGCAGCTCCCACGTGGCGGTGCTGATTCCTTCGCTGACCAACCAGCTCTTCGTGGAGCTGCTCGAAGCGGTGCAGGACGCGCTGTCGCCGCACGGCTTCCAGTCGCTCATCGGCGTGACGCACTACGACCCGGCACAGGAAGAGGCGCTGCTGCGCAGCTACCTGTCGCAGCGGCCGGCGGGTGTGCTGCTGACGGGCTTCGACCGCGGCCCCGCGGCCATGCAGATGCTCCAGCGCAGCAACGCACCCTGCGTGTATCTGATGGAAACCTCGGACGAGCCCGGTGTCCACAGCGTGGGGTTCTCGCAGCGGGACGCGGGACGCGCCATCGTCCAGCACCTGCTGCAGGGCGGCCGCCGGCGCATCGCGTACGCCGCCGGCCAGCTCGATCCGCGCGTGATGCTGCGCCTGGAAGGCTATCGCGAGGCGCTGCGCGCGGCGGGCTGCCACGACCCGGCGCTCGAACTGCTGGTGCCGGGGCCGACCTCCATGGCGCTGGGCGGCCGCCAGTTCGAGGACCTGCTGGCACGCCACCCGGACGTGGACGCCATCTTCTATTGCAACGACGACCTCGCCCAGGGCGGGCTGCTCGCCGCGCTGCGCACCGGCGTCGAAGTGCCAGGGCGCGTGGCGATCGCCGGCTTCAACGATCTTGGCGGCAGCGACCAGATGCTGCCGCCGCTGACCACCGTGCGCACCCCGCGCCGCGAGATCGGCGAGCGCGCGGCCGCGATGCTGCTGGCGCTGATGCGCGGGGAGACGGTGGCCGAGCGGACGATGGACCTGGGCTTCGAGCTGGTCGTGCGCCAGAGCAGCTGAGGCAGCCAGAGGCGCGCCCAGGAATGCCAGTGCCGGTCAGTCCGCCGGCTTCGTGGCGAACTCAGGCGCCTTCCACGCGCGCATCCACATGCACGAGCTCGACGATGGCCTGCATCAGCGTGGCCGCGCTGACCGGCTTGAACAGCACGGGCACGCCACACTCGCGCACGCGCTGCAGACGCTCCGGCGCAGTCTCGCCGGTGACCAGCAGCAAGGGCGCATCGAGCCGGAAGCGCTCGCGCAGCCGCAGCCCGACCTGCAGCCCGTCGGCGCCCTCGCCCAGGCGGTAGTCGCACATCAGCAATGCAATGGGGTTCACATCCGCGTCGGGCTGCATGAGCATTTCCACGGCCTCGGCCTCGTCGGCCACCGCCACCACGTCGATGCCGTAGGCGCGCATGAGCTCGGTCATCGCTTCGCGGATGTCTTCCTCGTCGTCGATCAGCAGCACGCGCCCGCCGAGCTCCGGTACCTGGAAGAAGTGGCGCACGGGCGATTCGAGCTCCTGCAGCGGAAGGCTTTCCTGCGATGCTTCCGACGGCTCGGCCAGTGGCACGGTGAGACGAAAACATGTGCCGCGTCCGGGGCGGGAGCGCAGCTCGACCTGGTGATCGAGCAGGCGGCCGAGGCGCCGCACGATCGAAAGACCGATGCCCAGGCCGCGCGAGCGGTCGCGCCCCGGGTTGTTCACCTGGTAGAACTCTTCGAAGATCCGCTCCGCCTGTTCGGGGGCAATGCCGATGCCGGTGTCGCGCACCTCGATCCACACCTGCCCTCCGCGCCTGCGCGCAACCACCGTCACGCCGCCCTGGCGGGTGTACTTCAGCGCGTTGTCGACGAGGTTGGAGAGCATGCGGTACAGCAGCTGCGGGTCGCTGCGCACCCACAGGCCGCTGGCGCGC
Source organism: Variovorax sp. CAN15 (assembly GCF_030462475.1). Classification (GTDB taxonomy): domain Bacteria; phylum Pseudomonadota; class Gammaproteobacteria; order Burkholderiales; family Burkholderiaceae_C; genus Variovorax. The sequence goes on from NZ_JASMRZ010000001.1 coordinate 199,138, forward strand.
ACGCGCAGCTGCAGCCGCTTGCGCTCGGCCTGCACGGAGAAGGTGTTGTGCAGCGGCAGGAGCAGCTCGTCGAGCGCCAGCGCGTGCGGCACGGGCTGCACCACGCCGGCGTCGAGGCGGGAGATGTCGAGCATGGTGTCCAGCGACGCGCCCAGCGCATTGACCGCGCGCATCAGCCGCTCGACGTTCCTCACCTCGGGCCGGTGGCGCAGCGTGTTGCCCAGTGCCGCGCCGAAGAGCGCGATGGCATGCATGGGCTGGCGCAGGTCGTGGCTGGCGGCGGCCAGGAAGTGGGTCTTCTCGGCGCTGGCGCGCTCGGTGGCGGCGATCTGCTCGCGCAGCTGGGCCGCGAGGGCTTCGTTCTCGAACTGCAGGATCAGCGTGGCCGTCAGCCGCTTGTTCTGCTTGACGCCCTCGCTCAGCGTCAGCACCAGGTTGACGAAGGCGAAGCCGGCCAGAAACCAGTTGAGCGCGCCCCCGTACCACGCCAGCGAGATGATGAGCCCGCTCATCATCGGAATGCCATAGCCGAACATCGCGGGGCGCAGCGGCCAGCGGGCCTGCACGGCGCGAGTCCAGCTGCCCATGATGACCACCGTGACGAAGGTGGTCAGCATCGAATCCTGGATGCTCACGAGGAAGAGGCTGCTGGGCGCGGTCACGGTGCTGACGGCGGTGACGATGCGGGTGTACTTCCGGGCCCAGCGGGGGCTTTCGTCCAGCGCCGCCTCCGGCGTCCAGCGCGAGGCGCGCAAGGCGTACAGGTCCACCAGCACGATCGCCGCGATGAGCGCCACGATCAGCAGCCTGAAGGCCGGGTCGACGAAGAAGTAGCCGAAGCACCCGATGCCGATGGCGAAGCCCATGTGCGCGACGATGGCCGTGGTGTGGCCCGCGTACAGCGAGGCGACGTGCTCGCGCAGCACGCGCATCTCGAGGGTGGCGTCGAGGGGCAGATGCCCCGGGGCCGGATCGTTCCTCTTCATGTCCCTTGTCTCCCTTCGGGGTCTTCATCGAGCCCCGTTGCCTGCCTGCGCAGGATCCGGCTCAGCGCAGGCTGCTGATCAGCTGCGAGCGCGAGCGCATGCCGAACTGCAGAAGGATGCCCGCGACATAGTTCTTGACCGTGCCTTCGCTGATCTCGGCGAGCACGGCGATCTCATGGTTGCTCTTGCCCTCCAGCAGCCAGTTGAGAACCTGCAGCTGCCGCTTGGTGAGCTTGTGCCGCGCATGATTCGAAGAAGGCGCCACCGCCTCCGCCGGGGCAGGCGGCACGGGAGGCTGGTAGTTCACCGCGTCGCCGCCGAGCAGGCCGCAGGCGCGGATGAAGCTCACTACCTCGCGCAGCGTGGCGGACTTCGGCAGGTACGCGAAGGCGCCCAGCGTCATCGCTCCCTGCGCGAGCGTGTCCTGGGCGAGCGAGGTGGTGCCCGTGCCCGAAAGCACCACGACGCGCGCGACCGGATGGCGCTCGCGAAACGCCATGAGGCCGCTGAGGCCCTGCGTGTCGGGCAGGGCGAGGTCGAGCAGCACCAGCTCGATGGCGTCCTGGTTGGCCTCGTAGACGGCCATCGCCTCGGCCAGATCGCCGGCCTCGAGCACCTCGATGGGCATCGCCGAAGTGTTGGCCTCCAGCAGCGCGCAGACGCCCATCCTCACCAGGTCGTGATCGTCCACGACCAGGATGGCGCGGGGGCGGGCGAGGTCCTGCGGCGTCTCCGGTGCCGGGGATGAGGGCCTGTCGGTCTCTGTCATCCCGGCATGCTATGTGCCGCCTGCGGGTCGCCGTAAGTGCCCAAAGTCATGGCCCCGCCCGCCGGCGGAGCGTTGTCAGGGCGTGTAGCGCTCGACCGAGGAGAGCTCGCTGCCGGCGCCGGCATCGCCCGCGATGGCCAGCACGCTGCCGTCGTTCAGCAGGACTGCCGTCGCCCGGGCGCGCGTGGTGGACATCGATGCCGCGGCGGTCCAGGTGTCGACGTCGGGGTTGTAGATCTCCGCCGTGCCGAGGCCGACGCCGCCGGCCACCAGCACGCGCCCGTCGGCGAGGACGGTCATGGTGGGCAGGATGCGACGTTCGCTGCTCGCGATGGTGCTCGTGGTGAAGGTCGTGCCCGCGGGTGCGAAGCGCAGCGCGGTGGTGGTGGTGTCCGCCAGCGCCAGCACGCTGCCGTCCGCGAGGAGTGCGGAGACGTAGACGTTGCCGGCGGGAACGGCGCCCGCCACCGTGGTGGGGCTTCCGCTGCCGCTGACCGGGAACAGCTCGGCGGAGGTCAGCTGCGTGATGCTGCCGACCACCCCGACGCCGCCGATCAGGAGCACCGCGTTGCCGCCGGCCACGAGCTGGGCGCCGTGCTGCGCGCGCGGAACGGACATCGGGGTGGCCGCGAGCGACCAGCTGCCGCTCAAGGGGTCGTAGAACTCGGCCGTCTGCAGGAACTGGGTGGAGCCGCCCTTCTTGTACCCGCCGATCACCAGCACCCTGCCGTCGGGCAGCAGCGTGGCCGAGTGCCGTGTGCGCTCGACGCTCATGCTGCCGGCCGCCGTCCAGGTATTGGCGGCGGGGTCGTAGAGCTCGGCGCTCGCCAGGTTCGAATTGATCGAGCTGTCCCCGCCCACGACCAGCACCCGGCCGTCGGCCAGCACCGTGGCCGAGGGATCGGCACGGGCCGCCAGCATCGGCGCCGCGGTCGTCCAGGTATCGTGGGTCGGGTCGTAGAGGTCCGCCTGACTGGCATAGCTGCCGCCCGCCGATATGCCGCCGACGACCAGCACCTTGCCGTCGTTCAGCTTCACAGCTGCGGAATAGTGCCGCGCCAGGGGAATGGGCGCGGCCGCCGACCAGCTGCCGCGCGCGGTGACGGAGATCTTCAGTTGCGTCTGCGCGGAACCTGCCGCGTTGCTCGCGGTGACGGTGTAAGTCGCCTGCGACTGGATCGCCCCCGGCGTGCCGGTGATGACACCTGTCTCCGAGTTGATGCTCAGGCCGGCAGGCAATGCCGGCGCGATCGTGAACGACGAAGCCGGGCCGCCCGTGACCTGCGCCGCGTTGGGCGTGATCGGCTCGGTGGTCACGTAGAGGGCGGCGGGCGTGTCGTAGCTCACGCTCGCGGGAGCCGCCAGGGCCGGCTGCACGGTCAGCCGCAGCGTTACGGTGGCCGATCCTGCGGCGTTGGTACCGGTGATCAGGTAGTCCGCCGCAGCGGCGGTCGTGGTCGGCGTGCCGCTGATCACACCGGTGGCCGCGTCGAGCAAAAGCCCCGCGGGCAGAGCCGGCGCGACGCCATAGACGGTGATCGGCCCGCCGCCGCTGTTCGGCGCGTTGGGAACAATCCCCTGGCCCACGGTGTAGACCGGCGCGAGGTCCCTGTAGCTCAGGCCCGCCGGCGCGGCCGGCGTCTGCCGGACCTCGATCACCACGCGTGCCGTGGCGGTGCCGCCGGCATTGCCGGCCGTGACCGTGTACACGGCGGAGGCGACAAGCACCGTGGGCGTGCCGCTGATGATGCCGGTGGTGCGGTCGATGGCGAGCCCCGCGGGCAGCGCCGGCTCGACGGTGTAGCGCTCGATCGTGCCGCCGCTGGCACTGGGCCTGTTGGGCACGATGGGCTGTCCGAGTTGGTAGACCGCCGAGGTCATGGCGTAGCTGAAGCCGGAGGGCGGCTGGACGGCCGGCGTGTCGGGCGGGGTGACGCCGGGCCCGACCCCGACGAAGGAAATGCCGCCGCCGGAGCCGCCGCCGCATGCCGCCAGCAGCAGGGCCGCGCCCGTCAGCAGCACCACGAACCAGGCGCGGATCGAAGAAAGCCCGAAGCGCGGCGCGCGCCGAGACGAGAGAAAAAGCCGCAGGTGCATGGTGCCCGGAACTCCGTGATCGTGATTGCTTCGCGGAGGCACCGCCAGCCGCGGCGGATGTGCGCGGTCGATGCCGCTCCGCCCGGAACGGCTGTCCTGTGGATGGAAATGCAATGCCGATCGATGCAGGACGGCCCGTAAAACGGCGACAAATGTAACACTTCTGATACTTTTCTCACCGAAGTCAGGTTCCGTGCAGGGAATCTCCCGTCGAACGGATTCGACGAAAGACCTCAGAGAGGCTCCAGCCCGACCTTCTTCATCATGGCTTCGGTGAACGTGATTTCCCTGGTGAAGCCGCTCGTGTAGGCCGGACCGTCCTGCATGTCGACCCTGCCGCCCTGCTCCTGCAGCGCAGCCACCACCCTGGGCTGCGCGAGCGCCTTCTCGAAGGCGGCGCGGATGCGCTGCACGATCGCGTCGGGCGTACCGGCCGGAACCGAGATGCCGCCCCACGAGGTGAGTTCGGCCCCCTTCACGCCCAGCTCGGCCAGCGTGGGCACCTGCGGGAGCATCGGATTGCGCCCAGTACCGGCCACTGCCAGCGGGCGCAGCTTGCCGGCCAGGATCTGCGGATACGCCACGGCGAAGATCGGCATGCCGAACGCGACCTGGTCGCCCAGCACTGCGTTGACCAGCTCGGAAGCGCCCTTGTACGGCGCATGCAGCGCGGTGACGCTCTCGGCCGACAGCAGCATCTCCACGCCCAGGTGCGAGGGCGTGCCCACGCCGCCCGAGGCATAGGCCAGCTGCCCCGGATGCGCCTTGGCCTTGGCCACGAGGCCGGCCACGGTGTGGATGTCGGAACTGGCGTTGACGACCAGCACCACGTCGGAGCTGGACAGCCGCATCACGTGGCGGAAGTCCTTCAGCGCGTCGTAGCCCGGGTTGCGGTACATGCGCATGTTGGCGGCCATGGGCGCGGCCGAGTAGATCCAGGTGTAGCCGTCCGCCGGCGCCTTGGCGACGATGCGCGCGCCGATGTTGCCGGCCGCGCCGGCCTTGTTCTCGATCACCACCGGCTGGCCGATGACCGGCGCCACGGCCTCTGCGAGGATGCGCGCGGTGATGTCGGGGCCGGTGCCGGCCAGGTAGGGCAGCACCCACTTGATGGGACGGCTGGGGTAGGCCTCCTCGGCTCGCGCGAGGCCTGTGCCAAGGGGCAGCAGCAAGGCGGCCAGGGCTTGCCCCAGCACCTTGCGACGGTGCGGATCGGTCATTGTCTTGTCTCCTGTCTCTTGTCTCTTTGATTGCTTCTTCGCTTCGGAATGAGGAAGGTGTTCTCAACCAGGCTCGGATGCCAGCAGCTCCTTGGCGATGGTGTTGCGCTGGATCTCACTGGTGCCGGTGAGCACGCGGTACATGCGCAGCAGGCGGAAGAGGAACTCCACGCGGCGGCCCTGCACGATGCCTTCGCCGCCGTGGATCTGCACCGCGCGGTCGGCCACGCGGAAGGCGGTCTCGGAGCAGAACAGCTTGGCCATCGAGGCCTCGGCGCGTGCGTCCGAGCCGGCGTCGATCTGGCGCGCGGTGTTGATCATCAGCGCGCGCGCCGCCGCCAGTTCGGTCGCCATGTCGGCCAGCATGTGCTGGATGGCCTGGAACTGTCCGATGGCGCGGCCGAACTGCCTGCGCTGCAGCGCGTAGTCGCGCGCATCGCGCAGCGCCACCTGCGCCAGCCCCACCATCGCCGGGCAGTGCAGCAGCCGGTTGACGGTGATGCGGCCCAGCGCCAGCGCCAGGCCCCGGCCCTGCTCGCCGATCAGGTTGGCGGCCGGCACGCGGGCGTTCTCGAACACGATGTTGCCCGTGCCCGACTGCCCGGCCATGGTCTTGTAGCCCGACTCCACGCGCACGCCCGGCGCCTTCAGGTCGACGAAGAAGGCCGACACCTCGCGCTGCGCCGGATCGGTGGCGGTGGAAGCCACCAGCACAGCGAAGTCGGCAAAAGGCGCGCCGGAGATGAAGCGCTTGCGGCCGTTGACGATGTAGTCGTCGCCGTCGCGCACCGCGTGGGTCTGCACGGCACCCGCGTCGGAGCCGGCCTGCTCTTCCGTCAATGCGAAGCAGATGGCCTTCTCGGCCTCGGCCACGGGCACGATGAAGTTCTTCATCTGCCACGGCGTTGCGAAGCGTGCCAGCGCACCCACGCGCGGCGGGCCGCTCAGCTCGCCGAACACGTGCGGCGCGAAGGGCGAGCCGGTGGCGTAGATCGCTTCCTTGATGAGCGCGTGGTCGAGCACCGACAGGCCCATGCCGCCCATCTTCTCGGGCAGCGTCATGCCGTAGAAGCCAAGTTCGCGCGAACGCTTCCACACGCGCTGCAGCAGCTCGCGGGGTGCGCCGCGCTCGCTGTCGACGTCGTGCTCGCGCGCGAGGTCGGCCAGCTCGCCGTCGAGAAAAGCCTGCACGCGCCCGATGACCTCGGCTGCGCGCTCCGAGCCCTCGAAGGGGCCCGCGAAGATCGGTGCCATGTGGGTGGCGGGTGTGGTCGTGGTCGCATCCATCTCAGTTCACCAATCTCTCCTGGCCTGCCCAGTACGGCGCCTGCACGGCCTTGCGCATCACCTTGCCGTTGGGGTTCTTCGGCAGCGCGTCCACGAACTCGATGCGGCGCGGGCGCTTGAAGCCGGCCAGCCGCTCGCCGCAGAAGGCGTCGATGGCCGTGCCTTCCGCCGCGCGGCCGGGCTTGAGCACCACGTGCGCCGCCACCGACTCGCCCCACTTGTCGTCGGGAATCGCGAACACGCAGGCTTCCTGCACCGCGTCGTGCTGGAACAGCACCGCCTCGACCTCGGAGGGATAGACGTTGAAGCCGCCGCTGATGACCATGTCCTTCTTGCGGTCGACGATGTAGACGTAGCCCTCCTCGTCCATGCGCGCGAGGTCGCCCGTGTGGTAGCGGCCGTTCTTCAGCACCTCGGCCGTGAGCTCTGGCGCGCGCCAGTAGCCGGCGAAGATGTCCTCGCCGCCGACCACGATCTCGCCGATCTCGCCGGTGGCCACGGGCTGGCCCTCGTCGTCGAGGATGCGGACATCGCATTCGAGCAATGGACGCCCGCACGAAGCCAGGCGCTCGGGCCGCGCCGCGCGGGCATGGAGGTGGTCGTGCGTGGTCAGCGCGCACACGCCCGAGGTGGTCTCGCCCGCGCCGTAGCCTTGCGAGAGCACGGGGCCGAACACGTCCATGGCCTTGAGGATGCGCGCCGGCGCCATCGGCGCTGCGCCATAGCCCAGGCGCTGCAGGTCGGGCAGCGGGCGGTACTGCCCTTCGAGTTCGCCCAGCAGCATGTTGATCATGGTCGGCACCATGAAGGTGTGCGTCACGCGGTCGGCGCGCATGTCGGCGATGAAGCGCGCAGGCTCGAAGCCCGAGAACAGGCGGATCGTCACGCCGCTGCACAGCGCCGGCACGATCTGCATGCCCGAGGCGTGCGTGACCGGCCCCACCAGGCCGAGGATGTGCCCTTCGTGCATACCCTCGGAGCGGATCAGGAACTTGCGCAGCTGCGCGAGCCGGTTGCCGAAGGTCTGCATCGCGGCCTTCAGCACGCCCGATGAGCCCGAGGTGTAGTGCAGCACCGCGAGCTCGTCGGCATGCACCTCCACCGGCGTGAAGGCGTCGCTGGCGCGGGCCAGCGCGGTCTCGTAGCCGGTGGCGGCGTCGCCGTCGATCAGCAGCAGGCGGGGCATCTCGCCGCGGATGTGCGCCCGGAAGCTCTCGGCGCGCTCGCGGGTGGTGACGATGATCGCGGCCTCGCTGTTGGCGGCGATCTCGCCCACCTCGCTCGGCGAGAGGCGCGAGTTGAACGGCGCCTTCACCAGGCCGGCCTTGTAGCAGGCGATCTCGATCTCGACGATCTCTGCGCAGTTGGCCAGGTAGATGCCCACGCGGTCGCCGCGCGACAGGCCGAGGCCCAGCAGCGCATTGGCGAGCCGGTTGCTGCGCCGTTCCAGTTCGGCGTAGCTGAGGGTGCGCGCGGGGCTCGTCACCGCGACGCGCCGGCCGTTGGCACGCGCGCTGCGCGCCACGAGTGCGCCGACATTGGCGACCATGCGCCTTGGGGAAATGGATGGGGGATTGATGCTTGTCTCCTGGGTGCCGCCCTTTGCGGTTCACGGCACTGTTCCAGAAGCGGTGCCGCAGGAGAAATACTGTTTGCTGATCCGCGGCCATCAACGGAATTGATGGCCCGGCGTGCTTTGGCGTGCGCTCAGCCGCGCATCATCCACTCGGCCATCCATTTGCGCTGCCTGATCAGGCTCTGCGCCTCGGATGTCAGCGCATCCACCACCACCTGCGTGACGGCATCGAGCGGCCGCTCGGCAGTGACCAGCGTGTATGCGCGCGAGAGCTCCGGGTTCACCACGCGCGCGACCAGCCAGCCTTCGCGCGGCGCCGGGCTGTCGTTCAGCGCGCAGGCCGGCACGAAGGTGAAGCCGGCGCCGTGGAGATAGAGCGAGCGGATCACGCGCGCGGAGTCGTGCTCGTGGACGATGTTCAGCGGCACACCGCGCGCATTCGCCGCGGCCTCCACCGCCTGCCGGATCGCGAATCGGCGCGACTGCAGCACCAGCGGCTGCGCCGCGGCGTCGGCAAGGTCGATCAGCGGATAAGCAGACGCCACGGCCCCGGCGTCCGCCTTCGCGGAGCGCCGCCGGCCCGCGGGCGCCGCATGCAGCAGCCGGGCGACGCTGCCATCGGTGTCGCGTCCGCAGAAGTACATGCCCTCCTGCGCCATCGGCCTGCAGCGCAGGCCTTCGAGAGGCGGCGTGTCGACAAGGATGCCCACGTCGGCGCGCCGCTCGAGCACGGCCTTGCACACCGTCAGGCTCAGGCCGTCGAGCACGAAGACGCGCACGCGCGGGTGCGACTCCTTGAGCGCGGCCAGCACCGGCCCCATCAGCAGCGAGGCGAGCAGGAAGGGAATGGCCAGCGTGACCGAGCCCTCGGGGCCCTGCGGCAGGCGCTGGATGCGCTCGCGCATGGCGTCCGCGTCGCTCAGCAGGCGGCGGGCATCTTCGTAGAGCCGCAGCCCGGCCGAGGTGGGCGTGACGCCGGCATGCGAGCGCTCGAAGAGCTGCACGCCGAGTTCGCTTTCCAGCTTCTTGATCTGCGCCGTGAGCGCCGGCTGCGCCACGTAGAGCGCCCCGGCCGCGCGGGAAAGGCTGCCGGCTTCGAGCACGGCGATGAAATAGCGGAGGGTGCGCAGGTCCATGCTGGCTACTATGCCTCGCGCAGCCGCAGCGGCTCGGGCAACGGGCTCGCGGGTCTGGCAAACCCTGATCGGTCGTCAGACATGTGTTTGAAAATCAGACACGACATTTGTCTGGATCGACTACATCGCCCGATCGGCGGATCGGGAAATCTCTTGTGGATCAACGCGCGGGCGCACTGGCATGCCCCATGCAAAGCACAGCCGATCCGATCCACAACACGCGCGGAATCATCGCGGGCCACCGCTCTTCCCGTTCCGCGCCCGGAGACACCATGGACACCCTTCTTCAATCTCGCGCAGATGCGCCCAAGGCGCACGACAGCGTCGCCGCCTGGTTCGACCCGCTGCTGTCCGAAAGGCTCGCGCAAGCCGGCTTCGGCACGCTGGAACAGCTGACGCAACGCATCAACGATGCCGGCCTGACCTGGTGGTATCCGGTGCGGGGCATCGGCGTGAGGCGCGCCGAGCGCGTCGTGCAGTGGCTGCATGAGCAGCAGCAGAGCACGGGCATGGCGGTGAACCTGCGCGGCCTGCGCGAACACGCGCGGGCGCGGTCGCCGTCGTGCGCCGACGCCTAGGCTGCGGCGGAGTGCGGCTCGGATAATGCGGGCTTCGTGTCAGCAGCAACAAGGCAAGGATGAGCGCCGCGGATTTTCTTTTTTCTCCCGAAGTACAGAAGCTGCTCACGGTCTTGTATGCGGCGCCGGCCGATGAGCAGTTCCCGACCGCCGAACTCGCGCGGCGCGCCAGGCTGGCGGAACCTGAAGCCACGGCCACCGTCGGGCATCTGGTCGGCAGCGGCATCGTGAAGCGCCAGGCCGCGAAGGCCGAGCAGCCCGAGACCATCCAGATCGACCGCTCCTTCGTCTTCCACGACCAGTTGCGCAGCATCGCGCTGCGATCCTTCGCCGCGGCGGAGCCGATCCGCTCCATGCTGCGCTCCAGGTTCAAGGACTCCGTCGTGCGCGCCTTCGTGCTTGGCGAGGACGCGCAAGGCACCATCGAGCTGCTGGTAGCGCACGGCCAGCTGGTGCCCGACGAGGCCGCCATGGCGGCGGCCTGCCAGAAGCTGTCGAAGTCCATGGGACGGCATCTGAAGGTGCACGTCATTCCGCTTGCCCGGCTCAACGGGATGTCGCCGCGCGATCCGCTGGCCCCGAAGCTTTCCGCAAGCACCGTGCACGAGATCGTCGCGCTCGGGGACACCAAGGCGGCACTGCCCGTCGAACGCGGCGGGCTTCTGCAGGCGGCCAGGAAGAGGCTGGCGACGCTGGGCAGGCCGCAATAAGTGCGAAGGGCCTGCCCTCGAAAGAGCAGGCCCTTCAATCACGAACCGGAAAGACCGGCTTCAGAACGGAATGTCGTCATCCATGTCGTCGAAGCCCGACGACGACTTGGCCGGCGCCTGGCGCGGAGCCGGCGCCGGCGCGCGCGGTGCGGCCGCGGGTGCGCGCGGGGCGTAGCCGCCACCGCCACCACCACCGCCGCCTTGCGAGTAGCCGCCACCACCGCCGTAGCCACCGTCGTCATCGCCAGGACCCGACGGACCACCCTGGCCCTGGCGGCTGCCCAGCATCTGCATCTGGTCGGCGCGGATTTCGGTGGTGTACTTTTCGATGCCGTCCTTGTCGGTCCACTTGCGCGTGCGCAGGCTGCCTTCGACATAGACCTGCGAGCCCTTGCGCAGGTACTGGCCGGCGATTTCGGCCAGGCGGCCGTTGAAGACGATGCGGTGCCACTCGGTGGCCTCGCGCATTTCGCCGCTTTGCTTGTCCTTCCAGCGATCGGTGGTGGCCACGGTGACGTTCGCGACCTGGTCGCCGCTCGGGAATGTACGCATCTCGGGGTCGCGCCCCAGATTGCCGACGACGATGACTTTGTTGACCGATGCCATATTCACTGCCCCTGATAAGTAGATGGAGGAGAAGGTTGAGAAGAACCCTCGATTGTGCCCCAAGGCGACCGGCCTCATTCCCGCGTGGTGCCAGAATGGGCCCTAGCGATGAACCGGGAACCTGACTTTTTCGAGCATCTGCGCGCCGAGCTGTCCAGCGGGCGCGTCTGGCTCGACCGCGCGATCGTGCTGGGCTACGCCATCGCGGCGGGCCTCTTCGTGGTGGGATTCACGCTGGCCAGCGACTGGGTCTTCAGCCAGTTCCACCGCTTCTACCGAGCGTGGCCCTGGGCGGTGCTTCTGACCACGCCGCTGATCACGGCCGGCATCGTCTGGTTCACGCTGCGATTCTTTCCCGGCGCGGCGGGCTCGGGCATTCCGCAGATCAAGGCCGCGCTGCMCCCTGCCCTGCCCGGCGAGCGGCGCTTCGTGTTCGCCTCGCTGCGGCTGACGGTCGCCAAGATCGGGCTGGGCGTGGCGGGCTTCGCGGCCGGCCTGTCGATCGGGCGCGAGGGGCCTTCGGTGCAGGTGGCGGCGGGTGTGATGCAGCATGCGCGGCGCTGGCTGTCGCCCAACACGGCCATCGACGGGCGGGCGCTGCTGGTGGCCGGCGGCGCGGCCGGTATCGCGGCGGCCTTCAACGCGCCGCTGGCGGGCGTGGTGTTCGCCATCGAGGAACTCTCGGGCCGGCTGGAGGCGCGCTCCAGCGGGCTGATCATCACGGCCATCGTGCTGGCGGGCCTGGTGGCGGTGTCGGCCTTCGGCAACGCCAGCTATTTCGGCGTGATCCGCGTGCCCCGACTGGGCTGGGACGTGCTCGGGCCCGGCCTGCTGGTCACGCTGCTGAGCGGCGCCGCGGGCGGCCTCTTCGCGCGGCTGCTGATCGCGTCGCTCACCAGCACCGCCGGGCGCCTCAACCGCTGGCGGGCGCGCTTTCCGGTGCGCTTCGCGGCCATCGGCGGACTGGCGGTGGCCGTCATCGGGCTGGTCACGGGCGGCGTCACCTTCGGCGCGGGCTCGGAGGCGGTCAAGCAGATGCTGCAGGGGCACGACGAGCTCACGCCGCTCTACACCGTGCTCAAGTTCGTCGCCACCTGGCTCACGGCGTGGTGCGGCGTGCCTGGGGGCATCTTTGCGCCGGCTCTGTCGATCGGCGCGGGCATCGGCGACGCGGTGGCCCGGTTCGCAAGCAGCGAGCACGGGCCGGCGCTCATCGCCATGGGCATGGCCGGCTTCCTCGCGGCGGTGACGCAGGCGCCGCTCACCGCCTTCATCATCGTGATGGAAATGGTCGACGGCCACTCGATGGTGCTGAGCCTGATGGCCGCTGCCATGCTGGCCAGCCTGGTCTCGCGCATGATCAGCCGGCCGCTGTACGACACGCTGGCCGAGCACATGGTGGGCCGGGCGATCAGCACCTCCGGCGGCACCGAAGCGGTGCACCCGCCGCCTGCAGAAACCCCGAAGTCCGAACCACCGGTTCCCTCCGGCTCGCCATGAAATCGTCGGCGGTCTATCATGTCCGGTTGCCCTCGGACGATCGCCTCCCTTGAATCCAAAAGCCAAAGCCCTCACCGCAGCCGACGCGGAAAGCGCTCGCGACGCTGAACTCGAACGCAACACCTACCTCGGCGCAGTGCTGGCGCAGCAGCGCATCAGCATCCGCGGCGCGCGCACGCACAACCTGAAGAACGTCGATCTCGACATCCCGCGCAACAAGCTGGTGGTCATCACCGGTTTGTCGGGCTCGGGCAAGTCGAGCCTGGCCTTCGACACGCTGTATGCCGAAGGGCAGCGGCGCTACGTCGAGAGCCTGTCGGCCTATGCGCGGCAGTTCCTGCAGCTCATGGACAAGCCCGACGTCGACGTGATCGAGGGCCTCTCGCCCGCGATCAGCATCGAGCAGAAGGCCACCAGCCACAACCCGCGCTCCACCGTGGGCACGGTGACCGAGATCCACGACTACCTGCGCCTGCTGTTCGCGCGCGCCGGCACGCCCTACTGCCCCGAGCACCACCTGCCGCTGCAGGCGCAGACGGTGTCGCAGATGGTCGATGCGGTGCTGGCACTGCCCGACGAGCCGCGCCTGATGATCCTGGCGCCCGTGGCGCGCGAGAAGAAGGGCGAGTTCCTCGAGCTCTTCGCCGAGATGCAGGCCGCGGGCTACGTGCGCTTCCGCGTCGACGGCCAGATCTACGAATACAACGACCTGCCCAAGCTCAAGAAGACCGAGAAGCACGACATCGACGTCGTCATCGACCGCCTTCGCGCGCGCCCCGACATGCAGCAGCGCCTGGCCGAGAGCTTCGAGGCCGCGCTGCGCCTTGCCGAGAGCCGTGCCATCGCGCTGGAGCTGGGCACAAGACCGGAAGGCAGCGCCGATGGCGCTGCGGGCACTCCCGACAAGGAGCACCTGTTCAACGCCAAGTTCGCCTGCCCGATCTGCCACTACTCGCTGTCGGAGCTGGAGCCGCGCCTGTTCTCGTTCAACTCACCCGTGGGCGCGTGCCCGACCTGCGACGGCCTGGGCAACCGCGAGGTGTTCGACCCGGCGCGGGTGGTGGCCTTTCCCTCGCTGTCGCTGGCCAGCGGCGCCATCAAGGGCTGGGACCGCCGCAACGGCTACTACTTCAGCATGATCGAGAGCGTCGCCAAGCACTACAAGTTCGACGTCGACGCGCCCTTCGAATCGCTGCCCGCCTCGGTGCAGCAGGTGCTGCTGCACGGCTCGGCGGCGGAAGAGATCAAGTTCAACTACACGATGGAGTCGGGCAACTTCGCGGGCAAGAAGCTCACGAAGAAGCATCCCTTCGAGGGGATCATCCCGAACATGACGCGGCGCTACCGCGAGACCGACTCGGTGATGGTGCGCGAGGACCTCGCGCGCTTCCGCAACCTGCAGCCCTGCCCCGACTGCGGCGGCTCGCGCCTTCGCCCCGAGGCGCGCAACGTGTTCCTGGTCGACGAGAGCACGTCCGACAACGGCGCCGAGCGCCCGCGCATGGCAATCTTCGAACTCAGCCGCCTCACGCTGCGCGATTCGCTCGACTGGTTCCAGAAGCTCAAGCTGCGCGGCGCCAGGGCCGAGATCGCCGACAAGGTGGTGCGCGAGATCGGCCTGCGCCTGAAATTCCTCAACGACGTGGGCCTGAACTACCTGAGCCTGGACCGCAGCGCCGAGACGCTCTCGGGCGGCGAGGCGCAGCGCATCCGCCTCGCGTCGCAGATCGGCTCGGGCCTCACGGGCGTGATGTACGTGCTCGACGAGCCCAGCATCGGCTTGCACCAGCGCGACAACGACCGGCTCATCGGCACGCTGAAGCATCTGCGCGACATCGGCAACAGCGTGATCGTGGTCGAGCACGACGAGGACATGATCCACGCCGCCGACCACGTGATCGACATGGGCCCCGGCGCCGGCGTGCACGGCGGGCGCGTGATGGCGCAGGGCACCTACACCGAGGTTTCGTCCAACCCCGATTCGCTCACCGGCCAGTACCTCTCGGGCGTTCGAAAAATCGAAGTGCCGAAACACCGCACCGCCTGGCTGCCGGCGACGAAGCAGCCCGCCTTCCACGAAGGAAAGAAGCCCCCGCGCTTTCCGCCCAGCCCCGCCGCCGAGCGCCGCGCCGCGCGCGAAGCGGCGCATCTCGCCACGCAGACCGACCTGCAGGAAATCCGCGTGGTCGGCGCCACCGGCAACAACCTGAAGAACGTGAGCGTCGCCTTCCCCGTGGGCCTGCTGACCTGCGTGACGGGCGTGTCGGGCTCGGGCAAGTCCACGCTGGTGAACGACACGCTCTACTCGGCGGTGGCGCGCACGCTCTACCGCGCGCACGAGGAGCCGGCCGCGCACGAATCGGTGGAAGGCATCGAGTACTTCGACAAGGTCATCAACGTCGACCAGAGCCCCATCGGCCGCACGCCGCGCAGCAACCCGGCCACCTACACGGGCCTGTTCACGCCCATCCGCGAACTCATGGCCGAGACCAACACCGCGCGCGAGCGCGGCTACGGCCCGGGCCGCTTCAGCTTCAACGTGGCGGGCGGGCGCTGCGAGGCCTGCCAGGGCGACGGCGTGGTCAAGGTCGAAATGCACTTCCTGCCCGACGTGTACGTGCCCTGCGAGGTCTGCCACGGCCAGCGCTACAACCGCGAGACGCTGGAAGTGCTCTACAAGGGCAAGAACATCGCGCAGATCCTGGAGATGACGGTCGAGGCCGCGCACGATTTCCTGAAGGCCGTGCCCACCATCGAGCGCAAGCTGCGCACCCTGCTCGACGTGGGCCTGAGCTACATCAAGCTGGGCCAGTCGGCCACCACGCTCTCGGGCGGCGAGGCGCAGCGCGTGAAGCTGGCGCTCGAGCTCAGCAAGCGCGACACCGGCCGCACGCTCTACATCCTCGACGAGCCGACCACCGGCCTGCACTTCGCCGACATCGAGCTGCTGCTGAAGGTGCTGCACCAGCTGCGCGACGCGGGCAACACCATCGTCGTCATCGAGCACAACCTCGACGTCATCAAGACCGCCGACTGGCTCATCGACATGGGCCCCGAAGGCGGCGCCGGCGGCGGCACGGTGGTGGGCCAGGGCACGCCGGAGGACATCGCGGCGAACGAGGCGAGCCATACGGGGCGGTATCTGAAGCGATTGCTGGCAAGCTGATCGAGAGAGCGAGCTCAATCGTGCCCAATCGTCAATCCCCCAACAAACCTCGCTGACCGTTTTCGAACCAGGCCGAGTCGAAGCCGTCTGCCAAAAGGATCGGCTTGACGACGCTGGCGCCGGCCTCGTTCAACCTGCGCAAGTACTTCACCAACGTTTGTGCGTCCTCGGTGAGGATGTGCGTCAGCGATTCGCAGATTGCCTGAGCGATCAGCTTGATATCGTCCTTGACGGCGCTTCGGTCATCGCCGCTGTCTCTCTGGAGATCGCGCATGAGCAATCCAGCAGTCATGGCGTGGTCGATGTTGAACGGGAGCACCTCGAAATTGCGCAAAGGCAGATCGGTGACCGCCTGCTTGACCTGAAATTCCGATGCCGCAATTGCCGAAAGGTACAGTGGCACACCGCGTTTCAAGGCTTCCCGCAGATAGCTGACCGCAGCTTTATGGTGAGCACGCGCCGGATCAGCCAGCGAGATCAGGTAGCTCGTATCAAGCAGGATCGCGCTCACTCCTTGCCTCCACGAAGCTCGTCGATCCATGTCCCCGCGTCGGGCACGTCACGCCAAGCCTTGGCTCCTCGCTGGGTCAGGCGCTCGAGATCCTTTTCGTCGAACCGGCTTTCATGCTCGACGAACTCCAGCAATCTGGCACCTCGATACTCGCGCGTCCTGACGTTGTATTCGGCAACGATCCGCACCATCGCCGGCTTGTAAAGCCGATTGATCTTTTCGTCGCGCAGCATTTCACGCGCTGCATCAACAAGCAATGTCTTGCCGTCCGGAAGGCGAATATGGGCATTCGGTTTCGACTGCCCTCCCATGTCTTCGATCTCGCCACGTACATAGCGTTCGACACGCACCCACTGGTCCGCATCGTCGGCGTGGAAATCGGACTCGGCGCTGATCACAATGGCGACGGGCAGGAAATCCGCACCAATGCTCACGCGCCAGCGACGGCTGCCGCGTGCATTCTTCTGCCATCGCTCGATCACCGCTCGGCGCTTCGGGCCGATGTCATCCATCTCCTGACTGTAGGCAAGCTTTCGCAGGTCGCTCAACAGCATGGGATTGGCTGTGGGGGCCGTCCGAATGGCAAACGAACCCTTCTCGACTGAGACGTCGAGTGCACTGGTATCGACGCCGTTGTCATCCCCCCGCAGAAACTCATCCACGTCTTTTGCAAAGCTGCGTAGCACGGACAGGGGCACTCTGTCCGGCGAGATCTCATATCCAGCCGAGTCATCGTGCAACGCTATCAGCAACTCTTGCGCTTCCATCAGGGCATTCTAGATTCCGAAGCCGTTTCCTTGTAGCGGCACGTCCATGCATCGAACCATCGCAGGCACGAATGCACGCACCGCGCCACAATCGCGACCCATGCCTTCCTTCACGCCGCGCCAGTTCGTCATCCTCGTTCTTCTGACCCTCGCCTGGGGTTTCAACTGGCCGGTGATGAAGCTCGGCGTGGCCGACTATCCGCCGCTGGGCTTCCGCGCGATCTCGATCTGGCTGGGACTGCCGGTGCTGGCCGTCGCGCTGGTGTGGCTCAAGGTGCCGTTCCGCGTGCCGCGCAGCGCCTGGCCCGAGCTGGTGTGGCTGGGCGCCACCAACATGTTCGTCTGGCACGCCTGCATCATCCTCGCGGTGAAGGCGCTCTCGGGCGGACGCGCGGCGATCCTGGGCTACACGATGCCGGTGTTCTCCGCCGTCATCGGCGCGCTGCTGTTCTCGGCCGCGCTCACGCGGCGCGCGTGGCTGGGCGTGGGCGCCTGTGCGATCGGCGTGGGGCTCCTGCTGTGGCACGAGCTCACGAACCTCTCGGGCCGTCCCGGCTACGTGGCGCTGGCACTGGTGGCCGCCGCCACGTGGGCGCTGGGCACGCAACTGCTGCGCCACACGCGCATCGGCCTGCCGACGCTGACGCTCTCGTTCTGGATGACGGCGATGACCGCGGTGGTGATGACGGTGCTGTCGCTGCTGTTCGAGCGCGACCAGCTCTACTGGCCCAACGGCGTGACGTGGGCTTCCATCGGCTACAACGCGGTGCTGATCTTCGGCTTCGCGCACGCCGCGTGGTTCTACCTCGCGCGCGGCCTGCCGCCCATTGCGTCGACGCTGAGCGTGATGTTCATTCCGGTGCTCGGCGTGTTCAGCGGCGCGGTGTGGCTGGGCGAAGTCGTGCACTGGCAGGACTGGGTGGCGATGGTGCTGATGGTGGTCGCCATCGCCTCGGTGCTCTGGCCCTCGCGCAACGCGGCGAAGGCCTGAGCAGGCCTTCTTCTTTTCAGGTCGTCGTCTGCACGTGCAGGCGGCTGGTCTTGCAGCGGTGCAGCGCGCGGTAGTGCTCCAGCGGCCTGCCATTGGCGCCATAGGCAATCGACTCGATGCGCAGCAGCGGCTCCGGCTGCGGCAGGTTGAGCAGCTCGCAGGTGTCGGCATCGGGCAGCACGGCGTCGATCCAGCGTTCGGCGCGCACAAGCCGCAGCCCGTACTGGCGGCGCAGCACGTCGTAGAGCGAGCGGTCGTCCAGCCGCGTGCGGTGCAGGCCCGGCGCGAGGTCGGCCGGCACCACGGTTTCCACCAGCAGGCGCAGCTCGCCGTCCACGCTGCGCAGGCGCTTGAGCGCCACCACCTGCGTGTCGTCGGTCAGGCCGAGCGACGCGGCTTCCTGCTCGGTGGGTGCGCGCAGCTCCTGCGTGAGGATCTGCGTGCGCACCGAGCGGCCCTTGCGCTCCATCTCGTCGGAGAAGCCGAGCACGGTGGAGACGAAGTCTTCATCGCGCTCTCGTGCCGACACGAAGGCGCCGCGGCCCTTGATCTTGTAGATGAGGTTGTTGCGCACCAGGTCGGCCAGCGCCTCGCGCACCACGATGCGCGAGATGCCGAACTGCTCGCCCAGCTCGGCCTCGGACGGCAGCTTGGCGCCGATGGGCAGCACGCCCTGCAGGATCTGCATGCGAAGCGCGTCGCGGAACTGGGCCCACAGCGGGGACTCGGAGTCGCGGTCGAGCACGGTCGAAATTTCGGTCGGAGAGTTCACGTCGAGGGTTGGCCCAGGGCCTGAGGAGTCATCAATGATGCATCGAAAGATGCAGGCGCATCCGCGGCCACCGGCGAAAGCCGCACGCCGTGGCGCTCGCGCAGGGCGGTGGCACAGGCATGCAGCTCTGCGTGCTGCTGCGCTGCGTCCCAGCCCAGCGCCTCGGCCGCGATGCCCGCCATCTCGGCCAGCGCGGCATCGGTGACGAACCCGCGGATGGCCAGCAGCGTGCGGCGGATCACGAGGTCGTCCAGATGCACCACGCCGGTTTCGAGGCAAAGGTACGAAAGCTCGGCCACGGAGTAGCCGGGCGCATGGCGCAGCGGCATGTCGCCCGATGCGGCGAGGCGCTGCGCCAGCGGCAGCGCCTTCGATCCGTAGCGCTTCAGAAGCACCTGCGCGCGCGTGCGGCTCATGCCCGAGGCTCCGACCAGTCGATCGACAAAACGCTCCACCGCCTGCGCATCGGCCGGCAGCTCGGCACCGCCGCCGATGGGCAGCAGCTCGGTCGATGCGGTGCGCGGGCGGCCCAGCTGCCGCAGCACTTCGTTGGTGGCTTCTTCGGCGAGCGCGCGGAAGGTGGTCCACTTGCCGCCGACGAGGCCGACCACCGGAATGTCGCGCGTGGCGGTGGGCGGATCGAGCACCACCGAGTGGTCGCGCGAGATCTGCCCCGGCTTGTCGGCATCGGAGCGCGCGAGAGGCCGCACGCCGACGTAGGTGTAGACCACGTCGCCGCGGCCGAAGCGCAGGTTGGGGAACACCTCGGCCAGCACGTCGAGCAGGTAATCGACCTCCTCTGGCTCGGTCACGATCTTGTCGGGGTCGTCCACCGGGATGTCGGTGGAGCCCACGAGCACGCGGTCGAGGAAGGGATAGACGATGCACACGCGTCCGTCCACCGCCTCGAAGTACGCCATGCGGCCTTCCAGCGCGTCGCGCAGCGCGGGATGGTCGAGAACCAGGTGCGAGCCCTTGGTGCCCATCACGCGCGGGCCGGCGCCGCCGAGCACGGCGGTGCTGCGGTCCAGCCACGCGCCGCTGGCATTCACCACGGTGTCGGCCGTCACGCGCACCAGCGCACCGGTGATCTCGTCGCGCAGCGTGATGATGTTGCCCGCGCAGCCCATCACGCGGCAGTAGTTGGCGGCGGCCGAGCGCGGCTGGTCGCGGCAGGCATCGCCGATGAGTTCGAGGATGAGCCACTCGGGGTGGCTGATCCACGCATCGAAGAAGGTGGCCGTCCAGCGCACCGCCGCGCGGAACAGGCTGCGGTCATTCGGCGGCACGCGGCTGATGCGGTGGTTGGGCATCACTCGCTGGCGGCGGCCCAGCAGGTCGTACAGGCGAAGGCCCGCAGCCACCGCAAGCAGGCCGCGCGTTCGCTGCGGCGGCGTGCGGCCGAAGAACTTGAGCGCGCTGCTCATGAGCCCGCCGAAGAAGCTGGACAGCGGCACCACCGTCTTCAGCGGCTGCACCAGGTGCGGTGCGTTGCGCAGCAGGAGGTTGCGCTCGCGCGTGGCCTCGGCCACCAGCGAGAAGCTGCCGTTCTCCAGGTAGCGCAGGCCGCCGTGGATCATGCGCGAGGGCGCGCTGCTGGCGCCCGCGCTGAAGTCGCCCTTGTCAACGATGAGGCAGTCCACGCGCTGCAGGCACAGGTCGCGGAACACGCCCACGCCGTTGATGCCGGCGCCGACGATGACGGTCGAGAAGTGGCGATCCGCCAGCGAAGCCGGACGCACGAAAGGCAGTTGCCAGGCGCTCATTTCGCAGCTCCCGACAGATGGGAAAACACAGGAGACATGGTGTCGATCAGTTCGTTGAAGCCGGCGTTGAAATCGGCATGGGCGCGTGCCTCGGCGGCATCGGGTGCGACCGTGTCGCAGGGCGCGAGCAAGGCGCTGCCCTGCGCGGCGTGGTCGATGCCTTGCGACATGGCGGCGTAGATGGCTGCGCCGCGCGCGCCGGTTTCGTCGTCGGCGCAGCGTTCGACCGGGTGAGCCAGGAAGCCGGCGAGCAGGCGCACGAGGCGCGTGTCGCTCGCACCGCCGCCGAGCACGGTCGATGCGGACACGGGCAGGCCGCAGGCTGCAAGGCGCGCGGTGTGCCGCGCGTGCAGCGCGGCGACCGAATCGACGACCGCGCGCGCCATGTCGCCGCGCGTGTGGTGGCTCTTGAGCCCGACGAAGCCAGCCGTCACGCCGCCACCGCCGTTGACGAAAGGCAGGAAGCGCAGGCCGCCCGCACCCAGCGGCACCGACATCGCCAGGTCGACCACAGCGCGAGAATCGGGCAGCCCCAGCACGCCAGCCAGCCATGCGATGTTGGCCATCGACGACGGGCTGTTCTCCATGTAGAGCCGCTTGTCCTCGCGGCCGAAGTTCACGACGGCGGCAACATCGGGCTTGGGCTCGATCACAGGGCCGATCACCGCGTTCACGCACCAGGTGCCGAAGACCGACACCGCGCGGGCACGCTCTTGCGCGCAGATCGCGGTCATCGAGGCGAGCAGGTCGATGGCGCCCATCGCCACGGGGATGCCGGCAGGCAGGCCGCACAGCGCGGCTTCAGAAGGCCGCAGCTTGCCGATGACCTCGCCGCTCGGCACCAGCGGCCCGAAGACATGCGGCCCGAGGTCCGCGATGCCCGATGCATCGAAGGCCGCCTGCGACCACGTGCCCGTTGCGATCGACACCAACCCGGCAGTGCTTGCATCGCTGGCATCGGTCGCGATCTCGCCTGTCAGCAAAAAGCCGAGATAGTCCTTCGCGAACAGCAGCCGGCGCACCGCCCCGCGCTGCACGACATCGGTGCCCAGCAGCTCGGCCGCGATCGCGGTGGGCTGCCCCGGCCACGGCCTGCAGCCGACATCCGCGAACAGAGCGTCGCCATGGCCCAGTGAGAGCGAACGCGCACGCGCATCGGCGCGCTGGTCGGTCGACGCCACGGCCCGCCCGCCGACGAGTTCGTTGCGCGCATCGAGCGCATAGAGCCCCGCGCCGTGGCCCGTGCAGCCGATGGCGCGGACCTCGGCCACGCGGGCGCCGAGCTGGTGGGCGACGTCGCGCAGCACGTGGGTCAGGGCCGCGCGGATCGCCGTGGCGGCCACTTCGCATCCCCCTCCAGGCAGCCGGTCGTGCGGCAGTGGCATTCGGGACAGGGCGATGGAGCGGCCGCTCCCGGCTTCGAGGGCCAGGGCTTTCAGGCTGCTCGACCCCATGTCGATGCCGATCAGTATGTTTGGCTTCATGTCATAACAGCTTCGGCGGAATAAAAGCGCGTTGCCAGTAGCGTTTCCCCTAGTTATCCCGTCAAACGGGCAGCGCGTACATTCTAGCCTGTCATAACAACTGTCGTGACGCAGAGCAT
Organism: Variovorax sp. CAN15; assembly: GCF_030462475.1. Classification (GTDB taxonomy): domain Bacteria; phylum Pseudomonadota; class Gammaproteobacteria; order Burkholderiales; family Burkholderiaceae_C; genus Variovorax. Next base: position 221,179 of record NZ_JASMRZ010000001.1, read on the forward strand.
CAAAGCGCTGCCCTGAAAAGCAGCATCGCAAGCTGAGCCCACCCAACGTGAGGAGACAAAAAATGAGGCGTAATTTCCTGAAGTCCGCCGCGGCAGCCGGCATCGGCCTGGCCGGCGCCAGCGCATTCGCGCAGCAGCAGGCAGCAGCCCCCGCGGCCGGCGGCGGGCTGCGCGGCAACCCCAGCGACGTCTACGTGATGAACGTGATGGTGTCGGGGGTCGAGTACTGGTTTCCGGTCTACGAAATGATGAAGCAGCTCGGCCGCACGCTGGGCGTTCGCACCCGCTACACCGGCACGCCGGAGTACGACGTGAACAAGCAGCTCGCGTCCTTCGAGCAGGAACTGGCGCGCAAGCCCGCGGGCATCCTGCTGCACCCGATGAACCCCGACCCKTTCATCGAGCCGATCAACCGCGCCGCGGCGATGGGCATCCCGGTCGTCACCTTCGCGGCCGACTCGCCCAACTCCAAGCGCACCTCCTTCGTCACCTCCGACAACGACCGCGAAGGCAACCAGGCGGCCGACGCCATCGCCGCCTCGCTGGGCGGCAAGGGCGAATACGCGGTGCTGGAAAACCCCGGCCAGGACAACCACGACCGCCGCATCACCGCCTTCGTCAACCGCATGAAGGCCAAGCACCCCGGCATGAAGCTGGTGGGCCGCGCGGCCAGCAACCAGGACCCGAACAAGGCCTACCAGGCGGTGCTGAGCCTCGCGCAGGCCAACCCGAACCTGGGCGCCCTCTTCATGCCCGAGGCCAACTCGGCCCTGGGCGCGGCGCAGGCCAAGGTGGAGACCAAGAAGAACATCAAGGTGATGTGCTGCGACGTCAACGCCAAGATCCTCGACATGATCAAGTCGGGCGACGTGTTCGGCGCCATCAACCCCAACCAGGGCATGCAGGGCTACATGGGCATGATGATGCTGTTCCTGGCCAAGAACCCCACGCTCATCGACCCGATGAACGACGCCAAGCGCAACGGCACCAACCCGATGGCCGTGCCCTTCCTGGACAACGGCCTGTCGGTGGTCAGCAAGGCCAACGCCGACGACTTCTACTGGGACAAGTACCTCGCCCGCCGCGGCACCAAGGGAATCGGCGAGTGACCGCAGTGGGCGCATTGCTCGAACTGCGCGGCATCAGCAAGCGCTTCGGCGCTTCGCGCGCACTCTCGGGCGTGGACTTCTCGCTGCGCCGCGGCGAGATCCACGCCCTTTGCGGCGAGAACGGCGCGGGCAAGTCCACGCTGATGAACATCATCGACGGCATCCACCAGCCGGACGAGGGCACGATCGCGCTCGACGGCCAGGTGGTGGCCATCGACGGCCCCGCGCACGCGATGCGCCTGGGCATCGGCCTGGTCCACCAGGAGATCGCCCTGTGCGGCGACGCCACGGTGGCCGAGAACATCTTCATGCCGGAGATCAACGCCGGCAGGAGCGCGTGGATGAACTACGCGAGCCTCAACGAACGCGCAGCCAAGGTGCTCCAGCGCCTGGGGCAGGACGTGGACCCCGCCGCGCTGGTGAAGGACCTGAGCATCTCCACGCAGCAGCTCATCGAGATCGCGAAGGCGCTCACGCTCGACTGCAAGGTGCTGATCCTCGACGAGCCCACCGCCGCGCTCACCGACAACGAATCGGCCGCGCTCTTCAGGGTGCTGCACGACCTCAAGGCGCAGGGCATCGGCATCATCTACATCAGCCACCGCATGGCGGAGATCTTCGCGCACTGCGACAGCGTCACCGTGCTGCGCGACGGCCGCCACGTGCACACAGGCCCGCTGGCCGAACTCGACGCCGACGGCCTGGTGCGCCGCATGGTCGGGCGCGACCTGGGCAACTACTACCCGCCCAAGCAGGAAGAGCCGGCATCGGGCGAGCACGTGCTCGAGGTGACGGACATTTCCGACGGCGAGCGCGTGCACGGCGTGTCGTTCAGGCTGAAGCGCGGCGAGATCCTCGGCATCGCGGGCCTCATGGGCGCCGGCCGCAGCGAACTCGCCGAGACCATCTGCGGCCTGCGCACGGCGCGCGGCGGCAGCGTGCGCCTGCGCGGCAGGCCGCTCACCATCCGCAAGTACAGCGACGCGCTGCGCGAAGGCATCGCCTACCTCAGCGAAGACCGCAAGGCGGCGGGCGTGTACCTCGACCTGCCGATCGCGCAGAACATCGCCTCGATGGCGCTCGCGCGCGTCAGCTCGCGCTTCGGCCTGCTGCAGCGCGCGGCCGAACACAAGCTGGCGGTGAGCCTCGGGGCGCGGCTCAAGCTCAAATCGGACGGCGTGGACATCGACGTGGCCAGCCTCTCCGGCGGCAACCAGCAGAAGGTGGCCATCGCCAAGCTGCTGGCCACCAACCCGTCGGTGCTGCTGATGGACGAGCCCACGCGCGGCGTGGACGTGGGCGCCAAGTCGGAGATCCACCACATCCTGCGCGACCTGGCCGGCCAGGGCGTGGGCGTGATCGTGATCTCCTCGGAGCTGCCCGAGATCATCGGCCTGTGCGACCGCGCGCTGGTGATTCGCGACGGCCGGCTCGCCGGCGAGGTGCAAGACAAGGACATGACGGAAGAGGCCCTGCTGCGGCTGGCCTCGGGACTTTGCGAAGAGGAAACGACAGCATGAACTACCCAGCACAACTGGACGCGGGAGCCGCCGGCCTCGCGCCACGACAGACGACCGAGGGAGGAGGCAAAGGAGACCCCGTGAAACCCGCCAGCAGACTCGCCAGCATGCGCGAGCTGGGCCTGTTGATCATCATCGCCGCGCTGTGCGTGGGCATGAGCTTCGCGTCGCCCTACTTCCTCACATGGGACAACGTGCGCGCGATGCTGCTGTCGTTCTCCATCGAGGGCATCGTGGTGGTGGGCATGACCATCCTGCTGATCGTGGGCGGCATCGACCTGTCGGTGGGCTCGGTGGTGTGCTTCGCGATGGTGGTCACCGGCAAGCTCTTCCTCATGGGCTTCGACCCGTGGACGGCGGGGCTCATCGCCATTGCCGCAAGCGCCGGCATCGGCGCGATGATCGGCGGCTGCGTCACGCGCATCGGCCTGAACCACTTCATCGCCTCGCTGGCCTTCATGGTGATCGTGCGCGGCCTGTGCCTGGCGCTCACGCAGGGCACGCCGCAGTCGCTGTTCTCGCTGCCGGCCGAGTTCAAGTTCATCGGCCAGGGCACGCTCTTCGGCGTTCCGGCGGTGATCCTGATCTTCCTGGCCATCGTGGTGGTGAGCGACTTCGTGCTGCGCCGCTCCTCCCTCCTGCGCCGCGTGTTCTACACCGGCAGCAACGAGAAGGCGGCGCTCTATTCCGGCATCCGCGTGGGCCACGTCAAGTTCTGGGTCACGGTGCTGTGCGCGGCCTCGGCGGGCCTTGCGGGCGTGATCTACACCGCGCGCTTCGGTGCCGCCACGCCCACCTTCGGCGTGGGCATGGAGCTCAACGTGATCGCCGCCGCGGTGATCGGCGGCGCCAGCCTCAAGGGCGGCTCGGGCACGGTGCTCGGCGCGGTGCTGGGCCTGGCGCTGCTGTCGGTGGTGACCAGCTCGCTGATCCTGCTGGACGTGTCGCCTTACTGGCAGGACGTGATCAAGGGCCTGATCCTGCTCGCGGCCGTGACCATCGACCACCTCATGAACACGAGAAAGACCAAGCGATGAGCAACAGCAGCACCATCAACGCATCGAACATGAAGAAGACCGTTCTCGGCCCCTCGGGCATCGAGTGCTCGGCCATCGGCCTGGGCACGTGGGCCATGGGCGGATGGATGTGGGGCGGCGGCGACAACGCGGCCGCCGTGCTCGCGATCCAGGCCTCGCTGGACGCGGGCGTGAACCTGATCGACACCGCGCCCGCCTACGGCCTGGGCCGCTCCGAGAGCATCGTCGGTACCGCGCTCAAGGGCCGCCGCCACGAGGCGGTGATCGCCACCAAGTGCGGGCTGGTGTGGCACACCCAACAGGGAACGCACTTCTTCGAAGAAGACGGCCATCCGGTGTACCGCTACCTCGGGCGCGAGTCGATCATTCATGAAGCCGAAGAGAGCCTGAAGCGCCTGCAGACCGACTACATCGATCTCTACATCACGCACTGGCAGGACGCCACCACGCCCGTGGCCGAAACCATGGACGCGCTGCTCGAGCTCAAGAAGCAGGGAAAGATCCGCGCCATCGGCGTGAGCAACGTGAGCCCCGAGACGCTGGCCGAGTACCTGCGGTACGGTCCTGTCGACGCGGCCCAGGAACGCTACAGCCTGATCGACCGCGAGATCGAGCAGACGCTGGTGCCGCTTTGCACCGAACACAACGTAGCGGTGCTGGGTTACTCCTCGCTCGCGCTGGGCCTGCTCGCCGGCCCCATCGACCCCGAACGCAAGTTCACCGGCGACGACCAGCGCGCCGCCAACCCGCGCTTCAGCGCGCAGAACCGCGCGAAGCTCAAGGCCTTCTTCGAGGAGCTGGAGCCGCTGCGCAGGCAGCTCGAGTGCTCCTTCGGCCAGCTGATGATCGCCTGGACGCTGGCGCGCGGCAGCGTGTCGGTGGCGCTGTGCGGCGCACGCGCGAGCAAGCAGGCCATCGAGAACGCGGGCGCGGGTTCGGTGCGCCTGCACGACGAGGCGCTGCGGCTCATCGACGGCGCGGCAAGCAGGCACCTGGGCTCGCTCGGCTGAGCCCTCTTCTTTTTCCGTCACACACCAACAAGCAAGGATTTCTTTCGTATGTCGAAGGACAAGACCGCACGCCTGAACCGGCTGCTCAACAACGGGCGCTGCCTGGACATCGCGCTCGACCACGGCGTGTGCAACGAGCCCAGCTTCCTCGAGGGGCTGGAAGACATGCCCTCGGTGATGGAACGCCTGCTGGCCGCCGGCCCTGACGCGATCCAGCTCAACTATGGCCAGTCCGACCTGCTGCAGGACCGCCCGGGCCGCGACAAGCCTGCCCTGGTGATGCGCATCGACATGGGCAACCCCTACAACGCCACGCGGCACCGCGTGATGTGGGCCGTGCTGCAGAACGAGCACGACCCGGTGCTGCCGGCCGTGCAGCGCGACGCCGCCTGCGTGGTGGTCAACCTCTTCATGCTGCCCGACGAGCCCGACCTGTTCCGCCAGTGCGTGCAGAACATCGCCCGCGTGCGCGCCGACTGCGACCGCTACGGCATGCCGCTGATGATCGAGCCGCTGGTGATGCAGGCGCCCTCCGCCGGCAGCCGCTACTCGGTGGACGGCGACGCCGAGAAGATCGTCACGCTGGTGCGCCTGGCGCGCGACATGGGCGCCGACATCATCAAGGCGGACCCCACCACCGACCCCGCGGACTTCCACCGCGTGGTGCAGGCCGCGCGCTGCCCCGTGCTCGTGCGCGGCGGCGGCCGCGAAGACCTGCAGCAGGTGTTCGCGCGCTCGCGCGTGCTGATGGACGAAGGCGCCGTCGGCATGGTGTACGGACGCAACGTCTACCAGCACGGCAATCCGTCGGCGGTGGTGGACGCGCTGATGGCCATGATCCACCGCGGCGCCAGCGCCAAGGAGGCATGGGACATCTACGAATCGGGTGGCGCGAAATGACATGACGAAGACGCGCCCTCCTTAGGAGGAAGAAAGAAGGAAGAGAGCTCACGGCGGGCGGCGGATGCGTCGCCCGCCGGGGTGCGTCCTGCGCGCGCGTTTTGCATCGCGCCTGCGCAGGCGGGCAAGGAAGAGACAAAGCGACAAGAGCAACACGGAGTTAGTTGGCCAAGAAGAAAACGGTTCCCCTGCGGACTTCAAACAACCTGGAGGCGACGATGAAAATCCGGTATTACTTGATGGCGTTCCTGCTGCCGTTCGTCACGCTGCTAACGCACGCGGCAATCACCGGGGTCAGTCCGATGACGACCCTGAACAACATGGCGACGGCAATGGCCGAAGCCGTGGCCGACCCGCTGCCGCTGCAGGGGCCGGGCCTGGGCAATCTCACCTACACATCGGCCGAGCTGTTCAAGCCCGTGTCGATGATCACCAGCGCGGCGCACCCGCTGGACCCGGCGCACAGCAGCGCCTACGAGTCGCGCGAGGTTCCCGCCACCTACCCGGGCCGCAAGGACTACGGCATGAACGCGGGCATCATGGTCAACGGCTACTTCCTGACCTCCTTCGCGCCGGACAGCGGCCTGGGCCCGGGCGGCTTCCTTGTGTACGACATCTCGAACCCCCGCCAGATCAAGCTGGTGAAGAAGATCTACGAGCCCGAGGGCCGCACGCAGGAGTTCCGCGAGACGCACTCCTTCGGCACCGCGAAGATCGGAGGCAAGACCTACGTGACGCTGCCCAGCATCAACGGCATCGAGTTCTGGGATTTCACCGACGTCAACGACATCAAGCAGGTGAAGAAACTGGCGCTGCCCGGCGTCAACGGCGGCGACTACGAGAACGTGGCCTGGCAGCTGTGGTGGCAGGCGCCCTACGTGTACGTGGCCTCGGCGGGCCGCGGCATCTTCATCGTCGACGCCTCTGACCCCGCCAACGCGGTGGTGGCGAACCGCGGCGCGAACAAGCCCAATCCGGTGCCCACGGGCGAACTCGGCGGCTTCCGCGTCGGGCCGATCTTCACCATCGGCAACCACATGGTGCTGAGCTCGATGGACAACACCGCGGGCTTCTCCAGCCTGGACATCTCCGATCCGCTGAACCCCAAGGTGCTGGACGCGGTGGGCTCCAACCCCAACTATTACGCCACCTGCTTCGACGGCAAGACCCTGCACGCCTCGGCGCGCGGCGGCGGCGCGAAGATGTACAGCTACGACCTGAGCGACCGCTCGCACTTCCTGGCCGAGGACAACCGCCTCGTCATCGACGAGCAGCTCTATTGCGCCACGCAGGACAACTACGTCATCCAGGGCGCGCAGACGTACATCCACAAGGTCGACGTGAGCAATCCGCTGAACCACGTCGAGGTGGGCCGCGGCAGCATCCTGCGCGAGGACGACCCGAACTTCTCGCACTCCGACAACGGCCAGGTCGCGGCCTTCGGCAACCTGATCTTCGTGGGCAACGACCACGGCTCGGGCAGCGGCTTCGTCGTGCACCAGGTCGACCCCGACACCACCAAGCCCGAAGTGAGGCAGGTCTCGCCCGCCAGCAACGCGAAGCAGCAGGCGCTGACCTCGCGCATCGGCCTGGGCATGAGCGACAGCATCCTGCCCGAGAGCGTGAACTCCAACACCTTCATCGTGCGTCCGGTGGGCGGCAACACGCTGGCGGGCACCTACAGCGTGCAGCTAGGCATCATCAACTTCCACCCGGCGCAGCCGCTGCAGCCGGGCACCAGCTACGAGGTGTTCCTGCCGGCCAACGGCGTGAAGGACTATGCGGGCAACGCCATCGGCGCGGACTACAAGTCGGTGTTCCACACCGGCAACGCCGCCGAGATCGGCCTGATGCACTACTGGACGCTGGCAGGCAATCTCTCCGACCAGATCGGCAACAACAACGGCACGCCCGCCACGGGCGACGCCTTCGAGAGCATCGGCCTGAACTTCGCGAACCGCACGGCCGGCGTGACGCTCAAGAGCGACAGCGTGGCCACCGTGCTCGGCGGCAGCGCCACGGTGAGCTTCTACATGAAGACCACGCAGGCCGGCGGCGCCAACTCCTGGACCGCGCCCGGCATCTTCGGGCGCGACCAGCCCTCAGGTGCCGACGATGTCTTCTGGGGCTGGCTCGACAACGGCGGGCGCATCAAGCTCTCGGTGGGCAACGACGCCGGCACCGCCTCCACCGCGGCGGTGAACGACGGCAACTGGCACCACGTGGTGATGACGCGCGACGCCGCCTCCGGCGCGCAGGCCCTCTACGTGGACGGCGTGAAGACCTCCTCCACCGGCCCCACCGGCAACAAGGGCCTGTCGAACAAGTTCGCCGTACTCGGCCAGATCCAGGGCAACGCAGCGCTCTTCAAGGGCACGCTGGCGGAAGTGCGCGTCTATGGCCGTGTCCTCAGCGACACCGACGTGAGCACGCTGCGCAGCCAGGCCATCATCGGCGATCCGGGCATCGGCGGCGGGCCGAAGCTGGTCAACGGCCAGCTGGTGTTCAACCCGGCCACGCTGGGCAGCAGCGGCGCGCAGTACCGCTGGAACTTCGGCGACGGCACGCAGACGGCCTACTCGAACCAGTCGAACTACACCTACACCTACACGCGCCCCGGCCACTTCACGGTGACGCTGACGGTGAAGGACGCCAACGGCCGCGAGACTTTCTACACCTACAACCTCACGGTGATCATGCCGGTGACGGCGAATGCGCCCACGCACACCACCAACATCGCGGGCGACGCCAACTCGGTGTACTCGGTCAACCCCGACAGCGGCACGGTCGCCGCCCTCGACTCGCAGAGCCTGGTCAAGCGCTGGGAAGTGCGCGTGGGCGACGAACCGAAGACGCTGGCCGTCGGCCCCGACGGGCGCATCTGGGTCGCGGTGCAGGGCGAGGACAAGCTGGTGGTGCTCAACGCCGCCGACGGCAGCCTCTCGGCCACCGTGCCGCTGGCCTACGGCAGCGGCCCCTACGGCGTGGCCTTCACGCCCGACGGCACCAAGGGCCTGCTGACGATGGAGAGCAAGTCGGTGCTGATGAGCTTCAACCCGAGCAACGGCACGACCACCGGCGCGGTCGCGCTCGACGGCGCGCTGCGCGGCATCGCGGTCGAATCCGGCTCGCAGGTGGCCTACGTCACGCGCTTCAAGTCGAAGATGACGGGCGGCCAGCTGCACAAGGTGAACCTGCAGAGCATGAGCGCTATGAGCACGATCGCGCTGCCGGTGGACACCACCACGATCGATACCGAGAACCGCGCGCGCGGCGTGGCCAACTACCTGAGCCAGGTGGTGATCTCGCCCGACGGCGCCCGCGCCGTGCTGCCCTCGAAGAAGGACAACATCGTGCGCGGCAAATTCCGCGACGGCAACAACCTGGTGCACGACCAGACGGTGCGCTCCATCCTGTCGCAGGTCAACCTGCAGACGGCGGCGGAGGAGTTCGGCGAGCAGATCGACTTCGACGACCGGGCACCGGCGCGCGCGGCGCTCTTCTCACCCTCGGGCGACTACCTGTTCGTCGCGCAGATGGAAGGCAACCGCGTCGCGATCGTCGATCCGTACAGCCGCGCGGTGCGAGGCGAGATCAACGCCAGCAGCGCGCCGCACGGCCTGTACCTCGACGCGGTGCGCAAGCGCCTGTTCGTCAACAACTTCCTGGCGCGCTCGGTGACGGTGCACGACGTGGCTTCGGTGCTGTCGTCGCAGACCAATGTGCCGGTCTTCCTGCAGACGGTGTCGACGGTGGCCGCGGAACCCATGTCGGCGGCGGCGCTGCGCGGCAAGCAGGTGTTCTACAACGCCTCCGACCGCCGCATGAGCAAGGACAACTACATCTCCTGCGCGAGCTGCCACGCGGACGGCGGCGACGACGGCATGGTGTGGGACTTCACCCAGCGCGGCGAGGGCCTGCGCCGCACCATCAGCCTGCAGGGCCGGCGCGGCATGGGCCACGGCAAGCTGCACTGGACGGCCAACTTCGACGAGCTGCAGGACTTCGAGAACGACATCCGCAACGAGTTCGGCGGCACCGGCTTCCTGACCAACGCGGACTTCGCAGCCACCTCCGACCCGCTGGGCGCGCCCAAGGCCGGAAAGAGCGTGCAGCTCGACGACCTGGCGGCCTACCTGACTTCGCTGAACAAGTTCATGCGCAGTCCGGCACGCGCGGCGGACGGCAGCCTCAGCGTGGACGCGGCGCGCGGCCAGACCGTGTTCAACACGGCCCAGTGCGCGACCTGCCACACCGGCGCCACCTTCCGCGACGGCCTGCGGCACGACGTGGGCACCATCCAGGCCTCCTCGGGCAAGGGCCTGAACCAGCCGCTGGCGGGCGTGGGCTTCGACACGCCGACGCTGCTGGGCACCTGGAACACCACCGCGTTCTTCCACAACGGCCAGGCGGCCACGCTGCAGGACGTTCTCACGAGCGGCCACGGCAACGCCTCCAGCCTGCCGTCCAACGACGTGGTGGCGCTGCGCGAATACGTGCGTTCGCTCGACAACGACCCGACGCCGGTGGTCTCGCGCATCCGCTCGAACCACAGCAACCTGTGCGTGAACGTCAAGGGCGCCTCCACCGCCAGCGGCGCGACGGTGGTGCAGTGGCCCTGCGGCAATGACGGCAACGAGCGCTTCACCATGACGCAGACCAACGACGGCTTCGTGCAGTTCAAGGTCGAGCACAGCGGCCTGTGCCTGGCGCAGAGCGGCACCGCGACGACCAACGCCGCGGTGGTGCAGCTGGCCTGCTCGGCCGGCAACACCACACAGTGGAGCCTGGTCGGTTCGACCCTGCGCAACCGGGCCTCGGGCTCGTGCCTGGACGTGCCGAACAACGCGACCGCGCAGGACACCGCGCTGATCACCTGGACCTGCAACGGGGGCAACAACCAGAACTGGACACAACTTCAGTAAACCCCCAGGCTTCGCGCACTTCGTGTCGCGCGCGCCTTCCCCCTTCCGGGGGCAACACCTGCGGCCCGGCCAAGCCGGTTCCGCGGTGTTCCGCGAAGGAGCCGCCCGTTTTCACGGGCGGCTTTTTTCTTTGTGACGCCGCATCCGCTGCGCGTCAGCCATGACCTCCCACGTCATGGACCGTGCGCGGGCGCTCTGGGAAAGTACGTGCATCGAGCAGGCAATCAGTGGCTCGATTCACCAACCAACCAGGAGAAAACATCCCATGACCGGCTTCAACATCCTTCCCCTCGCGGTGGCCCTGCTGATCGGCGTCGCAGCCCTCGGCTCGTGCCTGGGCATCGGGCTGGTCGGCCAGAAGTTCCTCGAGAGCACAGCGCGCCAGCCCGAACTGGTCGACACGCTGCAGACCAAGTTCTTCCTGGTGGCGGGCGTGACCGACGGCGCGTTCATCATCGCCACCGGCATCGGCCTGTGGTTCGCGACGGCAAATCCCTTCGGCTGATCGGCCTGACCGGCCACGAGCACGAGGCGGCGCCCGGCGCCGCCTTGTGCCTCGGGCCGCTACACCGAGCGCGTGATACCGCCGTCCACCCGCAGGTTCTGGCCCGTGATGTAGCCCGCGCCTTCCGAGGCGAGAAAGCCGATGACGGCCGCGATCTCCGCGCTCTTGCCGTAGCGGCCCATCGGAATGCGCGAACGGAACTCGGCCTTCTCCGGCAGGCTGTCGATGAAGCCGGGCAGCACGTTGTTCATGCGCACGTTCTTCGCGGCGTAGGTGTCGGCGAAGAGCTTGGTGAAGGCCGCGAGGCCCGCGCGGAACACGCCCGAGGTGGGAAACACAGGGTCGGGCTCGAAGGCCGCGAAAGTGGAGATGTTGATGATGGCCCCGCCGCCCTGCTGCACCATCAGCGGCGCGACCAGCCGAGCGGGACGCACCGCGCTCAGCAGGTACACGTCCATGCCGCGATGCCAGTCTTCGTCGGTGATGTCGAGGATGGGCGCGCGCGGCCCGTGGCCTGCGCTGTTGACCAGCACGTCGACGCGGCCCCACTGCGCCACGACCTTGTCGACCAGCCGCTTCAGGTCGTCGTTCGACTGGTTCGAGCCCGTCACGCCGATGCCGCCGAGCTCGGCGGCCAGCGCCTCGCCCTTGCCCGACGACGAGAGGATGGCCACGCGGAAGCCGTCGTCAGCGAGCTTGCGCGCCGCGGCGGCGCCCATGCCGCTGCCGCCGGCGGTGACGATGGCTACTCTTTTCTGGTCTTCAGAAGACATTCGTGATTCCTTGGTTCATGCGAGAGAACGCATTTAGCCAAGGAATCCAGTCTCCCGCCAGACGGGGACTTGCGGGTGCGCCGGGAGTGCGTACGAATGACTCCGGGTGCTCCGCTCCCGCGATTGAAACGAAGATCAGGCTGTCGGCAAGGTCGCCTGCATCGAAGCCCGCTGGTTGAACACCTTGAACCACTTCGCACTGTTCGGCGCTTCGGCGCGCCAGTCCACCGAGGGAAAGCGGAAGTCCATGTAGCCCAGCGCGCAGCCGAAGGCGATGGTGCCGATGTCGACGCGGTCGCCGAACGAAGGCGCGGCGGTCTCCAGCCATTCGAGGCCGGTGCGTACCTTGGCGAGCTGGCCGTCGGTCCAGTCGGACCAGCGCAGCTCTTCGGGGCGCAGCACGGTCTCGTAGCGTGCGAGCAGCGCGGCGCCGGTCATGCCGTCAGCAAGGGCGAGTTCGGTGAGGCGGGCCCAGCGCTCCTTGCCATCGGCCGGAAACAGCTTGCCCGACTGCGCGGCGTTGAGGTACTCGCAGATCACGCGGCTGTCGAACAGAACCTGGCCGTCGTCGGTGATGAAGGTGGGCACCTGGCCGAGCGGGTTCTTCGGGATGATGGTGGCATCGCGCTTCACCGGGCCGGCCGCGCTGGGCAGCTTCTCGATGCGGTCGGCTACGCCGAGCTCGTGCGCCACGACCATGCACTTGCGCACGAAGGGGGAAGCGGGGGAGAAGAAGATTTTCATGATGGTGACCTTGTTTCGGCTGAGTCGCCAGAACGCACTATGCGCGAGCCGCCGGCTTCCTGATGCGCAGCATGCCCTCTTGCGCGGCCGAGGCCACGAGCCGGCCGTCGCGCGCATAGAGGCTGCCGCGGCACAGGCCGCGCGCGCCGCCCGCGCTGGGCGAGTCGAGCACGTACAGCAGCCAGTCGTCCATGCGGAAATCGCGGTGGAACCACATCGCATGGTCGAGGCTCGCGGGGCGCACCTGGCCGCTCATGAAGCTCAGGCCGTGCGGCAGCATCGCGGCGCGCAGCAGGCCGTGGTCGGAGGCGTAGGCCAGCAGCGCGCGGTGCACCATCGGGTCGTCGGGCAGCGGTGCGATGGCGCGCATCCAGATGGCGCTCTGCGCCGAGGTCGGGCGCGGCAGCGGCGTCATCAGGTCCTCGGGGTCGACGCGGCGGTACTCGATGCCGTGCGGCTGGATCGCCTTGGTGCGCCAGGGCTCGGGCAGGCGGTCGCCGAGGGCGATGCGCTGGTCGAGCTCGCTGATGAGGCCCTCGGGGCCGGCCACCTCGGGCATGTCGAACTGGTGCTCGACGCCCTCGTCCACGGTCTGGAACGAGGCCGACATCTCGAAAATGATGCGCTCCTGCTGGCGCGCCACCACGTGGCGGGTGGTGAAGCTGCGGCCGTCGCGCACGCGGTCGACGCTGTACTCGATGGGCGCATGCTCGCCCGGCAGCAGGAAGTAGGCGTGCATCGAATGCACGGGGCGCTCGGCGCCCACCGTGAGGCTCGCGGCCATCAGCGACTGGCCCAGCACCTGGCCGCCGAACACGGCCGGCGTGCCGATGTCCTCGCTCTGGGCCAGGAAGCGGTCGCCGCCCAGTGGCTCGAGCTGCATGAGCGAGACGAGTTCGTCGACGAGGCGGGAGGCGGTGGCGGGATCGGTGGTCATCGGAGGGGAAAGCAGTCGGAAAGCAACCCTCGACCATAGCAAAGCCCGCGCCCGCCGGCTGTCGCGGGCCTGTCAGCGGCTGCTATTTGAAGAAGCAGACATCCATGAGCCGAGCGCGGCAGCTGTAGTCCGTGCCGCCCTGCACCACGGCCAGCGGCGCCCCGCCCAGCACCAGCGAGCCGTCGGCGGCGCGGCCCACCGGCGTGGGCGCGGCCTTGTCGGCGGGGCCGGTGGCGGTTTCCTGCTCGACGTAGTTCAGGTAGTGGGTGCGCGAGAAGTCGACGCCCTCGCCTTCCTTCAGCACGCCGGCCTCGTAGCGCTTGCCCCTGACGGTGCCGAAGTAGCGCAGGGCCGGGCCGGTGCGGTCACCGTACTTCATGTCGGTCCTCGCGAAGCCGGTGCGGGTGAGGAAGGCCTGGTCGTCGGGCGTGAGGTCGGCGTCGAAGGCCATCAGCACGTACTGGCCCTCGAAGCTCTGGTTGCGCGCCACCTTGAATTCGCCGACGAGCGCGGGCGAGATCTTCGTATGACCATCCCAGCGCAGCATCGAGGCCACCGACGGGTCGCCGTCGAACACGTAGTGGTGCTTCTCGCCGACGATGACCAGCTTGCGGCCATCCTTGCTCGCGAGGAAGCTCACCATCGCCTCCTTGCCGTGGACCGGCTCGCGCTCCGGCGTGCTGGCGCAGCCCCAGAGCACGATGCAGGACGCAACGCACGAAAGGGCCAGGAGGACGCGGCGTGTGATGGCCGGCTGCGAAGGGAGGTTCACGTTTCGTCCGGGGTCGAGTTCATCCAGCCCCGGACTCTAGCGCGCCCCGGCGCTCAGCGGTCGAGGTCGACGCCGTCGGCGGCCAGCTTTTTCTGCAGCGCCGGGATGTCGACCGCCGCGAAGTTGCCCGCGCCCAGCGACGCCGCCGCCGTGCCCGCGGCCTGCCCCATGACGAAGCAGCCGCCGCTGGCGCGCGCGGCCGACTGGCCCTCGTGCGTCATCGACGCGCAGCGCCCGGCCACCAGCAAGTTGTCGAGCGTCCGCGGCACCAGCATGCGCCAGGGCAGGTGGTTGTAGGCGTTGTCCTCGTCGCGCGGGAAGGCCCACTCGATGCGGCCGTCGGCGTGCATCTCCATCGGCCAGGCGTTCAGGCCGATGTTGTCGTCGAACTTCGCCGAGCCCAGGATGTCCTCGCGCCCGAGCGCATACAGCCCCTGGATGCGCCGCGTCTCGCGGATGCCGACCTGCGGCGCGATCTCGACGATGGCCGACTGCGCGAAGCCCGGCACCTCGGCCTTCAGGAACTCGAAGTACGCGGCGATCTGGCGGCGGCCCGTGAGCTCGCCCTCGCTGAGCTCGCGCGCGTCGACGCCGTTCATCGCGCGGCCCTCGGAGTTGCGGATCTGTGTGACGTTGGCACGCCACTCGCGCGGGTCCTTGTTGGGCCGCAGGATCGCGCCCTCGCGCGGGAACTTGTAGACGCCCGGCTTCTGCTGCTCGGCGCGCGCCATGAAGTCGTTGATGGCCTTGAACTCGCCCACCGCCTCCAGCGCGGCCGGCGCATCCACCTGGCCGATGCGGAACATGGTGGTCGGAAAGAGCCCGCTGCCGTGGCCGTCGCCCACCTCGAAGGGCACGCCCGCGAAGGCGGCCACGTCGGCGTCGCCGCTGGCGTCGATGAAGGCATTGGCGCGGATCGCCTGGCGGCCCGACTTGGTCTCGACCACCAGCGCCGCGATGCGCTTGCCGTCGAGCACGACCGCGGCGGCCAGCGCATGGAACAGCAGCTTCACGCCCGCTTCGTCCAGCATCTGGTCGGCGGCCAGCTTGTAGGCCGAGGTGTCGTACGAGCGCACGCAGATGCGCCCGCCCATGCCGTTCTGCGGCTGGTTCATGCCGTTGAAGCCGGCGATGCGGTCGATGAGTTCGTCGACCACGCCGCGCACCAGCTGCGTCATCTCGCCCTTGCGCTTGCCGTACAGGCCCGCGAAGTTGGTGACGCCGCCGGCCGTGCCCATGCCGCCGAGAAAGCCGTAGCGCTCCACCAGCAGCGTGTTCGCACCGTGGCGCGCGGCGCTCACCGCCGCCGCGATGCCGGCGGGGCCGCCACCGACCACCACCACGTCGTATTCGCCGAACACCGGCAGCGCGCGCGCCGGTTCATGCAATGTGGAAGTCATTCGAATAGGTCCATGGATGTCTGTTCGGGAAACACCACGGATCCAGCTTTGCCGGTCCGTCGGTGTTGCCCCCTGCAAGGGGGTTGGCGAAGCGACACGAAGTGCGCGAAGCCTGGGGGTGCGCTCACTGCAACTTGATGCCGCGTGCCGAGATGATCTTGGTCATGATCGCGGCCTCTTCATTGACGCGCGTGCGCATGCCGTCCGGCGAGGTGCCCACGGCCTGCCAGCCCTGCTCGAA
Organism: Variovorax sp. CAN15; assembly: GCF_030462475.1. Lineage (GTDB taxonomy): Bacteria > Pseudomonadota > Gammaproteobacteria > Burkholderiales > Burkholderiaceae_C > Variovorax. Next base: position 237,052 of record NZ_JASMRZ010000001.1, read on the forward strand.
GAGCTTGCGGCGCACCTCGGGGCTCTTCATCACGATCTCGAGTTCGCGGCTGATGCGCGCCTGCGCCACCTTCGACAGGTTGGACGGGCCCAGCAGCGCCACCCACACTTCGAGGTTGAAGTCCTTCACGCCGGCTTCGGACAGCGGCGGGATCTCGGGCACCAGCGCGCTGCGCCCGCCCGTGAGGCCGATGGCCTTGAGCTTGCCGGCCCTGATCTGCGGCATGGCCACGCCCGGCGGGATCAGGCCCATCTGCACCTGGTCGCCCAGCATCGCGGTGATGACCTGCGGGTTGCCCTGGTAGGGCACGTGCTCGGGCTTGAAGCCGGGCACGCGGGTCTTGAGCAGCTCCATGCCCAGGTGGCCGACCGAGCCGATGCCCACCGAGCCGTAGTTCCACTTGTCGCCGGCCTTGCGGCCTGCGTCGAAGAAGGCGGCGCCCGAGGGCAGGTTGTTCTGCGCCACCAGCACCAGCGGGGCGGTCGCGATCAGCGAGAGGTACGTGAAGTCCTTGACCGGGTCGTACGGCAGCTTGGGGTACAGCATCTTCGACGACGTGAGGTTGCCGTTGATGACGATGCCCAGCGTGTGGTCGTCGGTGGCCTTGGCGACCTGGTCGGCCGCGATGTTGCCCGACGCGCCGGCCTTGTTGTCCACCACGATCGGCTGGCCCAGCGCCTTCGACAGCGGCTCGGCGATGGTGCGCGCGGCGATGTCGGGCGTGGAGCCGCCGGGGAAGCCCACCAGCAGGCGGATCGGCTTGGTCGGCCAGGCGGCGTTGTCGGCGTTGGCGCTCAGCGGCAGCATGGCGGTGGCGGCCAGGCCGCAGGCGATCAGGAGGGCTCTCTTTGTGGCGTGCATGGAGAAAAAGTGTGAAAAAGTCGTCAAAAACCGAGGAGGGCCAGCTTAACTGCCGGGCAAGACACCGGGCAAGGCCGAAGCCCGGCGCGCCCTCTCTATTCGAGGCTGATGTTGCCCCTGCGCACCAGCTCGCCGTAAACCTTCGACTTGGCCTCGGCATTGCGCTCGATTTCCTCCGGCGACCAGGCCAGCGGCTCGAAGGCGAAGGTGTCGAAGCGGGCGCGGATCTCTGGATCGGCGATGACCTTGGCCACGTCGGCATTGATCTTCGCCTTGATGGCCGCCGGCACGCCCTTGGGCGCGAGCAGCGACACGAAGGAATTGACCTCCAGCGAGGCCGGCCCGCCCGATTCGGCCATGGTCGGCACGTCTGGCATCTGAGGAATGCGCTTGGCGGCCGCCACCGCGATGTAGCGCAGCTTGCCGGCCTTGTAGATGCCCTGGCTCGACGGAATGCTCGCGAAGGCCCACGGCACGTCGCCGGTGCCCACGTTGGAATACAGCTGCGACACCTCGCGGTACGGCGCGTGGCGCATGTGGATGCCGGTGAGCGCCTCGAGCTGCTGCGCGCCAAGGTGGCCGGGGCTGCCCACGCCCCACGAGCCATAGACGATGCCGTCGGGGTTGGCCTTGGCGGCGGCGATCAGGTCGGCCATGTTCTTCCACTTCGAGTCGGTCCCCACGGCCACGAAGAAGGGCGTGCGGAACAGCGAGGCCACCGGATCGAAATGCTGCAGCGTCACGAAGTTGCGCGACTTGTACAGGTGCGGCAGCGCGGCGATGTGCTCGCTGTCGAGCTGCAGCAGCGTGTAGCCGTCGGGTGCGCCGCGGCGGGCCTGGTCGATGGCGATGAAGCCGCCGCCGCCGGGCCGGTTGTCGATGACCACGCGCTGGTTCCACAGGCGCGATAGCTTGTCGGAGACGAGGCGCAGCACCGCGTCGGGGCCGCTGCCGGCGGCGAAGGGCGTGACCAGGGTCACGGGCTTGCTCGGGTAGTCGGAAGCCTGGGCCAGTGCCCCGGTGGTGGCCGTCAGGGCCAGCAGGCCAGTCAGCAGTGCGCGCGAAAAGTTCATCTTTCTTGTCTCCTGGGCGTGGACCTGAATGGTCGCCTCGATGGTTGTGAATGCGGAAAGAAAACGGCCTCAGTGCCGCGAAAGCACGGCCGCGGCTTCGGTGACGGCCGAGGGCGAAGGCCGCAGCGACTCGGGCGCGTCGTCCAGGCAGCGCTCGGGCCGCCAGGCATAGAGCCATTCGACCGCGTCGTAGAAGCGCTCGGGCGTGCGGCCCGGCCACAGGCTGTTGCGCACCAGGCGCTCCACGCCCTTGGCGTGATAGAGCCGCCCCATCTCGCGCACCGACAGCACCACGCGCGCCGTGCGGGCGACGCGCGCCGCCTCATAGAGCTTGAAGGCGGCGGGCATGTCGAAGCCGCAGGCCTTCACCGCCTCGCCGAGCGTCACGGCGTCTTCCAGCGCCATGCACGCGCCCTGCGCGAGGTACTGCATCATGGGATGCGCCGCGTCGCCCAGCAGCGTGGCCGCGCCTTCGCTCCAGCGCTCGACCGGGTCGCGGTCGGCGGTGCTCCAGCGGCGCCACGAGGTCGGGCGATCGAGCAGCTGGCGCGGGCGCGCGTGCACGCCCTCGAAGTACGAGAGCACTTCTTCCTTGCTGCCGTCGGTGACGCCCCACTCTTCCTTCTCGCGGCTGTGGAAGGTGACGACCAGGTTGTATTGCTCGCCGTGGCGCAGCGGGTAGTGCACCAGGTGGCAGTTGGGGCCGGCCCAGACCACGGGCGCGTTCCAGCGCAGGTCGGCGGGCATGTCGGCCGCCGGCACCACGGCGCGGTACACCACGTGGCCCGAGACGCGCGGCGCGTCGCCGATGAGCTTGCCGCGCACCACCGACTTCACGCCGTCGCAGCCGACGATGGCGTCGGCCTTGAAGCTGCGGCCGTCGCGCGTGACGGCGGTGACGCCCTGGCCGCCCAGGTCGATCGACTCCACCTGCGCCGAGGTGTGGAAGCGGATCAGCGGATGCTGCTTCACCGCCTCGTGAATCGCGCCGTGCAGGTCGGCGCGATGGCTCACCGCGTAAGGATTCCTGAAGCGCGCGCGGAAGGCTTCGCCGACCGGCACCGAGGCCACTTCGCCACAGTCGACGGCGTCCATCATCACCAGCCGGTCGGTGAAGACCGAGCCCCGTCGCACCGCCTCGCCCACGCCCAGCGCGTCGAGCGCCGCGAAGGCATTGGGGCCGAGCTGCAGGCCGGCGCCGATCTCGCCGATGGTGGCGCTCTGTTCGAGCAGGTCGATGGAAACGCCCAGGCGCGCGAGCGCCAGCGCGGCGGCCATGCCGCCGATGCCGCCGCCGACCAGCAGCACGGTGGGAGGGTTCTTCGAAAGGGTCATGGCAGGCCTGCGCTTTCAGGTCGAGGCAATCACTCGATATGGACAGTGAGCGACGGCAGGCGCTCGATGCTCACCTTGATGGCCTGGCCCTGCTTCACCGCGCCCACGCCCTCTGGCGTGCCGGTGAAGATCAGGTCGCCGGGCTGCAGCGTGAAGAGGGTCGAGAGGTTGGCGATGACTTCGTTCACCGACCAGATCAGGTGCGTGATGTCGCTCTTCTGGCGCACCTCGCCGTCGACCTCCAGCACGATGGCGCCGGCGTTGATCTCGCCCACGTCGGCCAGCGTGCGCAGCGGCGCGATGGGCGCGGAGAAGTCGAAGGCCTTGCCGATCTCCCACGGCCGGCCCTGCTCGCGCATCTTCATCTGCAGGTCGCGGCGGGTCATGTCCAGGCCCACGGCATAGCTGTGGATGTGGCTCGCGGCCTGCTCGACCGGAATGTTGGCACCGCCCTTGCCGATGGCGACCACCAGCTCGGCTTCGTAGTGGTAGTTGCTGGTGAGCGGCGGATAGGGAATCGAGACCCCCTTGCCGTCGGCCACCGGCACCACCGAGGCGTCGTCGTTGGGCTTGCAGAAGAAGAAAGGCGGCTCGCGGTCGGGGTCGAAGCCCATCTCGCGCGCATGGGCGGCGTAGTTGCGGCCCACGCAGTAGACGCGGCGCACCGGGAACTGCTGGTCGGAACCGACGACGGGAATGCCGACGATGGAGGGAGGCGTGAAGACGAAGGACATGGGGAACTCCTGCCGCTCATCGCGGCAAACGGTCAAACTAGAAGAAGAAGAAGAGAAACCGGATCAGGCGTCTTCGAGGAAGGCTTCGCGCAGGATGCCCATGGCCTGCTGCACGGGGCGGTCGGAGAAGCTGAAGAGCACCGCGTCTTCGTTCGGCGACGAGAGCTTCAGCGTCGCCCATGAGGGCACGACGAAGGTGTCGCGCGGGCCGAAAGTGAAGTGCTGGCCGGCGATCTCGGCCGTGCCGTGGCCCTCGACCACGCTGTACACCGCGCCGTCGGTGGCGCGATGCGCCTTGCCTGCGAAGCCCTTGGGCAGCAGCTGCAGGTTGGTGGCGATGGTCGGCATCGGCGAGCCGCCGGTCAGCGGGTTGATGTAGCGCAGCTTGTGGCCCAGCCAGGCGTCGGGCGCTTCCTGCTTCTGCAGCTGCGCCAGAGCCTCGCGGCTGCGCGCATAGGGGTAGTTGAAGATCGGCGAGGTGGCCGATGCGTGGTCGTGCCGCACCGGCACCATGTTGTGGCCGAAGCGCGCGAGGCTGTTGCCCTCGGGGCGCGAGACGTGCTGCACCCTGGAGTCGTCGTTCTCGGCGAAGCCGGCGTCGAAGAAGCGCAGCATCGGGATGTCGAGGCCGTCCAGCCACACCACCGGCTCCACGCTGCCGCCGATGCCTTCGTTGCCATGGTCGTGCCAGGCCCACGAGGGCGTGATGATGAAGTCGCCCGGGTACATGGTGGTGCGCTCGCCGCCCACCGTGGTGTAGGCGCCCTTGCCGTCGACGATGAAGCGCAGCGCCGACTGCACGTGGCGGTGCGAGGGCGCGACCTCGCCCGGCATGATGAGCTGCAGCCCGGCGTAGAGCGACTGCGTGATCGACGAGTTGCCGGGCAGCGCCGGGTTCTCCAGCACCAGCACGCGGCGCACGGCCTCCTCGGCGGTGATGAGGTCGGCCGACTCCATCAGCAGCGGGCGGATCTCGTCGTAGCGCCACAGCGCGGGCACGCAGGGCGTCTGCGGCTCGCGCGGCACCAGGGCGTGCAGCGATTCCCACAGCGGCGTGAGGTGCAGCGGGCGGATGCGGTCGTAGTAGTCGTGGCGCTCGGCCGCGTTCGAGGGGGCGGGTTTCATGGGGCGGGTGTCTCCGTTGGCGGCATTGTTGGCCCGCACCACTATTTCCTCAAGACCGACAGCCAATACACGGAATTCGAAATTTCGATAATGGTGCCTTTCGCCGTAAGCAGGAGGCCCGCATGTCGAAACTCGATCTCGAATGGCTCGCCGTGTTCGACGAGGTCTACAAGACCGGCAATGTCTCGAAGGCGGCCGAGCGGCTGGGCATGGCGCAGGCCGCGGCCAGCACCGCGCTGAACAAGCTGCGTGCGCACTTCGACGACCGCCTGTTCACCCGCACCGCCCAGGGCATGCAGCCCACGCCGCATGCCGAGCGCATCTACCCGAACCTGCGCGAGGCGCTGGCCCAGATCGCGCAGGCGCAGGGCAACCGCAGCAGCTTCGATCCGGCGCAGGCGCAGCGGCGCTTCCGCATCTGCATGACCGACATCAGCGAGGTGGTGCTGCTGCCCGGCCTGCTCGACCACCTGCGGCAAGCGGCGCCGGGGGTGCACATCGAGACGGAGATCATCTCCACCATCAGCGGCCGCCGGCTGCAGGACGGCGAGGTCGACCTGGCCGTCGGCTTCATGCCGCAGCTGGACGCGGGCTTCTACCAGCAGACGCTCTTCATGCAGAACTTCGTCTGCCTGGCGGCCAGGAACCATCCGCGCATCGGCACGAAGCTCACGCGCAGGCGCTTCGAGGCCGAGGCGCATGCGGTGGTGTCGACCTCGGGCACAGGGCACGCCATCGTCGACACCACGCTCGCGCGGCTGGGGCTGAAGCGCAACGTGGTGGTGCGGCTGTCGAGCTTCCTGAGCGTGGCGCGCATCGTGGCTCAGACCGAGTTGATCGTGGTGGTGCCGCGCATCCTCGGCAAGGTGCTGGCCACGCAGGAGCCGGTGAAGCTGCTGGAGCCGCCCTTCGCGCTGTCGGACTACGCGGTGAAGCAGCACTGGCACGAGCGCTTCCATGCCGACCCGGGCAATGCCTGGCTGCGGCGCACGCTGGCGCAGCTTTTCAGCGGCAGCTGAGCGTGCGCGCCGGCACGACCGGCGGCGTCCGCACGCGGGTGCCCGCTCGCATAATCGCGGCTCCCCACTCCATAGTCACAGCCAACATTCACCAAAGGCGCCCTCCCATGTCCTCGATCACCCTGCGTTTTCTCGCCGAGCCCAGCACGGTCAATTTCGGCGGCAAGGTCCACGGCGGCACCGTCATGAAGTGGATCGACGAGGCGGGCTATGCCTGCGCGACCAGCTGGGCCAAGCGCTACTGCGTCACCGCCTTCATCGGCAGCATCCGCTTCCACCGGCCGATCATGATCGGCGACCTCGTCGAGGTGGAGGCCCGCCTCGCCTACACCGGCAATACCAGCATGAACATCTCGGTCGAGGTGCGAAGCGGCGACATGAAGGGCGGCGCGATGGAAAAGACCACCGAATGCCTGATCGTGTTCGTCTCGGTCGATTCGCACGGCCGTCCGCTGCCGGTCGTGCCCTACGTGCCCGGCACCCCCGGCGAAATGGCGCTGGCCGAGCGCGCCAAGACGCACCTGGATGCCAGCCGCGCGGCCGGCTCCTCGGTCTGAGCCACTGCCGGAGCTTCGCCCCATAGAGGCGAAGCTCTAATGAAGAGGCCGCCGGGCAGCTAGAGTCAGGCGATTGTTTGCACCCAAAGGAAGAAACCGCATGGCTACCCAGGACGACGACAGCAACGGCAAGGCCGCCGACCGCATCAAGGATTCCGCCCAGCAGATCTGGCTCGCCGGCCTCGGTGCCTTCGCCAAGATGCAGCAGGAAGGCAGCAAGGCCTTCGAGGCGCTGGTCAAGGACGGTGCCGGCATGCAGAAGAAGACCCAGCAGGCCGCCGAGGAAACCCTGGCCCAGGCCCAGCAGCGCATGGCCGGCTTCGCCAGCGAGTTCGGCACCAAGGCCGCCGGCCAGTGGGGCAAGCTGGAGAACATCTTCGAGGAGCGCGTGGCACGCGCGATGGAGAAGCTGGGCGCGCCCAGCGCGGCCGACATGGCCGCCCTGCAGGCGCGCGTCGAGGCGCTCGAGGATCAGCTGAAGAAGGCGCAACAAGGCACCGCCACCGCGGCGCGCAAGACCACGGCGCGCAAGGCGGCCGCTCCCGCCGCCAAGAAAACCTTGCGCCGCAGCAAGGCCGGCTGACCCCGTGCAGGCCGCCCGTCGGGCGGCTGCGATTGCGGCGGTGCACAAGAAAGCCTGCGCCGCAAAACATGTCCCGTGCCTTCATGGTGCGGTGCACATACGCTAGAGTGTCCCCAAGAGATACGAACGAGACATCCGGGGGCACCGATGGCAAAGAAGGCGCCACGCCGCACAGCGCAACGCATCCTCGAAGCCGCATTGGACCTGTTCAACCGCTTCGGGGAGCCGAACGTCTCGACCACGCTGGTGGCGGGCGAACTCAACATCAGCCCCGGCAACCTCTACTACCACTATCCGGCCAAGGAAGAGCTGATCAACAAGCTCTACGAGGCCTATGAAGCCGAGCTCGACGAGCTGCTGCACGCCAGCGAGGGCGTGCACGACGTGGAGGACGCCTGGTTCTTCATGCACAGCCTGTTCGAGCTGATCTGGCGCTACCGCTTCCTCTATCGCGACCTCAACGATCTGCTCAGCAAGAATCGCAAGCTGGAGACCCAGTTCCAGCTGGTGCTGAAGAACAAGGCGCGCGCGATCCGCCAGCTCATCGCCGGCCTGAGCCGCGCCGGCCACCTGGAGATCGACGTGCACGAGGTCGACACGCTCGCGCAGAGCATGGTGGTGGTGCTGACCTACTGGCTGAGCTACGAGTACGTGCGCAACCCGCGCGAGGCGCTGGAGCCCGCGCATGCGCAGGGCGCGCTGATGCGCGGCGGCCTGCACTCCCTGCACCTGCTCGCGCCCTACCTCGGACGTGAACAGCGGCTGCATCTGCTGGCGCTCGGCAATGCCTACAACGGCGAGGACCCCGGCAACAACGGGACCGGCGCCGCGGCTTCCCCTGTCGATATGGCGGTCTAGAACATGCCCCACCACGATTTCAAACCGCTCTCGCTGATGTCCGCCGGCGCACCCAACACCAATACCGGCACCGAACCCTGGACTCCCCTGCCCTGGGCCGACTCGCCCCGCTACGACGCGCGCAGCGTGCTTTCACACTGGCCGCGCCTGCACGCCGGCCACGAGCTGCCTCTGCCGACCGAGGGTTCGGCGCTCGCCGAGGGCTGGGCGCTTTACCACAGCGGCGATTTCGAGCGCGCCGCCGCCATCGGGCTGGAGCAGGGCGCCGCGGGCATGGCGCTGGCCAACCAGGCGACCGCGATCTATGCCAACTACCTGGAGCCGCGCGAATCGGTGCGGCTCGCGATGTTCCGCCAGGTGATCGAGCGCGCGGGCGCGCAGGTCGACGCCGAGCCCGACAACTGCCAGGCGCTGTACTGGCAGTCGTACGCGCTGGGCCGCTACAGCCAGGGCATCAGCGTGGCGCGCGCGCTGGCGCAAGGCCTGGGCAGCAAGCTCAAGGGCGCGCTGGAACGCGTGATCGAGCTGCAGCCCCGGCACGCGGACGCGCACCTCGCGCTGGCCTCCTTCCATGCCGAGGTGATCGACAAGGTCGGCGCGCTGGTCGGACGCATGACCTACGGCGTGCGTTCCGAAACCTCGGTCGAGCTGTTCGAGCGCGGCCTGGAGCTGCATCCCCACTCGGCCGCCGGGATGATGGAGTACGCACGCGCGCAGTTGATGCTGCATGGCGAATCGCGCATGGGCGAGGCGACGCGGCTCTACGAGAAGGCGGCAGCGCTCAAGCCGGCGGACGCGCGGGAGCGGCTGGACGTGGAACTGGCCCGGGCAGGATTGCGGGACTGAGCCCGTGCTCGTCAACCGCATCGGTACGACCGTGTACCGCGCGATTTAAGATGCGGGCTTTCCGCTTTACATCCCTAGACCGACATGTCCGACCTCAACGCCCTGTTCGAAGCCGCCCAGGCCAATTCCAAGCTGCTCGCCGAGCGCCCCGACAACCCGACGCTGCTGAAGATCTACGCCCTGTTCAAGCAGGCCACCGAAGGCGACAACACCGCCAAGAAGCCCAGCTTCAGCGATGTCGTCGCCCGCGCCAAGTGGGATGCGTGGACCGCCCAGAAAGGCCTGAGCGCCGACGAGGCCAAGCAGAAATACATCGACCTGATCGAATCGCTGCGGAACTAGGCTCTCCCCCAGGCTTCGCGACACTTCGTGTCGTTGCTTTACGAAGATTGCCCCACGATCCCGCGCTCGCGCAGCGCCGCGATCTGCCCCGCGCTCAACCCGATCTCCTTCAGCACCGCGTCGGTGTCCGCCCCCAACGCCGGCGCGTTGCGCCGGTGGCTGGCCGGCGTGAGCGACAGCTTGGGCACGAAGCCCGGCACCGCGAGATCGCTGCCGTCGGACATGCGCACCTGCTGCAGCATGCCGCGCGCGGCGTAGTGCGGATCGGCCGCGATGTCGGCGATGGTGTAGATGCGTCCGGCCGGCACGTGCGCCGCGTCGAGCGCGGCCAGCACCTCGCCCACGGTGCGCTGCGCGGCCCAGTCGCCGATGGCGGCGTCCAGCATTTCCACCTGCGCCACGCGGCCGGTGTTGCCGGCCAGCGCCGGGTCGGCGGCCAGGTCGGGCCGGCCGATGCATTCCATGAGCCGGCGGAAGATGCTGTCGCCGTTGCCCGCCACGATGGCGTAGCCGCCGTCCGCGCAGCGGTAGGCGTTGGTCGGCGCGATGCCGGGCAAGGCGCTGCCGGCGGCCTCGCGCACCGCGCCGAAGGCGCCGTACTCGGGCAGCAGGCTTTCCATGCAGTTGAAGACCGCCTCGTACAGCGCCACGTCGACCACCTGCCCGCGCCCCTTCGGAAATTCCGCGCTCACCGTCGCATGCCGGTGCTGCATCGCCATCAGCACGCCGATCACGCCGTGCAGCGAGGCCAGCGTGTCGCCTATCGAAACGCCAACGCGCACCGGCACCCTGCCCGGCTCGCCCGTGAGGTGGCGCAGCCCGCCCATCGCCTCGGCCACCACGCCGAAGCCGGGGCGGTCGCGGTACGGACCGGTCTGGCCGTAGCCGCTGATGCGCAGCATCACCAGCGCGGGGTTGGCGGCCAGCAGTTCGTCGGGGCCCAGGCCCCAGCCTTCCATCGCGCCGGGGCGGAAGTTCTCGATCAGCACGTCGGCCTCCGCCGCGAGCTGCCGCACGATGGCCTGCGCCTCGGCCTCGCGCAGGTCCAGCGCCAGCGAGCGCTTGTTGCGCGACTGCACCTGCCACCAGACGGAGGTGCCGTCCTTCAGCAGCCGCCAGGTGCGCAGCGGATCGCCCGCGCCCGGCGGCTCGATCTTGATGACCTCGGCACCGAAGTCGGCCAGCGTGCGCGCGGCGAAAGGCCCGGCGATGAGCTGCCCGAGCTCGATGACCTTGAGGCCGGCCAGCGGGCCGGCCGGCGAAGCGGATGCGGTGGTGGTTGAAGCGGTCGTCGTCATGCGCCCGAGTGTGCCGCGCCGGCGCGTGGACCGGTCATGTCGAAGGGACCTCGTCACGCACGACTTTCCGCAGGCCGGGCGGAAGCGCGCCTTCGCACTGGCAAACTCGCCGGATTCCATCCAGGTGCTGCCCGGGCCGCAGCCCCCGATCCCGAGAGACAACCCAAGCCAGAGGACACCATGAAATACGTGATCGGCGTCGACATCGGCACGCAGAGCACCAAGTGCCTGCTCGTCGGCATCGACGGCAAGGTGCATTCGCAGCACAGCGTGGCCTACCAGCCGGAGACGCCGAAGCCGTTGTGGGCGCAGCAGGACTGCGAGGTGTGGTTCGACGCGGTGTGCCAGAGCGTGCGCGCCTGCGTGGCGAAAAGCGGCGCCGCGCCCTCCGACATCGCGGCGATGTGCGTGAGCAGCCTCTACGGCGGCGCGGGCATCCCGGTCGACGAGGCCATGCGTCCGCTGCACCCCTGCCTGATCTGGATGGACCGCCGCGCCACCGCCGAGGTCGATGCGGTGAACGCCAACGTCGACGTGCAGCGGCTGCAGGCCATCACCGGCAACGGCGTGGACAGCTATTACGGCTTCACCAAGATCCTGTGGGTGCGCGAGCACCTGCCCGAGGTGTGGGCGAAGACGCGCCACTTCCTGCCGCCCAACAGCTACATCAACTGGCGGCTGACTGGCGAACTCGCCGTCGACCACAGCTCGGCCGGCAACATCGGCGGCGTGTACGACGCGGCGCGCCGGCAGTGGTCGCAAGAGGCGATGGAGATGCTCGGCATCCCGGCGCGCATGATGCCGCCGCGCCTGGTCGAGTCGAGCGACGCGGTCGGCGGGCTGAACGCCGAATGGGCCGCGAAGCTGGGCCTCGCCGAGGGCATGCCGCTGATGGCGGGCGGCGTCGATGCGGCGGTGGCCACCTTCTGCGCGGGCGTGACCGGCAGCGGCGACCACGTCGCGATGATCGGCACCAGCATGTGCTGGGGCTTCGTGAGCCCCACGGTGGATGCTCGGCACCGGCTCATCACCATGCCGCACGTCTACCGCGGCGCGGACCGCAGCTATGTGTTCGGCGGCGCGATCACCGCGGGCGCCGCGGTCACCTGGTTCCGCGAAGCCTTCTGCCAGGCGGAGATCGCGGAAGCGGCGCGCACCGGCGAGGACGCGCATGCGCTGATCGAGCGCAAGGCGGTCGAGGTGCCGCCCGGCGCCGAGGGCCTGGTGTTCCTGCCCTACCTGATGGGCGAGCGCAGCCCGATCTGGGACGCGCAGGCCAAGGGCGCCTTCATCGGCCTTTCGCTCGCGCACAGCCGCGCGCATCTTTACCGCGCGGTGCTCGAGGGCGTGAGCTTCGCGCTGCAGCACAACATCGAGGCCGGGCGCCGCAGCGGCCAGCCGCTGGACGAGCGCCTGATCGTGGTCGGCGGCGCTGCGCACTCCGACCTCTGGATGCAGATCGTGGCGGACATCACGGGCTACCCGGTGTTCACGATCGAGCAGGAAGTGGAGGCGGCGCTGGGCGCGGCCATGCTCGCGGCGCTCGGCGCCGGGCTGGTCGATGCGGCCACCGCCGAGCGCGGCTGGGTCACGCTGGTGGAGCGGGCCCGGCCCGAGCCCCGCGCGCAGACCGTATACCGCGAGCGCTTCGAGATCTACAAATCGCTCTATCCGGCGCTGCGCGATGCGATGCAGCGCCTGAAATGACAGGCAACTTCGATTTCTCCGGCCGCCGCATCGGCGCGGCTCGCGCGCGGACGCTCAGGCCAGGCGCGTGCCGCCGCGGGGAGACGCATCGAGCATCGCGTCGAGGTTGCGCGTGATCTTGGCCTCGATCATTTCGCTGAAGCTGCTGAACAGGAAGCCCAGCGTCGCCTCGAGCTTGAAGGTGGTGTCCGTGACTTCGACGGTGCCGTCGATGCCGGCGCGCGTGAAGGTGGCGGTGTCGCAGCCATCGCCCTGCGTGTAGACGCATTCGAGGCCGAACTCCTGCTCGGCCTGCTGGATCCACTTGCGCGCGACGACGCGCGCGCGCGCGATGCCCAGTGTGTGGTTGCGTTCGATGTGGATGTCAGGCACCGCGATCTCCGGTCTTGTCGTGTTCAGGGCTGGTCTGGGTCTGGAGGATACCCGTCGCTGCCTGCAGGGCGACGCGGCGTTCTTCCATGGTCGGCAATGCGGCGATGCGCCGCACCTCGGCATAGAAGCGCGGCCAGTCGCGGTCCTCGCGCTCGAAGAGTTTCTCGAAGCTGGGCACGAGGTCGTCGTACGCGCCCTGCGCACCGAAGGCTGCGTTGTTGGCGCGCGCCACCCAGGCGTCGTAGGCATTCTGGCGCGGGCCGGTCCAGCCCGCCTTCAGCTTCGCGTAGCGCTCGCGGAAGTCGGCCATGGCGGCCTGCTTCATGGCTTCCACCTTGGTCCAGTCCCTGGCCTTGGCTTCGGGCGATTCGTACACCTTCGTCAAGGCGCGGCGGGTGTCGAGCGCCAGCGCGCGGAATTCCTGGCGTTGCGCGTCGAACTGCGCGTACTCGCGCCGCGCGGCGTCGCCGGCCTCGCGCTGCAGCCACATCGCGCCGCCGATGCGCTCGACCGCCGTGGCGTAGGACTCGTTGAACACCGTGTCGCCGGCCACGTAGAGCACCTGGTGCGCGAGCTCGTGGAACACGATGCGCGCCAGCTCGCCCTCGGGGTAGCCGATGAAGGTGGACAGCAGCGGATCGCCGCCGGCCCAGTTCATCCAGCCCAGCGTGGAATACGCGGGCACCGGATACACGGCCACTTCCAGGTCCAGCTTCTTCTGTTCCTCGGCTTCCGCCTTGGCCGCTTCCTCGCTGTAGTAGCCGCGATAGCCCACGCAGCCCGCCACCGGGAAGCACCAGCTCTTGAGCGTGAGCGAATAGTGCGGGGCCGCCACCACGTTCCATACCGCGGCGGCACGATGCAGGTCGGCGTACGACTTGTAGCTGGCGTTGTCTGGCAGGCCGAGCTCGCTGGAGGCGAAGCGGCGGATGCGCTGCGTGAGTTCGAGCTTTGCCTTCAGCGCCGCCGACACCGACGGGTCGGCCAGCCATTCGGGCACCGGCTTGGCAGCCCGCATGATGCCGATGTGGCCGCTGGCGGATTGCCAGTAGTAGCCGAGGTCGGCGCAGCCGGTGAGCAGGAAGAGCGAGCCGGCCAGTGCGAGGGCCGGAAGAACGCGAAGGGGCCTCACACCTTCTCTACTTCGACCAGGCAGTCGTAGAAGGTCGGCCCGCGGCCGATGTCGGTCAGGCGCTGGCTGGTGAGCTCGTTGACGTTGGTGCCGTCCATGCCGAACTTGCGCCACCAGATGCCCATGCCGTGCACCACGCCCTGGCGTGCGCGGCGCGAGATTTCGGCGCGGCAGCGGTGCTCGCCGCGCTTGTTGAACACGCGCACCGTGGCGCCATCCTCGATGCCGCGCGCGGCGGCGTCGGCCTCGTGGATTTCGAGCAGCGGCTCGACCTCGATGGCGCGCAGGCTCGTCACGTTGACGAAGGTCGAGTTGAGGAAGTTGCGCGCCGGCGGCGAGATCATGGCCAGCGGGAATTCGGTCGAGCTGCCGGCGGGCTCCCAGTTGGGCACGTGCTCGGGCAGGCCGTCCATGCCCATGGCCTGCAGGCGCTCGCTGAAGAATTCGCAGCGGCCCGAGGGCGTGGGGAAGCCGCCTTCGGCGAACGGCGCTTCGGGCAGCTTCAGGCTGCTGAAGCCCTGCGCCATCAGCTCGGAGAAGTCGATGCTGCGCTCGGCGAAGGCGGTGCGGCACAGCGTCTCGTCCGAATCGGAGAAGCAGGGCTCGTCGAAGCCCATGCGGCGCGCCAGCTCGCGGAACACCCAGGCGTTGCTGCGGGCCTCGCCGCGCGGCGCCACGGCCGGGCGGTTCAGCAGCACGTCGGTGTGGCCGTAGCTGCAGTGGATGTCCCAGTGCTCCAGCTGCGTGGTGGCGGGCAGAAGGTAGTCGGCGTAGTCGGCGGTGTCGGTGCGGAACTGCTCCAGCACCACGGTGAAGAGGTCTTCGCGCGCGAAGCCCGCCGCCACCTTGGCCGACTCGGGCGCCACCGCCACCGGGTTGCTGTTGTAGACCACGATGGCCTTTACCGGGTTGGCGGTGTCGAGCAGCGCGTCGCCGATGGTGCTCATGTTGATGGTGCGCGGCTTGCGTCCGGCCAGCAGGTCGGGACGCTGCAGCGCGGCGCGGTCCACCGGGTAATGGCCCGAGCTGCTCAGCAGCAGGCCGCCCGCGCGGTCGCGCCAGGCGCCCACCAGCGCCGGCAGGCAGGCGACGGCGCGTGCCGCGTTGCCGCCGCCGCGCACGCGCTGCATGCCGTAGTTCAGGCGGATGGCGGCCGGCCTGGTGGTGCCGTAGGCCTTTGCGAGCGAGACGATCTGCTCTTCAGGAATGCCGCAGACCTGCGCCGCGCGCGACGGCGGCCATTGCAGCGCGCGCTCGCGCAGCTGCTCCCAGCCCAGCGTGTGCTTGGCGATGTAGTCGTGGTCGAGCCAGTCGTTCACGATCAGCTCGTGCATCAGCGCCAGCGCCAGCGCGGCGTCGGTGCCGGGCAGCAGCGCGATGTGCTCGTCGCACTTGTCGGCGGTCTCGGTCTTGCGCGGGTCGATGCACACCAGCCGCGCGCCGGCGCGCCTGGCGGCCTGGGCATGGCGCCAGAAATGCAGGTTGCTGGCGATGGAATTGCTGCCCCAGATCAGGATGAGCTTCGCCTCGGCGAAGAATTCGATGCGCATGCCGACCTTGGCGCCCAGTGTGTAGACCATGGCCTCGCCGCCGGCCATGGAGCAGATCGTGCGGTCCAGCAGGCTGGCTCCCAGCTTGTGGAAGAAGCGCCTGTCCATCGACTCGCCCTGCACCAGGCCCATGGTGCCCGCATAGCTATAGGGGACAATAGCTTCGGGTTTTCCCTGTAATACTCGAAGATTCGCGGCGATGTCGTCCAGGGCGGCGTCCCAGCTCACCGGCTCGAACTGGCCACTTCCCTTGGGGCCGACGCGCTTCAGGGGCTGTACCAGCCGCTCGGCATGGTCGTTGCGCTCGATGTAGCGCGACACCTTGGTGCACAGCACCCCGCCCGTGTGCGAATGGGCGGGGTTGCCCTGCAGCTTCACGGCAACGCCGTCCCTGACGGTGGTGACCAGCGCGCAGGTGTCCGGGCAGTCGTGCGGGCATGCGCCCAGCACGGTGGTCGTTGCGGGCTGGGAGGGCGCTTCTTCGAGCAAGGTATCCGGTGCGTGGGCCATCGGGCAAGTCTAATTTGTGCGCGATTCAGAGCGCTGGAGTGGGTTTTCATCATGTTGTTGAATCGACGTCGTTTTTCTCTGGCCGCGGGCGCGGCCGCCACGCTGGGCGGCTTCGGCATCGCCCGGGCGCAGGACACGCCGCTGGTGCTGGGCCAGTCGGCGCCGTTCACCGGCCCGGCAGCGCAGCTGGGCATCCAGTTCCACCAGGGCGCCAAGCTGTTCCTCGACCAGTACAACGCCCAGCCGGGCCGCCGCAACGTGGTCATCAAGAACCTGGACGACGGCTACGAGCCCGACCGCTGCGCGGCCAACACCCAGAAGCTGATCGAGGAAGACGTCTTCGCGCTCTTCGGCTACATCGGCACCCCGACCAGCCTGGCCGCGCTGCCGCTGGCGGTGAAGGACAAGGTGCCCTTCGTGGCCCCCTTCACCGGCGCGATGTCGCTGCGCGAGCCCTTCCAGAAGAACGTGTTCCACCTGCGCGCCTCGTACAACGACGAGACGGCGCTGATGGTGAAGCAGCTCACCCACCTGGGCCTGAAGAAGATCGCGGTCTTCTACCAGAACGATGCCTACGGCAAGGCCGGCCTCGATGGCGTGACGCTGGCGCTCGGCGAACAGCAGCTCAAGCCGGTCGCGCTGGCCACGGTGGAGCGCAACTCGGCCGACGTGGCGCAGGCGGTCAAGACCATCGTCGCGGCGCGGCCCGACGCAGTGGTGCAGGTGGGCGCGTACAAGGCCTGCGCGGCGTTCATCCGCGAGGCTCGCAAGGCGGGCTACGGCGGCACCTTCTTCAACATGTCCTTCGTCGGCACGCAGGCGCTGGCGGACGAGCTGGGCAAGGACGCGGCCGGCGTGATGGTCACGCAGGTGGTGCCCTCGCCCTACAACCAGGCCAACGCGCTGGCGCGCGAGTTCACCGAAGCCGTGCGCAAGGTCAATGGCGCCAGCGCCAACTTCTCGAGCCTGGAGGGCTACCTCGCCGCGAAGGTGCTGGTGGAAGGCCTGCGCAAGGCGCCTGGCAAGCCAACGCGCGACAGCCTGATCGCGGGCCTGGAAAGCATCGACCGCCAGCAGTTCGGCGGCTTCGAGGTGTCGTTCTCGGCCAGGAACCACGTGGGCTCGAAGTTCGTCGAGCTGTCGATGCTGACAGGCGACGGCCGCGTCAGGACCTGAACTTCTTTCGTGGAATACCGCGGAACCGGCTTTGCCGGGCCGCAGGTATTGCCCCCTTGAGGGGGTTGGCGTAGCGACACGAAGTGCGCGAAGCCTGGGGGTGGGTCAGGCCGTCAGGCCGTCCACGGCCTGGAACATGGCCTGGCGTGCCTGGCTGACGATCTGCCCGCGCCAGGCGTCGGTGTCCGTGTAGAACGCCTCCAGCATGCGCGCGCGGATGCCGTCGGCCAGGTCGGCCGGCGCCTCGGGGTGCTTGTGCAGCCAGTGGTCGGCGCGCAGGGCACCGGTCACCTCGAGGATGGGCAGCGTGCCGTACTCGAGCGCGATGCCGGTGTACTCGGCCTGCGGGCACTCCTCGTACACCGAATCCCACATCAGCCCGCGCAGCAGCGCCGAGGTCGACGAACCGTCGTAGATGGAGGTGACGGGCGCGGCGGGCGTGCCCCACCACGCATTGGCGCGCGCATAGGCGGCCTTGTCGTCGCGGCCCGCGAAGATGCGTTCGCCCAGGCCGTTGGGGCCCAGCCCGGTGTGCAGGTCGATCCACGCGATGCGCCTGGCGCCGCCCGCATGCCGGCGCAGCACCTCGCGGATGGTCTTGTTGCTCCAGGTCGGCGCCTTGCCGCCGTAGAACAGCCCGTCGTCGAACTGGTACTGGCCGCTGGTCACGGCCGCTTGATAAGCGGTGGCGCCGTGCTTCTCTATCCATTTGCCGACAGCCGCCTGGTTCTCGGGCGTGGGCGGCCAGGTGTCGGGCAGCAGCAGCCCGTGCAGCTTGGCATAGGGTTCGTTGACCGGCACCGGCTTGGAGAAGTCGATGAAGTTGCGGTTGAGGTCGACGTTCTCGTGGGTCACACGCCGGCCGTACGAGAAGCCGTGCGGATTGAGCGCATGCACGTACAGCACCGCCACGCCCTGCGCCTTCGCCTTCTCGCGCCACTCGGCGTCGTGCAGCGCGAACACCTGCACGCCGCTGCCGCAGTGGCCTTCGACGCCGTGGCAGGCGCTGCTGACGATCAGCAGGTTCGACGCATCGGCCTTGCCGTCGAGCGCCACGTCCATCGAGAGCTCCTCGCCCTCGCGCCCCTTGAGCGGATGCGCATGCGGCTCGACCGTGAGGCCGGCGCTCACGCAGCCCTGCAGGAATTTCTGGCGCGCCTGCGAATAGCGCGGCGAAAAGGCTTCGGCGATTCCGATCATGTGGCGCGGGACCTCTCTCGGTGAATCAGGCGTGAATCAGGCGACGGCAGATCAGGCGGCGCTGCCGCCGGGCTTGAGGAACTGCTCCGCGATCTGCACCCAGCAGGTCGCGCCCAGCGGGATCAGATCGTCGTTGAAGTCGTAGCTCGCGTTGTGCAGCGTGCAGGGGCCCTCGCCATGGTGCACGTCGCGGTGCGCGCCGTCGCCGTTGCCGATGAAGGCGTAGGCGCCGGGCTTGGCCTGCAGCATGAAGGCGAAGTCTTCGGAGGTCATGGCGGCTTCCTGCTTCAGCACGTTCTCGGGGCCCACGACCTCGGCCATCACGCGGCGCGCGAAGTCGGCCTCGGCCTCGGTGTTGATGGTGGGCGGGTAGTAGCGCTCGAAGCGGAACTCGCAGGTCGCGTCGTGCGCGGCGCAGATGTGGTCGCAGATCTGCTTCATGCGCGCCTCGATCATGTCGAGCACCTCGAGGGAGAAGGTGCGCACCGTGCCCGACAGCTCGCAGTTGTCGGGGATCACGTTGTTGGCTTCACCCGCATGGATGGTGGTGACGGAGATCACGGCCGAATCGGTCGGCTTCATCTTGCGCGTGAGGATGGTCTGGAAGGCCTGCACGATCTCGCAGGCGATCGGGACCGGGTCGACGCCGGTCTGCGGCAGCGCCGCGTGGCCGCCCTTGCCCACCACGTTGACGAAGAACTTGTTGCCCGAGGCCATCACGGGGCCGGGGCTCACCGCGAACTGGCCGGCCTTCATGCCGGGCCAGTTGTGCATGCCGAAGACGGCATCCATCGGGAATTTCTCGAAGAGCCCTTCCTTGATCATCTCGCGGGCACCGCCGCCGCCTTCTTCGGCGGGCTGGAAGATCAGGTAGACGGTGCCGTCGAAGTTGCGGTGCTTCGCCAGGTGCTGCGCGGCCGCGAGCAGCATGGCCGTGTGGCCGTCGTGGCCGCAGGCGTGCATCTTGCCGTGGTGCTTGCTGGCGTGGGCGAAGGTGTTGAGCTCGGTGACGGGCAGCGCGTCCATGTCGGCGCGCAGGCCGACGGCGCGGTTGCTGGTGCCGTTCTTGACGATGCCCACCACGCCGGTGGTGCCCAGGCCGCGGTGGATGGGAATGCCCCATTCGGTGAGCTTGCCTGCCACCACGTCGGCGGTGCGGACTTCTTCGAAGCAGAGTTCGGGGTGGGCGTGGAGGTCACGTCGGACGGCGGCGATGCCGGCCGCCTGCGTGACGATCGAGTCGATGAGTTTCATGGGGGATGGACCGTCTCAAAACGCCAGTCTATCCACTCTGGCATTTCAGGGCACCTCGGGAAACACGCAGCCCCAGGGGGCTGCCGGGGCCTTTGCTCAGTGCCCGCCCGTCCAGAAGCCCACGTGCGGCGCCGCGGCTTCCTGCTCGAGCAGCGGCCCGACCACCTCGACGCGCCGCTGCCCGCGCGCGAAGACTTCGCGGCACGGAAGCGAAAAGGTCGGGTTCTCGGGATGGTCGCCGGTCAGGCCCAAAAGCGCGTGTTCGGAAAGCGCGTAGACCACGCGCCCGATGTTGGTCCAGTAGATCGCGCCCGCGCACATGCAGCAGGGCTCGGCGCTGGTGAAGAGCGTGCAGCGCGCGAGCTCCTCGGGGCTGAGCAGCTTCGCGGCCTGCGCGGCGGCCACCAACTCGGCGTGCTGGGTGGGGTCGCCCTCGGGCGGCATCGAGTTGTTGCCCGCGGTGACGACGACCTCGCCGCGCTCGTTCGCCACCAGCGCGGCGAAGGGATGGCGCCCGCGCGCCTTCGATTCGTCCGACAGGCGGATGGCCATGCGAAGCAGTTCGAGGTCGCGCGGGGACAGGTCGGGCGAGGAGGTGTCGTCGGTGGTCATGCGCGGACGATAACCCGATCGATCAGCGTCCGATGCTCTTGAGGTATTCGGCGCGCGCGGCCAGCGCGGTGTCGGTGAAGTCGGTGAACACGCCGTCCACGCCGAGCTTGTAGTACACGCCGTATTCGTTCTTGCCGTCCTTGTTGTAGTCGGAGGCCAGGCGGCGCGACTCGTTGCGGAAGGTGAAGGGGTGCACGAACAGGCCCGCCTTGTGGGCGTCGGCGATCAGCGAGGTGGGCGCCATAGAGGTGGCATCGGCGTCGTTGATTTTGCCGTCCTTGTTGACGTCCACCGGCTTGCCGTCCGCACCGATGGTGCCCTTGATGCTCACGATGTAGCGCTTCCAGGGGCCGATGCCGTCGGCGTACGTCTTGATCTCGGCCAGGCCCGCGGGCGTGACCATGGCGTCGAAGTTGCGCTTGTCGCCGGCCTTGGTCCAGTCGTAGGGGCGGTCGCTGGGCACGGCGAAGGTCACGGCGCCGGTCTTCAGGTCGACGCTGTCGCCGTCGATGAGCTGGATGAGCCTGGTGTTCAGGCCCTTGCTCTTCATGTACTTGAGGCTGCCCGGCTCGAAGGACTGCACGTAGATGGGCGCCGTCTTGCTGTTCCAGCCAGCCGCGTTGATGGCGGCGATGACCTTGTCCTCCATCGGCAGGCCGAGCTCGCGGAAGTAGGTCGGGTTCTTGGTCTCGGGGTAGATGGCGATGGTGCGGCCGGTTTCCTTCGACTTGGCCTTGGCGAAGTCGATGATCTCCTGGAAGGTCGGCACCTTGTACTTGCCGTTGAATTGCTGCGGGCGCTCGGCGTCGGTGGAGATGGCGCCCAGGGTCTTGATCTCGGCCAGCGTGAAGTCGTTGCTGAACCAGCCGGTCTGGGTTTCGCCGTCGACCTTGATGGTCTTCTTGCGCGAGGCGAAGCGAGGGTGCCTGGCCACGTCGGTGCTGATGGCGAGGTTGGGGTCGTGGCGGGCGATGAGCACGCCGTCCTTGGTGGAGATCAGGTCCATCTCGATCACGTCGGCGCCGAGCTCGATGGCGCGGGCATAGGCTTCGAGGGTCTCTTCCGGCAGATAGCCCGAGGCGCCGCGGTGGGCGATGACCAGCGGCGGGTTGCCGTCCAGCGTGAGCAGCTTGCTGGTGCCACCGGAAGGTCCGGTGCTGCTGCAGGCTGCCAGTGCGAGGGCTGCGGTGGCGGTCAGGGCGATCTGAAGGGAAGAGGTGCGCATGGTCGAGGGTTCTCCGTCCGGAATGAAGAGGCGCAAGGTACCCGTTTCGCGTGACAGCTACGGCATCCGTGCGCGCGCGGCGCCGACTTCCGGGAGAATGTGTTGCATGCCCCTTACGCTTTCCCCCCAAAGCCTGCTGATGGCCCAGACGCTGGTGCGCATGAACACCATCAGCGCCAACAGCAACCTCCAACTGATCGACTTCGCGCAGAGCCACCTCGCGGGCTTGGGCGTGAAGAGCCGCATCACCTACAACGCCGAACGCACCAAGGCGAACCTCTTCGCCACGCTGGGCGAGGGCAAGCCGGCCGGGGTGATCGTCTCGGGCCACACCGACACGGTGCCCTGGGACGGCCAGGACTGGAGCGTCGATCCGCTGTCGGCCGTGGTGCAGGACGAGCGCCTCTACGGGCGCGGCTCGGCCGACATGAAGAGCTTCATCGCCATCGCGCTGTCGAACGCGAAGCGCTTCCTGGAGAGCGACTCGCCCTTCGCGGTGCACTTCGCCTTCAGCTACGAGGAAGAGATCGGCTGCTTCGGCGTGAAGGAACTCATCGCCGACATGCGCGACGCGGGCATCAAGCCCATCGCCTGCATCGTGGGCGAACCTACCAGCATGGTGCCCGCCATCGCGCACAAGGGCGTGTACCGCTACAAGTGCTGCGTGCGCGGCAAGGAGGCGCACTCCTCGCTCACGCCGAAGTCGGTCAACGCCATCGAGATGGCGGCGCGCGTGATCGGCAAGGTGCGCGACATGGCCGAGGGCTTCGAACGCAGCGAGCCCCGCTACGAGGGCTTCGACGTTCCCTTCAGCACCGCGAGCGTGGGCCAGTTCCACGGCGGCATCGCCGACAACGTGGTGCCGCGCGACGCCGAGTTCCGCTACGAGTTCCGCGACCTGCCCACCGCCGACGCCGGGAAGATGCAGGCCGAGGTGGTCGCCTACGCGGGCAGCCTCGAACCCGCGATGAAGAAGGTGGCGCCCGACACCGGCTTCAGCTTCGAGACCATCTGCGAGATCCCGAGCTTCCTCGGCGCGGCCGACAACCCCATCACCAAGCTGGCGCAGCGCCTCTCGGGCGAGGAACGCACCACGCTGGTGGCATTCGGCACCGAAGCGGGTCTTTTCAAGAACGCCGGCATCCCCACCGTGGTGTGCGGCCCCGGCAGCATCGAGCAGGCGCACCAGCCCGACGAGTACGTGAGCCTCGAACAGCTCGCGCGCTGCGAGCTGTTCATGGAGCGCCTGGCCTCCACGCCGAGCATTGGCTGAGAGCGCCGGCAACATCGACTCGTCGCGGCGCATGAGGCGCGTCGCGCTCGGCCTGCTGTGCGGCGCCGCGCTGCTCTATGCGCTGGCGAGCGTGCTGCATGCGCGGCATCCGGCCTGGGGCTACGTGGCCGCCTTCGCCGAGGCCGCGATGGTGGGCGCCATCGCCGACTGGTTCGCGGTGGTGGCGCTGTTCCGCCATCCACTGGGCCTGCCGATTCCGCACACGGCCATCATTCCGAGCAACAAGGACCGCATCGGCGCCAAGCTGGCGGGCTTCATCTGCGACAACTTCCTGAGCACCGCCCAGGTGCTCGGCAAGCTGCGCCAGTTCGACGCGGCCGGGCGCATCGCCGACTGGCTGGCGCGGCCCGCCAGCGGCGAGAAGCTCGGCGAATGGGGCGTGGCCGCCACGCGCTACGGGCTCTCGGCCTTCGACGACGAGCGCGTGCGCGACTTCATGGGCCGCGCCGCCGCATCCGGCCTCGGCAAGATCGACCTCTCGCGCCTGATGGGCCAGGCACTGGACGCGCTCACCGCCGGCGGACGCCACCAGGCGCTGCTCGACGACGTGCTGCAGCAGGTGGCCGGCCTGCTCGAAGGCGAGGAGGTGCAGGCGCACATCACCGACGCGATCGCGCGCGAGATCAAGACGCTGCGCTACGTGGGCCTCGACCAGGTGGCGGCCAAGCTGGCCACGCGCAAGATCGTCGCGGCGGTGGCGCGCACCATCGGTGAGCTCGCGGCCGAGCCCGACCACCCGATGCGCAGGCGCTTCGACCACTTCGTCGACGACTTCGTGGTGCGCCTGAAGCTGGACCCGGAGTTCCAGCAGCGCGGCGAGCAGATCCGCGCGGAACTGGTCGCGCACCCTGCCCTGGGCGACTACCTGCACGGGCTGTGGGGCGAACTGCTCGCATGGCTGCACGACGATCTGGGCCGCAACGACTCGACCATCCGCCGGCGCATCGCATCGATGGCCGGCGCGCTGGGCGCGCGGCTGCAGGGCGACGAGGCCATCCGCCGCTGGATCAACGAGCAGATCGAGGCGGCCGCGCCGCTGGCCATCGAGCGCTACCGCGAGGACATCCGCCGCTACATCGAGGAGCGCGTGGGCGAGTGGAACGCGCAGGAGATGACGGTCGAGCTCGAGCGCCACATCGGGCGAGACCTGCAGTTCATCCGCATCAACGGCACGTTGGTGGGCGGGCTGGTGGGGCTGTTGATCCACACGGCGACGCAGCTGCTGCGCGGTTGACACGCGGCTGAGCAAGCTCGGGTAATCCACAGCGGACGAAAGTCCGCATCGTGTCCCCGGCGGGACTCCACGGCCTCAGGGCGCTCCTAGACTGCTTCGCGCATCAACAAGAGGAGACACTCACCATGCACCGTCGAAGCAGTCTCGGCGCCCTCGCGCTGACCGCCACCCTCACCCTGCTGGGCGCCTGCGGCAGCCTCGCGCCGCCATCGGCCACGCGGCCCGCATCCTGGGGACCGCCCGAAGCGCTGGTCGCGCCCTCGGCCTTCGCGGGCGTGCACGGGCTGGCCGTCGACGCCAAGGGCAGGCTGCTCGCGGGCTCGGTGCTGGGCAACACGATGTGGGAGGTCGACCGCAACACTGGCGCGGCGAAGGTGTTCATCGACGCGCCCGAAGGCCAGGCCGACGACATCGCCGTGGGCCCGAAGGGCGAGCTCGCCTGGACCAACTACCTCATGGGCATGCTGCGCTACCGCGAGAGCGACACGGCGCCGATGCGCGTGCTGGCCAAGGACCTGCCGGGCATCAACTCGCTGGACTTCGACCGCCGCAACGGCAAGCTCTACGCCTCGCAGGTGTTCCTGGGCGACGCGCTGTGGGAGATCGACCGCGAGGGCCAGAAGCCGCCGCGACTCATCAGGAAGGACATGGGCGGCTTCAACGGCTTCGAGGTGGGGCCCGACGGCATGCTCTACGGGCCGCTGTGGTTCAAGGGCCAGGTGGTGAAGATCGATCCGGCCAACGGCAACATGACCGTGATCGCCGACGGCTTCAAGATTCCGGCGGCCGCCAACCTCGACGGCAAGGGCAACCTCTGGGTGGTCGACGCGCGCAGCGGCGAGCTGGTGCGGGTGGAGCTGGCCACAGGCCGCAAGACGGTCGCGAAGCAGCTGCGGCCCTCGCTCGACAACCTGGCCATCGCCAAGGACACGCCCGACGGAACGATCTACGTCTCGAACATGGCGAACAACGAGGTGCAGGCCTTCAACCCCGCCACCGGCGAGTTGCGCACGCTTACCAGCGGCAAGGTGGCGGTGCCGGCGAGCATGAAGATCGACGGCAACGACCTCTGGGTGGCCGACGTCTTCGGCTTCCGCCATGTCGACGTGCGCACGGGCGAGGTGCGCGACGTGTTCCGCATGCAGCGCGACCCGGACCTGGACTACCCCTTCGCGGTCGGCCTGTCGCCGAAGCTGTTCGCACTGAGCTCGTGGTTCACCGGCACGGTGCAGCTGGTCGACCGCCAGACGCTGAAGACGGTCGAGACCATCCACGGCCTGAAGGCGCCGTTCGACGCCATCCCCATGCCGGACGGCAGCGTGATCTACGCCGAGATCGCCACCGGCAGCATCACGCGCGCCAGCGGGCCGAAGTTCGCGCAAAAGTCAGTGCTCGCCAGCGGCCTGAACGGCCCGGTGCAGATGATCGTCGGGCAGGACGGCGCGCTCTATGTAACCGAGGCGGCCGGCCGGCTGCTGCGCATTCCGCTGGACGCCAGCGCCCCGCTGCGCGCCGTGGCCGAGGGGCTGGCCCTGCCCGAGGGCCTGGCGCAGACGCCCTGGGGCAGCTTCATCGTGGCCGAGAGCGCGGCGCGCCGGCTGGTGGAAATCGCACCCGACGGCAGCCGCCGCACCGTCGCCGAGAACCTGCCGATCGGCCTCGCGCCCGGCCCCGGACTGCCTCCGCCCTACGTGGTGACAGGCGTGGCGGTGGGCCGCGACGGCACCGTCTACATGGCCGCCGATCGCAACAATTCGATATATCGGATTAGCCCTGTAAGGTAGGGTAACAATAAGTGTAAATTTCAGTTTACTTTTACAAACAAACATTACAGACTGCGCGGGACGTCTTGTGGCGTCCCGTCCGCATCCGGCGGCGGGAGGTCCGCGAGGCGCTCTTTTGACCTGAAAGGGACTTCGCATGACTCCGCTCGTCGTAGGCCAGATCCTGTCGCCCGAGTACTCCCCGGGCATGGTGGCGCTCTCCTTCCTCATTTCCTTCGCGGGCTCGCTGGTGGCCCTGATCTGCGCCGGGCGGATGGTCGGCCCGGACGGCAAGCCCAACCTCGCCGTCGTGGCCTGCGCGGCCGTGGCGCTGGGCGGCATCGGCATCTGGTCGATGCACTTCATCGGCATGCTGGCGTACCGGCTGCCGGTTGCCATTTCGTACAACATGCCGCTGACGGTGGTGTCGCTGGTGGCGGCCATCCTGATTTCGGGCATCGCGCTGTACATGGCCGGCGGGCGGCGCAAGTTCAGCCGGTCGGGCTGGCTCGGCGGCAGCCTGCTGGCGGGCATCGGCGTGTGCGTGATGCACTACATGGGCATGTTCGCGATGAACATGCGCGCCTCGATGAACTTCGACCTGACGACGGTGGCGCTGTCGGTGCTGATCGCAGTCACCGCCGCCGCGGCGGCCCTGTGGCTGGCCTTCAACCTGCGCAAGTTCACGCACAAGGTCGCGGCCGCCGCCGTGATGGGCGTGGCGGTCTGCACCATGCACTACGTGGGCATGAGCGCGGCCAGCATGGTCTGCACCGCCGCCGCGCCGGTCGACGCGCTGGCCATCGGCGGCAGCTACATGGGCCTGACGGTGTTCGGCACGGCCGGCGCGGTGCTGATCTTCATCTACTGGGTGGTCACCGGCAGCAGCCTCGACGCACCGGTCGCCGCCCGCCGGGTCCGCGCCAGCTAGTAAGCGCAAGCGGGCGCGGCGCCCGCATCCTAGAGTCGGTGCAGAGCGAAAAAACGATCTGCACGGACTCTCACATGCCAGTCATCGAATCCCGGCTGCAAACGGCCGGCGACACCTTCCAGGCCAACCGGTCCAGCATGCTGGCGCTGCTCGGCCAGGTGCGCGAGCACGAGGCCCGCTCCGTCGCGGCCTCCGGGGCCTCGGCCGAGCGTTTCGCCAGGCGCGGGCAGCTGCTGCCGCGCGAGCGCATCGCGCTGCTTCTGGACACCGGCGCCCCCTTCCTGCCGCTGGCCTCGCTGGCCGGCCTCGGGCAGGACAACCCCGATCTCTCGAAGAGCGTGCCCGGCGGCGGCCTGATCTCCGGCATCGGCTACGTCTCGGGCGTGCGCTGCATGGTCAACGCCTCCGACTCCGGCATCGACGCCGGGGCGCTGCAGCCCATGGGCCTCGACAAGCAGCTGCGCGTGCAGGAAATCGCGTTGGAGAACAGGCTGCCCTACGTGCAGCTGGTGGAAAGCGCCGGTGCCAACCTCATGCACTACCGCGTGCAGGACTTCGTGCGCGGCGGCAACATCTTCCGCAACCTCGCGCGGCTGTCGGCCGCCGGGCTGCCCGTGGTGACGGTGACGCACGGCTCCTCGACCGCGGGCGGCGCCTACCAGACCGGTCTTTCAGACTACATCGTGATGGTGCGCGACCGCACCCGCGCCTTCCTCGCGGGGCCGCCGCTGCTGAAGGCCGCCACCGGCGAGATCGCCACGGAAGAAGAACTGGGCGGTGCCGTGATGCACACGCACATCTCGGGCCTGGGCGACTACCTCGCGGAGGACGACCGCGACGCCATCCGCATCGCGCGCTCGATCCTCGGCGGCATCGACTGGGCGCGCGACGAGGCGCCGCGCCAATTCGCGCCGCCGCGCCATGACGCCGAGGAGCTTCTCGGCATCATGCCCAGCGACGGCAGGCGGCCGGTGGACATGCGCGAGGTCATCGCGCGCATCGCCGACGGCTCCGAGTTCCTGGAATTCAGCGAGCACTACGGCAGCGCCACCGTCTGCGGCCACATCCGGCTCGAAGGGCATGCCGTGGGCATCATCACCAACAACGGCCCCATCGATTCCGACGGCGCCACCAAGGCCACGCACTTCATCCAGGCCTGCTGCCAGACGCGCACGCCCATCGTCTACCTGCAGAACATCACCGGCTACATGGTGGGCCGCGCGCATGAGGAGGCCGGCATCATCAAGCACGGCGCGAAGATGATCCAGGCGGTTTCCAACGCCACGGTGCCGCAGGTCACGCTGCTGTGCGGCGCCTCGTACGGCGCGGGCAACTACGGCATGTGCGGCCGGGGCTTCGCGCCGCGCTTCTGCTTCAGCTGGCCCAACGCGCGCACCGCCGTGATGGGCGGCGAGCAGGCGGCGAAGACCATGGCCATCGTGATGGAGGCCGGCATGGCGCGAAAGGGCGCGGTCGACCAGGCGAAGATCGACGCGATGCAGCAGCAGGTCGTCGAGCGATTCGACCGGCAGATGAGCGTGTTCACCACCAGCGCCCTGCTGCTGGACGACGGCGTGATCGACCCGCGCGACACCCGCGCCGTGCTGGCCGAGGTTCTCTCGGTATGCCGCGACGCCGACACCCGCGTGACCCAACCCATGCAGTTCGGGGTGGCACGGCCATGAGCAAAGGCAGCAGCACCACCGCCGGATTCCGCAAGGTACTGGTCGCCAACCGCGGCGAGATCGCGGTGCGCGTGATGCGCACGGCGCGCGCCATGGGCTATCGCACCGTGGCCGTGTACTCCACCGCCGATGCCGGCTCGGAGCACGTGCGCTTCGCCGACGAGGCTGTGTGCATCGGCGAGCCCCTGCCCGCCCAGAGCTACCTGAACATCGCCGCGATCGTAGAGGCCGCGCGCGCCAGCGGCGCCGACGCGGTGCATCCGGGCTACGGCTTCCTCGCCGAGAACGCGGCCTTCGCGCAGGCCTGCCGCGACGCCGGGCTGGTCTTCATCGGCCCCTCGCCCGAAGCCATCCGCGCCATGGGCGACAAGGCCGGCGCCAAGCGGCTGATGCAGGCGGCCGGAGTGCCCTGCATTCCGGGCTACCAGGGCGAGGACCAGAGCGAAAAGACGCTGGCCGCCGAGGCCGCGCGCATCGGCTGGCCAGTGATGATCAAGGCCACGGCCGGCGGCGGCGGGCGCGGCATGCGGCTCGCGGCATCGGCCGCCGACTTCGCCGCGCAACTGCGCAGCGCACAGTCGGAAGCGCTCAACGCATTCGGCGACGCCACCGTGATCCTGGAGCGCGCCATCGTCGCGCCGCGCCATGTCGAGGTGCAGGTTTTCGCCGACCGGCACGGCAACGCCATCCACCTCGGCGAGCGCGACTGCTCGGTGCAGCGCCGGCACCAGAAGGTGGTCGAGGAAGCGCCCTCGCCTGCCGTCTCCGAAGCGCTGCGCGAACGCATGGGTGCCACGGCCGTGGCGGCGGCGAAAGCCATCGCCTATGAAGGCGCGGGCACGCTCGAATTCCTGCTCGATGCCGAGGGCCGGTACTGGTTCATGGAAATGAACACGCGCCTGCAGGTGGAGCACCCGGTGACCGAGATGGTGACGGGCCTCGACCTGGTCGAACTGCAGCTGCGCGTCGCGGCCGGCGAGCCCCTGCCGATCTCCCAGCAGGACGTGCGTATGACCGGCTACGCGATCGAAGTGCGCCTGTGCGCCGAAGATCCGCAGCAGGGCTTCATGCCGCAGAGCGGCACGCTCGCGGCATGGCGTCCTTCCGCCGCGCTGCGCACCGAGCACGCCCTGCGCGACGGCGCCGAGGTGCCGCCCTTCTACGACTCGATGATCGCCAAGCTGGTGGCGAGCGGACGCACGCGCGAGGACGCAAGACAGAGGCTCCTTGCCGGACTGCAGGACACCGTCGCGCTCGGCATACCGACCAACCAGCAGCTGCTGCAGCGCACGCTGTCGCACGAAGTCTTCGCGAAAGGTGCGGCGACGACCGCATTCGTGGCCGACCACATCGACGAACTGCTCGCCGCCGACGAAGCGGGCCGCGACCGCGCAGCGCTACTCGCCGCGCTGCTGCTGCAGCTCGGCGAACGCGGCTGGCCCTCGCCGCTGGCGCACACGCTTCCAAACTCCCTGCGCTTCGAGCTCGACGGCACGGTGCACGCCGCACGCGTGACGCCACGCGGCGCCGCCCGCTTCGACGTCGCGCTGGACGGCAGAGAGCCGGTGCAGCTCGCGCTGCTCGCATTGCCCGGCGACGGCAGCCTGCGCTTCTCGTGCAACGGACTGTCCGTTCAGGCATTCGTCGCGCGGCACGACCACCGCGTGTTCTTCCACCACGACGGACAGGCCCACCGGCTCGACAACCTCACACACGTCGCCGCCACCCGCGCCGATGACGGTGGCAGCGATGGCCTGCTGCGCGCATCCATGAACGGCCGCGTGATCGCGCTGCTGGTGGCCGAGGGCGAGGCAGTCGCCGCGGGCCAGCCGCTGGTCACGCTCGAAGCGATGAAGATGGAGCACGTGCACTGCGCGCCGCGCGCGGGCAAGGTCGCCCTGCATGTCGCGGTGGGTGCGCAGGTGGCGGCGCGCCATGTGGTCGCACAGGTCGCCGATGCATGACAGAGACAGCGCTCACGTCTTCCCGAAAGCCATCCACATGAACGCACCTTCTTCCTCCCACTACCGCTCCGTCTTCGCCCCTGGGCTCTTCGACGGCCAGGTCGTCGTCGTCACCGGCGGCGGCTCCGGCATCGGCCGCTGCACCGCGCACGAGCTCGCGGCGCTGGGCGCGCAGGTGGTGCTGGTCGGCCGCAAGCCCGAGAAGCTCGACGCGGTGCGCGCCGAGATCGATGCCGCTGGCGGCAAGGCCTCCACGCAGGCCTTCGACATCCGCGACGAAGACGCGGTGCGCACGGCAGTCGCGAGCATCGTCGCCGCGCACGGCCGCATCGACGGGCTGGTCAACAACGCGGGCGGCCAGTACATCACGCCGCTGCATGCGATCTCGGCCAAGGGCTGGGAGGCGGTGATCCACACCAACCTCACGGGCGGGTTCCTGGTCGCGCGCGAGTGTTACCTGCAGAGCATGCAGGCCAACGGGGGCGCCATCGTCAACATCGTGGCCGACATGTGGGGCTCCATGCCCAACATGGGCCACAGCGGCGCGGCGCGCGCGGGCATGGTGAGCTTCACCGAAACCGCCGCGCTCGAATGGGCCGCGAGCGGCGTGCGCGTGAACGCGGTGGCGCCGGGCTACATCGCCTCCAGCGGCATGGACCACTACCCGCCCGAGGCTGGCGACATGCTTCGCGCCATGCGCAAGACCGTGCCGGCCGGCCGCTTCGGCAACGAGGCCGAGACCTCCGCCGCCATCGTCTTCCTGCTGGGCCCGGCCGCGAGCTTCATCAGCGGCAGCGTGCTGCGCGTGGACGGCGCGCGGCCGCAGGTGCGCATGGGCTGGCCGATGGCGCTGCCGGACGCGCAGGCACGGCAGCGCCGCGCGGTGAAGCCCTTCGACGGCTTCCACCTCGCGCAGCAGCCGCGCGTGTTCCAGGACAAGTGAAGAAACGAGAAGAGAAAGAAAGACCGGAGACCACCTCATGCAGTACAGCCACGAACACCTCGAGATCCAGAAGACCCTGCGCCGCTTCATCGACGATGAGATCAACCCGCGCGTGGACGAGTGGGAAGAGGCCGAGATCTTTCCCGCGCACGAGGTCTTCAAGAAGCTCGGCAACCTCGGCATGCTGGGCCTGAACAAGCCCGAGGCCTTCGGCGGCGCGGGCCTGGACTACTCGTACGCAATGGCCATGGCCGAGGCGCTGGGCCATATCAGCTGCGGCGGCGTGCCGATGGCCATCGGCGTGCAGACCGACATGTGCACCCCTGCCCTCGCGCGCTTCGGCAGCGACGAGCTGCGCCGCGAGTTCCTGGCGCCGGCCATCGCGGGCGACACGGTCGGCTGCATCGGCGTGAGCGAGCCCGGCGCGGGCAGCGACGTGGCGGGCCTGAAGAGCTACGCGCGCAAGGACGGCGACGACTACCTCATCAGCGGCCAGAAGATGTGGATCACCAACAGCCTGCAGGCCGACTGGATGTGCATGCTGGTCAACACCGGCGACGGCCCGGTGCACCGCAACAAGTCGCTCGTGATGGTGCCGATGGACAGCCCCGGCATCGAGAAGGCGAAGAAGCTGCGCAAGATCGGCATGAATTCGAGCGACACCGGGCTCATCTACTTCGACAACGTGCGCGTGCCGCAGCGCTACCGCATCGGCGAAGAGGGGCAGGGCTTCGTCTACCAGATGCAGCAGTTCCAGGAAGAGCGGCTGTGGGCGGCGGCCAGTTCGCTGGAACCGATGGAGGACTGCATCGCGCAGACCATCGAATGGGCGCAGCAGCGCCAGATGTTCGGCTCCACGCTGGCCGACCAGCAGTGGGTGCAGTTCAAGCTGGCCGAACTCAAGACCGAGGTGGAGGCGCTGCGCGCCCTCACCTACCGCGCCTGCGACCTGCATGTGCAGGGCGAGGACGTGCTCGAGCTCGCGTCGATGGCCAAGCTCAAGACCGGCCGCCTCACACGGCAGGTGGCAGACACCTGCCTGCAGTTCTGGGGCGGCATGGGCTTCACGCTGGAGAACCGCGTCTCGCGCCTGTACCGCGACGGCCGGCTGGGCTCCATCGGCGGCGGCGCGGACGAAGTGATGCTGGGCATCCTCGCCAAGACCATGGGCATCGCCAAGCGCCCGCAGCGCGGCTGAGCAGGAAACCGATCGCATGGACGCCGAGCTGCAAGCCGACCGCGCCGCGCTCGCCGACACGGTGCGGCGCTTCGCAGAAACCGAGATCGCGCCGAACGTGCAGGCCTGGGACGACGCGGGCGAGTTTCCGCGCGCGCTGTACGCACGCGCCGCCGAACTGGGGCTTCTCGGGCTGGGCTATCCGGAAGAACTCGGCGGCACGCCCGCCTCGTATTCGCTCAAGCTGCCGGCGTGGGTCGCGCTCGCGCGCCATGGCAAGAGCGGCGGCGTGCTCGCAAGCCTGTTCTCTCACAACATCGGCCTGCCGCCGGTGGTGCTGCACGCGAGCGACGCAGTGCGCCGCGAGGTGGTGCCGGCGGTGCTACGCGGCGAGAAGATCGCGGCGCTGGCCATCACCGAGCCCGGCGGCGGCTCCGACGTGGCGGCGCTGCGCACCACGGCACGCCGCGATGGAGACCACTACATCGTCAACGGCGAAAAGACCTTCATCACCTCGGGCATGCGCGCCGACTGGATCACCGTGGCCGTGCGCACCGGCGAGGGACGTGGCGCGGGCGGCATCTCGATGCTGCTGGTGCCGGGCGACGCGGTCGGCCTCACGCGCACACGGCTGTCGAAGATGGGTTGGCTGTGCTCCGACACCGCCACGCTGCACTTCAACAACGTGCGCGTGTCCGCGCGCTACCTGCTGGGCGACGAGGGCGCGGGCTTCCGCATGATCATGGGCAACTTCAACGGCGAGCGCATCGGCCTCGCCGCGGGCGCGCTGGGCTTTTCGCAGGCATGCCTCGACGAGGCGCTGGCCTGGGCGCGCGAGCGAAAGGCCTTCGGCGCCGCGCTCATCGAGCACCAGGCGGTGCGCCACAAGCTGGTCGACATGCAGATGCGCATCGCCTCCACCGAGGCATGGATCGAGGCGGTGTCGGCGCAAGGCGATGCGCTGGAGGCGGCCGGCCAACACAACGCCCCAGAATGGGTGGCGCAGATCTGCATGCTGAAGAACCACGCCACGCAGACCATGCAGTTCTGCGCCGACCAGGCGGTGCAGATCCTCGGCGGCATGGGCTTCATGCGCGGCACGGTCAGCGAGCGCATCTACCGGGAGGTCAAGGTGATGATGATCGGCGGCGGGGCCGAGGAGATCATGAAGGAGCTGGCGGCGAAACAGATGGGCTGGTAGGTAGCCTTCCGAAGGCGTGGGGCGTGGGAGGGAACGCCGCCGCGCGCCCGGTGTCCAACCATCCAGCGCTTTCGCTGGGTCGCAGGAGACCGACATGCTCTCTCTCACCTCAGGTATCGGCGCCGTCATCCTGGTTCTGCTGGCGGTGCTGCTCTTTTCCGCGATATGGATCTTCCGGGAGTACGAACGCGGCATCGTCTTTACCCTCGGGCGTTTCTCGAAGGTCGCGGGCCCCGGGCTGGTGTTCGTGATACCGGCCATCCAGCAGGTGGTGCGCGTCGACCTGCGAACCGTGGTGCTCGAAGTGCCCACGCAGGACGTGATCTCGCGCGACAACGTGTCGGTGAAGGTCAGCGCGGTCGTCTACTTCCGCATCGTTGACGCCGAGAAGGCCATCGTCCAGGTCAAGGATTTTTTCAACGCCACCAGCCAGCTCGCCCAGACCACCCTGCGCTCGGTGCTCGGCAAGCACCAGCTCGACGACATGCTGGCCGAGCGCGAGCAGCTCAACATCGACGTGCGCGAGTCGCTCGACGTGCAGACGGCCTCGTGGGGCATCAAGGTGTCGAACGTGGAGATCAAGCAGATCGACCTCACCGAGTCGATGGTGCGCGCCATCGCGCGGCAGGCCGAGGCGGAGCGCGAGCGCCGCGCCAAGGTGATCCACGCCGAAGGCGAGCTGCAGGCCTCGCAGAAGCTCTTCCAGGCCGCGCGCGTGCTGGCGCAGGAGCCGCAGGCCATCCAGCTGCGCTACCTGGAGACGCTCACCGTCATCGGCGCGGACAAGAACACCACCATCGTGTTCCCGCTGCCGGTGGACCTGCTGGCGAGCTTCATGGGCAAGCAAACGGCATAGCGTGCTGCTGCACGCAAAGGCAGAAATCGGCAGCGGTCAGCCGTTCGTTTCGGGGGCATCTCCCCGCGTCGCCGCGAGCGCAGCCGCCGCGCGAAGCTTGTCCTTCTTGCTCGGCCGCTTCCCCTTGATGCCCCCCGTTCCCGAGGCATCGACCACCGGCGGCGCCACCTCCACCGGCTCGAAACCTTCGACGCGCTCGCGCGGCAGCTTCAGCCCGTTGCGCTTCTCGATCAGCCGGAAGTGCGCCTCGGTGGCCGCGCTCACGAAGCTGATCGCCAGGCCGCTCTCGCCCGCGCGGCCCGTGCGGCCGATGCGATGGATGTAGTCGGTCGGCGAGCGCGGAAGGTCGTAGTTGATGACCACGGGCAGTTGCGCGATGTCGAGCCCGCGCGCGGCGAGGTCGGTGGCGATCACCACGTCCCAGCGGCTCTGCTTGAACTGCGAAAGGATGTCGCTGCGCGTGCCCTGCGCGATGTCGCCGTGGAAGGGCACGGCGTAGATGCCGTTGCGGTAGAGCTTCTCTGCCACGGTCTGCGCCGCGTGCTGCGTGGCGACGAAGACCAGCGCGCGGTCCCACTCGTTCTCATGCTGCTTGAGCAGATGGCGCAGCAGTTGCGTGCGGCGGCTGGCGTCGACCTCGATCACGCGCTGCACGATGTCGGGCGCGGTGCCCGGCTCGCCCTGCACGTCGACGATGGCGGGGTCTTGCAGCATGCGGTCGGCCAGCGCCTGGATGGCCGGCGGAAACGTGGCCGAGAAAAACAGGTTCTGGCGCCGCTTCGGCAGCAGTTCGAGGATGCGGCCCAGCTCTTCGGCGAAGCCGAGGTCGAACAAACGGTCGGCCTCGTCGAGCACGAGCATGGCGACCGCATCGAGCCTCAGCGCGTTGTGCTCCACCAGGTCGAGCAGCCGGCCCGGCGTGGCGACGACGATGTCGGCACCGCCGCGCAGGTTCATCATCTGCGGGTTGATCGACACGCCGCCGAAGACGGTGACGATCTTCAGGCGTTCGGGCAGGTCCTGGGCCAGTTCGTACATGGTGCCGCCGACCTGGGCCGCGAGCTCGCGCGTGGGCACCAGCACGAGCGCGCGCATGCGGCGCGGGCCTTGCTGTCGTGGCTCGGCCAGACGTTGCAGCAGGGGCAGGGAAAATGCGGCGGTCTTGCCGGAGCCGGTCTGCGCCGAACCCCGCACGTCGCGGCCTTGCAGAATCGCGGGAATGGCCGCGGCCTGTATGGCGGTCGGCGTGTTGAAGCCGCTTCGGGCGGCAGCCTGCACGAGCGCGGGGGCCAGGCCCAGTGAATCGAATGGCATGTGTGTGAGCGCGGCGGGCAAGAAAGAGAAAGACAGAACGGAAGCAGAAAGAGGCGTATCGGATGTCGACGATGAAACAGCAGCGCGCCAATCAGTCCGGCGGCAGCACCCTGGTGTATTCCACCGACGGAGGCGGGCGCATGTGCGCCGGTTGCGGCGAGCCCGTGGCCCGTTGCCGCTGCAAGGAGCTCGAAAAGGCGCGCAGCACGCCGGCCACCGACGGCATTGTGCGCGTGTCGCACGAGACCAAGGGACGAAAGGGCAAGGGCGTGACGCTCATCAAGGGGGTGGCGCTCGACGCGGCGGCGCTGCTGGCGCTGGGCAAGCAGCTCAAGGCCGCGTGCGGCACGGGCGGCACGGTGAAGGACGGCACGATCGAGATCCAGGGCGACCACCGCGAGACGGTGATCGCCGCGCTCGCCAGGCTGGGCCATACGGTCAAGCGGGCAGGAGGCTGAACACGCGATGAACCCCGAAGACCTGCAACGACTGGTAACACTCGAAATGCCCTTCGGCAAGCACAAGGGCACGCTGATCGCGGATCTGCCCGGAAATTACCTGAGCTGGTTCGCACGCGAGGGTTTTCCCTCGGGAGAAATCGGAAAATTGCTGGCGCTGATGCATGAAATAGACCACAACGGGCTTTCCGGCCTGCTGAAACCGTTGCGAAACCGCCCGTCAGGCCCCGGAGTTACCCGATAACACGCGATTTACCCGAAATTTTTGCGAATCGGGCCGGATAATCCCTGCTACGTGTCAGTGGGCCTTCGGCTCCCGTGCACGTAATTTGGTGATCGGTCAGTTTCGCGCCACAGCGCAGTTATTGTTTGTTGTGATTCTGGGACTCCATCGCTTTGTCTTTTTGGTTTGAATTAGGAGTCCCTCAATGGGCAAGAAACTCTACGTAGGCAACCTCGCCTACTCCGTGCGTGACAACGACCTGGAACAAGCTTTCGGCGAATTCGGCGCCATCGTCAGCGCCAAGGTCATGATGGAACGTGACACCGGCCGTTCGAAGGGCTTCGGCTTCGTCGAAATGGGTTCGGATGCAGAAGCACTCGCAGCCATCGAAGCCATGAATGGCCACTCGCTGCAGGGCCGCGCCCTGACGGTGAACGAAGCCCGTCCGATGGAAGCCCGTCCCCCCCGCACCGGTGGCGGCGGCTACGGCGGCGGTGGTGGCGGCGGCTACGGTGGCGGCGGCCGCAGTGGTGGCGGCGGCTACGGCGGCGGTGACCGCAGTGGCGGCGGCGGCTATGGCGGCGGCGGTGGTGGCTACGGCGGCGGTGGCCGCGGCGGCTACTGAGCCCTCCCTCCACGGCCTTCGGGCCTCTGAATGAAAAGCTCCTTCGGGAGCTTTTTTTATTGGCCGAACACTCCGGAGCCCGAGCGGACCAGGGCCCCGGGGAGAACCCTTGCACCGCGATACGCACTTGTCCGTACCACGCTGGTCAGCCCATGGTCAGCCCCCCAGATCGACCCTCGTTCCCCCTAAAACAAGAGGAGCGAGACATGCGCATGAAGAGCCAGGCGGACTTCTTTTCAGGAGTCATGTTCACCACCGTGGGAGGCGCCTTCGCCATAGGCGCGACCAGCTACACCATCGGCGACGGCGCGCGCATGGGGCCGGGCTACTTCCCGCTCATGCTGGGCATCCTGCTGGCGGTGCTGGGCGCGGTCATCATGTTCCAGGCGATGGTGGTCGAGACCACCGACGGCGACCCGATCGGCAAGTGGGCCTGGAAGCCGCTGGCCTTCGTGCTCGGCGCGAACCTGGCCTTCGGCGTGCTGCTGGGCGGGCTGCCCAGCATCGGTCTGCCGGCCATGGGCATGATCATCGCGATCTATGCGCTCACCATCATCTCCAGCATGGCGGGCGAGCAGTTCAGGCTGCGCGACGTGCTGATCCTCGCGACCATCCTGGCGGCCGGCAGCTACGTGGCGTTCATCTGGGCGCTCAAGCTGCAGATCCAGGTGTGGCCCACCTTCATCTCGGGCTGAGGAGCACACCGCCATGGAACTCTTCAACAACCTCGCGACCGGCTTCGGCGTCGCGTTCACCTTCACCAACCTGCTGTATTGCCTGATCGGCTGCATCCTGGGCACGCTGATCGGCGTGCTGCCCGGCATCGGCCCGGTCGCGACCATCGCGATGCTGCTGCCGGCCACGTACGCGCTGCCGCCCGTGTCGGCGCTGATCATGCTGGCGGGCATCTACTACGGCGCGCAGTACGGCGGCTCCACCACGGCCATCCTGGTGAACCTGCCGGGCGAATCGTCCTCGGTGGTCACCTGCATCGACGGCTACCAGATGGCGAGGCAGGGCCGCGCGGGCCCGGCGCTCGCCGCCGCCGGCCTGGGCTCGTTCTTCGCGGGCTGCGTGGGCACGCTGATCCTGGCCGCCTTCGCGCCGCCGCTGACMGAGCTGGCCTTCAAGTTCGGCCCCGCCGAGTATTTCTCGCTGATGGTGCTGGGCCTGATCGGCGCTGTGGTGCTGGCCTCGGGCTCGCTGCTGAAGGCGGTGGCGATGATCGTGCTGGGCCTGCTGCTGGGCATCGTGGGCACCGACGTCAACTCGGGCGTGGCGCGCTACAGCTTCGACATTCCGGAGCTCACCGACGGCATCGGCTTCGTGGTCATCGCCATGGGCGTGTTCGGCTACGGCGAGATCATCGGCAACCTCTCGCAGCCCGACGACGAGCGCGAGGTGTTCACGCACAAGGTCAAGGGCCTGTGGCCCACCAAGGACGACTTCAAGCGCATGCTGCCCGCCGTGCTGCGTGGCACGGCCCTCGGCTCGGCGCTGGGCATCCTGCCCGGCGGCGGCGCGCTGCTGGCCTCGTTCGCCTCCTACGCGCTCGAGAAGAAGATCCGCATGCGCCCCGGCGAAGTGCCCTTCGGCAAGGGCAACATCCGCGGCGTGGCATCGCCCGAGTCGGCCAACAATGCCGGCGCGCAGACCTCCTTCATCCCGCTGCTGACGCTGGGCATTCCGCCCAATGCGGTGATGGCGCTGATGGTGGGCGCGATGACGATCCACAACATCCAGCCCGGCCCGCAGGTGATGACCAGCAACCCCGAGCTGTTCTGGGGCCTGATCGCCTCGATGTGGATCGGCAACGCGATGCTCATCATCCTGAACCTGCCGCTGATCGGCATGTGGATCAAGCTGCTGACGGTGCCCTACAGGTTCCTGTTTCCGGCGATCGTGCTGTTCTGCGCGATCGGCGTGTACTCGACCAACAACAACACCTTCGACGTGTGGATGGTGGCGGCCTTCGGCTTCATCGGCTACCTCTTCATCAAGCTGCGCACCGAGCCCGCGCCGCTGCTGCTGGGCTTCATCCTCGGGCCGATGATGGAAGAGAACCTGCGCCGGGCGCTGCTGCTGTCGCGCGGCGCGTGGAGCGTGTTCGTCACGCGGCCGCTGTCGGCGGGGCTGCTGGTCGCGGCGGTGCTGCTGCTGGGCATCGTGCTGCTGCCGGCCATCAAGGCCAAGCGCGAAGAGGCGTTCGTAGAGGACTGAGCCTCAACGCGCGAGCAAAGGCAGCAGCAACAGCTGCCACGCCAGCCCAAGCAAGGCTGACCCAAGCACCACCGGGATCACACCGGCCTTGAAGCGGAACAGCGCCACGGCGGCGATCAGCCCGATCGCCGCCGATGCCGCGTCGAAGCCGCCGCCCGCTCCCTTGGGCCACAGGACGTGCCAGGCGAAGAACACCGCCAGGTTGACGATCACGCCCACCACCGCCGCCGTGATGGCCGTGAGCGGCGCGGTGAGCTTCAGGTTGCCGTGCGTGGATTCGATGAACGGGCCGCCGAGCAGGATGAACAGGAAGGACGGCAGGAAGGTGAAGAAGCTCACCACCGTCGCCGCCACCG
Source organism: Variovorax sp. CAN15 (assembly GCF_030462475.1). GTDB lineage: Bacteria > Pseudomonadota > Gammaproteobacteria > Burkholderiales > Burkholderiaceae_C > Variovorax. Next base: position 276,665 of record NZ_JASMRZ010000001.1, read on the forward strand.
CGCCCGCGACGAAGAGCGAATTGCCGCCGAAGAGCGCCTGATTCCAGCCGCCGACGAAGCCCACGAAGGACACCACCATGATCAGCGGCCCCGGCGTGGTCTCGCCGAGCGCGAGGCCGTCGATCATCTGCGTGGCGCCCAGCCAGCCGTAGTGGTCGACCGCGCCCTGGAACACGTAGGGCAGCACCGCGTACGCACCGCCGAAGGTCAGCAGCGCGGCCTTGGTGAAGAACCAGCCCATCTGCGTGAGGGTGCCGTGCCAGCCGTAGAACGCGGTGAGCGCGCCGATGGCGCCCAGCCACAGCGCGAGGAACACGCCCAGCACGCGCCAGAAGCGGCCCCAGCCGAAGCGCGCGTGCGCGGGTGCCGGCGTGTCGTCGTCGATGAGCGCCGGGCCGATGGCCGCCGCTGCCGCGCCATGCCCGCCGCCGGGCGCGAAGCGCTCCGGCGCCACCCGGCTGCCGAAATAGCCGACGGCCCCGGCCACCAGCACGATCAGCGGAAAGGGCGCGCCCAGCGCGAAGATCGCCACGAAGGCCGCCGCCGCGATCGCCCAGAGCCATGCGTTCTTCAGCACCCGCGAGCCGATGCGCCAGGCCGCGAACAGCACGATGGCCGTGACCGCCGGCTTCACGCCGTACAGCAGCCCCGCCACCGCCGGCACCTGCCCGTAGGCCATGTAGACCCACGACAGCGCGACCAGGATGAAGAGCGAGGGCAGCACGAACAGCACCCCCGCAGCGATGCCGCCCCAGGTGCGGTGCATGAGCCAGCCGATGTAGGTGGCGAGCTGCTGGGCCTCGGGGCCGGGCAGCAGCATGCAGTAGTTGAGGGCGTGGAGGAATCGCTTCTCCGAGATCCAGCGCCTGCGCTCCACCAGCTCCTGGTGCATCAGCGCGATCTGCCCGGCCGGACCGCCGAAGCTGATGAAGCCCAGCTTGAGCCAGTACGCGAAGGCCTGCCAGAAGCTGACGGGAACGGGCCGCCCGACGGGATCTTGGACAGAGGACATCGGGCGACTTTCGTGTTGCGCTATTTCAGGAATGCGTCGTAGGCGGTCTTCAGTATGAGCGCGCTCACCACCACGATGAACACCACCCGCACGAAGCCCGCGCCGTGCTTCAGCGCAACCCGCGTACCCAGCACGCTGCCGGCCACGTTGGCCACCGCCATCACCAGCCCGTAGTGCCACCAGACGTGGCCCTTGGCCGCCAGCAGGATCAGCGCGGCGGCGTTGGTCAGCGTGTTGATGATCTTGGCCGAGGCGGATGCGTTGAGGAAGTCGTAGCCCATCCAGCGCACGAAGAGGAACACGAGGAAGCTGCCCGCGCCCGGCCCGAAGAAGCCGTCGTACAGGCCGATCGACAGGCCGATGGCGCAGGCCGCCAGCGTCTCCGCCCGGCCGGAGAAGCGCGGCGCGTGCATGCGGCCCATGTCCTTGCGCGCGAGCGTGTAGAGCAGCACGCCCAGCAGGATGAGCGGCAGCGCCTTGCGCAGGAAATCGCCCGGGAACATGGTGACGCCCCAGGCGCCCAGCATCGAGCCGGCAAAGCCGAGCAGCGCGGCCGGCCACAGGGCGCCCCAGCGCATCTGCACCCGCTGGCTGAACTGGGCCGCGGCGGCGGCCGTGCCCCAGATGGACGCACTCTTGTTGGTGCCCAGCAGGGTCGCGGGCGGTGCGCCCGGGAAAACGGCGAACAGCGCAGGCACAAGGATGAGCCCGCCTCCGCCCACGATCGAATCGACAAAACCCGCGAGCAAAGAGGCGCCCGTCACCACCAGCATTTCCATAGGGGGTGGATTGTCTCACCCCGGTGCTATCGAAAAAGTAGCTGCAGAGGCCGGCGCTTCAGGCGTTCGCGCAAATAAAAAGGCGCCGACCAGCGGCGCCTTCCAAAGTCGAACCAGGCATCTCGTACGGAGCCTTTGAAGATTTTTATTGTTGCTAGGGGGGATTGTCTCCTCGGACCCTCGGCATACGAGCAGGGCCCGTTCGCGAGTGCGCAGACTTTAGGGGCACGCACCGCCTCAGTGCATAGGGAATTACCCGCTTTGCCTTACGCGGGAAGCCCGATTTGCAAACCAAAGTGTTTCTGATAGTTAACGACGTGGCACGACTTGTGCACGCGGCCCGGTGGTCCATCACTTGAAGAAGAAGAACAGCCATGGCCCTGGCACCGCAAGCCTCCATCAGCGCGGCAGACACCGCGTGGATGATGACCTCGACCGCGCTGGTGCTGCTGATGACGCTGCCCGGCATCGCCCTCTTCTATGCCGGCATGGTGCGCCGCAAGAACGTGCTGGCCACCATGGCGGCGGTGGTGGCGATCGCCGCTGCCGTCTCGCTGACCTGGTTCACGGCCGGCTATTCGCTCGCCTTCACCGAGGGCTGGCCCTGGCTCGGCGGCACCGGCCGACTCTGGTTCTCGGGCTTCGACTATCTGAAGGAGGCCGGCCAGCTCGCCGTGAGCCACGTGGCGCCCAACGTGCCAGAGACGGTCTACGCGATGTTCCAGCTCACCTTCGCGATCATCACCACCGCGCTGGTGCTCGGCGCCTTCGTCGAACGCATGCGCTTCTCGGCGATCCTGTGGTTCGCGCTGCTGTGGAGCGTGCTGGTGTACGCGCCCATCGCGCACTGGGTGTGGGAGCCGGGCGGCTGGCTCGCCCAGATGGGCGCACTCGACTTCGCCGGCGGCTCGGTGGTGCACGTCAACGCCGGCATCGCCGGGCTCGTGTGCGCCTACGCCCTCGGCCCGCGCAAGGGCTACGGACGGGAGGCCTTCGAGCCCTACAGCCTGGCGCTCACCATGACCGGCGCGGGCCTGCTGTGGGTGGGCTGGTTCGGCTTCAATGCGGGCTCGGCGGTGGCGGCCGACGGGCGCGCGGGCCTGGCCATGCTGGTGACGCACATCGCGGCCGCAGCCGGCGCCATGAGCTGGATGGTCGGCGAATGGATCGTGCGCCGCAGCCCCTCTCTGCTGGGCCTGTGCTCGGGCCTGGTGGCCGGGCTGGTGGCCATCACGCCCGCGGCCGGCTTCGTCACGCCGCCGGCCGCGCTGGCCATCGGCGCCATCGCGGGGCTGGCCTGCTACTGGGGCGCCACCGGCCTGAAGCACCTGCTGGGTGCGGACGACTCGCTCGACGTGTTCGGCGTGCACGGCATCGGTGGCATCGTGGGTGCACTGCTGACCGGCGTTTTCGCCGATCCGCGCGTCTCCGGCGCCACCGGCGACGTGCTGACGCAGGCGATCGCGGTCGGCAGCGTGGCCATCTTCAGCGCAACGGGGACGGCCGTGGTGCTGTTCCTGGTGCACGTCATCGTCGGCCTGCGCGTCGATGCCGACAGCGAGTTGCTGGGCCTCGATCTTGCACAGCACAGGGAACATCTCGGGAGCAGTTGACCCACCGACGGAGGAAACAAGCCATGTCGCCATCCATGTCCGAAAGCGAACGCATCGCCCTTGCCGCCCGCCTTCACGTGGCACTGCGGCGAAAGCACGGCCGCGTGACCGACACCGAATGGATGGCGACCAACGCCGAGTACGCCGCCGAGATCGTGCGCATGACCCGCGCGCACGCGGCCGACACCAAGGACGAGGAGCTCTACCTGCTGGCCACCCGCCTGGAGCAGGCGATGGAGCCGCTGGCCCGCGCCGCGCGCCTGGCGGCACGCCAGCCCGACGGCCAGCCGCCCACGCCGCCGCCCCGGTACGTCGGCGGCCTGCGCTGATACACAGCCAAGTCGCGGGACACCGCGGAACCGGCTTCGCCGGGCCGCAGGTGTCGCCCCCGGAAGGGGGATGGCGAAGCGACACGAAGTGCGCGAAGCTTGGGGGAGAACCTGGTCGTCGCGGAACCGGCTTCGCCGGGCCGCAGGTGTCGCCCCCGACGAGGGGGTTGGCGAAGCGACACGAAGTGTGCGCAGCCTGGGGGAGTGCTCAGTTCCCCAGTGCGGCCTTTCGGATCGACTGCAGCGTGCTGCCCGGCGTGATGGCCTCCGGGTCGAGCAGGCAGTGCAGGATCGCCGGCTTGCCGCTGGCGCGCGCGCGGGCCAGCGCGGGGCCGAACTCTCCGGTGCTCTCCACGCGCTCGCCGTGCCCGCCGAATACTTCGGCATAACCGCGGAAGTCCGGGTTCTTCAGCTGCGTGGCGCTGATGCGGCCGGGGTAGTGCTTTTCCTGGTGCATGCGGATGGTGCCGTACATGGCGTTGTCCAGCAGCACCACGATGATCGGCAGGCCGTACTGCACGGCGGTGGCGAACTCCTGGCCGTGCATCATGAAGTCGCCGTCGCCCGCGAACACCACCACCTCGCGCTGCGGCCACAGGCGCTTGGCGCCGACGCCGGCCGGCAGGCCGTAGCCCATCGAGCCGCTGGTGGGCGCAAGCTGGCTGGCATACGCGCGGAACGGCCAGAAGCGGTGCACCCAGGTTGCGAAGTTGCCCGCGCCGTTGCAGAAGATGGTGTCGGCCGGCAGCACCTCGCGCAGGTGCTGCATGACCTCGCCCATCTGCAGCGCGCCCGGAATGCGGATGGGCGACGGGTCGCTCCAGCGCAGGAAGTCTTCGCGCGCGATCTTCGTTTCCGCCGCCCAGGCTGGAGCCTGCGCGGGTCGCAACGTGGACACAGCCTCGGCGAATGCCCGCGGCGTGGCATGGATGCCCAGCGCCGGTCGATACAGCCTGCCGAGTTCGTCGGCGTCGGCATGCACGTGCACCAGCGCCTGCTTCGGCTGCGGAATGGACAGCAGCTCGTAGCCCTGCGAAGGCACCTCCGACAGGCGCCCGCCAACCAGAAGGATCAGGTCGGCATTGCGGATGCGCTCCAGCATCTTCGGATTGACGCCCAGCCCGAGGTCGCCCGCGTAGCAGGGGTGATCGGCCGACATCAGCATCTGGCGGCGGAACGAGCAGTACACGGGCAGCGAGAACGCCGCCGCGAAGTCCGCGAACTGCCGCGCCGCCTGTTCAGACCAGCGGCTGCCGCCCACGATGACCACCGGCCGCTGCGCCTGCGACAGGCGTTGCTGCAGTTCGGCGAGCTGCGCCGCGCCGGGATGGGTTTCGGTGACGGCGTAGGGCTGCGCGTCGGCCACCGTCGCGGCCTCGGTCAGCATGTCTTCCGGCAGCGCGATCACCACCGGACCGGGGCGGCCCGAGGTCGCGACATGGAAGGCGCGCGAGACCAGCTCGGGCACGCGCGCCGGGTCGTCGATCTGCACCACCCACTTGGCCATGGTGCCGAACACCGCGCCGTAATCCAGCTCCTGGAAGGCCTCGCGGCCCATCGCGTCGCGCGCGACCTGTCCGACGAAGAGCAGGAGCGGCGTCGAATCCTGGTGCGCGATGTGCACGCCCGCCGACGCATTGGTGGCGCCGGGCCCGCGCGTGACGAAGCACACGCCCGGCCTGCCGGTGAGCTTGCCCTGCGCCTCGGCCATCATGGTTGCGCCGCCTTCCTGGCGGCACACGGTCACGTCGATGGATGCGTCGTGCAGCGCGTCGAGTACGGCGAGAAAGCTCTCGCCGGGCACGCAGAAGAGCTGCTCGACGCCGTGGGTGACGAGCTGGTCGACCAGGATCTGGCCGCCGGTGCGGGGGGTGGAAGTCATGCTGTATCCAATGGGCTGAAGATGTTCGGTATCGCTCCTTCCCCCTCTGGGGGAAGGTTGGGATGGGGGCAAGCGGCGATGGATGAGCCGACGGCAATGGATGCGCCGCCTGCCCCCACCCCAGCCCTCCCCCAGCGGTGGAGGGAGAAATGCGGGGTCATTCGGGCGCCTCGCACGCAGCCTGGATGCGATGGCATCCGTCGAGCAGCCGCGCCATCGAGGCAATCGCTCCTTCCCCCTTTGGGGGAAGGTTGGGATGGGGGCAAGCGGCGATGGAAAAGCCAGCGGCAATGGATGCGCCGCGAGCCCCCACCCCTGCCCTCCCCCAGCGGGAGAGGGAGAAATTCGGGGTCATTCGAGCGCCTCGCACGCAGCCTGGATGCGCTTGCATGCCTCTTCCAGCTGCGCCATCGAGGTCGCATACGAGATGCGGAAGTACGGCGCCAGCCCGAACACGCTGCCCGGCACCACCGCCACCTCGAAGTCCTGCAGCAGGTAGCGGCAGAAGTCGCTGTCGCTGCGCAGCGGCGCGCCGCCGCGCGTGCGCCGCCCGAGCACGCCGGCGCAGCTCGCGAATGTGTAGAACGCGCCCTCGGGCACGCGGCAGCGCAGCCCCGGCGCGCGGTTCAGCGCGGCGACCACGAAGTCGCGCCGCGCCTGGAAGTCGGCACAGCGCTCGGCCACGATGTCCTGCGGCCCGGTCAGCGCCTCGATGGCTGCTGCCTGGCTGATCGACGAGGGGCACGATGTGGTCTGGCTCTGCACCACCGCCATGGCTGCAATCAGGGCGCGCGGCCCCGCGCCGTAGCCCACGCGCCAGCCGGTCATCGCATAGGCCTTGGACACGCCGTTCACCGTCAGCGTGCGCTCGCGCAGGCGCCGCTCCACCGCCACCGGCGTGGCGAAGGCCAGTCCGTCGTAGAGGATGTGTTCGTAGATGTCGTCCGCCAGCACCCAGACCTGCGGATGGCGCAGCAGCACATCGCACAGCGGCTCGAGCTGCGCCGCGCCGTAGGCCGCGCCGCTCGGGTTCGAGGGCGAGTTCAGGAAGAGCCAGCGCGTGCGCGGCGTGATGGCCGCCTCCAGCTGCGCGGCGTCGAGCCTGAAGCCGTTCGCCTCGGTGCAGGCCACCGGCACCGGCATGCCGCCGCAGATCTGCACGATGTCGGCATACGAAGTCCAGTACGGCGCGGGCAGGATGACTTCGTCGCCCGCATCCAGGCTGGCCATCAGCGCGTTGAAGATCACCTGCTTGGCACCGGCGCTCACGCTGATCTCGTCGAGCGCGAAGTCGAGCGCGTTGTCGCGCTTGAACTTGAGCTGCACCGCCGCCTTCATCGCCGGGCTGCCGTCGAGCACGGTGTAGCGCGTGTCGCCCCGGCCGATGGCGCGCACGGCCGCATCGCGCACGTTCTGCGGCGTGTCGAAGTCGGGCTCGCCCGCGCCCAGCACGATCACCGGACGGCCCGCGCGCTTGAGCGCGTTGGCGTGGTCGGTGATGCGCAGGATTTCAGAGACGCCAATGGCGCGCACGCGCTGCGCGGGCCGGAACCCGCTCGGGGCAATGGATGTGGCGGTGTCTGCTGTCACTGGGCGTGGGCCTCCGGCGGCTGGTCGTCGGGCTCGGCGACGAGCAGCTCGGTCGCGCGCTCATCGCCGGGTTCGGGCTGGTGTTCTTCGGGAGCTGGCGTGGCGACACGCAAGTGCGCACGGCCCTGGGGGAGAGTCCTAGTCGCCGATGTCGAAGGTCACGCCCTGTGCGAGCGGCAGGGCGGTCGAGTAGTTGATGGTGTTGGTGGCGCGGCGCATGTACGCCTTCCAGCTGTCGGAGCCGGCTTCGCGGCCGCCGCCGGTTTCCTTCTCGCCGCCGAAGGCGCCGCCGATCTCGGCACCGCTCGGGCCGATGTTGACGTTGGCGATGCCGCAGTCGGAACCCGCGCTCGACATGAAGCGCTCGGCCTCGCGCATGTTCAGCGTGAAGATCGACGACGACAGGCCCGCGCCCACCGCGTTGTGCTGCTCGATGGCCTCGTCGAGCGTGCTGTAGCGCACCACGTACAGGATGGGCGCGAAGGTCTCGCGCAGCGCCGGGCCGTCATGCGACTTCAGCTCGACCAGCGCCGGGCGCACGTAGTACGCGTCCTTCGTGCCGATGCCGTCCACGCGCTGGCCGCCATGCACCGTCGCGCCGGCCTCGCGGCTTTCGCCGAGCGCCTTCTGCATGCCGTCGAAGGCGGCGCGGTCGATCAGCGGACCGACCAGCGTGCCGGCCTCGCGCGGATCGCCCACCTGCACGTTGCCGTAGACCTTGGCGAGCTTGGGCACCAGCGCGTCATAGACGCTCTCGTGCACGAACAGGCGGCGCAGCGTGGTGCAGCGCTGGCCGGCCGTGCCCATGGCCGCGAAGGCGATGCCGCGCAGCGCGAGGTCGAGGTCGGCCGAGGGCGTGACGATGGCGGCGTTGTTGCCGCCGAGTTCGAGGATGGCGCGGGCGAAGCGCGCGGCCAGCTTCGGCCCCACCTGCCGGCCCATGGCGGTCGAGCCGGTGGCCGAGAGAACGGGCACGCGGTGATCGTCCACCAGCACCTCGCCGATGTCGCGCTGGCCCAGCAGCAGGCCCAGCAGGCCCTCGGGCGCGTCGCCGAAGCGCTCGATGGCGCGCTGCGCGATGGCATGCACGGCCAGCGCGGTCAGCGGCGTTTTTTCGGAGGGCTTCCACACCACCGGATCGCCGCACACCAGCGCCAGCGCCGCGTTCCACGACCACACGGCCACCGGGAAGTTGAAGGCCGAGATCACGCCGCACACGCCCAGCGGATGCCAGGTTTCCATCATTCGGTGCTCGGCGCGCTCGGTGGCCAGGGTGAGGCCGTAGATCTGGCGCGAGAGGCCGACCGCGAAGTCGCAGATGTCGATCATTTCCTGCACCTCGCCCGCGCCCTCGGATGGGATCTTGCCGGCCTCCAGCGTCACGAGGCGGCCCAGGTCGGCCTTGGCGGCGCGCAGCTCCTCGCCCAGCAGCCGAACCAGCTCGCCACGGCGCGGCGCCGGCACGTTGCGCCAGGTCTTGAAGGCCTCGTGCGCGCGGCCGATCACCGCCGTCGCCTCGGCCGGCGAGGTCTGCGGCACCTGCGCCACCACCTCGCCGCTGACGGGCGAACGCACCGTCAGCTCGCCGCCGGTGTGGGCCGCGCGGGGCACGCCCAGGCGCTGCAGCAGCTGTTCGACTTCGGTGGCGACGGGAAGGGAGGTCTGGGCTTCGGGCATGGGTGCGGTCCGGGGGCAGGTGGGAAGAAGGGAGAAAAGAAAGAGGCGACGACGCCTGACCCGGCCAATATCAGCGAATCGAGCGCGATCGCCAAATGAAAATATCGAAGGACCTGGTGCGTTTCAGGAAGGATCTCGCCGCTTTTATGTGCGCCTAGCGCACAAGCCGGGCGGCAGCCAGCACCCACAAGCTCACCAGCACCACGTTGCTCGCAGCGAACACGCCCAGCCGGTGCAGCACGTGGTTGTAGGTCAGGTGCACCACGCTGTGCAGCACCCGCAGCCCGACGTAACCCCAAGCCAGCCAGACCGCCGCGGGCGTCGGCTGCGCCGCCACGTAGAAGATCAGGCAAACCACATAGAACAGCATCGGCAGTTCCAGCAGGTTCATGTAGTTGCGGTTGGGGATGCGCACCGCGTCCGGCACCGCCGCCGACTCGCCCAGCCTGAAATCCGCCGCCCGCACTTCGCGGCGCAGCACGGCGCGCACGCGCGTGAAGGGGATGAGCAGCAGCACCAGGCCGGTGAGGGCGGCGAGGGCGAAGACGGGGTAGAGGATCGAGGGGTTGTTCATGGTCGGCTCCTTGCTCAGCCCGGTCCGGGCGCTTCGGGCAACGGAATCTTCTGCCCCGCAGGCGACCCCGCCAGACTCTGGGCCGGCCGCCTCAGCGTCGCATCGAAGGGGTTGATCCTCGGCCCGATCGCCGCCGCCTCGCGTTTCAGCAGCTCCACCACCGTCGGCATGCGGTCGGCATTGAGCCGGTCGGCGATGGTGCCCACGCTCAGCGCCGCCACCGCGCGGCCTTCGCGGTCGAGGATGGGTACGGCCACGCCGGCCATGCCTTCGAGCAGGCCGGTGTTGCGGCCCGCGTAGCCGGCCTGACGCACGCGCTCGATCTCGGTGCGCAGGTAGACCTCGTCGTACACGCCGTATTCGCGCACGCGAGAGAGATTGAATCGGATCACCTCCTCGCGCTCGGCCTCCGGCAGGAAGGCGAGGATCGCGAGCGCGCCCTGCCCCACGCCCAGCGCGATGCGCCCGCCGATGTCACCGGTGAAGGAGCGGATGGGAAACGGGCCTTCGCTGCGGTCCAGGCACACCGCGTCGAAGCCGCTGCGCGCCAACAGGAAGATGCTGTCGCCCAGGCTCGCGCACAGCCTCAGCAGCACCGGCCGGCAGATGGAGCGCAGGTCGCCGGGGTTGCCCGCGCTGGCGGCGAGCGCGAAGAAATCGATGCTCAGGCGGTAGAGCTTGCTGCGCTCGTCCTGCTCGACCATGCCTTCGGCCATGAGCGACTGCAGCAGCCGGTGCGTGGTGGCCTGGGTGAGGCCCACGGAACGTGCGATCTGGGTCACGCGGCCGCCCTCGGCCTGCACCGCTGCGAGCGCGCGGATCACCGAAAAGACGCGCGGCACGCCGCCGCTGGCCGCCGCGCCCGCCCCTGCGCCGGCCGGGGCGTTCGCCGAAGTGCTCTCCATACCTTCCTCCTGTGGAATCCGATGCAACAGTTGCGGCCATCATATTCCATTGAACGGAATAATTTAAAGAAATATTCTGATTAATGGAATACCCGAGGCGATCTGGCGCAATCGTTGCAATAGAGTGAATTGAAAGCAGCAAGCTGTCCATGGCCTGCACCAAGCCGAAGCAAGGTGCCCGAAGCCATTTCCTTCGCCCCTCAGAAAGGCCCGTTCCATGTCATTCCTGCGGCTCACCGACGTGACCAAGTTCTATGGCGCCACCCGCGCGGTGTCGGACATGAATCTCTCGGTGGAAAAGGGCGAGTTCGTCTCGCTGCTCGGTCCTTCGGGCTGCGGCAAGACGACCACCCTCCAGATGATCGCGGGCTTCGAGGCGGTGAGCAGCGGCCGCATCGAACTCGCGGGCAAGGACATCACGCACGCCAAGGCCAACACGCGCGGGCTGGGCATCGTGTTCCAGACCTACGCCCTCTTCCCGCACATGACGGTGGCCGACAACGTGAGCTTCGGCCTGGAGATGCGCAAGATGCCGAAGGGCGAGCGCACCGAACGGGTGAAGCAGGCGCTGGCGCTGGTGCATCTCGAAGCGCACGCGGGGCGCTACCCGCGCGAGCTCTCGGGCGGCCAGCGGCAGCGCGTGGCGCTGGCGCGCGCACTCGTCATCGAGCCGCCGGTGCTGCTGCTGGACGAACCCTTGTCCAACCTCGACGCCAAGCTGCGCGAGGAGATGCAGTTCGAGCTGCGCCAGATCCAGCGCAAGGTCGGCACTACCACGGTGATGGTCACGCACGACCAGAGCGAGGCCATGTCGATCAGCGACCGCGTGGTGGTGATGGAAGCCGGCCGTGCCACGCAGATCGACCATCCGCAGCGCGTGTACGAGCATCCCGGCACGCGCTTCATCTCCACCTTCGTGGGCAAGGCCAACCTGCTGGACTGCCGCGTGTCGGGCAGCGGCCCGGGGCGCACCTGTGTCGAAGTCGGCGCGCTCTCGCTCGACGTGGACGACACCGGCTTCGACGTGAACGCGGGCGCGCTGCTGAGCGTGCGGCCCGAGAAGCTGCAGCTGGTGCCGCCGGGCAGCGGCCGCATCGACGGCGAGGTGCAGGAGCGTTTCTTCCTGGGCAGCCAGTGGCTCTACCGCGTGGCGACTCCGGTCGGCGATCTCATGGTGCTGAGCCCCAACGACGGGCGCGAGGCGCTCGCGGAAGGCAGCCGCACCGGTATCGACTGGCCGGCGCACTGCATGCGGCTGCTGCCGGCCGATGAAAAGGCTGTCGCGGCATGAGCAGCTCGAAGAGCAAGGCCACGCCATGGTGGCTCTCCGGCCCGGCGCTGCTGCTGTTCACGGTTCTTCTGGTGGTGCCGCTCGGGCTCACCGCCGTGCTGTCGTTCAACGTGTACGACCCGGCCACCGGCCCCAAGTCGGGCGAATTCACGCTCGCGCACTACGCGCTGGTGTTCTCCGATTCGTACTACCTCGGCATCTTCTGGCGCACCTTCTGGGTCTCGGCGCTGGTCACGCTGATCTGCGTGCTCGTCGGCGCGCCCGAGGCCTATGTGCTGAGCCGAATGCGCAACCCGTGGCGCTCGGTGCTGCTGCTGGTGGTGCTGGCGCCGCTGCTGGTGTCGGTGGTGGTGCGGGCCTTCGGCTGGAGCATGCTGCTGGGCCCCGAGGGCGCGGTGAACGCGCTGCTGCAACTCGTGGGCATCGGGCCGGTGAAGATCCTCTACACCAGCGCTGCCGTGGTCATCGCGCTGGTGCACGTGATGCTGCCCTTCATGGTGATCCCGGTGTGGACATCGCTGCAGAAGCTGGACCCGGGCGTGGAGAACGCCGCCCTGTCGCTCAACGCCACGCCCTTCACCACGCTGCGGCGCATCGTGCTGCCGCAGGTGATGCCGGGCATTCTCTCGGGCAGCCTGATCGTGTTCGGGCTGGCGGCGAGCTCCTTCGCCATTCCGGGTCTGCTGGGCGGACGCCGGCTGAAGATGGTCGCGACCATCGTCTACGACGAATACCTGAGCGAGCTCAACTGGCCGCTGGGCGCTGCGGTGGCGCTGGTGCTGCTGGTGGCCAACCTCGCGGTGATGCTCAGCTACAACCGGCTGGTAGAAGGCCGCTACAAGAAAGCGCTGGGGTGAACATGGCCCCCACGCTCCATCACTTCGTGTATTCGCTGCCCCCCGAGGGGGCGCGCGCCTCCCTTGGGGCGGCCCGGCAGGAGGCGCCATGAGCAGAAACGGCCCCATCGCCCTCGCGTTCAACGCGCTGGTCATCGTCTTCATGCTGGCGCCGCTGGCGGTGGTGTGCATCGTGGCGTTCACGCCCGAGAACACGCTGACCATCCCGACCACGCATTTCTCGCTGCGCTGGTTCGAGGCGGTGTTCGCGCACCCCGACTTCATGCAGTCGTTCTGGAACAGCCTGTGGCTCGCGCTGAGCTCGGCCACCATCGCGACGCTGCTCGCGGTGCCGGCCGGCATGGCGATCACGCGCTACGAGTTTCCGGGGCGCGACTTCCTCAACGGCCTGTTCCTCTCGCCGCTGATCGTGCCGCACCTGGTGCTGGGCGTGGCGCTGCTTCGCCTGTTCTCGCTGGTGGGCGGCGCGGGCAGCTTCGCCTGGCTGGTGCTGGCGCACGCGCTCATCGTCACGCCCTACACGCTGCGGCTGGTGGTGGCGGCGCTGGTGGGCTTCGACCGCAGCGCCGAGCAGGCCGCGCTCTCGCTGGGCGCGAGCCAGGCCACGGTGTTCCGGCGCATCACGCTGCCGATGATCCTGCCGGGCGTCACCGGCGGCTGGATGCTGTCCTTCATCAACAGCTTCGACGAAGTGACGATGTCCATCTTCGTCACCTCGCCGAGCACGGTGACGCTGCCGGTGCGCATGTACATGTATGCGACGGAGTCCATCGACCCGCTGATGGCCGCCGTGTCGGCGCTGATGGTGGCGGTGACGGCCTTCGCGATGGTGGTGCTCGACCGCGTCTACGGACTCGACCGCGTGCTGGTGGGACGCAGATAGATGACCATGAAGACTCCCGCATTGCTGCACCGGGTGGCCGAGACGGCCGGCCGCGAGAGCGTGCCTTTCACCCTCGACGGCGAACCCGCGAGCGCCCTGGCCGGCGACACCGTGCTGACCGCCGTGCTCACGCAATGCGGCCAGCTGCGCCGCAACGAGTTCAGCGGCCTGCCGCGCGCGGGCTTCTGCATGATGGGCGCCTGCCAGGACTGCTGGATCTCCACCGACGAGGGCGAGCGCTTTCGCGCCTGCTCGACCTTCATCGCGCCGGGCATGGCGCTGGTCACCGGAAGGGACGGCGCATGACCGCAACACCGACAGCAACGAGCGAAGTCCGCCCGGTGATCGTCGGCGCGGGCCCGGCCGGCGTGCGCGCCGCGCAGACGCTGGTGGCGCACGGCCTGAAGCCGGTGGTGATCGACGAGGCCTCGCGCGCCGGCGGCCAGATCTACCGCCGCCCTCCTCCCACCCTGGCCGCTCGCGACAAGCGGACGCTCTACGGCTTCGAATCGAAGCGCGCCGACGCGGTGCACACGGCCTTCGACGCACTGCGGGGCCGCATCGAGCATCACTCCGACAGCCTCGCCTGGAACGCGCAGGACCAGGTGCTGGACGTGATGCACAACCCCACGCGCGGCAACCGCCGTGTGCCCTACAGCCACCTGATCGTCGCGACGGGCGCCACCGACCGCGTGCTGCCGCTGCCGGGCTGGACGCTGCCCGGCGTCTACACGCTGGGCGGCGCGCAGGTGGCGCTCAAGTACCAGGGCTGCGCCATCGGGCGGCGCGTGGTGTTCATGGGCACCGGGCCGCTGCTGTACCTGGTGGCCTATCAATATGCGAAGGCCGGCGTGGACGTGGCGGCGGTGCTCGACACGGCGCGCCTGGCCGACCAGATCGCCGCCGCGCCCGCGATGCTGGCGCAGCCCGTCGTGCTCGCCAAGGGCATGTACTACATGGGCTGGCTGCGCGCGCACGGCGTTGCGCTGCATGGCGGCGTGCGTCCGCTGCGCGTGCTCGGCGACGAGGCGCAGGGCCGCGTCACCGGCGTGGCCTGGCATGACGGAGACAAGGAGCGCACGCTGGACTGCGACGCAGTCGGCTTCGGCTACGCGCTGCGCTCCGAGACACAGCTGGCCGACCTGCTCGGCTGCCGCTTCGACTACGCGCCGCTGCACCGCGCGCACCTGCCGGTGCGCGACGCGGCGGGGCGCTCCAGCGTGCAGGGCGTGTACCTCGCGGGCGACGGCGCCGGCATCATGGGTGCGGACGCGGCCGAGTGGGCGGGCGAGCGCGCGGCGCTGGCGCTGCTGCAGGACGCCGGCATCGCCATCGACACGGCGCGCGCATCCGGGCTTGAACGCAAGCTCGACAGGCTCGCCGGCTTTCGCCGCGGCCTCGAGCGCGCCTTTCCCGTTCCGCAGGACTGGGCGGAGAACGCGAGCGTCGACCTTGTCATCTGCCGCTGCGAGAACGTCACCGCCGGCACGCTGCGCCAGACCATCGCCAACACCGGCGCCGACGAGATGAACCGCCTGAAGGCGCTGTCGCGTGTCGGCATGGGCCGCTGCCAGGGCCGCATGTGCGGCGCGGCGGCCGCCGAGATCCTTGCGCATGCGACGCGGCAGCCGCTGCAGCAGGTGGGCCGGCTGCGCGGGCAGGCGCCGATCAAGCCGATTCCGCTGCGGCTGGTGCCTGCCGCACCGGCGGAAGGGAGCGGCGCGCCATGAGTTCGATCAGAAAGCTTCGCACCGACGTCGCCATCGTCGGCGGCGGCATCGTCGGCTCCTCGGCCGCGCTGGCCCTGCGCCGCATGGGCCTTGGCGTGGTGCTGCTGGAGCGCGACCTCTGCGGCTCGCGTTCCAGCGGCGTGAACTACGGCGGCGTGCGCCGCCAGGGACGCCCGGTGAGCCAGCTGCCGCTGGCGCAGCGCGCGCACCGCATCTGGGGCGGGCTGGCCGAACTGCTGGGCACGGACGGCGAATACATCCGCTCGGGCCATTTCAAGATCGCGCGCAGCGAATCGGACATGGCCTCGCTGGAGCGCTACCGCGCACTGAGCAGCGACTTCGACCTGGGCCTGGAGCTGATCTCCAGCGCGCGGCTTCGCGAGCAGTGCCCCTGGCTGGGCACGCGCGCGGTGGGCGGCTCGCTGTGCGCGGAAGACGGGCAGGCCAATCCGCGCCTGGTGTCGCCGGCCTTCGCGCTGGCGGCACGGCGCGCGGGCGCGCAGGTATTCGAGCGGCACAAGGTCGACGAGGTGGCGCACGACGGCGCCACGTTCATGGTGCGCAGCGGCAATGCGCTGGAAGTGCAGGCGCCGGTGCTGCTGAACTGCGCGGGCGCGTGGGCCGGCGCCATCGCCAGCCAGTTCGGCGAGACGCCGCCGATGTACGCGCGCAGCCCGCTGATGGCCGTGACCGAGCCGGTGCCGCACTTCATGAAGTGGAGCCTGGGCGTGGAAGGCGGCGGCATCTACTGCCGGCAGGTGGCGCGCGGCAACCTCGTGCTGGGCGGCGGCTCGGGCATCACGCTGGATGCCGAACGCTCGCGCGCCGAGCGCGACGGCATCGCCGCGCTCGCGGTTCAGGCGGTGGAGCTGCTGCCGGTGCTGCGCCACGCGCACATCATCCGCACCTGGGGCGGCACCGAGGGCTACCTGCCCGACCGCGAACCGGTGCTCGGGCCCAGCCTCACCACGCCCGGCCTGTTCCACGGCTTCGGCTTCGCGGGCGCCGGCTTCCAGATCGGCCCGGCCGCCGGCGAAGTGCTGGCCGACCTCGCGCGCGACGGGCGTACCGAAACGCCCATCGACGCCTTCGCCATCGGGCGCTTCGACGAAGAAAAAACGCAAGCGCAAGAGTCCCTCACCGTTTCCCCCGTTTCCCCCACCTGAACCTGAATGGAGAGCATCGCCATGTCCCCGAAGTCATCGATCAGAACCCTTCCGCTCCTGGCCGCGCTGCTCGCGGCCGCCGGCATCGCCGGCGCGCAGACCAAGACCCTCTACATCGGCATGAACGGCGGCACCATGGAGAAGGCGTACACGCAGTACGTGTTCCCGGCCTTCGAGAAGGCCTACGGCGCGAAGGTGGTGGTGGTGCCGGGCACCTCCTCCGACATCCTCGCCAAGGCGCAGGCCAACAAGGACAAGCCGCAGATGCACGTCATGTTCCTCGACGACGGCGTGATGGTGCGCGCCATCGGCATGGGCCTGTGCGAGAAGCAGAAGCCCAGCCAGTCGCTCAGCGAGATCTACCCGGCCGCGCGCTTCAAGGACGACATGGCCAGCGGCGTGAGCCTGGGCATGACGGGCCTGGCCTACAACGCGAAGATGTTCAAGGAGAAGGGCTGGGCACCGCCCACGTCGTGGATGGACCTGGCCGATGCGAAGTACAAGGGCAAGGTGGTGTTCCAGTCGGTGTCGTCGTCTTCCTTCGGGCTGCACGGCTTCCTGATGTTCAACCGCATCCAGGGCGGCAACGACAAGAACGTGGAGCCCGGCTTCAAGGCCTGGCCCACCACCATCGGGCCGAACGTGCTGGAGTACATCCCCAGTTCGGCCAAGCTCTCCGAGATGGTGCAGACCGGCGAGGCCGCGATCTTCCCGCTCACGCCCACGGCCGTGGCCGCGATGAAGAGCAAGGGCATTCCGGTGGAATACGCGCCGCCCAAGGAAGGCGCGGTGGTGCTCATGGTGGGCCAGTGCGTGATCGCCAACAACAGCGAGCCCGAGCTGTCGCAGAAGCTCGCCGAGTTCCTGCTGAGCCCGCTGGCGCAGGCCAACGTGCTGCAGTACGGCGCGCAGATTCCCACCAACCCGAAGGCGCCGGTGGTTGGCGACGGCGTAGCCCAGGTGGCGGACATCAACAAGTGGATGAAGACCGCCGTGACCATCGACTGGGAAAGCATCAACGCGAACCGCCCGGCGTGGAACGCGCGCTGGAACAAAACTATCGAGAAATAAAGCTCGCCCCCAGGCTGCGCGCACTTCGTGTCGCGCGCGCCTTCCCCCTACCGGGGGCAACACCTGAGGCCCGGCAAAGCCGGTTCCTCGGTGTTTCTGGCGTCAGACCGAAGTCAAACCGAAGCTATGGCTTGGGAGTCTTGCGCAGCAGCACCGGCATGCACAGCAGGTAGACCGCGGCGCCCACCAGCCACGCGATGCCCGTAAAGCGCAGGCGGAAGGCGAAGTAGAGCTGGCTGATGAGCAGCGGCCCGAACACCGAGGCCAGACTCGAGAGGCTCGCGAGCACGCCCTGCAGCCGGCCCTGCCCGGCCTCGCCCACGCGCGCCGAGAGCATCGACTGCAGCGCGGGCGCGCCGATGCCGCCCGTGCACAACAGCGGCAGCAGCGCGAGCGCCATCCAGCCCTGCGTGGCGAAGGCCATCAGCGCATAGGCAGTGCAGTCGGCCGCGGTGCCGATGGCGATGGCCGCGCGCTCGCCCCAGCGTTCGACCAGCGGGCCCGCCACGAAGCCCTGCATCAGCGCCTGGATCAGGCCGAAGACCGCGAGCGAAACGCCGACCATGGTGCCGTTCCACGAGAACTTGTCCTCGCCGTAGAGCACCCAGGTGGTGCCGGCGACCTCGCCCACCAGCATCAGCACCGTGAACACGCCGAGGATGGGCAGCAGCGCGGGAAAGCTCTTCGCCCAGCGCAGCGGCGCGAGCGGATGCAGCACGCCACGGTCGAACGGCTGCGTGGCGAGCTTCGCCGGGCGTGACTCGCGCAGCAGCAGCAGGGCCGCGAGAAAGGTCAGGCCGTTGAGCACCGCGGCGGCGATGAAGGGCAGCCGCACGCCGTGGTCGCCGAGCACGCCGCCGAGCGCCGGCCCCGCGATGAAGCCGATGCCGAAGCAGGCGCCCATGCGGCCGAACCAGCGTGCGCGCTGGCTCTCGGGCGTGAGGTCGGCGATGGCGGCGGAGGCCACCGCCATGTTCGCGCCCGTCATGCCGGCGATCGCGCGGCCGACGAAGAGCATCCACAGCGAAGGCGCGAAGGCCATGAAGAGCGCGTCGATGGCGGCGCCAGCCACCGAGACCAGCAGCACCGGGCGGCGGCCGAAGCGGTCGCTGAGCGCACCGAGCACCGGCGCACAGAGGAACTGCATCAGCGCGTAGAGCGAGAGGAAAGCGCCGAAGCGCCAGCCGAGGTCGCCGGTATGGCCGACCTCGCGCAGCAGGCTGGGCACGATCGGCATGACCAGGCTGATGCCGATCGCGTCGAGCGTGACGATCGCGAGGATCACGGCATGCGCATGGCGGCTGCCGCTCGCGAGCGGAGTTGGAAGGGCGTTTGAATTTATCATTGATAAGGAATTATCAGCGATAAATTCTGGGCTGTGAAGTACCCTCCCCGGTCGGCATCTGCACGCAAGCACGCACATCGGAAGAATGAAACTGGACCGCGAAGTGATCCTCGAGACAGCCCTCGCGCTGCTCGACGAGGTTGGAATGGACAAGCTCAGCACACGGCTGCTGGCCGAGCGGCTGGGCGTGCAGCAGCCCGCGCTGTACTGGCACTTCAGGAACAAGCGCGCCCTGCTCGACGCGATGAACGGCGAGATCCTGCGCCGCGTCCACGAGCGCAAGTTGCCTGAGCCCGGCGAGACCTGGGATGCCTTCCTGCGCGAGAACGCGCGCAGCTTCCGACGCGCGCTGCTGGCGCGTCGCGACGGCGCGCGGCTGCACGCGGGCTCCGAGCCCGATCCGGCCGACCTCGACATGGTCGAGGAGCAACTCGCTTCGGTGGTCCGCCTGGGCCTGCCGGCGCCGCAGGCGATGACGCTGCTGATCGCGCTGGGCCGCTACACCGTGGGCTGCGTGCTGGAACAGCAGGCGACGCCGCCCGACGCGGCCGAGCAGCAGCAGGCGCTCGACGCCGCAGCGGCCTCGCGCCCGCTGCTGGCCGAGGCTTTCGCCAACTACCGCCGGGCCGGGCCCGACGCGCTGTTCGAGATCGGCGTCGATCTCATGCTGGAGGGCGCGAAGGCGCGCATGGCGGGCAATGCGCCGGCCGCACGCCGCCGTGCGATGGCGGACAAGCCGCCCGCGCCGCGCCGCTGAAACGCGCTCCGCTCAGCGGTTGTCCTCGACGATCCAGCCCGCGGCCTTCTCGGCCATCATGAGCGTCGGGCTGTTGGTGTTGCCGCTGGTGATGGTGGGCATCGCGCCCGCATCCACCACGCGCAGGCCCTGCACGCCGCGCACGCGCAGGCGCGAATCGAGCACCGCCGCCGGGTCGTTGTCGGCGCCCATCCTGGTGGTGCCCACCGGATGGAAGATGGTGGTGGCGATGTCGCCGGCCAGGCGAGCCAGGTCCTCGTCGGTCTGGTACTGCACGCCGGGCTTCCATTCCTCGGGCTTGTACCTGGCGAGCGCCGGCTGCTCGGCGATGCGGCGCGTGACGCGCAGCGACTCGGCGGCCACCTTGCGGTCCTCGTCGGTGCTCAGGTAGTTGGGCGCGATGGCCGGAGCGTCCTCGAAGCGGTTGCTGCGGATGCGCACCGAGCCCCTGCTCGTCGGGTTGAGGTTGCACACGCTCGCGGTGAAGGCCGGAAAGCTGTGCAGCGGATCGCCGAAGGCGTCCAGCGACAGCGGCTGCACGTGGTACTGCAGGTTGGGCCATTCGCGATCGGGCGAGCTGCGCGTGAAGGCGCCGAGCTGCGAGGGCGCCATGCTCATCGGGCCGCTGCGCTTGAGCACGTATTCGAGGCCGATCTTCGCCTTGCCGATCATCGACGAAGCCATCACGTTGAGCGTGGGCGCGCCCGAGATCTTGTAGACCGCGCGGATCTGCAGGTGGTCCTGCAGGTTGGCGCCGACGCCGGGCGCGTCGAGCACCACGTCGACGC
Source organism: Variovorax sp. CAN15 (assembly GCF_030462475.1). Taxonomy (GTDB): domain Bacteria; phylum Pseudomonadota; class Gammaproteobacteria; order Burkholderiales; family Burkholderiaceae_C; genus Variovorax. Next base: position 296,914 of record NZ_JASMRZ010000001.1, read on the forward strand.
CGTGCTGCCGCAGCAGTTCGGCCGGGCCCACGCCCGAGAGCTGCAGGATCTGCGGCGAGCCGATGGCGCCGGCGCTCAGCACCACCTCGCGCGTGGCGCGCGTGGTGACCTTCTCGGTGCCGTTCCACACCTCGGCGCCGGTGCAGCGGCGCGTGCCGTCGGCCTGCGTCTCGAAGAGCAGGCGCGAGACCTGCGCACCGGTCCAGAGCTCGAAGTTGGGCCTGCCGTAGCAGGTCGGGCGCAGGAAGGCCTTGGCGGTGTTCCAGCGCCAGCCGTTCTTCTGGTTGACCTGGAAGTAGCCCACGCCCTCGTTGTTGCCGCGGTTGAAGTCGCTGGAGTGCGGCACGCCGGCCTGCACCGCCGCTTCGGCAAAGGCGTCGAGGATGTCCCAGCGCAGCCGCTGCTTCTCGACGCGCCACTCGCCGCCCGCGCCGTGCATCTCGTCGGCGCCCAGGTAGTGGTCCTCGTGCTTCCTGAAGGCCGGCAGCACGTTCTGCCAGCGCCAGCCGTCGTCGCCGGTGAGGTCGGCCCAGTGCTCGTAGTCGCGCGACTGGCCGCGCATGTAGATCATGCCGTTGATACTGGAGCAGCCGCCCAGCGTCTTGCCGCGCGGATAGCGCAGCACCCGGCCGTTGAGGCCCGCGTCGGGCTCGGTGCTGTAGAGCCAGTCGGTGCGCGGATTGCCGATGCAGTACAGGTAGCCGACCGGAATGTGGATCCAGTGGTAGTCGTCCTTGCGGCCCGCCTCGATGAGCAGCACGCGCCTGCTCTTGTCGGCGCTCAGGCGGTTCGCCATGAGCGAGCCCGCCGTGCCGGCGCCGATGACGATGTAGTCGAAGGTGGTCTCGCTCAATTGGTTGTCTCCTTCTGCTCGTTCTTGTTTGCCAACGGCGCCCACCGCGCCGTTGGCAGTTATCCGTCAGTACCAGTGCTCCCGCGGAACCGGCTCCGCCGGGCCGCCGGGAGCGCCCCCTGAAGGGGGGATGCGAGCGACACGAAGTGCGCGAGAGTCGGGGGTGAGCTTACTTTGCCGTCGGCATGACGAACTCGGCGCCCTTGCCGATGCTCTCGGGCCAGCGCTGCATCACCGACTTCTGCTTCGTGTAGAAGCGCACGCCCTCTTCGCCGTAGGCGTGCATGTCGCCGAAGAGCGAACGCTTCCAGCCGCCGAAGCCGTGCCAGGCCATGGGCACCGGGATCGGCACGTTGATGCCGACCATGCCCACCTGGATGCGGCGGCTGAATTCGCGCGCCACGTTGCCGTCGCGCGTGAAGCAGCTCACGCCGTTGCCGAACTCGTGCGCGTTGACCAGGTCGATCGCGTCCTTGAAGTTGGCCACGCGCACGCAACTGAGCACCGGGCCGAAGATCTCTTCCTTGTAGATGCGCATCTCGGGCGTGACGTGGTCGAACAGCGTGCCGCCCATCCAGAAGCCGTCGCCGCAGCCTTCGCCCGCCTTGTTGCCATCGAACTTGCGGCCGTCCACCAGCAGCTTCGCGCCTTCCTTCTCGCCCAGGTCGATGTAGCCGGTGATGCGCTCGTGCGCGGCACGGGTGACGATCGGGCCCATCTCGGCCGCGAGGTTCTCGCCGTTCAACACCTGCAGCGTCTTGGTGCGCTCGATGAGCTTGGGGATGATCTTGTCGGCCACGTCGCCCACCAGCACCGCCACGCTGATGGCCATGCAGCGCTCGCCGGCCGAGCCGTAGCCCGCGCCGATCAGCGCGTCGACCGTCTGGTCGATGTCGGCGTCGGGCAGCACCACCATGTGGTTCTTCGCGCCGCCCAGGGCCTGCACGCGCTTGCCGTGGCGTGCGCCGGTCTCGTAGATGTAGTTGGCGATGGGCGTGGAGCCGACGAAGCTGATGGCCTTGACGTCGGGGTGCTCCAGCAGCGCGTCGACCGCGGCCTTGTCGCCCTGCACGACGTTGAACACGCCGTCGGGCAGGCCGGCTTCCTTCAGCAACTCGGCGATGCGCAGCGAGGGCGTCGGGTCGGTCGGGCTGGGCTTGAGGATGAAGGTGTTGCCCGCGGCGATGGCCACCGGGAACATCCACATCGGCACCATCACCGGGAAGTTGAAGGGCGTGATGCCGGCGACCACGCCCAGGGGCTGGCGCAGCGTCCAGTTGTCGATGCCGGTGCTCACCTGGTCGGTGAAGTCGCCCTTGAGCAGCTGAGGAATGCCGCAGGCGAACTCGACGATGTCGATGCCGCGGCTGACTTCGCCCTGCGCGTCGGTGAAGACCTTGCCGTGCTCGGCGGTGATCATGTGGGCCAGCTCGTCCTTGTGCTCGTTGAGCAACTGCAGGAACTTGAACATCACGCGCGCGCGGCGGATCGGCGGCGTGTCGGCCCAGGCCGGAAAGGCGGCCTGAGCGGCTGCAACGGCGGCCGAGACCTGGTCCGCATTGGCCAGGCCGACCTTGCCGGTGACGGCGCCGGTGGCGGGGTTGGTCACGTCCTGCGTGCGGCCGGAGGTGTTGGCGGCGGGCTTGCCGGCGATGAAGTGGTCGATGGAAGTAGCGGAAGTGGACATGGGGGAGAACCCTGAAAGAGGCTGAATCCGGAGGAAGAGTGCGGCCAGTTTAGGCAGCGCGTTGTTCCCCGCCTAGTCGCGAAGCTTGAACTTATTGTTCACGTTGGCGAACAATGCAGGCATGAAACCCCAAAATATCGAGTCGCTCTGGACGCACCTGCACTGGCTCACGGTGCTGGCGCAGCAGGGCAGCTTCACCGCCGCCGCGCTGCGCCTGGGCGTGAGCAAGGCGGCCATGAGCCAGCGCATCGCCGAGCTCGAGCGCGCGGCCGGCGCGCCATTGGTGCAGCGCACCACGCGCAGCGTGCGGCTCACCGAGGCAGGCCAGCGGCTGGTGGAGGACATGCGCGGCCCCTTCGAGCAGATCGCCCACAGCTTCGCCGGCGTGCGCGACCTCGCGGGCGTGCCGCGCGGGTTGGTGCGGGTCACGGCGCCGGTGGCCTTCGCGCGCCAGCAGCTGGTGCCCCGGCTGGCCGACTTCCTGCGCGCGCAGCCCGAGGTGCGCATCGAACTCGACCTGTCGGACCGCCTCAGCTCGCTGGCGATGGAAGGCTTCGACCTCGCGATCCGCCACACGGCCGCGCCGCCCGACACGCACGTGGCCTGGACGCTGTGCGAAACCCGCTCGGTGCTGGTGGCCAGCCGCGCCTACCTGCGCCGCCGCGGCACGCCGCGCGAGCCGCAGGCGCTGGCGGGCCACGACTGCCTGCACTACCCGCGCGCGCAGGAAACGCCGACCTGGCACTTCGAGGCGAAGGCATCGGCGCCGCGCATCACGGTGCCGGTCTCGGGGCCGCTGGTCGCCAACAACAGCGAGGCGCTGCGCGACGCGGCGCTCAGCGGGCTGGGCATCGCGCTGGTGCCCGATTTCAGCGCGCAGGCGGCGCTGCAGTCGGGCAAGCTGCAGCAGGTGCTGCCGCAATGGCGCTCGGTGGGCGCCTTCGGCGAGCGCCTGTATGCGATACGGCCCTACGCCACGCACGTGCCGCAGGCGGTGACGGCTTTCGTGGGGTGGCTGCGCGCGGCCCTGTCCGATGGCTTCGCGCCCTGAACAAAACCTGAAGAAACGGCGCGGTGCCCTACGCAAACGAAGGGTCTGGCCCGCCTCGACAGCGGATGCACGCGGTTACGATGCGCGCACTTGAACCGGGTTTTGTTAACTTTCCCGCTCGCCCGCCTCATTCATTCTTCCTCCAGCCATGTCCCCCGCCCCATCGTCTGCCGACGCCCGCGCCGCCGACAGCGCGTGGCCCCGCGTCGCGCAGCGCGAGCAGGAAGGCCGCCAATGGACGGTGGCCAGCGGCCGCTGGACCACGCTGGCGATGTCGTCCAAGCCGGCCTGGCAGGCGCTGGACCAGAGCCTGAAGGCAGCCCCGCCCGCCGACGACCGCGCCTGGGACCTGCGGCCCATCGAGCAGCTCGACCACGTCGGCGCGCAACTCCTGTGGGATCACTGGCGCCACGAATGGCCGGCCACCATCGAGCTGTCGCCGCAGCACAAGGCCGTGCTCGACCAGGTAGCGCAATACACCGTCGACACGCCGGATGAACCCAGGCCCACGCTGAACGACCGGATCCGCGCGTTCTCGCACTACGGGCCGCGCCTCATGTACGTGGTTCGCGACTTCATCGCGCTGATCGGCCAGCTCGCGCTGGACCTCGGCCGGCTGGTGCGCGCGCCGCATCGCGGGCCGTGGCGCGATTTTTCCGGGCACCTGTATCAGTTCGGCGCGACGGCGCTGCACATCACGGCGCTGGTCGGCCTGCTCATCGGCGTGGTGCTGGCCTACCTGATCTCGCAGCAGCTGCGCCAGTACGGCGCCGAGACCTTCGTGGTGAACATCCTCGGGCTCTCGCTGATCCGCGAACTGGGGCCGGTGCTGGCGGCGGTGCTGATCGCCGGGCGCTCGGGCTCGGCCATCACGGCGCAGATCGGCGTGATGCGCGTGACCGAGGAGCTCGACGCGATGCGCGTGATGGGCATCCCGCACGGCTTCCGCCTGGTGATGCCGCGCGTGCTGGCGCTGGCCATCGCGATGCCGCTGATCAGCCTGTGGACCTCGATGGCGGCGCTCGCGGGCGGCATGCTGGCGGCCGACGCGGCGCTCGACATCTCGCCGGCCTACTTCCTCTCGGCCCTGCCGCGCGCGGTGCCGATCTCGAACCTGTGGCTGGCCATGGCCAAGTCGGCGGTGTTCGGCATCCTGATCGCGCTGATCGGCTGCCACTTCGGCATGAAGGTCAAGCCCAACACCGAGAGCCTCGGGCGCGGCACCACGCAGTCGGTCGTCACCTCGATCACCGCCGTGATCCTGGTCGACGCGCTTTTTGCCGTGCTCTTCAAGGGCATCGGCTTCAGAGCATGAGGGCGTGAACCATGAGCATGCCCGTGCGCCCCGACACCGATCCCACCGTGGTGGACATCCACGGCCTGTGGACCGTGTTCCACAGCGCCGACGGCGAGCAGGTGGTGCACCGCGACCTGCAGCTGCACATCGATCGCGGCGAGGTGTTCTCGCTGGTGGGCGGATCGGGCACGGGCAAGACGGTGCTGCTGCGCCAGATCCTCGGGCTGGAGAAGCCCACGCGCGGCCACGTGGAAGTGCTGGGCCAGGAGCCCGGCGAGCTCAGCGCCTCGGGCGCGGCCAACGTGGGCATGCTGTTCCAGCACGGCGCGCTGTTCTCGGCCTTCAGCGTGCTGGAGAACATAGCCTTTCCGCTGCGCGAGCTGAAGCTGCTGCCCGACGAGCTCATCCGCCACGCGGCGCTGGTGAAGCTGCAGATGGTGGGCCTGGGCCCGCAGCATGCCAACAAGAGCCCTGCCGACCTGTCGGGCGGCATGATCAAGCGCGTGGCGCTGGCGCGCGCGCTCATCATGGACCCGCCGCTGCTGCTGCTGGACGAACCCACCGCCGGCCTCGACCCCGAAGCCTCCGACAGCTTCTGCGACCTGCTGCGCGGCCTGCACCGCGAGCTGGGCCTCACGGTGGTGATGGTCACGCACGACCTGGACACGCTGTTCGACCTGAGCACCCGCATCGCGGTGCTGGCCGACCAGAAGGTGATCGTCACCGGCGCGGCGCGCGAGGTCATCGCGTATCCGCATCCCTTCATCCACGAATACTTCCTCGGCGGGCGCGGCCAGCGCGCCCTCGAAGCGCTGCATGACAAGCCAGCCGGACAATCCCCCGCGAAGCCTGCCTCCGGGCAGGCCGCTGAAAGGTAGGTAGCCACCATGGAAAACAAGGCCCACGCCCTCGCCGCCGGCGCCTTCGTGCTCGGACTGATCGCCGCGCTCGTCGCGCTGGTGGTCTGGTTCACGCGCGACAACACCGTGCGCAACATCTACGAGCTCTCCACCCGCGACGCGGTCAGCGGCCTGCAGCCGCAGGCCATGGTGCGCTACCGCGGCATCGCGGTGGGCAAAGTGGCGTCGATCGACTTCGACCCGAAGATCAAGGGCAACGTGCGGGTGCGCATCTCGGTCGACGAGCGCGTGCCGCTCACCACCTCCAGCTTCGCCACGCTGAGCTACCAGGGCGTGACCGGCCTGGCCTTCATCGCGCTGGACGACAAGGGCGAATCGACCGTCGCGCTCAAGCCGAACAACGACGACCCGCCGCGCATCCCGCTCAAGCCCTCGATGCTGGCGCAGCTGCAGGACCGCGGCGAAGCCATCATCAACCAGGTCGAGGAAGTGACCAAGCGCGCCAACCAGCTGCTGAGCGACCCCAACCAGAAGCGCGCGGCCGATGCGCTGGAGAACATCGCGGCCGCCTCGGCCAGCGCCAACACGCTGCTCAAGACGCTCGACAGCACCGTGAAGACCGGCCTGAACCCGGCGCTCGCGAAGATGCCCGACACGCTGGCCTCGGTGAAGAAGGCCGCCGGCGACGTCTCGCGCGTGGCCAACAACTTCAACACCACCGTGGGCCGGCTGAACGCGCCCGACGGCCCGGTCGAGCGGCTGAGCGACGGCACCAAGGCGCTGGCGCAGGCGGTGGATTCGTTCAACGCCGCCACGCTTCCGCGCGTGAACCGCGTGGCCGACGACACCTCGCACGCGGTGCGCCGGCTGGGCCGCGCGGCGGACAGCATCAACGACAACCCGCAATCGCTGCTCTTCGGCAACGGCGGCGCGGCGGCGGGCCCTGGCGAGCCGGGCTTCCAGGCGCCGGCCGCGTCGCGGCCCTGATTCCGACGGAGCGAGGATCACCGACCATGAACGCCATTCGCAAGACCCCTGCCGCCCTCGCGCTCGGCTGCGCCCTGCTGCTGGCCGCCGGCTGCGGCGCGCTGCCCGACAAGCCCGCGCGCGCCACGCTCTACGACTTCGGCCCCGGCCCGGCGATGCCTGCCGCGGCACCCGCGGCGGCCACGCTCCCGACGTTGTCGCTGGCCGAGTTCGAGAGCAATTCCCGCCTCGATGGCACGCAGATCCTCTACCGGCTGGGCTATGCCGATGCCAACGAGCTGCGGCCCTACGGCCAGTCGCGCTGGAGCCTGCCGCCTTCGCAGCTGCTGCGCCAGCGGCTGCGCGACACGCTGTCGGAGCGCCGCATGGTGCTCGGCCCCGAAGAGGCCGCCACCATCTCGCGCAGCCGGGGCCAGGCGCCGGACACGCTGCGCATCTCGCTGGACGAATTCAGCCACTACTTCGAATCGGCAAGCGCCAGCGTGGGCCTGGTGCGCCTGCGCGCCACGCTCGTGCGCAGCGCCACGGGCGGCGACCGGGTGCTGGGCCAGCGCCTTTTCACCGTGCGCCGCCCCGCGCCCAGCGCCGACGCACCCGGCGGCGTGAAAGCGCTGATCGCGGCCAGCGATGCGGCCGTGGCCGAGGTGGTGCAGTGGGTCGATCAGTTGCAGCAGCAACAGCCGCGGCAGTAATCTCCCGCATCACACGGAAGGAAGGAGCCTCGTCCCATGAACGCAACCCGCATCGTCGGCATCCTGCTGATCGTGGCCGGCATCGCCGCATTGGCCCTGGGCAGCTTCAGCTTCACCAAGGAAACCCACCAGGCCAAGCTCGGGCCGCTGGAGTTCTCGGTGAAGGAGAAGGAAACGGTCAACCTGCCGGTGTGGGCCGGCGTGGCGGTGATCGTGGTGGGCGGGGCGCTGGTGCTGCTGGGGGGCCGGAAAGGCTGAGCCTTCTTCAGGCTCGCCGGCCCGACAGCCCCGCCATCAGCTGCGGCAGCAGTTCCTCTGAAGTACCGCGCAGCACCACGGACGCCGCGTCGTCCAGGTGCGGCAGCGGCTCCAGGTTCAGCGTGATGAGCCGCGCGCCGTGCGCGAGCGCGGTCTGCGGCAGCTCGGCGGCCGGGTAGACGATGGTGGTGCTGCCCACCACCACGAACAGATCGCACTCCTGCGCCGCCACCTGCGCGTCGAGCAGCACGCCGGCATTCAGCATCTCGCCGAACATCACCACGTCGGGCCGCGCGTGCGAGCCGCAGCGCAGGCAGCGGTGGAAGGGCCAGGGGCCGCTGCGGTTGCCGCAGCGGTCGCAGCGCCAGCGGCGCAGCGAGCCGTGCAGCTCCAGCACATCCTGGCCGCCGGCCAGCGTGAGCAGCCCGTCGACGTTCTGCGTGACCAGCCGCGTGGCGGGGCGCAGCCGCTGCAGCAGCGCGAGCGCGGTGTGGCCCGGGTTGGGCTGGGCCGACTCGATCACCGACTGGCGCTGCGCCCAGAATTTCGTGAAGCCCGAGGGGTCACGCTGAAGGTCTTCGGCATGCGAGAACTGCAGCGCGTTCTGGTTCTTCCACAGGCCGTCGGCGTCGCGGTAGGTCGGGATGCCCGAGGCGCGCGACAGGCCGGCGCCGGAGAAGACGACGATGCGCCGGGCATTGCTCAGCAGCCTGGTGGCTGCGCTGACGGAAGAAGCGATATCTGGTGTGACGTGCGTCATCGCTCTGGTCTGGCGGGGCTCGCTGGGGGGAGAGCAGCGGTGGCGCCCAGGCGCTGCGACACGGTGTCCGCGCAAGCCTTGAGCGCACGGGCGATCTCGCCGTCCCACGCGGTGTCGAAAATGCCGGCCGGGCCGATGGCGGTGACGGCCAGCACGATGGCGCCAGTGTGGTCGAAGACGGGCGCGGCCATGGCGCTGACGCCTTCGATGACCTCGCCGTCGGAGCGGCTGATGCCGTGGTCGCGCACTTCTTTCAGCTGGCGCTCGAAGTCGCTCCACGAAGGCAGCGGCTGCACCGGCGGCATGCCGGCCGGCGGCGTGGGTTCGCCGCTCTTGCGCTGCTTCTGGCGCTGGCGCTCTTCCTCGAGCAGGCTGCGCACCACCCCGGCGTCGAGGTAGGTGGCGAACACCCGGCCCGAGGCGGTGTTGGTCAGCGAGAACACCGTGCCGTGCCGCATGTTCACGTGCACCGGCGACGGCGACTCGGCCGTGCGCACGATGGTCGCCCCGCGCGCGCCCCATACGGCCAGCGCCACGGTGTGGCCGGTCTGCTGCGCAAGCTGGCCGATCAGCGGGGTGGCGATGTGCACGGGGTCGGCCTGCTGCAGGCTGATGAGGCCCAGTTGCAAGGCAAGCGGGCCGAGCAGATAGTGGCCGCTGGCGCGGTCCTGCTCGATGAGGCCCAGGCGCCCGAAGCTGACCATGTACGGGTGCGCCTTGGCGGCCGTCATGTCGGCTTCCCGGGCCAGGTCCTTCAGCGCCATGGGCCGGCCGTGGTGCACCAGCGCCCGCAGCAACTGGCCGCCGACCTCGATGCTCTGGATGCCGCGCTGGGCGCGGTCGGTGTCAGTGGCCATGGCTGCCTTTGGCGTCCGGTTGTTCGTTCATGAAGAAGGGATTAGACATTAACTGATCGCCGGCTTACACTGCGGAAATTCGTTAACCGCGAATTCGTTCGACTTAGACGAATTCCAAATTCCACCCCACCGACGGAGACACCCCGATGAGCCAAGCCAAGAAATTCGCCAGCCAGGCCGACATGGAAGAGAAGAAGATCACCTTCAGCCAGATCTCGGAACATGCCTGGGCCTACACCGCCGAAGGCGACCCCAACACCGGCATCGTCATCGGCGACGACTGCGTGCTGGTGGCCGACACCCAGGCCACGCCCGCCATGGCGGCCGACGTGGTGCGCCGCATCCGCGAGGTGACCGACAAGCCCATCAAGTACGTGGTGCTCACGCACTACCACGCCGTGCGCGTGCTGGGCGCGGCAGGCTACGGCGCCGAGCACATCCTGGCCAGCCAGGACACGCGGGACCTGATCGTCGAGCGCGGCGAGCAGGACAAGGCCAGCGAGATCGGCCGCTTCCCGCGCCTGTTCCAGAACGTCGAGACGGTGCCGCCGGGCCTGACCTGGCCCACCATGACCTTCACCGGCAAGATGACGCTGTGGCTGGGCAAGCTGGAAGTGCAGCTGATCCAGCTCGGCCGCGGCCACACCAAGGGCGACACCGTCGTCTGGCTGCCGCAGGAACGCACGCTGCTGTCGGGCGACCTGGTCGAGTTCGGCGCCACCCCGTACGCCGGAGACGCCTACTTCAAGGACTGGCCGCAGACGCTGGACAACATCGCCGCGCTCAAGCCCGTGGCGCTGGTGCCGGGCCGCGGCGCCGCGCTGACCACGCCGGAAGCCGTGTCCGAGGGCCTGACGGGCACGCGCAACTTCATCTCCGACGTCTACGCCAGCGTGCAGGAAGGCGTGAAGGCCGGGCGCGACCTGAACGCGGTCTACAAGGAGACCTACGCGAAGCTGCAGCCCAAGTACAGCCAGTGGGTGATCTTCGACCACTGCATGCCCTTCGACGTGAGCCGCGCCTACGACGAGGCCTCGGGCCATGCCGACCCGCGCATCTGGACGGCCGAGCGCGACGTCGAGATGTGGAAGGCCCTCGAAGGCTGATCCCGCATTGCTCCCTTCCCCGCTGGGGGAGGGCTGGGGTGGGGGCAGGCAGAGCGCCAGTTTCGAGCGCCGTCGAGCCCCCATCCCGACCTTCCCCCAGCGGGGGAAGGAGCGAGACAAGGACAAAGGACACGGAGACAAGTACGTGATCGACTATCAAAGCCTGCGCTTCGACTACAAGCGCCACGCCGACCAGGACGCGGCGGCACCGGCGCAACACCCCGTCGTGATCGTCGGCGCCGGCCCGGTGGGCCTCACTCTGGCCATCGACCTCGCGCTGCGGCAGGTGCCCGTGGTGCTGCTGGACAACGACAACACCCTGTCCAGCGGATCGCGCGCGATCTGCTTCGCCAAGCGCACGCTGGAAGTGTTCGACCGCCTGGGCTGCGGCGACCGCATGGTCGACAAGGGCGTGTCGTGGAACGTGGGCAAGGTGTTCTTCCACGACGAGCAGGTCTACAGCTTCGACCTGCTGCCCGAGCCCGGCCACGAGCGCCCGGCCTTCATCAACCTGCAGCAGTACTACGTCGAGGGCTACCTCGTCGAGCGCGTGGCTGCGCTGCCGCTGATCGACCTGCGCTGGAACAACAAGGTCACGGGCATCGAGCAGGGCGACGACGGCGCGGTGCTGACGGTGGAAACGCCCGAGGGCAACTACCGGCTGCAGGCCGACCATGTCGTAGCCTGCGACGGCTCGCGCTCCAACATGCGCCAGATGCTGGGCCTGGAGGCCAAGGGCCGCGTGTTCCGCGACCGCTTCCTGATCGCAGACATCACGATGGACGCCGACCTGCCCACCGAGCGGCGCTTCTGGTTCGACCCCTCGTTCCACCCCGGCCAGAGCGTGCTGCTGCACAAGCAGGCCGACGGCATGTGGCGCGTGGACTTCCAGCTCGGCTGGGACGCCGATCCGGTGGAAGAGCGCAAGCCCGAGAACATCACGCCGCGCGTGCGCGCGCTGCTCGACAGCATCGGCTTCGAGGGCGTGCAGTTCCGGATCGGCTGGGCCAGCGTCTACACCTTCGCCTGCCAGCGCATGGAGCACTTCCGCCACGGCCGCGTGCTGTTCGCGGGCGACTCGGCGCACGGCGTGTCGCCGTTCGGCGCGCGCGGCGCCAATTCGGGCGTGCAGGATGCGGACAACCTCGCCTGGAAACTCGCGGCCGTGGTGCAGGGCGACGCGCCCGACACGCTGCTCGACAGCTACGCCAGCGAGCGCGAATACGCCGCCGACGAGAACATCCGCAACTCCACCCGTGCCACCGACTTCATCACGCCCAAGAGCGAGGTGAGCCGGCTCTTCCGCGACGCGGTGCTGGAGCTGACGAAGCGCCACGCCTTCGCGCGCACGCTGGTCAACAGCGGCCGGCTGTCGGTGCCCTCGGTGCTGCGCGACTCGCCGCTGAACACGCCCGACACCGACGCCTTCTCGGGCGCGATGGTACCGGGTGCCGCGGCAGCCGACGCGCCCGTGGTGCACGCCGACGGCAGCACCGGCTGGCTGCTGCGCGAATGCCATGTCGCGCAGTTCACCGCGCTGGTGTTCGGCCAGGGCGAGGCGGCCGAGCGCAGCCTGGCCGAGTTGCGGGCCAGCGACCGGCCGCTGCACGTGGTGCGCATGGAAGACGGCGCCCGGGGCAGCGAGCTCGCCGCGCAGCGCTACGACGCCCGCCCCGGCACCGTGTACCTGCTGCGCCCCGACCAGCACGTGTGCGCGCGCTGGCGCGCCCCGTCGGCGGCGCAGGTGCGCAGCGCCATCGACCGCGCGCTCGGCAAACACTGACGGGACCAACGCAATGACCGCATCCACCCCAAAGCTGATCACCGAAGCGCACCTCGAGGCGCCCGACGATTTCTACGAAGCGCTGATCGACGCGCACCAGGGCCTGAGCACCGACGAGAGCAACGCGTACAACGCGCGCCTCGTGCTGGTGCTGGCCAACCACATCGGCTCGCTCGCCGTGCTGCGCGAAGCGCTCGCGGCAGCGAAGTAACGCCCCATTCAAGCCATCCATGAGGACCACATGACCGCCGCAACCTCTACCACCGAGCGCCGCTATCAAAGCGGCTTCGGCAACGAATACGCCTCCGAGGCCGTGCCCGGCGCGCTGCCGCAGGGCCGCAACAACCCGCAGCGCGGGCCCTTCGACCTCTACACCGAGCTGATCTCCGGCACCGCCTTCACCGCGCCGCGCCACGAGAACCGCCGCACCTGGCTGTATCGCCGCCAGCCCTCGGTGGTGTCGGGCCGCTACCAGCCGTACGCGCAGCCGCTGTGGAGCACCGGCGCCGACCGCGAGGTCGCGCTGCCGCCCGAGCCGCTGCGCTGGCACCCGCAGCCGCTGGACGAAGCGGCGGCCAAGGCCGACTTCGTCGACGGCATGCGCACCATCGCGGCCAACGGCGACGCCGAGTCGCAGGTCGGCATCGGTTCGCTGATGTACCTGGCCGGCCGCTCGATGGAGCGCCGCGCCTTCGTCAATGCCGACGGCGAGATGCTGGTGGTGCCGCAGCAGGGCCGCCTGGTCATCACCACCGAGCTGGGCGTGCTCGACGTGAAGCCCGGCGAGATCGCGGTGCTGCCGCGCGGCATGGCCTTCAAGGTCGCGTTGCCCGATGGGCTCTCGCGCGGCTACGTGTGCGAGAACTACGGCGCGCACTTCCGCCTGCCCGAGCTGGGCCCCATCGGCTCGAACGGCCTGGCCAACGCGCGCGACTTCCAGGCGCCGGTGGCAGCCTTCGAGACCGAGGAAGGCGGCTACGAGATCGTCAAGAAGTTCGGCGGCCGCTTCTGGCAGGCGCCGATGAAGCAGTCGCCCTTCAACGTGGTCGCCTGGCACGGCAACCTGTCGCCGGTGAAGTACGACACGGCGCACTTCATGGTGATCGGCTCGATCAGCTTCGACCATCCCGATCCGTCGATCTTCACCGTGCTGACCTCGCCCAGCGACACGCCCGGCACCGCCAACTGCGACTTCGTGATCTTCCCGCCGCGCTGGATGGTGATGGAGAACACCTTCCGTCCGCCGTGGTTCCACCGCAACCTGATGAGCGAGTTCATGGGCCTGGTGCTGGGCGAATACGACGCCAAGCCGGGCGGCTTCAAGCCCGGCGGCGCGAGCCTGCACAACTGCATGGTGCCGCACGGCCCCGACGAGGAAGCCTTCGACAAGGCCACGAATGCCGATCTGAAGCCGCACAAGCTGGACAACACGCTGGCCTTCATGTTCGAGAGCCGCTATCGCTTCGTGCCGACGAACTTCGCGCTCAAGAGCCCTGCGCTCGACACGGACTACGCCGACTGCTGGGCCGGCCTGAAAGATCAATTCAAAGCATGAAGAAAGCATTCACCCTCTCGCGCCGCGCAGCGGCCGTCGCACTGCTCGCGATGCCATTTGCGGCTCAGTTCACGGCACAGTTCGCGCACGCCGCGGACTACCCGACCAAGCCCATCCGCTTCATCGTGCCCTACACCCCCGGCGGCACCACCGACCTGGTGGCGCGCACCGTGGGCCAGAAGGTGTCGGAGAAGCTGGGCCAGCCGGTGCTCGTCGACAACCGCGGCGGCGCGGGCGGCAACATCGGCATGGACGCCGTGGCCAAGGCCGCGCCCGACGGCTACACCATCGGCTTCGGCGCGATCTCGACCAATGCGCTGAACCCGCACATCTACAAGTCGATGGCCTTCGATCCGCGCAAGGACTTCACCGCCATCAGCCTGCTGGGCACCTCGACCATCGTGCTCGAAGTGCCGGCTGCCTCGGCCATCAAGACCGTGCCCGACCTGATCGCCGCCGCCAAGAAGAACCCCGGCCTGCCCTACGCCACCGCGGGCGCCGGCACCTCGATGAACCTGGCGGGCGTGATGTTCGCGCAGATGACCGGCACCGAGCTCGTGCACGTCGCCTACAAGGGCAGCGGTCCGGCCATCACCGACATGCTGGGCAACAACATCGGCGTGATGTTCGACAACCTGCCGGCCTCGCTGCCGCACATCCAGGCCGGCAAGCTGCGCGCGCTGGCGGTGGCGGGCCCGGCGCGCTCGCCCTCGCTGCCAGACGTGCCGACCCTGGCCGAGGCGGGCCTGAAGGGCTACGCGCTGGAGCCGTGGTTCGGCGTGTACGGCCCGGCCAACCTGCCGGCGCCGGTCGTCAAGGCGCTGAACGAAGCTTTTGTCGAAGCGCTTGCCATGCCCGACGTGAAGGCCAAGCTGGCGCAGGCCGGCTTCTCGCCGCGCGGCTCGACGCCGCAGGAGCTCGCGAAGCTGAGCGATACCGAATACAAGCGCCTGGGCGACGTCGCCAAGAAGGCTGGCATGTCCGCGGAGTAAGGCTCTCCCCCAGGCTTGCCCACTTCGTGTGGCCGCCAACCCCCTTCCGGGGGCAACACCTGCGGCCCGGCGAAGCCGGTTCCGCGGTGTTTCCCGAAAAGACCGGACCCTTCAGAAAACTTGCTCGAAAGACATCCTCATGACCGCACTGAACGCCACCCATGACCCGAAGCTGCGCAGCTGGGTCGCATCGGCCAACGAGGCCGGCACCGACTTCCCGATCCAGAACCTGCCCTTCGGCCGCTTCCGCGCCGCCGGCAGCAGCGAAGCCTTCCGCATCGGCGTCGCCATCGGCGACCAGGTGCTGGACCTGCGCGCCGCCGGTCTCGTCGACACCGACGACATGAACGTGCTGATGAACGCCGCCACGAAGGAGCGCCAGGCGTTGCGCGCCGCCATCTCCGCCGGTCTGGCCGAAGGCAGCGACAAGCAGGCCGCGTGGTCGAAGGCGCTGCTGCCGCAGGCCAGGGCCGAGATGACGGTGCCCTGCCGCATCGGCGACTACACCGATTTCTACACGGGCATCCACCACGCCACCACCATCGGCAAGCTGTTCCGCCCCGACCAGCCGCTGATGCCCAACTACAAGTGGGTGCCCATCGGCTACCACGGCCGCGCCTCGTCCATCGGCGTGAGCGGCCAGGTCTTCAAGCGCCCGCACGGCCAGACCAAGGCGCCCGACGCGGCCGAGCCGAGCTTCGGCCCGTCGAAGCGGCTGGATTACGAGCTGGAGCTGGGCTTCTTCATCGGCCGTGGCAACGCGCAGGGCGAGCCCATCGCCATCGCCGACGCCGAGGAGCACCTGTTCGGCGTGACGCTGCTCAACGACTGGTCCGCGCGCGACCTGCAGGCCTGGGAATACCAGCCGCTCGGCCCCTTCCTGTCGAAGAACTTCGCCAGCACGCTGTCGCCCTGGCTGGTGACGATGGAAGCGCTGGCGCCCTTCCGCTCGAAGTTCGAGCGCCCCGCCGGCGACCCGCAGCCGCTGCCGTACCTCGACTCGGCATCGAACCGCGAAAGCGGCGCGCTCGACATCACGCTCGAAGTGCTGCTGCAGACCGCGAAGATGCGCGCCGAGGGCGTGGCGCCCGTGCGCCTGACGCGCGGCAACACCACCGAGGCGGCCTACTGGACGGCCGCGCAGCTGGTCGCGCACCACACGGTGAATGGCTGCAACCTGCAGCCGGGCGACATGCTGGGTTCGGGCACGCTCTCGGGCCCCAAGCCCGACGAGGCCGGCTCGCTGATCGAACTGACGCTGGGCGGCAAGCAGCCGATCACGCTGCCCAACGGCGAGAAGCGCACCTTCCTGGAAGACGGCGACACGCTGGTGATCCGCGGCTACTGCGAGCGCGCGGGTGCGGTGCGGATCGGGCTGGGCGAGGTCAGCGGAACGGTGGTCTGAGCCTGTCTTTTCCCCTCTCCGTCTGAGAGAGGGCCAGGGTGAGGGCTCTGTGCCTCTGACGAAGCGCGGCTTTGAGTTCGATGCCAATGCCCTCACCCCAACCCTCTCCCCAGGGGGAGAGGGGGCAATACCGGGTCAGGGCGCGGTAGCGGGCGTGGCAGCGGCCGGCCAGGCCACCTCGCTCGCCACGCGCGGCTTGCCGATCGGCGCGGTCGCCTTGCCGATCTTGATGGCGGCCATGTCCGCCTCGCTCGGGTACTGGTTCGCCAGCCAGTAGTCGAACACCCGGCGCGCGATGGGCGCCGCGGCACCCGCGCCCCAGCCGGCGTTTTCCACGATCACCGCGACGGCGATCTTCGGGTCGTTCACAGGCGCGAACGCCATGAAGAGGGCGTGGTCGCGCTGGTGCTCTTCGAGCGCGCGCGCGTTGTACTTGGTGTTCTGCGCCTGCGTCACCGCCTGCGCCGTGCCGGTCTTGCCGGCCGCCTGGTAGGCCGCGCCCGCGAACACGCCGCGCGCCGTGCCGCTCGTGACCACGCTGGTCAGGCCCTCGCGGATCACCGCGATGTTGGCGGCCGAGAAGCCTAGGTTTTCCGGCGGCGGCTGCGGCAGCGGCACCACCTGCCCGCTCACCGTGTTGCGCGTGGCCAGCACGAGGTGCGGCTTGTGCTTGAGGCCGCCGTCGGCCACGATGGCCGTGGCCTGCGCCAGCTGCAGCATGGTGAAGTTGTTGTAGCCCTGGCCGATGCCCAGCGAGATGGTCTCGCCCGCATACCACTTCTTCTGCTCGGGCCGCTTGTAGGTGTTGCGCTTCCACTCGGTGCTCGGCAGCACGCCGCGCACCTCGCCGCCCAGGTCGATGCCGGTGATCTGGCCGAAGCCCAGCGGCTTCATGAAGTCATGGATCATGTCCACGCCCATCTCGTTGGCCAGCGAGTAGTAGTAGATGTTGCTCGACAGCTGGATCGAGCGGCGCATGTCGACGCCGCCCAGGTTGCCCTCGGGGCTGCCGAAGCGGTGGCCGCCGAAGTTGAAGTAGCCGGGGTCGTTCACCACCACGCTGGGGCCGCGCTTGCCGGTCTGCAGCGCCGCCAGCGCCATGAAGGGCTTGTAGGTGGAGCCCGGCGGGTAGGTGCCGCGCAGCGCGCGGTTCAGCAGCGGCTTGTCGATGGATTCGGTGAGCGCCGCCCAGCTTTCGTTGTCGATGCCTTCGACGAAGAGGTTCGGGTCGAAGGTGGGCTTGCTCACGAAGGCGAGGATCTCGCCGGTCTTGGGGTCGATGGCCACCAGCGCGCCGCGACGGTMGCCGTACATGTCCTCCACCAGCTTCTGCAGCTTGATGTCGAGCGACAGCATCACCGTGTTGCCTGGCGTGGCAGGGTGGCTGGCCAGTCGACGCACGGCACGGCCGCCGGCGGAGGTTTCCATCTGCTCCACGCCGGTCTGGCCGTGCAGCGTCTTCTCGTAGCTCTGCTCGATGCCCAGCTTGCCGATGTAGTCCGTGCCCTTGTAGTTGGCCTGGTCTTCCTCGTCCCAGTCTTCCATCGCGGTCTTCTCGCGCTGGTTGATGCGGCCGATGTAGCCGAGCACGTGCGAGGCCAGCTCGCCCTGCGGGTAATTGCGGAAGAGGCGCGCCTTGATTTCCACGCCGGGGAAGCGGTAGCGCTGGGCGGCGAAACGGGCGACTTCCTCGTCGCTCAGGCGGGTGCGGATCGGGATGGAGTCGAAGCTGCGCGAGTCCTCTCGCAGGCGCTTGAAGCGGCGGCGGTCGCGCGGCGAGACCTCGAGCACCTGCGTGAGGCTGTCGATGGTTTCCTCGACGTCGTTGACCTTGGAGGGCGTGATCTCCAGCGTGTAGGCCGAGTAGTTGGAGGCCAGCACGATGCCGTTGCGATCGAGAATGAGCCCCCGGTTGGGCACCACCGGCACCACCGCCGTGCGGTTGCTCTCGGCCTGCTCGGCCAGGTCTTCGTGGCGCGTGACCTGCAGGTAGACCAGCCGCGCGCACAGCAGCCCGAACGCGAAGAGCACCGCCAGCCCGATGACGATCACGCGGCGCTTGAAGCGCGCGAGGTCGGCGGCGACGTTGCGGATTTCGGTCATGGCGATGGGAGCTTAGGCGCGCGCAGGTGCGATGGCAAATGGGAGCCGAATGCCGCACGAAAGCAGGACGGATTGACTGGGGGACACCGCGGAACGGGCTTTGCCCGGCCGCTGGTGTTGCCCCCGGCGAGGGGGTTGGCGAAGCGACACGAAGTGCGCGGAGCCTGGGGGAGAGCTCATAGCGGCCTGTTCTCGTCCGGTTCCGGCGTTCGGCGCTGGGGGGCCAGCAGCAGCGCGGTGGCCAATGGCCAGAGGGCGGCCTCGATGGCCGGCGAGGCCAGCACCGTCCAGCCCGGGAACACGCCGCCGCCGATCATCCGCGTGACCACCTCGATCAGCTGCGACAGCGCGAAGAGCGGCAGCACCTGCAGCGCCTGCGACGCCACCGGATACCAGAGCAGGCGCCGGTGGATGGTGATCGCGAAGAAGCCCAGCGTGGTGTAGGACAGCGCATGCTGGCCCAGCATCGACGACTGGTGCACGTCCATGCAAAGGCCGAACACGAAGGCCGCGCCGATGCCCACACGCGCGGGCTGGTGCACGCCCCAGAACACGATCACGAGCGCGAGCAGGTCGGGCATCCAGACCGCGCGGCCGATGGGAATCATGTTGACGAGCAGCGCCACCACGAGGCTGCTCCACATGAAGACCGGGCTGACGGGCAGCAGCAGCTGCTGCTGGCCTGGACGCTTGATCATGGGCGCGCTCCCGGCTTCTTCTCGTTCTTGCCCGCGCCCGGCTTGCCCTCGGGGCGCTTGCGCTGTGTGACGGCGGGCTGCGCCGGTGGCGGCGCGGCGGGCGTGCCGGTGGGTTCGAGCACCAGCACGTAGCGCGCGGCCGTCACGTGGGCCAGCGGCACGCAGTAGATGCGGGCGAAGGCGGAGTCGGCGCGCCGCTCGATGCGATCGATCTTCGCCACCGGCAGGCCGGCGGGGTAGATGCCGTCGACGCCGCTGGTGGAGAGCAGATCGCCCTCCTGCAGGTCGGCGTTGGCGGCCATGAAGCGCAGCTCCAGACCGCCGCCGTGGGCCGAGGCGTCGCCGAAGGCCACGCTGCGCACGCCGGTGCGGGTGTTCTGCACGGGAATGGAAAGGTCGCGGTCGATCACCAGCGTGACCTCGCTCGTGAAGGGCAGCACCTGCGTGACCTGCCCGAGCACGCCGCGCGCGTCGATCACCGGCGAGCCGGGCTGCACGCCCTGGGCCATGCCCTGGTCGATGACGATCTTGCGGGTGTAGGGATCGGCCGCGTCGTAGAGCACCTCGGCCGCGCGGCCCGGCGTTGCGGTGGTCTGGCGCAGCTCGAGCAGCTCGCGCAGGCGGGCGTTGTCCTGGGCCAGCGTGTCGGCCTGGGCGGCGCGCTCGGCCTGCATCATCAGTGCCTTGCGGGCGTCGTCTTCGTTGCGCTGGGCGGTCTGCAGGTCTTCGAAATAGCGACCGCCGCCCAGCACCGCCTGCACCGGCTTCAGCGCCACCCACTGCACCGGATAGAGCACGGCCCCGATGGCCGCGCGGATCGGCTGCACGATGTGGAAGCGCGCGTCGGCCACCATGAGGAACAGGGCGAGCGCGCCGAAGAAGATCAGCTTGCTGAGTGCCGACTGGCCCTGGTTGAACAGGGGTGGCGCTGTGCGATCGAGCGTGCCCAGGGGCATGAATTCGGCCTAGTTTTCACCGCGCCTTGCGCGACTTGCAACGCAGGAAATTAACACACGATCCATTGCCACGAATACCGCGGAACCGGCTTTGCCGGGCCGCTGGTATTGCCCCCTGCAAGAGGGTTGGCGCAGCGACACGAAGTGCGCGAAGCCTGGGGGTGTACCTCGGTTATTCGCTCGTGAAGATGCTGCCCAGGCGGTCCATGCGCTCGAGAGCGATGCCGCAGCCTCGCACCACGCAGGTCAGCGGATCTTCGGCGACCAGCACCGGCAGGCCGGTTTCCTCGGCCAGCAGGCGGTCGAGATCGCGCAGCAGCGCGCCGCCACCGGTCAGCATCATGCCGCGCTCGGCAATGTCGGCGCCCAGCTCGGGCGGCGTCTGCTCCAGCGCGTTCTTCACGGCCGAGACGATGTTGTTGAGCGGATCGGTCAGGGCTTCCAGCACTTCGTTGCTGCTGATGGTGAAGCTGCGCGGCACGCCTTCGGACAGGTTGCGGCCCTTGACTTCCATTTCCTTGACTTCGGAGCCCGGGAAGGCCGAACCGATGTTCTTCTTGATGACTTCGGCCGTCGGCTCGCCGATCAGCATGCCGTAGTTGCGGCGGATGTAGTTGATGATGGCTTCGTCGAAGCGGTCGCCGCCCACGCGCACGGAGCCCTTGTAGACCATGCCGCCCAGGCTGATGACGCCCACTTCGGTGGTGCCGCCGCCGATGTCCACCACCATCGAGCCAGAGGCTTCGCTGACCGGCAGGCCGGCGCCGATGGCCGCGGCCATGGGTTCCTCGATGAGGTAGACGGAGGTGGCGCCCGCAGCTTCGGCCGCGTCCTTGATGGCGCGGCGCTCGACCTGGGTGGAGCCGCAGGGCACGCAGATGATGATGCGCGGGCTCGGCGTGAGCAGCGTGCGCGGGTGCACCATCTTGATGAACTGCTTGATCATCTGCTCGGTGATCACGAAGTCGGCGATCACGCCGTCCTTCATCGGGCGGATCGCCTCGATGTTGCCGGGCACCTTGCCCAGCATGGCCTTGGCTTCGCGGCCGACGGCCTGGATCACCTTCTTGCCATGCGGGCCGCCTTCGTGGCGGATGGCGACGACCGAGGGCTCGTCGAGCACGATGCCCTTGTTGCGGGCGAATATCAGGGTGTTGGCGGTGCCGAGGTCGATCGCAAGGTCGGTGGAAAAGTACCGACGGAAAGCTCCAAACATGTGCGGAATCCTCTGAGCACGGCCTGCGCGTCGGCAGGTCGTCGCTCTATTTTTTGGGTCGTTTGACGGGGTGAATTGATCGTTTTTGGCGCAAAAGCCGGCGCGTTCGCGGGGGTTGCGGCAAAGGCGGGATAATACCCGAATCCCCTCTGATTCCCGTATTAGCACCGGCTCCGGCGTGCGAATACACCCGCTTTTTTGGGCCGTTCCGACCTATGTCACTCTCCGCTTCCGATATTGAGCGCATCGCCTCGCTGGCGAGGCTCCAGCTGGCTCCCGATGAAAGCGAGCGCATGCTCAGCCAGATCAACGGCTTTTTCGACTTAGTCGAACGTATGCGTTCCGTCGACACCGCCGGCGTCGAGCCGCTGGCCCATCCGGTGGCCGCCCTCGAAGACATCACGCTGCGGCTGCGCGACGACGTGGTGAGCGAACCCAATAACCGCGAAGCCAACCAGAAGAGCGCCCCGGCCGTCGAAGCCGGCCTGTTTCTCGTGCCCAAGGTAATCGAATGATGAGCAGCAGCGGTGAATTGCACCAATTGAGCGTTGTCGAGCTGGCGAAGGCGCTGGCCGAGCGCAAGGTTTCGGCCGTCGAGGCCTCGCAGGCCTTCCTGGGCCGCATGAAAGCGCATGAGTCGCTGGGCACCTTCGTCGACGTGAACGAGGAAGCCACGCTGGCCCAGGCCCGCGCCGCCGACGCGCTGATCGCCAAGGGCGACGCCCCCGCGCTGGCCGGCGTGCCCATTGCGCACAAGGACATCTTCGTCACCACCGACTTCGCCACCACCGCCGGCTCGAAGATGCTCGCAGGCTACCGCTCGCCCTTCGACGCCACCGTGGTTCGCCGCCTGGCCGAGGCCGGCGCGGTCACGCTGGGCAAGCTGAGCTGCGACGAGTTCGCCATGGGCTCGGCCAACGAGAACGTCGCGGTACCCGCCGTGGGCCACGACAAGGCCGTGCCGGTGCGCAACCCGTGGAACCTCGAACGCATTCCGGGCGGCTCGTCCGGCGCCAGCGCGGCCGCCGTGGCGGCACGCCTCGCGCCCGCGGCCACCGGCACCGACACCGGCGGCTCGATCCGCCAGCCCGCCTCGTTCTGCGGCATCACCGGCATCAAGCCCACCTACGGCCGCGCCTCGCGCTACGGCATGGTGGCCTTCGCATCGAGCCTCGACCAGGCCGGCCCGATGGCCCGCTCGGCCGAAGACTGCGCACTGCTGCTGTCGGCCTTCTGCGGCCCCGACCTCGACCGCGACTCCACCTCGCTCGACAAGCCCGCCGAGAACTTCGGCCGCTCGCTGAACGACTCGCTCGAAGGCCTGCGCATCGGCGTGCCGAAGGAGTTCTTCGGCGAAGGCGTGGCGCCCGGCGTGCGCGCGGCCATTGATGCCGCGCTCGCTCAGTACGAGAAGCTCGGCGCCAAGCGCGTCGAGGTGACGCTGCCGCGCACCGAACTATCGATCCCCGTGTACTACATCATTGCCGCAGCCGAGGCCTCGAGCAACCTGAGCCGCTTCGACGGCGTGAAGTTCGGCCACCGCACGAAGGCCTCCTACGATCCGAACGACGAACGAGAAAGAAGCGCGCTGACCCAGATGTACGAACGCACCCGCGCCGAAGGCTTCGGCGACGAGGTCAAGCGCCGCATCATGATCGGCACCTATGTCCTTTCGGAGGGCTACTACGACGCCTATTACCTCCGGGCGCAGAAGGTGCGCCGCATGATCGCCGACGACTTCCAGCAGGCCTTCAAGCAGTGCGACGTGATCGTCGGCCCCGCCGCGCCCACCATCGCCTGGAAGATCGGCGAGCACGGCGACGACCCCGTGGCCGACTACCTCGCCGACATCTTCACGCTGCCCGCATCGCTGGCCGGCCTGCCCGGCATGAGCGTGCCCGCAGGCTTCGACGGCGGCATGCCCGTGGGCCTGCAGCTGATCGGCAACTACTTCGGCGAGGCGAAGCTGCTGAACGCAGCGCACCGCTTCCAGCAGGCCACCGACTGGCATTCGCGCACGCCGGAGGGCTTCTGAAATGAGCGAGACAGTGAACACCTTCGAAGCACAACAACAGGGCCGCCCGACCGGCCCGCTGGTGCGCGGCTATGAAGTCATCATCGGCTTCGAGACGCACGCACAGCTCTCCACCGCGAGCAAGATCTTCAGCCGCGCCTCCACCGCCTTCGGCGCAGAGCCCAACACGCAGGCCTGCGCGGTCGACCTCGCGCTGCCCGGCACGCTGCCCGTGATGAACAAGGGCGCGGTCGAGCGCGCCATCAAGCTCGGCCTGGCGCTGGGCTCGCACATCGCGCCGCGCAGCGTGTTCGCGCGCAAGAACTACTTCTATCCCGACCTGCCCAAGGGCTACCAGATCAGCCAGTTCGAGATTCCCGTGGTGCAGGGCGGCGCGGTGTCGTTCTTCGTGGGCGAAGAGCAGAAGACGGTGCGCCTGGTGCGCGCCCACCTCGAGGAAGACGCGGGCAAGTCGCTGCATGAAGATTTCGTCGGCCAGAGCGGCATCGACCTGAACCGCGCCGGCACGCCGCTGCTGGAGATCGTGACCGAACCCGACATGCGCTCCACCGCCGAGGCCGTGGCCTACGCGAAGGAGCTGCACAAGATCGTCACCTGGATCAGCATCTGCGACGGCAACATGCAGGAAGGCAGCTTCCGCTGCGACGCCAACGTGTCGGTGCGCCGCCCCGGCGAGAAGCTCGGCACGCGCCGCGAGATCAAGAACCTGAACAGCTTCAAACACATGCAGCAGGCGATCGACTACGAGATCCGCTGGCAGATCGACGAGATCGAGGACGGCCGAAAGATCGAGCAGGCGACCGTGCTGTTCAATGAAGGCACCGGCGAAACGCGCGCCATGCGCGCCAAGGAAGACTCGGCCGACTACCGCTACTTTCCCGACCCCGACCTGCCGCCGCTGGTCATCGCCAGCGACTGGATCGAGCGCGTGAAGGCCGCAATGCCCGAGCTGCCGCGCGCGATGGCCGAGCGCTACGTGCGCGACCACGGCCTGTCGGAATACGACGCCGCGCAGCTCACTCAGAGCGCCGCGCTCGCCGGCTACTTCGACGAAGCCGTGAACGCGGGCGCCACGCCCAAGCTCGCGAGCAACTGGATCACCGGCGAGATGGCGCGCCGCCTGAACGCCGCCGAGATCGGCATCGAGGCCGCGCCGGTGAAGGCGCAGCAGCTGGCACAGCTCGTGAAGCGCATCGTGGACGGCACGCTGCCCAACAACGCCGCACGCCAGGTGTTCGAAGCCCTGTGGACCGGCGAAGGCAGCGATGTCGACGCGATCATCGAGGCGAAAGACCTGAAGCCGATGAACGACACCGGCGCGCTCGACAAGATCCTCGACGAGGTGATCGCGAAGAATGCGAAGAACGTCGAGGAATATCGCGGCGGCAAGGAAAAGGCGCTCAACGCCCTCGTGGGTCAGGTCATGAAGGCCAGCGGCGGCAAGGCCAATCCGGCGCAAGTCACCGAGCTGCTGAAGGCCAAGCTAGCCTGACCGGGGCCCTCCCTCACCCCTTCGGAGAACACCGTGGAACCGGCTTTGCCGGGCCACCGATGTTGCCCCCGGCAGGGGGTTGACGAAGCGGCACGAAGTGCCGCGCAGCCTGGGGGGTTACTTTGGGTTTCCGCCGTTCTGCGGCGACCAGAGCGCCTTCAGGCGCGCGCGCTCTTCGTCAAAGCGCGCATTCACCCGCTTCTTCTCTTCTTCCTGCTCCGAAATGAAACGGTTCTGCACCGCCACACTCTGCGTGTTGTCGTCGAGCTTGCGGCGTATCGCGCCTGGCGCCTTGCTGACGTCCTGCTTGTAGAACTCCAGCTCCTCGTCGATCTTCTTTCGGTCTTCGCCCAGTTCCGCAATGCGCTTCTTCGCGGCCTGGGTCACGGCATCGATCTGGGCCAGCGCTTCGCTGCGCTCGCGGTCATGCGTGGCGAGGTTCGGGTAGCGCACCAGCAGCGCGCGCTCGCGGCGCCGCTCGTCGGTCTGGCGCGCGGCCACGATGGCGGCCTCGCGGGCGCGGTCCTCGCGCTCCTGCTGCTCGCGCGCGGTGTAGGTCGGCTCGAGCTTGCGGCGCACCGAGCCGCTCGGGTTCAGTTCACGCTGCTCGCGGTCGCTGCACTCGGCGATCGGCCGGTCGGCCGTCAGCGTTCGGCCCCGGGCATCGGTGCAGGTATAGATGCCGGCGGAGGCGCCTTCCACTTTCTGCGGTTGCGCTTGCAGGGCGCCGCAGAACGAGAGCGCCACGATGAAAAGGGGTGCCGCCGCCAGCAGGCGGAACGGTCTGTCGTGATCGTCGCGTGCGTGGTGCATTCGGCGGCCTTGTTTCTTCAGCTGGCGCCGTAGCGTGCGCGGTAGGCCAGCACGCGTTCGCGGTGCGCGCCGAGGTCGGCGGCGGCACCGCCCGAGAGGTAGCTCAGCAGGTCGTCCAGCGTGGCGATGGCGATCACCGACAGGCCGAGCTGGTTGCGCACGTACTGCACGGCGCTGTGGTCCACGTCCACGCCGTTCTCGGTGGCTTTTTCCTGCCGGTCGAGCGCGATGGCCACGGCATGCGGCGTGGCGCCCGCGGCCTCGATGGCGGCGATCGACTCGCGCACCGCGGTGCCGGCGGACATCACGTCATCGACGATCAGCACGCGGCCCTTGAGCGGCGCGCCCACGAGGTTGCCGCCTTCGCCGTGTGCCTTGGCTTCCTTGCGGTTGTAGGCAAAGGGATAGTTGCGGCCCCGGCGGGCCAGCTCGGCGGCCACCGTGGCGCCCAGCGGAATGCCCTTGTAGGCGGGGCCGAAGATCATGTCGAACTCGAGGCCGCTCTCGATCAGCCGGTCTGCATAGAATCCCGCGAGCCGGGCGATCTTGCCGCCGTCATCGAAGAGCCCAGAATTGAAGAAGTAAGGACTCATTCGACCGGCTTTGGTCTTGAATTCACCAAAGCGCAGCACGCCGGCATCCAGGGCGAACTGGACGAAGTCCTGTGCAACCGCGCTGCTTTTCTCACCATCTACAGCCATCGGAAATTCCTTGTGTTCAAACTGACCAGTCTCAATCTCAATGGCCTGCGTTCGGCCGCTACCAAAGGCGTGGCCGACTGGGTGGCCGAACTTGCGCCGGATTGTATTTGCATGCAAGAGATCCGCGTCCAGGCCAGCGACATCGAGGGCCGGTTCGAGGAAATGGCCGGCCTCAAGGGCCATTTCCACTTCGCCGAGAAGAAAGGCTACGCCGGCACCGCCGTCTACACCAAGCACGCTCCGAGCCAGGTGGTGGTGGGCTGGGGCGACGCCGAGTTCGATGCCGAGGGCCGGTACCTCGAACTGCGCTTCGACACGCCCAAGCGCAAGTTCTCCGTCATCAGCTGCTACTTTCCGAGCGGCAGTTCGGGCGAGGAGCGCCAGGAAGCCAAGTTCCGCTTCCTCAAGGGCTTCTTCCCGCACCTCGTGGCACTGAAGAAGGAGCGCGAGTTCGTGCTGTGCGGCGACATCAACATCGCCCACAAGGAGATCGACCTGAAGAACTGGCGCGGCAACCAGAAAAACAGCGGCTTCCTGCCCGAGGAACGCGCCTGGATGACGAAGCTGCTCGACGCCGGCGCCGAGGGCGCGGGCCTGGTGGACGTCTATCGCATGCTCAAGCCCGACACCACCGCCGAGGCCTACACCTGGTGGAGCAACCGCGGCCAGGCCTATGCGAACAACGTGGGGTGGCGGCTGGACTATCACCTGGCCACGCCGAAGTTCGCGGCGCTGGCGCGGAGCGAGCAAATCTACAAAACCGTGAAGTTTTCGGACCATGCGCCGATCACGGTGGACTACGACTTCAAGCTGTAGGCCGGCCCGCGCTCCTCAGCGCGACAACTCCGGCAGCGCCTTCTCCAGCGTCGCGACGAAGGCCTGCATCGCCTCCGTCTCGTACGCCCCGCGCTTGGTGATGCGGTAGAAGTCCAGCCCCACCTTCGGCTTGATCAGCACGTCGGTGCGCACGCGATGCCGGCGGCAGGCGGCGAGCGCGAAGGTGGGCATCACGGCCGTGCCGAAGCCGGCTTCCACCATCGAGATCAGCGTGCCGAAGAAGTTGAAGACGGTGCGCTGCGCTTCGGCGCGGCCGATGGCGGCGAGGTGCTGGTCGATGACTTTCTGGATCGGATTGCCGGGCGGCAGGCCGACGAGTTCGGCGCCGCGCAGTGCCGACCAGGGAGCGGTGCCTACGGCCTGCGGCTCTCCAGCCTCCACGCGCATCAGGTGAAAGCGCCCTACTGGCTCTCGCGCCAGACCCGGCGCGGCCTTGAAGAAGAAGCCCAGGCCCACGTCGGCCTCGCCGGCCGCCACCATCGCCTCCACGTCGCGCAGGTCGGCGTCGAACAGGCGCAGGCTCACCTGCGGATGGGCCAGGCGGAAGCTGGCGAACACCTGCGGCAGCAGGTTCGACGACACCAGCGGCGTGGCCGCGATGCGCAGCGTCTGGCGGGCCGCGTCGCCCTCGGCGCCCAGCTCGGCCGCGACGTCGTCGAGGTCGGTCACCATGCGCTCGACCACCGGCAGCAGGCGCCGGCCCGCGGGCGTGAGGCTCACCACGCGCGTGGTGCGGTCGAAGAGGCGGCAGCCCAGCTGCTTTTCCATTTCGCGGATCAGGATGCTGAGCCCGGCCTGCGTGATGTGCGCCTGCTCGGCCGCGCGCGTGAAGTTGCCGACGCGCGCCACCTGCAGGAAGGCGCGCAGCTGACGGGTCGATAGATTCATATGGATTCATGATAAATCCATATCACATCTAAATTTCACAAATGATGGTTCCGCGTTCCTAATGCGGCCCGGAACAAGACGAACGACCACCATGAGCAACGAAGTCATCATCCTGGGCGCCGGCATCGGCGGCCTGACCCTCGCGCTGAGCCTGCACCAGGCCGGCATTCCCTGCCGCGTGTACGAAGCCGTGCCCGAACTCAAGCCGCTGGGCGTGGGCATCAACCTGCTGCCGCACGCGGTGCGCGAGCTCACCGAGCTCGGCCTGCTGGAGGCCCTCGACAAGGTGGGCGTGCGCACGAAGGAAGCCGTGTTCTTCACCGAGCACGGCCAGCTGGTCTTCCGCGAGGCGGCGGGCCAGCATGCGGGCTACGACTGGCCTCAGTTCTCCATCCACCGCGGCGACCTGCAGACCGTGCTGTACGAAGAGACGCTGAAGCGCCTGGGCCCCGACAGCGTGGTGTGCGGCCGCCGCTGCACGCACGTGGAACAGGACGCGGAAGGCGTCACGGTGCATTTCGCCGACGGCGCGCCGCCGGTGCGCGGCGCCGTCGCGGTGGGCTGCGACGGCATCCACTCGGCGCTGCGCAAGCAGCTCTATCCGGGCGAAGGCGCACCGCGCTACTCGGGCGTGAACATGTGGCGCGGCACCGCGCGCTGGAAGCCTTTTCTCTCGGGCGGCAGCATGGTGCGCGCGGGCTGGCTGTCGGTCGGCAAGATGGTGATCTACCCGATCCGCGACAACATCGACACCGAGGGCAACCAGCTCGTGAACTGGGTGGCCGAGATCCACGCGCCCCAACCCGCCATGCGCGACTGGAGCCGCGCGGGCCGCCTCGAAGACTTCCTGCCGGCCTTTGCCGACTGGCATTTCGACTGGCTCGACGTGCCGGCGCTGATCCTCGCCTCCGACACCATCCTCGAGTACCCGATGGTCGACCAGGACCCGCTGCCGCGCTGGACGCACGGCCGCCTCACGCTGCTGGGCGACGCCGCGCACCCGATGGTTCCGCGAGGCTCCAACGGCGCGGGCCAGGCGATCATCGACGCGCGCTTTCTCGCAGGCGCGCTGAAGAAGCAGGGCGTCGGCACCGCTGCGCTCGACGACTACGACCGCGTGCGCGTCAAGGACACCACCGACGTGGTGCTGACCAACCGCAGCAACCCGCCCGACGCCATCCTGCGCGAGGTGTTCGAGCGCTCGGGCGGCAAGCGCTTCGAGCGCGTCGACGACGTCGTGCCGGTCGCCGAACTGCAGGCAATCTCGGACAACTACAAGCGCGTGGCCGGCTACGACCCCGCGGCCCTGAAGGCGCGCGCTTCCTTCCTTTGAACTGAACAGGCTACCCACAGAAGAACCCGGAGACTGAAAACCCATGCGCTCGCTGATCAAGAAAACCTTCGCCGCCCTGCTGATGGCCGCCGGCACCGCCACCACCGCATTCGCCTGGCCCGACCAGCCGATCACGCTGGTGGTGCCCTACACCCCCGGCACCGGCATCGACCTGATCGCCCGCCAGCTCTCGGCACGCCTGCCCGCCAGACTGGGCCAGCCGGTGGTCGTGGAGAACGTGGCGGGCGCCAGCGGCAACATCGGCAGCGAGCGCGTGGCACGTGCCAAGCCCGACGGCTACACGCTGCTGGTGCAGGTCAACACGCTGGTGATGAACCGCAGCCTCTACCGCTCGCTGAGCTACGACCCGGTGGCCGACTTCGCGCCGGTGTCGCTCACCTCGTGGGGCACGCTGCTGCTGGTGACCAATCCGAACGTGCAGAAGGCCTCGTCGGTGCAGCAGATGGTGAGCGCTGCCAAGGCGGCGCCCGGCAAGCTGACCTACGCCACGCCGGGCGTGGGTACGCCGCACCACCTGTCGATGGCGCTCTTCATGCAGGGCACGGGCACCGAGATGCTGCATGTGCCCTACAAGGGCACGGCCGGCGCGGTGACGGACCTGCTCGGCGGGCGCATCGACTACATGTTCCTCCCGGTGCACGTGGCGCTGCAGCACATCCAGGCCGGCAAGCTCAAGGCCATTGCGACCGGCAGCAACAAGCGCCTGCCTCAGCTGCCCGAAGTGCCCACGCTCGCAGAGGCCGGCGTGACCGCCGACAACGTCGACATGTGGTACGGCGTGCTCGCGCCCAAGGGCACGCCGCCCGAGGTGGTGGCGCGGCTCAACAAGGAGATCGCGGCGGTGCTGAAGCAGCCCGAGGTGGCGAAGTCCTTCGAGTCTCAGGGCATGGTGCCGGCGAGCTCGACGCCGGCGGAGTTCGGCGCGCTGCTGAAGAAGGATGCGGACCGGTGGGCTGGCGTGGTGAAGCGCGGCAACATCACCGCCGACTGAGCCTGGTCTGTCTTTCTCCCTCCCCCTCTGGGGGAGGGTCGGGGTGGGGGCAATCGGCTCATGCACGCTTCGCTGCCTTGACGACGGCCGCGTGCCCCCATCCCAGCCTTCCCCCAGCGGGGGAAGGCGCAACTCCTTCAGCGCGGCGCCGTCTTCCCCGCGTGCCGCGCCAAGTGCACCTGGTGCAGCGTGATCTTGCGCACCTCCGCCTGGCTGGTCTCGATGTGCGCCCGCAGCAGCATCGCGGCCTGGTCGCCGCGGTTCGCGCGCACGGCCTTCAAGATCTTGGCGTGCTCGTCGTAGGTGGCGTCGATGCGCGGCTGCTTGGTGAAGTCGAGGCGGCGGATGATGCGGATCCGGTCGGTCACGTCGCCGTGCACGCGGGCCATCTCGGCATTGCCGGCAGCCGCCACCAGCGAGCAGTGGAAGGCTTCGTCCCACTGCGCGACCTGGGCCATGTCGATGCTGCGCTGCGCCGCGGGCACCAGCCAGATGTCGGCCAGCGTCTCGAGCAGGCGGCGGTCGATGTGGCGGTCGGTCTCGCAAAGGCGGTGCACGGCGGTGGTCTCCAGCACCATGCGCAGGTCGTAGAGCTGCTCGAACTGTTCGAAGTCGAAGGGCAGCACGCGCCAGCCGCTGCGGAACAGCACTTCGACGAATCCTTCCTGCTGCAGCCTGAACAGCGCCTGCCGCACCGGCGTGCGCGATACGCCGAGCCGGTCGCTGATCTCGCTCTCGGTGAAGCGGTCGCCTGGCACGAGGATGAAATCGGCCACGTCGCGCTTGAGCTGCGCGTAGACCTCGTCGGCCCGTGTGCGGAAGACGGCCGCATCGGGAGCGGCAACAGAAGTTTCAGAGTGGGTGCGGGCAGTAGACACGTTGGAATGGTAGTCGCAGGCCGATGCGTCAAGAAGGGCGGCCATTCATCAGCGCCGCCAGCAGCGCCGCGCCCGGCGCCGTCCAGCCGACGATGCCGCCCTGCGCGCGCACCATGTCGACCGTGGCCGCCTTGAACGCGGGAAAGTAGCTTTCGGTGCAGTCCTCCAGCAGCAGGCAGTCGTAGCCTCGGTCGTTGGCTTCGCGCATGCTGGTCTGCACGCAGACCTCAGTGGTGACGCCGCCGAACAGCAGGTGGGTGATGCCGCGCGCCTGCAGCAGCTCGTGCAGGCCGGTTGCGTAGAAGGCGCCCTTGCCCGGCTTGTCGATCACGATCTCGCCGTCGATGGGCGCGAGCGCATCGATGATCTGGTTGCCGGGCTCGCCGGCCACGAGGATGCGCCCCATCGGCCCTTCGTCGCCGATGCGCAGCGTGGGGTTGCCGCGATTGCGCTTGGCCGGCGGGCAATCTGAAAGATCGGCCTTGTGCGCCTCGCGCGTGTGCACGACGAGCCCGCCAGCCTGCCGCCAAGCCTGCAGCACCGCCTTCGTCGCGGGCACGATGGCTTCGAGCAAGGACACATCGTTGCCCAGCGTCTCGCCGAAGCCACCAGGCTCGATGAAGTCGCGCTGCATATCGATGAGGACCAGCGCGGTCTTCACCACGTCGAATTCGTACGGAAAGGGATTCGCTTCTTCTATGCGCATGCTGGTTCTCAAGAATGTCCCGGGCCAAGACGGCAGTCACCCCACCACCGAGCCCGGCGGGCGGT
This sequence comes from Variovorax sp. CAN15, assembly GCF_030462475.1. Classification (GTDB taxonomy): domain Bacteria; phylum Pseudomonadota; class Gammaproteobacteria; order Burkholderiales; family Burkholderiaceae_C; genus Variovorax. The sequence continues at coordinate 328,790 of NZ_JASMRZ010000001.1, forward strand.
GCGGCGTGGGCGCCCCCTCTGCGCTGCCAAGGAGCGCAGCGTTTCGCGGATCAGTGCTCGCAGCTGTCTGAGCGAAGCGAGTTCTGCGGGACCCCGCGAAACGCGAGCACCGCAGGGAAGCCGCGAAGCGGCCGGCGCAGTGGGGGCGACCGCGCCGTGCCGCCCGCCGGGCGGAGCCCAAGAAACATGCAGCGCACTCATGCCGCAACCTCATGGTGCCMACCACCCATGTGCGCCCCAATCACATGTCGCTCGGCCCCGGCGGCCGAAGTCTCGAACACGATCCGCCCTTCGCTCATCACCACGATGCGGTCCGCCAGCTCCAGCAGCTCGTCGAGGTCCTCGCTGATGAGCAGCACCGCCCCGCCCTTCTCACGCACCTGCACGATGCGCGAATGGATCTCGGCGACGGCCGCGAAGTCCAGCCCGAACACCGGGTTCGCCGCGATCAGCACATTGATGTCGCCCGCCAGCTCACGCGCCAGCACCGCGCGCTGCACGTTGCCGCCCGAGAGGCTGCGGATCGGCGCGCCCTCGCCCCGCGTCTTCACGCCGTATTCGGCGATCCACTCGCGCGCCCTGCTGCGCCAGTAGGGAAAGCTCAGCACGCCGGCACGCGACAGCGGCGGCTGGTCGAAGTCGCGCAGCGCCATGTTCTCCGCGACGCTGAGATCGCCGACGCATGCGTTGCGCAGCGGCTCCTCCGGCAGGCTGCGCACCTTGAGCTCGCGGTTCTCGGCGCGGCGCGCGGCGTAGGGCTGCCCCATCACCGCGACCTTGCCTGCAAGTCGCGGCCGTTGCCCCACCAGCGCTTCGACCAGTTCGCGCTGCCCGTTGCCCGAGACACCGGCCACGCCGAGGATCTCCCCGGCGCGCACCGACAGGCTCAGCTCGTGCAGCGCCAGCGTTCCGCGATCGCCCTGCGCCTTCAGCCCTTCGACCTTCAATGCAACAGGTGCACCAGCCGGTACAAGCTTCCTGGTCACGGCGGACTGCTGCGGCGAAACAGCCTGCTCGCCCCCCATCATGGCCTGCGCCAGCTGCGCCGGAGTGGTGTCTGCCACGCGGCAATGGTGCACCGCCTTGCCGCGCCTGAGCACTGTCACGTTGTCCGCATACGCCATCACCTCGCGGAACTTGTGCGTGATGATCAGCACTGTGCACAGCCCGCTGCGCGCGAACTCGCGCACATGGCCCAGCACCTCGTCGGCCTCCTGCGGCGTGAGCACCGAGGTCGGCTCGTCGAGGATCAGCAGGCGCGGCTTCAGGTAGAGCTGCTTGAGCAGCTCCAGCTTCTGCTTCTCGCCCGCCGCGAGCTCCGAAGGCCGCACGTCGAGGTCGAGGCTGAACGGCGTGGTCGCCAGGAAGGCCTCCAGCTCCGCGCGCTTGCTCTTCCAGTCGATCACCGCCGGCGTCTTTCCGCCCGCCAGCAGCAGGTTCTCGGCCACCGTCATGCCCGGCGCCAGCGTGAAGTGCTGGTAGACCATGCCGATGCCCAGCGCGCGCGCCACGATGGGGTTGGCGATGTCCTGCTCGCGCCCGTCGATGAGGATGCTGCCCTCCTCCGCGCGCTGGAAGCCCGCCACGCACTTCACCAGCGTGCTCTTGCCCGCACCGTTCTCGCCCAGCAGCGCATGCACCGTGCCGGGCTCGACGCGCATCGTCACGCGGTCCATCGCGGTGAAGTCGCCAAAGCGCTTGGTGAGTTGATACGTGTCCAGCGCGAGCGCGCCGCTGCCCGCCGGCAGGCCTCCGATGGCACGGGAGGAAGAAGACGCGGCGCCCATCGCGGTCAGTCCAGCGCGGCCAGCAGCGCCTGCGAGGTGGCGTGCGCGCCGAAGACGCCGCCCTGCATCGTGATCATCTTCAGCGCCGCGAGGTGGTTGCCGTAGTCCGTGGCCGCGGTGCAGTCCGACAGCAGCAGGCACTCGAAGCCGCGGTCGTTGGCGTCGCGCATCGTGGTGTGCACGCACACGTCGGTGGTGATGCCCGCGAGGATGATGTTCTCGATGCCGCGCGTGCGCAGGATCAGCTCCAGGTCGGTCGCGTAGAACGAGCCCTTGCCTGGCTTGTCGATGACCACCTCGCCCGGCAGCGGCGCCAGCTCGGGAATGATTTCCCAGCCGGGCTCGCCGCGCACCAGGATGCGCCCGCACGGCCCGTCGTCGCCGATGCCCACGCCGTTCGCGCCGATCTGCCGCGAGCGCCAGCGCTTGTTGGCCGGCAGGTCGCCGAGGTCGGGCCGGTGGCCCTCGCGCGTGTGGATGATGTGATAGCCCAGCGGCCGCAGCGCCGCCAGCGTTCGCGCGATCGGCTTGATCGGTGCCTGCACCAGCGACAGGTCGTAGCCCATCACGTCGACGTAACCGCCCTTGCCGCAGAAGTCGGTCTGCATGTCGATGACGATGAGCGCGGTGTTGTCCGGCCGCAGCGCGCCGTTGTAGGGCCAGGCATAGGGCTCGGCGGCCACGTGGCGCTCGGTGGTGTTGGCGATGGTGGTGGTCATGGTCGTCATCCCGCGTAGTTGCGCTGCGGCGGCGCGAAGCCGCAGCTCGTGCCGTCGGTCACCTTCACCTCGGCGCTCCACGGCAGCCTGTAGGTGCCGGCGGCCATGTCGTGCATGTAGGTGTAGGGGCAGTCCTGTGCGCCGCCTTTCACCGCGACGTAACCGCGGTGATAGAGCTGGTAGATGTTGTTCTCCACGCCCCAGCCGGTGCGGGCCTCGCGCACGAGGTCGGGGCGCAGTTCGGCGGTGATGATCTCGTCCACGCGGCCGCCGCCCTCGGCCAGCACCGTGCCGTCGAAGTTGCAGAACATGCCCTCGCCCATCGAGTCGAAGCTGCCGTCGCTGCCGCACAGGCACACACTCGCGGTGTAGGCGAGGTTGCAGAAGGCATTGGCCTGGTTGGTGATCTTCCACGCGTGGCGGATCGGCGCGGTGTAGCCGGCCGTGCGCAGGATGATGTCCGCGCCCTTGTATGCGGCCTCGCGCGCCATCTCGGGGAACATGCCGTCGTGGCAGATGATGAGCGACAGCCTGCTGCCGTTGGGTCCGTCGCACACCGGAATGCCGAGGTTGCCGGGCTCCCATGGTTCGACCGGCACCCAAGGGTGCAGCTTGCGGTAGTAGAGCCTGATCTCGCCGTGGTCGTCGATGATCAGGCCGCTGTTGTAGGGGTTGCCGCCGGGGTTGGCTTCCATGATGGAGAAGCAGCCCCAGATGCGGTGTTCGATGCAGGCCTGTTTGAAGGCCGCCACCTCGGGGCCGTCGAGCGTGCACATGATCTCGGGACTGGTGTCCATCGAGAGCCCGTGCAGCGCGTACTCCGGGAACACCACGAGGTCCATGGTCGACTGGTTGCGGCGGGCCTTGCCCACCATCTCGCAGATGCGCTGCGTTTGCGCGGCGAGGTCGGCCGGCGTCTTCACGCTCGGCAGCTGCAATTGCACCAGGCCGACGACGACGCCGTGCGCCGATTTGTTGAGGCCTCCTAGACCGCTCATGAAGTTCAGCTCCTTGTGGAAGAGAGTTCGCCGGGGCTTCCGGCGGCCGCGCTGCCCGGCTTGCAGGTGAACACCAGAATCACCAGCGTGAGCACATACGGCACGGTGTTGAAGAGGTGATAGCCCCAGCCGATGCCGATGGATTGCAGCGCGGGCCCGATGGCGCCCGCGCCGCCGAAGAGCAGCGCCGCGCCCACGCAGCGCAGCGGGCTCCAGCGCGCGAAGATCACGAGCGCCACCGCGATCAGGCCCTGGCCGCTGGAGATGCCTTCGTTCCAGCTGCCCGGATAGAAAAGCGTGAGCGACGCGCCGCCCAGCCCCGCGATGAAGCCGCCCGCCGTGGTGGCCGCGATGCGCAGGCCCGAGACCGAGTAGCCCAGCGCGCGCGTGGCCTGTGCCGAATCGCCCGCCATGCGCACCAGCAGTCCGGCACGCGTGCGCGCGAAGCCCCACCACAGCAGCACCGCGAGCGCCACGCCGATAGGCACCAGCGCGTTGAGCTGCAGCGCCGAGCGCACCACCGTGTTGTCGCTCCAGAAGCCCAGCGGAATAGCCGGGATCTGCGGCGCCTGCGGCTGGATGAGCGGCTTGCCCAGATAGAACGCGAGCCCCGTACCGAGCAGCATCAGCGCGATGCCGGTGGCCACGTCGTTCACGCGATCGAGCGAGCACAGCAGGCCATGCAGCAGCGCGAGCGCCGCACCGGCCATCGCGCCGATCAGCACGCCGAGCCATGCGGAGTCGGTGAGATAGGCGCCGCCGAAGGCCGCCATGGCCGACAGCACCAGCACGCCTTCGAGGCCGAGATTGATGCGGCCCGATTTCTCGGTGAGGCACTCGCCCAGGCTCACGAAGAGGAACGGGGCGCCCACGCGCAATGCGCCGCCGACGATGCCGGCGACCAGCGCGATCCACTGGTCGGCCGTCATGTGTAGCTCCTTGCTTCGGGCAGCATCCGGTCGCCGAACTTCTTCCAGTTGACCGTGCGCAGCCCCTCGCTCGCGAGGATCAGCACGAAGGCGATGCCCTGCAGCACCAGCACCGATGCATCGGGCAGGCCCAGCCGCCGCTGCAGCAGGCTGCCCGCCGCGCCGAAGCCGCCGAACAAAATCGCCACCGGCACGATGGCCACCGGGTTGTGCCGTGCAATGAAGGACACGAGGATGCCCGCGTAGCCGTACCCCGCGATCAACGAGGCGTTGGCATTGGTGTGCACCGCCGCCACTTCGATGGCGCCCGCGAGTCCCGCGCACGCGCCACCCAAGCCGCAGGCCGAAAGAATGAGCCGCGTGGCCGGCAACCCGACCAGCTGCGCGGTGCGAGGATTGCCGCCCACCACGCGCACCGAGAACCCCGAGACCGTGGCGCGCAACCACCAGCCGAGTCCCAGGCAGGCCACGATGCCGATCGCCAGCCCCCAATGCACATCGGAGCCGCCGATGCCGCCGATCAGCAGCCCGTCGCCCAGCGCGTAGGTCGAGGGTTTGTTGAGACTGGCCGGATCGCGCAGCGGCCCTTCGACCAGGTGCTTGAAGATGCCGATGGCGATGTAGGCCAGCAGCAGGCTGCTGATGGTCTCGTTGATGCCGCGGTACTGGCGCAGCCAGCCCGCGAGCATGATCCACACGGCGCCGGCGAGTGCACCGGCGATGCAGACGACCGCCGTGCCGATGAGGTTGCCGGGCAGCGGCACCGCATGCGCCAGTGCCGCGCAGGCCAGCCCGCCCAGCACCAGCGCGCCCTCGCCGCCGATGATGATGAGCCCCGCGCGCGCGGGCAGCGCCACGCACAGCGCGGTGAGCATCAGCGGCGCGGCGCGCTGCAGCGTGTTCTGCCATGAGAACCAGTCGCCGAACGCGCCCTTGAACAGCGTGGCCCAGACCTCCACCGGATCGACGCCCGCGAAGGCCACCAGCAGGCCGAACACCAGCAGCGCCGCCGCGATGGCGAACACCGGCAGGGAGAACTCCTTGAGGACACTGCGCATGATGAAGTCTGCTTTCAGATCAGGGCCGTCGCGGAACCGCCTTCGCCGGGCCGCTGACGGCGCCCCCTTGCAAAGGAGATGAGCGAAGCGACACGAAGTGCGCGAAGCCTGGGGGATGTCATCCGATGCTGCCGACCACGCCTTCGACGAGGTAGTTCATCTTCTCGAGCTCCAGGTCGGTCTGCTTCAGGACCTTGCCCGCCGGCACCACGACCGCACCCTTGTTGTCCTTGATGCCGTCCTTGAAGATGTCGAAGCTGCCCGCGATCATCTTGGCCTTGATCTCGTCGGCCTGTTTCTTCGCGGCGTCCGGCACCATGGGGCCGTAGGCGGACATCTTCACGTAGCCCTCCTTCAGGCCGCCGCGCAGGAAGTTGGGATGCGGCTTGCCGGCCTGGGCGGCGTCGATGATGGTCTTGTACGCGGTGAGCCAGTTCCACTCGGCGCCGGTGAGGTACGCATTGGGCGCCAGCTTGGCCTGGCTCGCGTGGTAGCCGCAGACCATCTTGCCGCGCTTGGCCGCCGTCTCGACCACCACCTTGGGGCCGTCCACGTGCATGGTGAACACGTCGCAGCCCTGGTCGGCCAGGCTGTTGGTGGCTTCGGCCTCCTTCACCGCCATCGACCAGTCGCCCGTGAAGATCACGCTGCAGGTGATGTTCGGCTTGACGGAGCGCGCGCCCAGCGTGAAGGCGTTGATGTTGCGCAGCACCTGCGGAATGGGCTTGGCCGCGACGAAGGCGATCTTGTTGCTCTTCGTCATGTGCGCGGCGATCACGCCGTTGAGGTACTGGCACTCGTCGATGTAGCCGAAGAAGCTGCCGACGTTCTTCGGGTGCTTGCCTTCGGTCCAGAGGCCGCCGCAGTGCGAGAAGCGCACGTCGGGGTACTTGGGGGCCACCGCGAGGATGTGCGGATCGAAGTAGCCGAACGACGTGGGAAACAGCAGCCCGGCGCCGTCCTGCGAGATCATGCCGGCCATGGTCTTCTGCACGGCGGCGGTCTCGGGCACGTTTTCTTCTTCCACCACCTTGATGCCGGGCAGCTTCTTGATCTCGGCGGCGGCCATGGCGTGTGCCTGGTTGTAGCCGTAGTCGTCGCGCGCGCCGACGTAGATCACGCCGATGGTGAGCGGCTTGGGCTTGGCCTGCGCGCTGGCAAGGGCGCTCCAGCTTCCGAGCGATCCGGCAGCGCCCAGCGCGGCCAGGGTCTTGAGGGAATCGCGGCGATTGAATTGGCTGGTCATCACGTGCTCCGATCTTGGAAAAAAGTGAGGGTGGGTGCGGAAAAAATCGTGGCCTCAGCCCAGCAGGCTGACGTGCGCGGAAACCACGCGCCAGCCCTCGGGCGTGCGCATCCAGGTCTGGCTCTGGCGGCCGGTGCGCCCGGCGCCCTCGCGGCGGAATTCACAGTTGGCGGTGGCGAAGTCGCGGCCGTAGGTGGTGATCACAGTGACCAGCAACTCGCGCGCCAGCCCCTGCGAAGGGCGCGAGGCACGAAAGGCACGGATCTCGTCGTAGCCGTAGAGGTTCTCGGTGGCGCCGTAGCGCAGCGTGGTCGGGCTGTTCCAGAACAGTTCGTCGAGTACCTCGACCTTGTTGTTGACCAGCGCCTCTTCATAGCGCGCAAAGACCGCCTTCACTTCGGCCAGCACGTCGGGCAGGTTGATGTCAGTCGCGTTCATGCGCGGGTCTTCTCCGGGTTGAGAGCGGCGACGGGCGCGTGCGCCACGCCGGCCGCTTCGAGCGCCGCGGCCACGCGCAGCACGAGGTCTTCGCGCCAGGGCGCGCCGATCACCTGCACGCCGATCGGCAAGCTCGCATGCGCGCCCCACACCGGCACCGAGCACACCGGCAGGCCGATGCAAGAGAAGGGCTGGGTCAGCAGGCCCATGTTCGGGCGCACCGGCAGCGGGTGGCCGTTGACCTCGAAGGTCTCCGCGCCGATGGGGGTGGCGGCGCTGGGCGTGGCCGGCGCCAGCAGGATGTCGTAGCGGCCGAACATCCTTGCCACCGCTTCGGCATAGGCACGCCGTACGCGCTGCGCGCGCGACACCCAGGCAGCCGGCAGCAGCGCGCCCGCGAGGAAGCGGTCGCGCGAGAGCGGCTCGAAGTCGTGCGCGCGGCGGCGCAGGTCGGGCAGGTGCAGCGCCGCGCCTTCGGCGTTGGTGATGAGGAACGCGGCGGCGCGCCCCGCCTCGACCATCGGCAGCTCGACGCTGCCTGGCGAGACGATGGCGCCCAGCGCCTCGGCCACGCGGTCGACGGCGGCCGATGCCTCGGCGCCCGCGCGCTCGCGAAAGTAGCCGCCAAGCACACCGACACGCAAGCTGCGTGTGCCGTGGTCCAGCGAGGGCGACACCGGCTCGACGGCGCGTTGCGCGCAGCCGGGGTCGCGCGGCGCGCCCGCTTCTTCGGGCCCCTGCATCGCGTCGTACATCCGCGCCAGGTCGCGCACCGAGCGGGCGAACGGCCCGAGGTGGTCCAGACTGGACACGAAAGGGAAGCTACCGGTGCGCGGCAGCCGCCCGAATGTAGGTTTCAGGCCGAACACGCCGCACAACGAGGCCGGCACGCGGATCGAGCCGTTGGTGTCGGAGCCCAGCGTGAGCGGCACCTGCCCGGCCGCGACGGCCGCACCCGAGCCGCCCGACGAACCGCCCGCGATGCGTGTGAGGTCGTGCGGGTTGCGCGTGGGGCCTTCATGGCTGTTCTCGGTGGTGAAGCCGTAGGCGTACTCGTCCATGTTGAGCGCGCCGACCAGCACGGCGCCTGCGCGCTCCAGCCGGCGCACCAGCGCGGCGTCGGCGCGTGCGGGCGCGGTCTGGTGCTCGATCTTGGAACCGGCGAGCGTCGGCAGGCCGGCGATGTCGAACAGGTTCTTCACCGCGAAGGGCACGCCCAGCAGCGGCAGCTCACGGGTGCGCGCGCCGTTCGCCGAGGCGAGCGATGCATCGACCTGCGCGGCGCGGCGCAGCGCGCGCTCGGCCAGCACCGAAGTGAAAGCGTTGACCCGGTCGTCGGTCGCGTCCACGCGCGCCAGGCTGGCTTGCACCAGCGCGGCGGCGCTGACGGTGCCTGCGCTCACCGCATCGGCCATGGCGCACGCGTCCCGCATCAGCAGTTCGGCGGCGGTCATGCCTGCTTCTCCTCGGTCTCGACCGGCGCGAAGTGCACGGCGGATTCGGCCGACATCGATAGCGGCACCGCCTCGACCAGCGCGGCGAAATCGGCGGCGAGCGCGAAGTAGCGCAGCACGCCGGGGCGATGGGCGGGCGACAGCGGCAGGCCGAGCGCCGCGGCGGCGGCGTCGACATAGTTCTCGATCTGTGCGGGCGTCATGGGCATGGCGGCGCTTCTTTCAATCGACGTCTTACCGGCGCACTTCGCGCTGGAAGATGTCCAGGCTGAGCTTCTTCATGGCGACAAAGCTCTCGGTACTGAGCGTCTCCACCGTTCGGGGGCGGGCATCGCCATAGCGCAGGATCTCAGCGACCTTGGTGGGCCGCTTGGTCAACAGCAGCACCTCGTCGGCGAGGTACACCGCCTCTTCGAGGTCGTGCGACACCAGCAGCATGGTGGTGCCGGTCTGCATGAACACCTCCTGCAGCTTCTCGCGGATGAAGAGCGTCATCTCGAAGTCGAGCGCGGAGAAAGGTTCGTCGAGGAACAGCACCTCGGGGTCGGGCGCGAGCGCACGCATGATCGAAGCGGTCTGCTGCTGGCCGCCCGAGAGCTCGTACGGAAAGCGCTTCAGGTCGAACTTCACGTCGAAGGAGGCCACCAGTTCTTCCATGCGCCGGTCGACCTCGGCCTTGCTGCGCCCTTCGAGCTTCAGCGGGTAGGCGATGTTGTCGATGGTGCGCATCCACGGGAACATCGCTTCGCGGTAGTTCTGGAACACGTAGCCGATCTTGGTGTCAGAGCGCCGCTTGCCGTCGAACAGGATCTCGCCCGAATCGATGGGAATGAGCCCCGCGATCATGTTGATGAGCGTGGACTTGCCGCAGCCATTCGGTCCGAACACCGAGACGATCGCGTGCTTGGGAATGTCGAGGTCGAAGTTCTCGTACAGCGGCCAGCCCGCGAAATACTTGGTGAGGCCGCGGATGGTGATGTGCGTGCCGGCCGGGCCGGGCCTGAAGGCCGGCTTCGGAACGTCGGCGTACACCGGGCCGTTGACGACGATGTCAGTTGAAGCTCGCATGGAGGCGCTCCTGTTGGGGTCTTTGCGTGAGCTGCCACGGAACCGGCTTTGCCGGGCCGCAGGCAGCGCCCCCTCGCAGGGGGTTGGCAGCTGCGCGCAGCGAGCAAGCCTGGGGGTGGTCCATTACCTTCCGCTCCAGTGCACGATGCGGCGTTCGGCGATGAGAAAGAGGATGTTGAGCGCATAGCCCAGCGCACCGGCCGCAAGAATCGCCGCGTACATGCTCTTCACGTTGAGCACCTGCTGCGCGTCGATGATGCGGTGGCCGAGCCCCGTGTCGGAGCCGATGAACATCTCGGCCACGATGACGATCACCAGCGCCATCGACACCGCCGAGCGCAGGCCGACGAAGCTGGGCTGCAGGCTTTCCCACACCAGCACGTCCTTGAAGATCTGCCAGCGCGAGGCGCCCATGACGCGCGCCGCCATCACGCGCTGCTTGCGTGCGTTCATCACGCCGTAGGCGCTGTTGAACACCACGATGAGCAGCGCGCCGAAGGCCGCGATGGCCACCTTGTTGACGTCGCTCACGCCGAAGATCAGCAGGAACAGCGGGATGAGCGCGGACGACGGCGTGGAGCGGAAGAAGTCGATCAGGAACTCCACGCTGCGGTACGCCTTCTCGTTGCTGCCCAGCAGCACGCCCAGCGGAACGCCGATGGCCGCCGCGATGACGAAGGCCTGCACGGTGCGCCACACGGTCATGGCGAAGTCTGTGAGCAGCGGACCGCCGGCCAGGCCGGTGATGAGCGCGGCGATGGTGTCGGCGGGCGTGGGCAGCAATATCGGCTTGATGAAACCCAGCCGCACCACCAGGTCCCACACGATGAACAGCACCACCGGGCCTATGAAGGGCAGCATGCGGTCGCGCAGCGGCGGCCTGGGCGCCGCAGTAGCGGCACTGGCCGGCGGGGTCCACGGCGCGGCCGTGGTGACGTTGGCTTCACCCATTGGGAACTCCTTCAGGATTGCTTTTTCAGGAACACCGAGGAACCTGCTTTGCCGGGCCTCAGGTGTTGCCCCCGGTAGGGGGTTGACGAAGCGACACGAAGTGCGCGAAGGCTGGGGGCGAGCCTCATGTCAGGCCTTGTAGAGCAAAGCGTCCACCGCGACCTTCTTCTCGAAGATGCCTTTCTCGGTGAACAGGTCGTAGAACTTCTGGAAGTACGCGACGTCGCTGGGCTTGAACTCGTTGTAGAGCATGTACGACGCGAGCGGCACTTCGGCCGTGAGCTTGCCTTCGATGGCGGTGTAGCCCTTCATGAACTGGCGTGCCTCGTCTGGCTTGGTGCGCACCAGCTCCACGCCGCGTGCGTAGGCGGCGATGTACTTCTTCGCGACCTCGGGGTTCTTCCTGATGAACTCGCTGGTGAGGCTGGCCGCGCCGCCATGCCACGGCGCCATCGGGTCGCCGAGGATGTACCTGGCCACCACGCCGGCTTCGACGACGCGCGTGGTGCCGTTCATGCGGCCCACGGTGCCGGTGGGCTCCAGCGTGTAGCAGGCGTCGACCTGGCCCGCGACCAGCGCGGCCACGTGCTGGCCGATGGGCAGTTCGCTCACGGTCGCGCCCTTGGCGCCGGCACGCTCGAGCATGGTCTTGCACAGCGTGACGTTCTGGATGCCGGGGCCCGAAGCGACCTTCTTGCCGGCCAGTTCGGCCATCGACTTGACGGGGCTGTCCTTGGCGACGATGAATTCGTCGAGCACGTACTTCGCGTTGCTCGGGTTGGTGCAGAAGATCTTGAAGAGGCCCGGCTGCGCGATCTCGCCGATGGCGAGGTTGGCGGAGCCCGTGCCGTTGGCGCTGCCGTCGCACCGGCCGGCGAGCATGCCTTCCATCACCTGCTGCGCGCCGGCGAACTTCAGCGGCTCGACGTCGAGGCCGGCCTCCTTGAAGTAGCCCTTGTCGACCGCCGCGAAGAACGGCAGGCCCGCGGCCACGGGCCAGAAGCCGATGCGCAGCTTTGCCGCGCCCTGCGCCCGCACGATGGCAGGCGCGGCCAGCACGGCGATGCCGGCGGCAGCTGTCTGCAACAGCTGCCGGCGCGACGCGGAAGATTTCTTATCTGGGTTGCTCATCGATCGGGACTCCTGATCAGTTCAGTTGGAAGTGGGGGTGGCGCGGCTCGCGACGTAGGCGCGCCAGCCGCCGTATCGGCTCACGTCCGGCGCGCCGGCCAGTGCGTGGCCTTCGCAGATGAAGCCCTTCACCCAGCTGCCGTCGGCCAGCTCGACGCTGCCCAGGCCCAGCGGTGGCGGGACCAGCGCGAGAAAGCTGCCGACCTGGGCCAACGGCACGGCCCACACTTCGAGCGCGATGGCGGCGCCCTCCTCGCTTTCGGCCACGCGCCGCAGGCCGGGCTTGGGCGGCACGGTGCCGGGCAATGCGTGCAGCCTGTAGGCGGGCGAGGTGGTGGTGGCGTGCATCAACGTGGCGCCGCGCTCGGTCAGCTGGCTGTTGAGCGGCATGCCCGAGAGGTGCGCGCCGACGACGGCGATGGGCAGCGTGCCGGCGGCCGGCGCCGCGAGGCCCGGTATGGCGCGCGGCGGCGGCAGCGGCTGGCCGGTCGCGCCTTGCGCGAGCCCGGTGGCGTGGTGAAAGCGCTGGCCCAGTTCGGCCAGCGCGAGGTCGCTGCCGCAGGGGCCGATCAGCGTGATGCCGAAGGGCAGGCCGTCCACGCGCAGGCTGCTGGGCACCGAGAGCGCGGCGTAGTCGAGCAGGTTGACGAAGTTGGTGTACGCGCCGAGGTTGCGGTTGAGCACCACGGGGTCGGCGCGCATCTGCTCACGCGTGTAGTGCGTGGGCGCGGTGGGCACGAGCAGCAGGTCGATGTCGCGCCACATCGGTTCGACCTTMTGCGCGATGGCGCGCAGCTTCGTCTGTGCGTCGAACAGGTCGGCGGCGCTGTAGCCCTGGCCGCTGGCGAGGATGCCGCGCACGGGCTCGATCACTTCGTCGGCATGCGCATCGAAGAACTCGCGCACGGCGGCGTAGCGCTCGGCGACGAGTGCGCTTTCGTAGAGCATGGCGGCCGCTTCCGCGAGCGGTGCGTAGGCGATGGTGACGGGTGTGCCGCCCATGGCGAGCAGCCGGGCGACCGCGTCGCCGAATGCCTGCTCTGCGGCGGCGTCGCCGAAGAAGCTCAGCCTGTCGGGCACACCGAAGCGGAAGCGCTCGGGCAACTGCTCGCGGCGCAGGTCGATGTTTCGGGAATACGGGTCGCGCGCATCGTGGCCAGCTGCTGCGAGCAGCACGTCGACCGCGGTGGCGACGGTGCGCGCGAAGATGGAAACGCAGTCGGCGCTCTGCGCGGCGGGCACCACGCCGAAGGCGCTCAGCAGGCCGCGCGAGGGCTTCAGACCGACGATGTTGTTGAGCCCGGCCGGCACGCGGCCGGAGCCGGCGGTGTCGGTGCCCAAGGCGAAGTCGGCCTCGCCCGTTGCCACCACGTAGGCCGAGCCCGAGCTGGAGCCGCCAGATACATAGCGCGCGTCGAACGAGTTGGGCACCTCGCCGTAAGGAGAGCGGGTGCCGTTCAGGCCGCAGGCGAACTGGTCGAGATTGGTCTTGCCGGCCAGCAATGCACCGGCTTCGAGCAGGCGCTGCACCACGGTCGCATGCACATCGGGCAGGCGCTCGAAGGCCGGGCAGGCGGCGGTGGTGGGCACGCCGGCAACGTCGATGTTGTCCTTGACCGCGAAGCGCAGCCCCGCGATCGGCAGGGCGAAACCCAGCGCTTCGCCGGCCTGCGCATGCGCCAGCGGCGCTGCGAACCTGGCGATCCAGGCAGCTTCGGGCGTTCCGCTTTTCGGGTTTTCTTCATGCACCATCTTCAGGCATCCAAACATGTGTACAAGTTGAGATGCAAGCGGCATGCCAGCGCGAGCGCCGGGCGCGCGGATCGGAATCGTGTCGGGATTGGCCCTCTCCCTCGGGCTATGGATCCCTCCCGGGCTGGCTCCCTCTCCCCTCGGGGAGAGGGTTGGGGTGAGGGCAGGTGCGGAAGATGAAGCGCGGCTTCTGTCTAGAGGCCGTCACCCTCACCCCCGCCCTCTCCCCAGGGGGAGAGGGAGTCATGCAAGTCAGCTCTTCCTTGCGTCGCGGTAGAGCTTCTCTACCTTCGGCAGGTTCGCTTCCAGCTTCGAGATGCGGTCCGGCCCGCTCGGGTGCGTCGAAAGGAAGCTCAGGCCGCCCTGGCTCTTCGACGCCGTGGCCATCTTCTGCCACAGCGACACAGACGCCTTCGGGTCATAGCCGGCGCGCGCCGCGAGTTCGAGCCCCACGAGATCGGCCTCTGTCTCGTCGCCGCGGCTGAACTTGAGCGTGATGAGCTGTGTGCCGGCACGCGCCGCCAGGTCGCCTACCTGCCCCCAACCGAGCAGCTGCGCACCGATGGAGAGCGCCGCACCCGTGCCCGCGCTCTTGGCCATGCGGGCGCGTGCGTGCTCGCGCAGCGCATGGGCCATCTCGTGGCCCATCACCATCGCGACTTCGTCATCGGTGAGCTTCAGCTGGTCAAGGATGCCGGTGAAGAAGGCGATCTTGCCGCCGGGCATGCAGAAGGCGTTGATCTGCTTGCTGCCGATCAGGTTGACTTCCCACTTCCAGTCGCGTGCGCGCGAGTTCCACGGCATGGCGAACGGGATGAGCCGCTTGGCAATGGCCCGCAGCCGCTGCAGCTGCGGGTTGTTCTCGCCCGCGAGCGCGCCCTTGGCGCGTGCCTGCTCGAGCAACTGGCCGTACTGCTGCACGCCGGCCGACTCGATCTGCTCGACCGGCACGATGTTCCGGGCGACCGAGGCCTTGCCCACGTCGACCTGCGCCAGGGCCGGCTTCGCAAGCACCGCGCCGGCCGCCGCCAGCAGGAAGGCACGTCGCGGATTCCACGCGGAAGCGACGGAAGGAGCGGGAACGGCGGGAAGAAGGGGGTGATCGCATCGTGTGCACATAGGAGCGGGATGATAGGAACAAATGAAGACAACAAGCCCGGGAACCCGGGCCGTCGCTCATGGACAATCCGGGGCACATGTCCGCCTCGCCCGCAGAAAACCCCACGCCCCCCTCACCGCCCTGGCGCGACGCGCTGAAGGTCTACCTCGAACCCGCCACCCTGCGCATGCTGGCGCTGGGCTTCTCGGCGGGGCTGCCGCTGCTGCTGGTGCTCGGCACGCTGAGCTTCCGGCAGCGCGAGGCGGGCATCGACCGCACCACCATCGGCTACCTGAGCTGGGTCGGGCTGGCCTACGGCTTCAAGTGGGTCTGGGCGCCGCTGGTCGACCGGCTGCCGCTGCCGCCGCTCACCACCCTGCTGGGGCGCCGGCGCGGCTGGCTGCTGCTGGCGCAGTGCATGGTCATCGCCGGGCTGGCGGGCATGGCGGTCAACGACCCGCGCGACGGACTCCCGCCTCTGGTCTGGTGCGCCCTGCTGGTGGCCTTCGGCTCGGCCACGCAGGACATCGCGCTCGACGCCTTCCGCATCGAATCGGCAGAAGCGCGCAAGCAGGCCGCGCTGGCAGCCGCCTACCAGACGGGCTACCGCCTCGCGATGATCTGGGCCGGTGCCGGCGTGCTGTGGGTCGCGGCCTGGGCCGAGGTGGCGCCCGCCGCGGCGGCCACGGGCGCGGCGGCCTACCAGAACGGGGCGTGGAAGACGGCTTATCTGGTGATGGCGGCGTCGATGGCTGTGGGCGTGGTCACGGTGCTGCTGTCGCCCGAGCCGGCGCCGGGCGCCATGCCCAAGGCCCGGACCGCCGCCGAATGGCTGCGCAACGTGCTGGTCGAGCCTTTCGCCGATTTCATCCGCCGCTACAAATGGCAGGCCGTGCTGATCCTTTCGCTCATCGCCATCTACCGCATCAGCGACGTGGTGATGGGCATCATGGCCAACCCGTTCTACGTGGACATGGGTTTCACCAAGGACGAGGTGGCCTCGGTCAGCAAGATCTACGGCGTGATCATGACGCTGGCGGGCGCGTTCGTCGGCGGCGTGCTGTCCATGCGCCTGGGCGTGATGCGCGTGCTGATGCTGGGCGCCGTGCTCAGCGCCGCCAGCAACCTGCTCTTCGCCTGGCTGGCCACGCGCGGGCACGACCTGACGGCGCTGATCGCGGTGGTTTCCGCCGACAACCTCGCCGGCGGCATCGCCTCGGCGGCCTTCATCGCCTACCTGTCGAGCCTCACCAACATCAGCTACTCGGCCACGCAGTACGCCCTGTTCAGCTCGCTGATGCTGCTGCTGCCGAAGTTCCTGGCCGGCTACTCGGGCGTCTTCGTGGACGCCTACGGCTACAGCAGCTTCTTCGTCGGCACCGCCCTGCTGGGTGCACCGGTGCTGGTTCTGGTGGCGCTGGCCTCGCGGCTGACGGCGACCGCGAGCCCCCAGGAGCGCCGATAGCGCCCCCGCCGTATAGGAAACGGCCGACGCTGCGCCGCCCGCGCTGCTGTTAGGCTGCACCGGTATACATTCGTTTCTTTCAAATATCCGCTCCTTCCCGTCGCGCGCCGACCGACAGCCCAACACCCCTACAAGATCGTGCCGTCCAGAATCCCTCCCCTTCAGATAAGCGCCTACACGGCCACCTGCGCCGTCGGTGTCGGCAAGGAAGCGCTGGCCGACGCGCTCGCGCAGTCGCGCAGCGGGCTGCGCGCCAACGACTTCGGCGACGCGCCGCTGCCCACCTGGATCGGCCGCGTCGACGGGGTCGAGGAGGCCCGGCTCCCCGAATCGTTCGCGCAATGGGACTGCCGCAACAACCGGCTGGCCTGGATGGGCCTGCAGGCCGACGGCTTCATCGAGGCCGTGGCCGCGGCGCGCGAGAAGTACGGCGCATCGCGCGTCGCGCTCGTGCTGGGCACCTCCACCGCCAGCATCGGCGAGACCGAGCTGGCCTACACCCAGCTCGACGAGCAGGGCATGTTCCCGCCCTACCAGCGCCGCGCGGCGGTGCACACGCCGCATTCGCTGGCCATGTTCACGCAGCAGCTGCTGGGCATCACCGGCCCCAGCGAGACCATCTCGACCGCCTGTTCGTCCAGCGCCAAGGTGTTCGCCTCGGCCGAGCGGCTGATCCGGCTGGGCCTGGCCGACGCGGCCGTGGTCGGCGGGGCCGACACGCTGTGCGGCAGCGTGCTGTTCGGCTTCAACTCGCTCGAACTGGTGTCCACCGAGCCATGCCGGCCCTTCGACGCCGCGCGCAAGGGCATCAGCCTCGGGGAGGCCGCGGGCTTTGCGCTGGTCGAACGCGTGCAGACCGGCGCCGATGCCGCGCCGCTGCACCTGCTGGGCTACGGCGAGGCGAGCGACGCGCACCACATGTCGACACCCCACCCGGAGGGCCTGGGCGCCGAGCGCGCGCTCGACGAGGCGCTGGCACGCGCCGGCCTCGCACCCGAGGCCATCGACTACATCAACATGCACGGCACCGCGAGCCAGAAGAACGACGAGGTCGAGGGCGCGCTGGTGGCGCGCCGCTTCCCGGCGCGCACGCACGCCAGCTCGACCAAGGGCTTCATGGGCCACACGCTGGGCGCCGCGGGCATCGTCGAGGCCGTCATCAGCCTGCTGGCCATCGAGCGCGGCCTGATGCCGGGCACGGTCAACACGCACACGCTGGACGAAGGCTTCGGCCCGCAGATCCGGCTGGAGCCCGCGCGCGGCGAAGTGCGCTACGCGCTGAGCAATTCCTTCGGCTTCGGCGGCAACAATTGCTCGCTGGTTTTCGGCAAGGCGGCACGAACGACATGAACAAGGCCGCATCCAAGCCCCCCACCCTCTACATCGAAGGCCCGGCCTTCTGGACTCCCACGCTGCCCGGCTGGGACACCGCGCGCGCGGCCTTCCGCGGCGAAGGCGCGCTGGCCGATCCGCCCGTGAAGCGCCCCTCGCCGCAGGTGCTGGCACCGGCGGAGCGGCGCCGCGCGCCCGACACCGTGGCGCTGGCGCTCGAAGTGGCGGCAGCCGCCCTCGCGGGCTCGGGCCGCAACGCGGCGGACGTGCCCTGCGTGTTCACCTCGGCGCATGGCGACCTGTCGATCAACGACTACATGTGCACCACGCTCGCGAGCGACCCGAAGATGCTCTCGCCCACCAAGTTCCACAACTCGGTGCACAACGCGGCGGTGGGCTACTGGACCATCGGCACGGGCTGCATGGCGGCCAGCAACGCCGTGTCTGCCTACGAGCACAGCTTCGCCTCGGGCCTGCTGGAGGCGGCGGTGCAGTCCGCCTGCGACCAGGAGCCGGTGCTGCTGGTGGGCTACGACGCGCCGTCGGTGGGCGCCGTGACCTCGGTCACCGACAGCCGCGGCCTGCTCGCGGTGGCGCTGGTGATCGCCAGCGAGCCCAGCGAGCGCACCGTGGCGGTGCTCGACTGGTCGCTGGCCAGCGAGGACGGCAAGGCGCCGGCGGCCACGCCGCCGCGCTCGGAAGCGGCGAAGTCGCTGGCCGAGATCAATCCCATGGCCCTGTCGCTGGGCCTCTTCGAATCGCTGGCACATCTCGATGACGGCAGCGGCGACGGCGCGGGCAAGCCGGTCGACCTGCCGCTTTCCGCGTCCCTGTCGCTGCGGCTGCAGTTGCGGTCGCCTGCGCGGGGCTGAGGCCCACGGCCACTGCAACCGGCGCTATGCTTTTCGCAGCACGGCCGGTTGACAGGGGTTGCCGAGGTTTACCCAACTTTACGGAGCGTTCAAGCCCTATTGCTCCCGGTGGACGACCATGAAGCGCATGAGCACCCCCCAACTCCTGATGATCGAAGACGACGCCCGCCTGGCGCAGATGGTGGGCGAATACCTGACGCAGTCGGGCTTCGCGTTCAACCATGCCGGCGACGGCGCCGCCGGGCTCGAGCAGCTGCAGCAGCACGCGCCCGACCTGGTGATCCTCGACCTGATGCTGCCGGACACCGACGGGCTCGAAGTCTGCCGCCGCATCCGTGCGCTGCCCGGTCCGCTGTCGAAGGTGTCGGTGCTGATGCTGACGGCCAAGGGCGACCCGATGGACCGCATCATCGGCCTGGAGATCGGCGCCGACGACTACCTGCCCAAGCCCTTCGAGCCGCGCGAACTGCTGGCGCGCATCCGCGCCGTGCTGCGCCGCCGCTCCGAGAACGCCACCGAGGCCGAGGCCTCCACGGTGATGCGCTTCGGCACGCTGGAGATCGACCGCAACGCGCGCACCGTGTCGGTGGGCGGCGCGGTGGCCGACCTCACCTCCTACCAGTTCGACCTGCTGACGGCGATGGCCGAGCGCGCGGGCCGCGTGCTCACGCGCGACCAGATCATGGAAGCCGTGCGCGGCCGCGAACTCGAGGCCTTCGACCGCTCCATCGACGTGCACATGGGCCGCATCCGCGCCGCCATCGAGGTCGACGCGAAGAATCCGAAGCGCATCCTCACCGTGCGCGGCGTGGGCTACGTCTTCGCCAAGCAGCAAGACTAGGCTGACCGCCGATGCTGCGCAGCCTCTATTCGCGCCACCTCTACGTCCGCATCTGGCTCGCGGTGGTGGGCGGGGTCGTCATCCTCACGCTGATGGCCAACTGGATCGTGCGCGAAGCCGCCGAGGCCGAGCGCGAGCGGCTGGCGCCGGTGCCGCGCAACGTGGTGGTGCTGGACGCGCAGGACAAGGCGATCGGCGCGGGCACCGCGCTGCGCGTGCCGGGCCAGGGCCTGGAATTCGACGTGACGCTCAGCGACGGCAAGTCCATCACGCTGCGGGTCGCGCCGCGCGAGCGGCCCACCGGCACCGGCGGCTTCGCGCCGTGGCGCACGCCCTTCGGGCTGGGCTGGATGATCGCGCTGGTGGGCGTGGCGGTGGCGCTGGGTGTGTACCCGATCGTGCGGCGCATCACGCAGCGGCTGGAATCGCTGCAGCGCGGGGTGCAGCGGTGGGGCGAGGGCGACCTCTCGGCGCGCGTCACAGAAGAAGGGCAGGACGAAGTGGCTGATCTATCCAAACGATTCAACGCGTCGGCCGAGCGCATCGAACAGCTGGTGCGTTCGCACAAGTCGCTGCTGGCCAACGCCTCGCACGAGCTGCGCTCGCCGCTCACCCGCATCCGCATGGGCCTGGAGCTGATGGGCGAGCGCCCGAGCCAGTCGGCGCGCGAGGAGATCTCACGCAACATCGGCGAGCTCGACCAGCTCATCGACGAGATCCTGCTGGCCAGCCGGCTCGATGCCAGCGAGGCCGACATGGGCACCATCGAGCCGGTCGACCTGACCGGCCTGGCGGCCGAGGAATGCTCGCAGGTCAACGCCGAACTCGACCTGGCCGAAGGCACCGACAACGCCAGCCTCACGGTGCCCGGCGTGTCGCGCCTGCTGCGCCGCGCGATCCGCAACCTGCTGGAGAACGCGCGCCGCTACGGCGCTGGCGAAATCGCGGTGGAACTCGGCAGCGCCAACGGCTTTGCCACCGTGCGCGTGAATGATCGCGGCCCAGGTGTGCCGCCCGCGCTGCGCGAGCGCATCTTCGAGCCCTTCTACCGCCTGCCGGGCGCGAGCGAGCGCAACGGCGGCGTGGGCCTGGGGCTGGCGCTGGTGAAGTCGATCGCCGAGCGGCACGGCGGCACCGTGCGCTGCGAAGACCGCCCAGGCGGCGGCGCGAGCTTCGTGATCCGCCTGCCGGCGGCTGCGCGCAGCCACTGAGCTGCACGCACAGGACCACCCTCGCCCGCGCGGGGCCGTGGTCAGGTTGGCTCCCGGGGCGCCAACCTAAAATCCCGCCCCTATGCAGAGATCGCACATCGTTCGGCCCGCGGCCATGTTCTGGGGGCTGGTGGTGTTCATGCCGGTCGGCGTCACCTATCTTTCGGCCATCCTGCTGCTGCTCACCATGCTGGTGGCCGGCGGCCTGGGCGAGCGCTATGCGCGGCTGCGCGCCAACCCGCTGTGGTGGCCGGTGATGGCCTACTTCGCGTGGACCTTCATCGTGCTGGCCATCGGGCAGCACTATCCCGAGACCGGCTCCAACCTGTTCCACGGCATCCGCATCGGCCTCACGATGCTGATGGCGATGGCGCTCACGCGCGAGGAAGCCGTCTGGGCGCTGCGCGGCTTCCTGCTGGTCGCGGCGCTGAACATCGTGCTGGTCATCGTCTTCTACGCGGTCGGCGGCTTTCCCATCTGGTCGCCGCTGCGCGCGGTGGTGATGGAGGTGGGCAACAAGTCGATCAGCAACGCACTGCTGTTCAGCGTGGTGGCTTCCACCGCCGCCGTGTGGGGCATCGCGCAGATCGCCGTGCACAGGCCGCTGCGCTCCATCCCCGCCTTCGTGCTGATGCTCGGGCTGGGCCTGGTGGTGGCGCTGCCGCTGACCTCGCGCACCTCGGTGCTCGCGCTGCTGCTGGTGATTCCGGTGGTGTGCATCCACCAGTGGCGCAACCACCTGAAGATGCTGGTGGGCGCGCTGGTGCTGGGCACCGTGGTGCTCGGCGCGGGGCTCTACCAGCTGCCGCAGCTGCAGCACAAGGTGGAGGTGGGCGTGCAGGAAATCGAGGAGGCGCAGGCCGGCGCGGTCTTCAAGGGCAGCTGGGCCATCCGCTACTACATGTACCGCGACACCGGCCTCATGATCGCCGACCGCCCGTTCACCGGCTGGGGCATCGGCGGCTGGACCGACCAGTGGCACAAGCGCGGCCCGGCGCTGCTGGCCGACTCGAACATGCCGCACAACGACTTCCTGTGGGTCGGCGCCCAGGGCGGCCTGCCGGCCTTGCTGAGCCTGCTCGTCATCATGGTCGCCGCCGTCTGGCAGGCATGGAGGCGGCCCGACATCGCCGGGCGCTATGCACTGGCCGCGACGCTGATCGCGCTGATCGCCTCGAGCGTGAATTCGGCCATGCGCGACGCGCAGATCGGCCTTGCGCTGCTGTTCATCTCGATGGTCTACCTGCGGCTCGCGCAGGAGAAGAACGATCCGGATCCGTGGCGCGGGATGCTGCCTTCGCGCCTCAAGGGCCTGGAGAGCCTGGAAAAAGGCCCCGCCCGCCCGGCAGCCTGAAGAGGCATCGGACGGCCGGGGCCGGACGGTTCAGCTGCCGGCGGCTCAGTGCCGCGCCGACACCGCCTCGCCGGCCTTCAGCCGGTACACCGTGCCGCAATACGGGCACTTGGCTTCGCCGGTGCGCGCCACGTCGAGGTAGACCTTCGGGTGGCTGTTCCAGAGCTTCATGTCGGCCTTGGGGCTGGGGCAGAACACGCCGCCCTGATGATTGAGCTCCTTGGCCAGGAGTTCGACGACTGCATTGGTGGACATGGTTTCTTTCAGACTTTCGTGAGCCAGTGGGCGTACTTGGGGTTCTTGCCGTTCACGATGTCGAAGAAGGCAGACTGAATCTTCTCGGTGATCGGGCCACGGGCGCCGCCGTCGCCGCGGTTGCCGATCTCGACGCGGTCGAGTTCGCGGATGGGCGTCACTTCAGCGGCGGTGCCGGTGAAGAAGGCCTCGTCGGCAATGTAGACCTCGTCGCGCGTGATGCGCTTTTGCACCAGCTCCAGGCCCAGGTCCTTGCAAACGTGCAGGATGGTGTTGCGGGTGATGCCGTTGAGCGCGCCGGCCGACAGGTCGGGCGTGTAGACCACGCCGCCCTTGACCACGAAGATGTTCTCGCCCGCGCCTTCGGACACGAAGCCGCTCGCGTCGAGCAGCAGCGCCTCGTCGTAGCCGTCGTCAAGCGCTTCCATGTTGGCCAGGATCGAGTTGGTGTAGTTGCTCACCGTCTTGGCCTGCGTCATCGTGATGTTGACGTGGTGGCGGGTGTAGCTCGAAGTCTTCACGCGGATGCCGCGCTTCATGCCCTCTTCGCCCAGGTAGGCGCCCCAGGACCAGGCCGCGACCATGGCGTGCACCTTGTTGCCCTTGGGGCTCACACCCAGCTTCTCGGAGCCGATCCAGATCAGCGGGCGCAGGTAGCAGCTCTCGAGCTTGTTCTCGCGCACCACCTGCTTCTGGGCCTCGTTGAGCTGTTCCTGCGTGAAAGGGATCTTCATGCGCAGGATCTTGGCGCTGTTGAACAGGCGCTCGGTGTGCTCGGCCAGGCGGAAGATCGCGGTGCTGCCATCGGCCGTCTTGTAGGCGCGCACGCCCTCGAAGGCGCCGCAGCCGTAGTGCAGCGTGTGGCTCAGCACGTGGATCTTGGCGTCGCGCCAGTCCACGAGTTCGCCGTCCATCCAGATCTTGCCGTCACGGTCGTCCAGCGAGGGGGGGATCGAGCTCATTTCCTGATTCCTTTGGGATCGGTGTGGGGGTGCGACAGGAAGGGAAGTCGCAAAAGCTTGCGATTTTACGGCCGCGCCCGGAACGGGGTGCCCGACAATGGCCGGCTGTCCAAACCGTTGGAAAAGGGTTTCCGTGTCCGTATTCAAGAACGTCATCGTCTATCGCATCGAACCTGCCTGGTCCCAGACACTGGCCGAGGCGGAAGAAGGGCTCGGCAAGCAGCGCTTCGAGCCCTGCGGCCCCTCGCAGGAAAAGTCCGCCGGCTGGATCGAGCCCCGCGGCGAAGCCAACGGCCCGCTGGTGGAGTCCATCGACGGCCAGTGGCTGGTCGAATACATGATCGAGAGCAAGCAGGTGCCCGGCTCGGTGGTTCGCCGCAAGGTCGACGAGCGCTGCGCCCACATCGAGGCCACCACCGGCCGCAAGCCCGGCAAGAAGGAAAAGAAGGAGCTCAAGGAAGACATCACCCTGGAGCTGCTGCCCATGGCCTTCACCCGCAGCGCGCGCGTGACGGTGTGGATCGACAAGGCCGAGAACCGCCTGGTGATCAACACCGGCAACGCCTCGCGCGCCGACGAAGTGGTCACCAGCCTCGTGAAGTCGCTCGACGGCTTCGCGGTGGCGCTCATCAACACCCAGATCGAGCCCGCGGCCGCCATGGCCAACTGGCTGCTCACGCAGGAGCCGCCGGCCGGCTTCACCATCGACCGCGAGTGCGAGCTCAAGGCCAGCGACGACTCCAAGGCCGTGGTGCGCTACGCCAAGCACCCGCTGGACATCGACGAGGTGAAGCAGCACATCACCGACGGCAAGCGTCCCACCCGCCTCGCGCTGACCTGGGACGACCGCGTCTCCTTCGAGCTCACGCACGGCCTGCTGATCCGCAAGATCGCCTTCCTCGAAGGCACGGGCGATGGCGCGGCGGGCGGCAAGAAGGAAGACAACTTCGACGCCGACGTGGCCATCGCCACGGGCGAACTGGGACAGTTGGTGCCGGCGCTGCTCGATGCGCTGGGTGGCGAAGCTGCCTTCTCGGCGGCAGCGCCGGACGAAGCGCCGAAGCCTGCCGCTGCAACCGCGCCCACGACGACGGTGTCTGCCGACGCACCCGAGGAAGAAGACGCGCCGTTCTGAGGCCGTGGCGGCTCAGGCGACCAAGTAGGTCTGGGCCAACCGGACCCAGCAAGCGGCCCCCAACGGCAGCACTTCGTCGTTGAAGTCGTAGCCGGGGTTGTGCACCATGCAGCCGCCGAACTCGCCCTCCCCGTTACCGAGCAGCAGATAGCAGCCCGGCAGCTCGGAGAGCATCCAGGCGAAGTCCTCGCTGCCGGCAAAACCCTTGGGCGCCTGCGTGACGACGTTCTCCTCGCCCACCAGCTCGGCGCACACCCGTGCCGCGAGCTGCGTCTCGGCCGCTGTGTTGACCACCGGCGGCACCAGCGCGCGGTAATCGACCTCGGCCTCCACGCCGTGCGCCTGCGCGGTGAGGCTCACGATCTCGCGGATGCGCTGCTCGACCAGCGCGCGCGTCTCGGGCCGTGCCGCGCGCACGTTCAGGCCCAGCGACACCGACTGCGGAATCACGTTGTGCGTGGCGCCGCCGCGGATGAAGCCCACCGACACCACCGCCGTGTCGTCCGGCGCCACGTTGCGCGCCACCACCGTCTGCAGGGCCGTCACCACGGCCGCCGCCGCCGCGACCGGGTCTCGTGCGCGATGCGGCATGGCGCCGTGCCCGCCCACGCCCTTGATGGTCACGTCGGCCACGTCGGAGGACAGCGTGAGCGGCCCCTCGACCGCCAGCATGGTGCCCACCGGCACGCCCGGCGCGTTGTGCAGCGCGTACACCGCATCGCAGGGGAAACGCTCGAACAGGCCGTCCTCGATCATCGCGCGCGCGCCGCAGAGGTTTTCTTCATCGGGCTGGAAGATCAGATTCAGCGTGCCGTCGAAGTCGCGCGCCTTCGCCAGCGCCTTGGCGGCCGCCAGCAGGATGGCCGTGTGGCCGTCGTGCCCGCAGGCGTGCATGCGCCCCGCATTGCGGCTCGCATACGGCAGGCCGGTGGCCTCGGTGATGGGCAGCGCGTCCATGTCGGCGCGAATGCCCAGGCGGCGCGTGCCGCTGCCCAGCCTGAGCTGCGCCACGATGCCGGTACGGCCAATGCCGGTGTGCACCTCGTAGCCCCAGCTGCGCAGCAGGTTCGCGACGAGTTCGCTGGTGGCGTTGACCTCGAAGCCGAGCTCGGGGTTGGCGTGGATCTGCCTGCGGATGTCGACGAAGGCCTGGGTGTCGACGTCGGCCTGAGGCAGCAGGCGCGACAGGAGCTTCGTGGTCTGGGGGCTGAGTTGGCGGGTCATTCGGGGAGCTTCCTGCTTGTGATCGTCGTGGAGTTCATGCCGCCTTGCGCTCGCGCAGGCTCAGCAGCGCGCCAAGGCTCAGCACGCCGCAGACCATCATGTAGAAAGCGGGCGACATCGGGTTGCCGGTCTTCGCGAGCAGCCATGTCACGATGAACTGCGACGAGCCGCCGAACACCGTCACGCCCACGCTGTAGATCACCGAGATGCCGCTGGCGCGCACGCCGGCCGGCAGCATCTCCAGCAACATCAGGAACATGGGCGTGGTGCCGATGTTCACGCTCGCGGTGAGCAGGGCCGAGAGTGCCAGCACCAGCGGCACGCTCGGGTATTGGCCGATGAGCCAGAACACCGGGTACACCGCGATCACGCTGAAGAGCAGCGAGCCGACCACCAGCGGCTTGCGATCGGGCAGCCTGTCGGCCAGCCGCCCCGCCACCAGCGACACCACGAACAGCGTGATGCCCGTGACGCAGCCCGACAGCAGCGACAGCGACGGCGGCATGTGCAGCACGCGGATCATGTAGGTGGGCATGAAGAACACCACGAGGTACATCGTGGCCGTGCCGGCGGTGGTGGCCAGGATGCCCTTGAGCACCAGCCCGCCGTGCTCGCGCAGCAGCCGGCCGATGGGGCTGGACTCGTGGCTCTCGGCGACGTGCGTCTCTTCCAGGTGCGCGCGGATGTAGAGCCCCACCGGCGCGATCAGCAGCCCGAGCAGGAACGGCAGGCGCCAGCCCCAGCTCTCCAGCGATGCCTGCGGCAGCACGGCATACAGCGCGGCGCCGGTGAGCGCGCCCAGCAGCGCCGAAACGCCCTGGCTCGCGAGCTGCCAGCTCACGCGGAAGCCCCGGCCCTTCACGCCGCCCGCCTCCATCAGCATCGACGTGGCGGCACCCACCTCGCCGCCGAGCGAGAAGCCCTGCAGTAACCGGCCCAGCACGATCATCAGCGAGCCGAAGACGCCGGCCGACGCATAAGAGGGCGCGAAGGCGATGCACAGCGTGCCCAGCACCATGAGGCCGATGGTCAGCGTCATCGCCGCCTTGCGGCCCCTGCGGTCGGCGTAGTTGCCGATGATCACGCCGCCCAGCGGGCGCATCACGAAGCCGATGCCGAAGGTGGCCACCGCCAGCAGCAGCGAGCCGTAGGGGCTGTCGGAGGGGAAGAACAGCTTGCCGATCAGCAGCGCGAAGAAGCTGTAGACGGTGAAGTCGTACATCTCCAGCGCGTTGCCCAGCGAGCAGGCGGCGATCAGGCGGAACTGGCTCTGCTTTCCCTTGCCTTGTGCCGTGGCGCCAGTTGAAGAAGAACCCAGGATCGGGCTTGCGGGCAATGCGGCTTCGCTCATCTAATGTCACTCCACGTACAGGTTGCGAGAGGGCGTGCATCGACTGCGGGCCCGTTCGCGGCGGAGTATTCAGGCAAAGCGCTGCGGCGAAGAATCACAAATTTTCATGCTGATAACCAAACGGCATCCCCGTCATAAACAGTCGCCGGAGACCATCGGGACAACCCCCAAAAGGCCTCTTTCCGGGAGCGGCGCACCACGATGAAGCTGCAACAGTTGCGCGTACTGCTGGCCGTGGCGCAGCACGGCAGCATCCACGAGGCCTCGCGCAGCCTTCACACCACCCAGCCTGCGCTGTCGAAGACCATCTCGGAACTGGAGCGCGAACTCGGCGTGACGCTGATGTCCCGCTCGACGCGCGGCGTGAGCCTCACGGCCTACGGCACGGCGCTGGTCAAGCGCGCGAGCGTGGTCGAGCAGGAGTTGCGGCACGCGCTGGAGGACATCGAGGCGATACGCGGGCACGACGAGGCGCAGCTCAACATCGGCTTCACCGCCGTGGCCTCGAGCGGGCCGCTGCCCGATGCGATGGCATCGTTCCGCAGGCGCTTTCCCAACGTGGCGCTGCGCGGCTTCGAGCTGCGGCCGCAGCAGATCTTCGAGGGATTGCGCGAGGGCCGGCTCGACCTGGGCCTGGTCTCCACCTGCAACGGTCCGGGCACCAACGCCTTCCAGTGGGAGCCGCTCTTCTCGGTGGCCATGCACCTGTCGGTGCGCGCCGGCCATCCGCTGCGGCGCGTGCGCAGGCTGCAGCCGCTGGTGGACGCCGACTGGCTGGTGCTCGACCCGATCGACGACGCGGGCAGCCCGCTGGTGAGCATGATGAACATGCACGGGCTGGAGATACCCAGGCGCATGGTGCAGAGCGCCTCGAACCTGCTGGGCCTGCAGCTGGCCACGCAGACCGACCTGATCAGCATGTGGTCGGACTTCGTGTTCCACGGGGCGGGGCCGCTGCGGCTGCAGCCCCATCTGCTGGAGAAATTGCCGATCACCGACGAGCTGCCGGACTTCGACGTGTTCCTGGTCTACCGCTCGGCCGACCTGATGACGCACGCATGCGCCGAATTCGCGAAGGAGGCGCGCCACCAGGCGAAGGCCAATCCGCCGTGGCGGCAGCCCCGGCGCAAGGGGAGCACGGTCTAGGCTGCCGTGTTGTTGGCCTCGTCGTCAGCCGGCGTTTCGGGGCGGGTGAGGGTCCAGCTCTGCAGCTTGCCGCCGTTGAACACGGCATCGACGTACGAGCTGCCGCCGTCGGTCCAGCGGTAGTGCTCGGGCTGCTCGTCCTTGGGCGAGCGCAGTTCGCCGAGGGCGCGGGTCATCGCGATCACGTGCATCAGCGTCACGCCGGGCTTGAGCTTGGCGTTGAGCATCACCGCGCTGGCCACGTAGCCCACCGGCCGCTCGGCCGCGCGCTTGAGCACCTGCATGGCGCGGTTGAAGTGCAGCAGCAGGAACATCACGATCGCGCCGCCGGCCAGGGCGACACCGCCCCATCCGGCCGCGCGCCAGGCCAGCGCCATGACGACGATGGCGCCCAGAGGCAGCAGAAAGTTCTTGAAATTCATGGCGCGCATTGTCGCCGCCCGTGCGCGCCCTCCGAAGTAGCCACCCCGACTACCGCAAGGGGCGAAAAACGGTACTCGGCTTCAAAAGCGATCCGTACCGGCGCATCGGCGGGCACATTTCGCCGCACGGGCATCTGCCCGGGCCACCGAAAAGCGTATGACCATTCCGCGCTCCGTCACATTCGTTCGTCTCACCCTCGCCGCCACGCTCACGGCCGCCGCGCTCAGCGGCTGCTACGTCGTGCCGCTCGGGCAACCCGCTCCTTCGGCGCCGCCTTCGCAGGCCTACGCCGTCCCGCCGGGCCCGGTCGCACAGACCTTCAACGCGCGGCTGTACCCGTCGAACGCCGAGGCCTCGCGCTACGGCGTCGTCTCCGGCACGGTGACCAACGACATGAACGGCCGCGGCCACTTCAACGCACAGATCGGCGGCGAACAGTTTCAGGGAGAGGCAACCCGGGTCGCCGGCTCGCGCGCCAACGGTGTGGCGAACGCCACCGGCAGCCGCGGCGGCAACCTGAGTTGCCAGTATTCGATGAACTCGGCCACGCTGGGCAGCGGCCAATGCGTGCTCAACAGCGGACCGGCGTTCACGATGCACATCGGGGGATAGGGAGGGTAGGCCCGGCGCGCCACCGCGCGCGCCGGGTCATTTTTTCCCCCAGCTTCAGTCGAGGCGGCGGACCACCTCCATCGCCTCCTCGATGCGGTCCACCGCGTGGATCGTCAGCCCTTCGATTTCCTTCGCGCCCTTTCGCGGCGCGTTCGCCTTGGGCACCACCGCCACGCTGAAACCCAGCTTGGCGGCCTCGCGCAGGCGCTCCTGCCCGCGCGGCGCGGGACGCACCTCGCCGGCCAGGCCCACTTCGCCGAAAGCGATGAAGCCCTTGGGCAACGGCTTGCCGCGCAGGCTGGAGGTAATGGACAGCATCACGGCCAGGTCGGCCGCGGGCTCGCTGATGCGAACGCCGCCCACCGCGTTCACGAACACGTCCTGGTCCATGCAGGCCACGCCGGCATGGCGGTGCAGCACAGCCAGCAGCATCGCGAGGCGGTCGCGGTCCAGGCCCACCGAGAGGCGGCGCGGGCTCGGGCCGCCGTTGTCGACCAGCGCCTGGATTTCCACCAGCATCGGCCGCGTGCCTTCCAGCGTGACGAGCACCACGCTGCCGGGCACGGGCTCGGCATGCTGGCTCAGGAAGATGGCACTCGGGTTGGTCACGCCCTTGAGGCCGCGCTCGGTCATGGCGAACACGCCGATCTCGTTGACCGCGCCGAAGCGGTTCTTGATGGCGCGCACGAGGCGGAAGCTCGAATGCGTGTCGCCCTCGAAGTACAGCACCGTGTCGACCATGTGCTCCAGCACGCGAGGGCCCGCGAGCGCGCCCTCCTTCGTGACGTGGCCCACCAGCACCACCGCCGTGCCGCTGGTCTTGGCGAAGCGCGTGAGGTGCGCCGCGCACTCGCGCACCTGCGCCACGGAGCCCGGGGCAGAGGTGAGCTGGTCGGAATACACGGTCTGGATCGAGTCGATCACCGCGATGGCCGGGCGCGTGGCGTCGAGCGTGGCAATGATCTTCTCGAGCTGGATCTCGGCCAGCACCTGCACCTGCGAGTGGTCCAGGCCCAGCCGCCTGGAGCGCAGCGCCACCTGCGAGCCGCTTTCCTCGCCGGTGACGTAGAGCGCGTTCTGCCCTGCGTGCTGCAGCGCATCGACCGCCTGCAGCAGCAGCGTCGACTTGCCGATGCCCGGGTCGCCGCCGATCAGCGTGACGCCGCCCGAGACGATGCCGCCGCCCAGCACGCGGTCGAGCTCGTCGATGCCGGTGGGCGTGCGCGCGACATCGGTCGCCTCGATCTCGGAAAGCGTCGCGAGCTCCGATGCCCCCGCGAGCGACGCGAACTGGGTGCCGAAGCGGTTGTTGGCGGGCCTGCTGCCCGCGCCCGCGACCTGCTCGACGAGCGTGTTCCATGCGCCGCAGCTGGGGCATTTGCCCAGCCACTTCGGGCTGGTGCCGCCGCATTCGCTGCAGACGAAAAGTGTTTTGTCCTTGGCCATCCTTCGAGTTTAGGTGGCCGGGCGCGACACCTCGTCAGTCGTTGGCCTGGAAGTTCACCGCCTTCATGATCGCCGCCCATCGCGCGGTGTCCTCGCGCATGGTCTTCAGCAGCGCCTCGGGGCCGTCGCCGACCGGGTACATGCCGTTCTGCAGCAGCTGCTGGCGCACCTCGCGCGAGTTCACCGCGCGCGTGAACTCGGCGCGCAGCTGGTCGAGCACCGGCTTGGGCGTCTTCAGCGGCGCGTAGTAGGCGAACCAGGCGGTCGCCACCACATCCTTCAGGCCGCTCTCGACGAAGGTGGGCAGGCTGGGCATCAGCGGCGAGCGCTTCTCGCCGCTGGTGGCGATCACCTTCACCCGGCCGGTGGGCAGCAGCTGCAGCGCGCCACCGACGGTATCGAAGTAGGCGGGGACGATGCCGCCCATCACGTCCTGGCGCGCCGGCGTGGAGCCGCGGTAGGGCACGTGCACCATCGACAGCCCCGCGGAGCGGTTGAGCATCTCGCCGAGAAAGTGCGAGGGCGTGCCCGCGCCGTACGACGCGAAGCTCACGCCGCCGGGCTGCTTCCTGGCCCAGGCGATGAATTCGGCGACCGTGTTGGCCGGCACGTCCTTGTGCACCACCAGCGCGAGTTCGAAGCGGGCCGCGTTGATGAGGGGCTGGAAGTCCTTCACCGGGTCGTAGGTCAGGTTCCTGTAGGCGCTGGGGAACATGGTCATCATGCTCGCGGTGCCCAGCAGCAGCGTGTGGCCGTCGGGCGCGGCGGTCTTCACCACGTCGACCGCGATGCGCCCGGCGGCGCCGGAACGGTTGTCCACGATGAGCGGGCCGAGCGACTCGCGCACTTCCTGCGCGATGGCGCGCGTGAGCACGTCCTGCGTGCCGCCGGCGGGCACGCCGATCAGCACGCGGATGGGTGTGCCGCGCGCGATCGCCTGCTGTTGAGCCTGTACCGTGGCGGCGAGCGGCGCGAGGGCCATGCCGCCGAGCGCGGCCAGTACGCGGCGTCGGCTCGATGGATGCAGGGGCCGGGAATCTGTAGTCATCTGTCTTTTGTCTCCGTTCTTTCCCGCCTGCGCAGCGCACGGCAGGTCGCGGCCACTTTAGAGCGTCGACAATTGGTTCATCTAATCAATCATCGCCCGGGCAAACCCCTATGCCTCTGCACGCACCGCCGCGCACGCTCGACGACCTGCTGCTCTACCGCACCAGCCGGCTGCTGTCGGTCGCGGGCAGCATGGTGATCCGGCTGTGCGAGGGGCGCTTCGGCATCACGCGGCGCGAATGGCGGCTCATCGCCACGCTCGCGGGGCACGGCGCGCTGGGCTCGTCGCAGCTGGCCGAGCATGCGCAGCTCGACCGGGCGCGCACGTCGCGCGCAGTGAGTTCGCTGGTCGAGAAGGGCTTGGTCTCGCGCGAGCAGCCCGCGGGCGACAGGCGCCATGTGCTCCTGCGCCTGACCGCGCGGGGCACGAAGCTCCACGCGGAGTTGTATCCGCTGGTCTGCGCGATCAACACCGAACTGCTCGGCGCGCTGGACACCGCCGAGGCCGCGCTGCTCGACGACATGCTGCAGCGCCTGCACGCGCGCGGCGAGGCAATGGTGGCCGCGGCCGACCTGCCCAAGGCCGACCGGCGCCGCCGCGAAGCACCCGCCGCGCGCTGAAGCCCGCCGCACGGCTCATCCGTGCATACCCTAGGTTTGCGGATCGATCGAGCAATCGGCTAGGAAAGCCGCGACGATTCATTTAACATGTTAAGTAATTTCGGAAGAGACAAGCCTTGAGCACCACATTCACTCATCGCAACCTGCCGCGCCTTCTGCTGCAGGCACGCGAAGCCGTGATGGCCCACACCCGGCCCAGCCTGCGCGAGCACGCGCTGTCCGACCAGCAATGGCGCGTGCTGCGCGTGCTGGGCGAGCACGGCGCGGTCGACACCGGCCGCGTGGCGCGCGAGGCCTTCATCCTCGGGCCCAGCCTCACCGGCGTGCTCGCGCGCATGGAGCGCGACAACCTCATCACCCGCGCGCGCGATCCGGCCGACCAGCGCCGCACCGTGGTCGAGGCCACGCCGCACGGCATGAAGCTGGTGAAGCGGCTGGGCAGCAGCATCGAGGCCCACTACGACTGGATGGAAAAGTCCCTCGGCAAGGCCAGGCTCGCGCAGCTCTACGGGCTGCTCGACGAACTCATCGCACTGGAGCAACCTTCGCCATGAGCAGCACTCCCCATTTCCTGCCCACGGGCACGGTGTACGGCACCCTGCTGAACTTCCGCGCCGAAGCCGAAGCGCTCGCGCCGCAGATGACGCAGCCGCCCTACAAAGCACCGCCCAAGGCGCCTGTTCTCTACGTGAAGACGGCCAACACCTGGAGCCCGCATGGCAGCGCCATCACGGTGCCGGCCGACGTGCCGGAGATCGAAGTCGGCGCGAGCATCGGCATGGTGATCGGCGCCGAAGGCGACGTCGAAGGCTTCGTGCTGATGAACGACCTGTCGATCCCGCACGCGAGCTTCTTCCGGCCGCCGGTCAAGTTCAAGTGCGTAGACGGCTTCCTCGGCATCGGCCCCGTGCTGCGCGACGCTCAGGAAGTGGCCGACCCCGCGAACTTCCGCGCCGAGGTGCGCATCAACGGCGAGCTCAGGCAGTCGCTCGACTTCTCGCAGCTCGTGCGCCCGGCACAGCAGCTGCTCGCCGACGTCGGCGAATTCATGACGCTCGCGCACGGCGACGTGCTGATGCTCGGCTGCGGCCCCGGCCGTCCGCTGGCACGCGCGGGCGACCGCATCGACATCTCCGCGCCGGGTTTCGAGACCCTGAGCAACACGCTGGTGAAGGAAGCCACGGCATGAAGCACGCACGCGTCATCTTCGAAGGCCGCGAGCACACCGGCACCAGCCACGAGTTCGACGGCCGTCCCGACGCTGCGGTGCGGCTGGACGACGGCCGCGTCGTGCCGCAGGAGCAGCTCGTGTGGCTGCCGCCGCTCGCCCCCGTCACGCGCCCGCGCACCATCCTCGCGCTGGGCCTCAACTACGCCGACCACGCCAAGGAGCTCGAGTTCAAGGCGCCCGAGGAGCCGCTGGTGTTCGTCAAGGGCCAGAGCGCGCTCATCGGCCACCGGCAGCACACGCTTCGCCCGGCCGGCGTGCAGTTCATGCACTACGAATGCGAGCTCGCCATCGTGGTCGGCAGGACCGCGAAGAACGTGAAGCGCGACGACGCCTACGACTTCATCGGCGGCTACACGGTGGCCAACGACTACGCCATCCGCGACTACCTGGAGAACTGGTACCGCCCCAACCTGCGCGTGAAGAACCGCGACACCTGCACGCCGCTGGGCCCGTGGTTCGTGGACGCCGCCGACATCGACGACCCGATGGCGCTCGCGCTGCGCACCACGGTGAACGGCACCGTCACGCAGGAGGGCAACACGCGCGACATGATCTTCGACGCGCCGTTCCTCATCGAGTACTTCAGCCGCTTCATGACGCTCTCGCCAGGCGACCTGATCCTCACCGGCACGCCCGACGGCGTGGTCGATTGCAAGCCGGGCGACGTCGTCGTCACCGAGATCGAGCGCATCGGCGCGCTCATGAACACCATCGAGACAATCCAAGGAAAAGCATGAGAGTCGATCACCTGATCAACGGCAAGAGCGTTGCCGGCACCGACTACTTCGAGACCGTCAACCCCGCCACGCAGGAAGTGCTGGCCGAAGTCGCCTCGGGCGGCGAGGCCGAGGCGACTTCGGCCGTGGCCGCCGCCAAGGAAGCCTTCCCCAAATGGGCCGGCATGCCCGCGCCGGAGCGCGCGAAGCTGATCCGCAAGCTCGGCGACCTGATCGCGAAGAACGTGCCCGAGATCGCGCAGACCGAGACCAACGACTGCGGCCAGGTGATCGCGCAGACCGGCAAGCAGCTGGTGCCGCGCGCGGCCGACAACTTCTACTACTTCGCCGAGATGTGCACGCGCGTGGACGGCCACACCTACCCCACGCCCACGCACCTGAACTACACGCTGTTCCACCCGGTGGGCGTGTGCGCGCTCATCAGCCCGTGGAACGTGCCCTTCATGACGGCCACCTGGAAGGTCGCGCCCTGCCTGGCCTTCGGCAACACCGCCGTGCTGAAGATGAGCGAGCTCTCGCCGCTGACGGCCGCGCGCCTCGGGGAACTGGCGCTGGAGGCCGGCATTCCGCCCGGCGTGCTGAACCTGGTGCACGGCTACGGCAAGGAGGCCGGCGAGCCGCTGGTGAGCCACCCCGACGTGCGCGCCATCTCGTTCACCGGCTCCACCGCCACCGGCAACCGCATCGTGAAGAGCGCGGGCCTGAAGAAGTTCAGCATGGAGCTCGGCGGCAAGAGCCCCTTCGTGATCTTCGAGGACGCCGACCTCGACCGCGCGCTCGACGCGGCCGTGTTCATGATCTTCAGCAACAACGGCGAGCGCTGCACGGCCGGCTCGCGCATCCTGGTGCAGCAGTCGATCTACGCCGACTTCGCCGCGAAATTCGCCGAGCGCGCGAAGCGCATCACCGTCGGCGACCCGCTGGACGAGAAGACCATCGTCGGCCCGATGATCTCGCAGGCCCACCTGGCCAAGGTGCGCAGCTACATCGAGCTGGGCCCGAAGGAAGGCGCCACTTTGCTGTGCGGCGGCCTCGAAGGCCCGGCCAACCTGCCCGATCGCGTGAAGAAGGGCAACTACGTGGTGCCCACCGTGTTCGCCGACGTGGGCAACCGCATGAAGATTGCGCAGGACGAGATCTTCGGCCCCGTCGCCTGCCTGATTCCGTTCAAGGACGAGGCAGATGCCATTCGCCTGGCCAACGACATCCAGTACGGCCTGAGCAGCTACGTGTGGACCGAGAACATCGGCAAGGCGCACCGCGTGGCCGCGGCCGTGGAAGCCGGCATGTGCTTCGTCAACAGCCAGAACGTGCGCGACCTGCGCCAGCCCTTCGGCGGCACCAAGGCCTCGGGCACGGGCCGCGAAGGCGGCACCTGGAGCTACGAGGTGTTCTGCGAGCCGAAGAACGTGGCGGTGTCGCTGGGCTCGCACCACATTCCGCACTGGGGCGTGGCGTGAGCCACGGTCCCAAAGTCGTGTTGGGGCGTGGCATGAGCATGCAGCGTCGCGCGTTGCTGCAAGGCGCCGCGGCAATCGCAGCCCTGCCCTCCCTGGCGCGTGCGCAGGCGGCATGGCCCAACAAGCCGATCCGCGTGATCGTGCCCTTCACGCCAGGCGGCACCACCGACTTCGTCGCGCGCCTCGTCGGCACGGAGCTGTCGAAGACGCTGGGCCAGCCGGTGATCGTCGACAACAAGCCCGGCGCGGGCACGGTGATCGGCGTCGATGCCGCTGCCAAGGCAGCGCCCGACGGCTACACCTTCGTCTGCGTGGCCAACAGCTTCACGGCCAACCAGACGCTGATCCGCAAGCTTCCCTACGACACGCAGAAAGACCTGCGCCCGGTCGCGCTCATGGGCATGTCGGAGCACGTGCTCGCCACCCACCCCAACAGCGGCCTGAAGACGCTGGCCGACCTGCGCAACGCGGCCAAGGCCAAGCCCGGCACGCTGAGCTTCGCCTCCTTCGGCAACGGCACCTCGGCGCATCTCTCCGGCGAGATGCTCAAGCTGCAGATGGGCCTGGACATCGTGCACGTGCCCTACAAGGGCCAGGGCCCTGCGCTCACCGACCTGCTCGGCGGCCAGGTGACGATGATGTTCGGCAACTGGCCCGAGTTCCGCGGCCACATCCAGAACGGCAAGCTGCTGGCGCTGGGCATGGCGACCGCGCAGCGCTCGCAGTACGCGCCCGCCATACCCACACTGGCCGAACAGGGCGTGCCCATCGAGTCCAATTCGTGGAACGGCCTGCTGGCGCCCGCCGGCACGCCCGACGCCATCGTTGCGCGCATGAACGCCGAGGTGAACCGCGCGCTCGCGGGCCCCGCGGTGACCGAGGCCTTCCAGAAGGGAGGCATCGCGTCGCTGTCGGGCACGCCGGAGCGCTTCGCGGCCTTCATCCAGAGCGAAATCGCGAAGTACGGCGAGGTGATCCGCAAGGCCAACATCCAGATCGAGGGCTGAACCATGAGCCTCTATGCGATGCAGAAATTCCTCTTCGCGCTCAACCGCGAGCCCGAGGTGCAGCGCCGCTATGCCGAAGGCGGCGAGGCGCGCGCGGCGCTGCTGGGCGCCTACGATTTCACCGAGGAGGAACGCGAGGCCATCGACACCGGCGACATCGGCAAGCTCTACGTGCTCGGCTGCAACGGGCAGCTGCTGATGCACTTCGCGCCGCTGCTGGGCATTCCGTGGGCCGACTACCTCGAAGCCATGCGCGAGGGCGTGCGCAAGTACGGCCCCGTGCGCGCGGGCATCTACGCAATGACAACCGGAACCGACGAGAAAGTGGCGGGAATATGAAGACCCCCACGCTCCCCACCTTGTGTGGTTCGCTGCCCCCCGAGGGGGCGCTCGATGCCCTTCGGGCGGCCGGGCGGGCATCGAGATGAGTCTCGTATTCGCAGGCGTGTGCAGCCACGCCCCCGGCATCACCGGCCGCGCGCACCTCGCCGACCCTGCCGTGAAGGACGAGTTCCACGCGCAGTTCCACCGATTCGGCGAGGCGATGCGCGCGACGAAGCCCGACGCGGTGATCGTGATCGCCGCCGAGCACTTCGCGAACTTCTTCATGAACAACATGCCGGCCTATGCGATCGGCATGGCCGACAGCTACGAGGGTCCGATCGAAGACCCGAAGTGGCTGGGCATCGAGAAGCACCGCATTCCCGGCGACGCCGCGCTATCGCAGCGGCTGATCCGCGAGGTGATGCAAACGGTGGACGTGGCCTACGCGGAGGAGTGGAAGTTCGACCACGGCATCATGGTGCCGCTCAATTTCCTCACGCCGGAGTTCGACACCAAGGTCATCCCCGTGAACATCAACTGCCAGGGCCCGCCGCTCACGCCGCTGCACCGAGCATGGGCTTTCGGCGAAGCGCTGCGCCGCGCCTGCGACAAGGTGCCCGAGCGCATCGCGCTGGTGGGCACGGGCGGCATCTCGCACTGGCCGGCCACGCCCGACTCGGGCAAGGTCAACGCCGAGTGGGACGCCGAGTTCATGCGCCGCTGGTGCGCCAACGACCGCGACGCACTGCTCTCGCAGGACGACTACAACGACGAGGCCACCTACCGCGAGGCAGGCCAGGGCGGCTTCGAGATCCGCACCTTCCTGAGCGTGGCCGCCGCCGCGCGCGGCAAGGGCGAGATCTTCCACATGAAGGCCATCCCGATCTTCGCGGTGACCTGCACGGCCGCCGTGATGTCGGTGGCATGAAGAAGAACGGAGCCACGACATGCCACACCTGGTGATCCTGTACACGCCCAACATCGAGGCCGAGACCGACATGTCGGCGCTGTGCCGCACGCTGGCCGACACCATGCTGAAGCAGCGCGACGAGGCCGACAAGCCGGTGTTTCCCATCGGCGGCACGCGCGTGCTGGCCTACCCCGCCGCGCACTACGCGGTGGCCGACGGCAAGGCCGACTACGCCTTCGTGTACCTCAACATCCGCATGGCCGCGGGGCGTTCCGAGGCGGTGAAGAAGAAGGCCGGCGACGAGCTTCTGGCTGATGTGCGCGCGCATTTCGCGCCCATCTTCGACAAGCGGCACATCGGCATCACGCTGCAGATCGACGAAAGCCCGGGGCAGGTGTACGACGGCAAGCACAGCAACCTTCACCCACTGTTCAACAAGACCTGAGACGACCTCCGCCCATGCTGTCCCCAGCCACCATCGCCCAACTGGCCGCCGAACTGCACGAAAGCGAGAAGTCGCGCGTGCAGGTCGAGCACTTCTCCAAGCGCTTTCCCGAGATGACGATTGAAGACGGCTACGCCATCTCGCGCGAGTGGGTGAAGACCAAGATCGCCGAGGGCCGTACCGTCAAGGGCCACAAGATCGGCCTGACCTCGCGCGCGATGCAGCAGTCCAGCCAGATCGACGAGCCCGACTACGGCACGCTGCTGGACGACATGTTCTTCGAGCAGGGCGGCGACATCCCGTTCAAGCGCTTCATCGCGCCGCGCATCGAGGTGGAACTGGCCTTCGTGCTGGGCAGGAAGCTGCAGGGCCCGAACGTGACGATGTTCGACGTGCTGGCCGCCACCGACTACGTGGTGCCCGCCATCGAAATCATCGACGCGCGCATCGAGCAGTTCGACCGCCACACCAAGGCGCCGCGCAAGGTGTTCGACACCATCTCCGACAACGCGGCCAACGCCGGCATCGTGATGGGCGGCCGGCCGGTGAAGCCGGACGCGGTGGACCTGCGCTGGGTGAGCGCGCTGCTCTTCAAGAACGGCGTGATCGAGGAATCGGGCGTGGCCGCCGCCGTGCTCAATCACCCCGCCAACGGCGTGGCCTGGCTCGCCAACAAGCTCGCGCCCTGGGACGAATGCCTGGAGGCCGGCGAAGTGGTGCTGGGCGGCTCGTTCACGCGGCCGACGACGGCCGTGCCCGGCGACACCTTCCACGCCGACTACGGACCTCTCGGCTCCATCTCGTTTCGCCTTGCCTGAAAGAAAGACGCAATGCACACACCCATCAACACCTTCAAGCAGGCCCTTGCGGCCGGCAAGCCCCAGATCGGCCTGTGGGTCGGGCTGGCCGACGGCTACGCGGCCGAGATCCTGGCCGGCACCGGCTACGACTGGCTGCTGGTCGACGGCGAGCACGCGCCCAACGACGTGCGCTCAGTGCTCGCGCAGCTGCAGGGCATCTCCAGCGCATGGTCGGCGCAGGCCGAAGCCGAGCGCTCGCATCCGGTCGTGCGCATTCCGGTGGGCGACACCACGCTGATCAAGCAGCACCTGGACATCGGCGCGCAGACGCTGCTGGTGCCCATGGTCGACACCGCCGAGCAGGCCGCGCGGCTGGTGCAGGGCATGCGCTATCCGCCCGAGGGCATCCGCGGCATGGGCAGCGCGCTCGCGCGTGCCTCGCGCTGGCAGGCCTACCCGAACTACCTGCACGAGGCCAACGCGCAGACCTGCCTGCTGGTGCAGGCCGAGACGGTGGAAGCGATGAAGAACCTCGACGCCATCGCGGCCACGCCGGGCGTGGACGGCGTGTTCATCGGGCCGGCCGACCTGTCGGCATCGATGGGCTTCGTGGGCCAGCCCAACCACCCCGAGGTGCAAGCGGTGATCGCCGATGCCATCGCGCGCATCCTGAAGGCCGGCAAGGCGCCGGGCATCCTCTCGACCACCGAGGAGCAGGCGCGCAAGTGGCTCGCGGCCGGTGCGCTGTTCGTGGCGGTGGGGGTGGACACCATCGTGCTGGCGGCGGCGGCGAAGCAGCTGCTGGCCAAGTACAAGGCGGCGCCCGGCGCGGCCTCGCCGAACGGCTACTGATCTTCTTCAGGTTTTTTCACAAGGGAGCACTCCGGATGCATCGCACGACCCTCGCCGCACTTGCAGCGTCAGCCACCCTCCTTCTCGCCGCCTGCGCGCCCATGGGCGGCGGCAAGCCGGGCGCCAGCAGTGCGCAGCAGGAAGCCAACCGACAGACGGTGCTGGCCTTCTACGAGAAGGGCCTGAACCAGAAAGACGCCGACGCAGCCCTGCAGTACGTGGGCAACCGCTACGTGCAGCACAACCCGACGGCGGCCGACGGCCCCGAGGGTTTCCGCAAGTTCATCGCCTTCCTGCGCGAGAAGTTTCCCAAATCGCACAGCGACATCAAGCGCAGCTTCGTCGACGGCGACTACGTGATCCTGCATGTGAACGCGGTGCGCGAGCCGGGCACGCGCGGCAGCGCCATCGTCGACATCTTCAAGCTGGAGAACGGAAAGATCGTCGAGCATTGGGACGTGGTGCAGCCCGTGCCCGATACCGCCGCCAACAAGAACGGCATGTTCTGACGACCCCCCGACGACAACCCAGCCAGCCCACGCCAGCCGAATGACCACGCCCACCGACCCGACCAAGCGCTTTCGCTCCGCCACCATCCGCGAGGGCACG
The DNA here is from genome assembly GCF_030462475.1 of Variovorax sp. CAN15. Taxonomy (GTDB): domain Bacteria; phylum Pseudomonadota; class Gammaproteobacteria; order Burkholderiales; family Burkholderiaceae_C; genus Variovorax. The sequence goes on from NZ_JASMRZ010000001.1 coordinate 369,092, forward strand.
ATCCGCGCGACCACGCGCAGCTTCCTGCATGCGCTGGGCCAGGACGACGAGGACATCGCGCGCCCGCACGTCGGCGTGTTCCACACGGGCGGCGAGATGAGCCCGTGCAACCTCAACCTGCGCGAGCAGGCGCAGCACGCCAAGACCGGCATCTACGCCGGCGGCGGCACGCCGCACGAGTGCCCGGTGGTGTCGATCAGCGACGGGCTGACGATGGCGCACTCGGGCATGCGCTTCTCGCTGATCTCGCGCGAACTCATCGCCGACAGCGTGGAAGCCTCCACGCGCGGCCACCAGTGGGACGGCATCTTCGCCATCGGCGCCTGCGACAAGAACCTGCCGGGGCTGATGATGGGCATGGTCCGCTGCAACGTGCCCAGCGTGTTCGTGCACGGCGGCTCGGCGCTGCCGGGCCAGATGCCGGGGCCCGACGGGCAGGACCTCAACGTGGTCGACACCTACGAGACCATCGGCAAGGTGCTGGCCGGCACCGCCACGCACGACGAGCTCGACGCCATGAGCCGTGCCTGCCTGCCCACGGCCGGTGCGTGCGCCGGGCAGTTCACGGCCAACACCATGGGCATGGTGTCCGAAGCGCTGGGCCTGGCGCCGATCGGCTCCAGCATGGTGCCTGCCGTGTTCAGCGAGCGGGCGCCGCTGATGCGCCGCGCCGCGAAGACGCTGATGAAGGCGGTATTGGGCGACGGCCCGTTGCCGCGCGACATCGTCACGCGCAAGGCGCTGGAAAACGCCTGCGCCGTGGTCTCGGCCACGGGCGGCTCGACGAATGCGGCGCTGCACCTGCCGGCCATCGCGCACGAGGCGGGCATCAGGTTCCATCTGGACGACGTGGCCGAGATCTTCGCCCGCACACCGCTCATCGCCGACCTGCGCCCGGGCGGCAAGTACCTGGCGCGCGACGTGTTCTACATCGGCGGCGCGGGCGTCATCCTGCGCACGCTGCTGGAGCAGGGCTTCCTGCACGGCGACGTGCTCACCTTCACCGGCCGCACGATGGCCGAGGAACTGGCCGGCGCCCTGGCGCCGGACGGCCGCGTGGTGCGCGAGGCCGGCAACCCGATCACGCGCGATGGCGGGCTGGCGGTGCTCAAGGGCAACCTCTGCCCGGACGGCGCGCTGCTCAAGACGGCGGGGCTCAAGGGCCTGGTGTTCCGGGGCCCGGCGCGCGTCTTCAACTCCGAGGAAGAAGCGCAGACCGCCGTGCAGAACCGCCGCTACGAGGCGGGCGACGTGCTCGTGATCCGCAACGAAGGCCCCAAGGGCAGCCCCGGCATGCGCGAGATGCTGGGCATCACCGCCCTGCTCTACGGCCAGGGCATGGGCGACAAGGTGGCGCTGCTGACCGACGGGCGCTTCTCGGGCGCGACGCGCGGCCTGTGCATCGGCTACGCCGGCCCCGAGGCGGCGGACGGCGGCCCGATCGCGGCGCTGCGCGACGGCGACATGGTTTCCATCGACGCGCGGGCGGAAGCGCGCGCCATCACGGTCGATCTCACGGCCGAGGAAATCGCGTCGCGGCTTGCCGGACGTGAGGTAAACGCGGGGGTCGCGCGCGGCGGCCTGCTGGAAAAATACGCGCTCACCGTGCGCCCTGCCCACCAGGGCGCCGTGACCCACTCGGGCGCGGTCACCTGGCTGCGCGACGAGTCTTGATCGACCCCTCCATAACCACCGTCCGGAGAGAGACACCATGAGCTTCACGCGCCGCCATATCCTGCAGACCACCAGCGCATCCGCCTTGCTGGCCAGCATCGGGCAGAACGTCTTCGCGCAGTCGACGACCAACCTCGAGACCGCCACCATCGTCACCGGATTCGCCGCTGGCGGCACCTCCGACACCACCTGCCGGCGCCTGGCGACCAAGCTCGGCGGCGACTACGCCAAGACCGTGGTCGTCGACAACCGCACCGGCGCGGGCGGCCAGATCGCCGTGGGCTACGTGAAGGGCCGCCCGGCCGACGGCGGCACCATCCTGCAGACGCCGACCTCGATCCTCACGATCTACCCGCACATCTACAAGAAGCTGCCGTACGACCCGATGACCGACCTCACGCCGGTGAGCCTGGCCTGCATCTTCGACTTCGGCTTCGCGGTGGGCCCGGCGGTGCCGGCCAGCGTGAAGACCGTGCCCGAGTTCCTGGCATGGGCCAAGGCGAACCCGGCCGGCGCCAACTACGGTTCGCCGGCCGCGGGCTCCACGCCGCACTTCATCGGTGCGCTGCTGGGCAAGAAGGGCGGCGTCGAGCTCAAGCACGCGGCCTACCGGGGCACGCAGCCGGCCATGCTCGACCTGCTGGGCGGCAACATCTCGGCGGTGTCGGGCCCCATCGGCGACATCACGCAGCACCTGCCCACGGGCAAGGTGCGCATCCTGGGCGTGTCGGGCGCCAAGCGCAGCCGCTTCGTGCCCGAGGTGCCCACCTTCGGCGAACAGGGCCTGAAGGACATGGCGCACAGCGAGTGGTTCGCCTTCTTCCTGCCGGCCAAGGCATCGCCCGAGGTGGTGGCGAAGCTGAACACCGCGATGAAGAACGCGCTCGCGCAGAAGGACGTGATCGACGGCCTCGGCACCTTCGGGCTGGAAGCGATGTCTTCCACGCCGGCCGAGCTGACGGAACTGCTGAAGAAGGACACCGCCAAGTGGGCGCCGATCGTGAAAGAAGTCGGCTTCACAGCGGAAGGTTGAAACACATGAAGGAACTGCCATGAACACACTCGCCACTCCGGCCGCTTCGGCGCTGGTCCATCCCTCGATCCATCCCGACGAGCGCGCCGCGCGCGAACAGCTCGCGGCCTGCTACCGCGTGTTCGCGATGCTGGGCTGGACGGAGATGATCTACAACCACATCACGGTACGGCTGCCCGACAGCGTGACGGGCGGCGAGAAGCAGTTCCTCATCAATCCCTTCGGCCTGCACTACAGCGAGGTCACGGCCAGCAACCTGGTGAAGATCGACCTGCAGGGCAAGGTGCTCGACGGTTCGAGCTATCCGGTGAACCCGGCCGGCTTCACGGTGCATGCGGCCATCCACGACGGGCTGGAAGGCGCGCACTGCGTGATGCACACGCACACCACGGCCGGCGTGGCCGTGGCCTGCCTGCAGGGCGGCCTGCAGCAGACCAATTTCTATACGGCGCAGCTGCACGGCATGGTGGCGTACCACGACTTCGAGGGCATCACGATCCATGCCGACGAGGGCCCACGCCTGCTCAAGAGCATCGGCGAGCGCAACGCGGTGATCCTGCGCAACCACGGCCTGCTGGCCTGGGGACAGACGCTGCCGCAGACCTTCGCGATCCTGTGGACGCTGCAGCGCGCCTGCGAGATCCAGATGGCGACCTTCTCCATGGGCCAGGCCATTCCTGTGAGCGAGGAGATCGCCCGGCGCTGCACGCGCGACGCGCTGCAGTTCAGCCCCGAGCATGGCGCGGGGCAGGACGTGTTCAACGCGCTGGTGCGGCAGGTGGACCGCATCGATCCCTCCTACCGCAACTGAAGCGAAGCGACCGAACCCATGAAGATCTGCATCTACGGCGCCGGCGCGATCGGCGGATGGATAGGCGTCGGCCTCGCTCAGGCGGGCGAGCGACTGAATGTGGTGGCGCGCGGCGCCACGCTGGAAGCACTGCAGCGCGACGGGCTGTCGCTGATGCGAGGCAGCACGGGCGCAGAGGTGCGCACGCGCGTGCCGGTCAACGCGGTGGCCGACCCCGAGGCGCTAGGCGTGCAGGACCTGGTGGTCATCGCGGTGAAGGCGCCCGCGCTGGCCGGCGTGGCCGAGCGCATCGGGCCGCTGATCGGCGCCGACACCATCGTGCTGGTGGCGATGAACGGCGTGCCATGGTGGTTCCTGGAAGGCGGCTTCGGCGGCGAGATCACCGGCCACCGCCTCGCCGCGGTGGACCCCGATGGCGCCATCGCGCGCGCGATTCCGTCGCGCAACGTGATCGGCTGCGTGGTGCACGCGAGCTGCTCGCTCGACGGGCCGGGCGTGGTGCGGCACCACTTCGGCAACGGGCTGATCATCGGCGAGCCCTCGGGCGAGGCCACGCCGCGCGTGCAGAAGCTGCTGGCGCTGCTCAAGAGCGCCGGCATCGACACCACGCTGTCGCCGCAGATCCAGAAGGACGTGTGGTTCAAGCTGTGGGGCAACATGACGGTGAACCCGATCAGCGCGCTCACCGGCTGCACCACCGACCTGATCATGGGCGACGACTACGTGCGCGGCTTCATCTCGGCGGTGATGCTGGAGGCCAGGGAGATCGGCCGGCGCATCGGCATCGAGATCACGCAGAGCCCGGAAGACCGGCACGAGATCACCAAGAAGCTGGGTGCTTTCAAGACTTCCATGCTGCAGGACGTGGAGGCCGGGCGCTCGGTGGAACTCGACGCGCTGGTGACGGTGGTGCGCGAGCTGGGCGAGCTGACGGCGGTGGCCACGCCCTTCACCGATGCGCTGCTGGGCCTGGCGCGGCTGCGGACGCGGCAGCTCGGGCTCTACTGAGCCGACCTGACGGCGCGGCCGCCGGCCGGTCAGGCCGCGCACAGGTTCGGCCCGCAGACTGAAGAAGACATCGGGGGTGGGGTTTGCGGGGCCGCAAACCCTGTACCCCCGCTTTTCTTCTTGGGCTATCCTCTCGCCACTCAAAAATGCACGTAGCGATTTATTACACACCACCAAGGCTGCCTGCATGTCCGAGAACAAGGGGAGACGGATGCGTTTGATCTTCATCGAGCTGCTGGTGGCGCTGGTGCTGCTGCCCATCAGCGGCCTGTTCTGGTGGTGGGCCTTCGGCATGGGCGGCCTCGCGGTGGCCGGCTTCGTGGTGGTTGCCGGCGGCGCTCTCTACCTGGTGGTGCGGGGCGTGCGCTCCGCCAAGAAACAGCTCGGCCACCCGGGCGACGACCGCGAGCAATAAGCCAGCCGCGGGCCTGCAACGGGCCCGCCGTGCCCCACGGCACAGAAACATTCGCATTCAATTCGCCGGCATCCGGCACAGTATTTTTCCCCGGATTCGCGCCTCGATCAGCCGTTCCTGGCCGCTGCTGAATTCTTTTTTCTGCCTTGTTCCGGCTTCGCGGCAAATCGCAGGCTGTTTCAATGCTCGAAATATGCAACATATTCCGGGCGACGGAATTGAATAAATAAAAAGGCACTACAAGCGGGTGCTTCGTGCCGCAAAATCACAAACCCGCACGGAATACCGGGCCAATTAGCCTGAAATCATTCCTTGGCTTTCTGGAACACCATTGCACGCGCTTGGTGCTTCTGGCCCCGGCACGGGGCGTTCAAATCCCGGATTAATCAGAAAAACCTACCGCGAGGCCGCTCTGGCGCCACTCGCGACAGCGATGCCTTGCGGTCGCCGTCCGATGCCTCCTGAAGGCGGACTGACGCTCCCAGCCCACGGCTTGTCAGCCGGCTCCTACCAGGACACATTTTTTAACAAAATTAGATGCAATATCAAAAACCCTATGGAACCTGACTTTGTGGACCGGAAACCACAATCTCCCATCTGGTTGACGTAATTAATAAGTTGCATTTTTTGTTTCGCGGCAAAGCCTGCGAAATGAGCACTCCACCCCTGTTTTCCCAATGAAGAGTGCCCCTTCGGGCACGTGCCGGACCATACCCCTGTGGCGGACGTGGTCGAGGCACGAAAAGACACGACTATTTCGTCTACTCCACCAAAAAGTGGGCTCGCGAAGGCAGCGACAATTTCTTTTCCGCGGGCCTGCCGATAAAGCGTCGACTGCCCGGAATAAGCCTTCTGTCAATAAAAGGAATTAACCGGCGCAATCGGCCGGAAATCGGGCTCGGGGTTTGCATATGCAATCGCAGTTTTTGAAATTACCAAGTTCGCAATGGAGTTCCATTTGTCACGCTACCTGTACCTGACGGGTTGGAGTGCCGCCCTCGCCGGGGCGTTGGCGCTTCAGGGCTGCGCGCCGGGCTTCGGCTCGGTGGCGGCCTACGAGCCCGACCAGAGTCCGCCGCCTGCCCTGTCCGCCGACGGCATGCCGGCCGAGGGCGGGCTGGTGCCGATCTCGCCCAGCCTCATCAGGGCCATGTCCGACGCGCGTCCGACGGCGGTGCCGCCGGACGTGAAGGCACTGTTCGGCGAAGCGCCGCCTTACACCATCGGGCCGGGCGACGTGGTGGGCGTCATCGTCTACGACCATCCGGAGCTGCTGCCGCACGCCGGCGCGGTGATCTCGCAGCAGGTGGACCCCACCGGCATCAGCGTGGCGCCCGGCTTCATCGTCGACGCCACCGGGCAGATCAGCTTTCCCTACATCGGGCGGGTGAAGATGCAGGGCCTTACCGAGATCGAGGCTTCCGACCTGATCGCCAGGCAGATCGCCAGGTACATCAAGGACCCGCAGGTGACGGTACGCATCCAGTCCTTCAGAAGCCGCCGCGCCTTCGTGGAAGGCGAGGTGAATTCGCCGGGGCTGCAGATCTTCACCGACGTGCCGATGACGCTGGCCGAGGCGCTCAACCGCGCGGGCGGGATCACGGCCGCGGGCGACCGCTCTTTCATCACGCTCACGCGCGGCGACAGGACCACGCTCATCGACCTGCCGAAGCTGCAGGACATCGGCGTGGGCGCGAGCCGCATCCCGCTTCACAACGGCGACGTGGTGCAGGTGCGCAACCGCGACGAGAGCAAGGTGTTCGTGATGGGCGAGGTACTCAAGCCCTCGGCGCTGAACATGCACAACGGCAGGCTCAGCCTCAACGAGGCGCTGGGCGAGGCCGGCAGCGCGAACCTGGGCACGGCGAACACGGGGCAGATCTACGTCGTGCGGAACAACCGCAACGGCGAGAGCGATGACGCGAAGAGCACGCCCTCGGTCTTCCACCTGAACGCGAAGAACCCCGCCGCGCTCGCGCTGGCCGACCGCTTTCCGCTGCAGCCGCGCGACGTGGTCTACATCGACTCGGTGCCGCTGGCCAGCTGGAACCGCGTGGCCAGCCTGATCCTTCCCGCGGCGCAGGTGCTCGACATCGGCGACCGTGTCTACATGAACCACCGATGAGAGCCGTGCTGACAGTCTGCATCGGCAACATCTGCCGAAGCCCGATGGCGCAAGGCCTGCTCGCAGCGGGACTGCCGCAGTTGCGCGTGTTCTCCGCGGGCACCGGCGCGCTCGTCGGCCGGCCGGCGGACGCCACCGCGCGCAGGCTCATGCAGCTGCGCGGCATCGACATCTCGGGCCACGTCGCGCAGCAGGTGAGCCAGCTGCTGTGCCGGCAGGCCGACCTGATCCTGGTGATGGACCGCGAGCAGCGCCGCCATCTCGAGTCGACCTATCCCTTCGTGCGCGGCAAGGTGTTCCGCATCGCCGAGTTCGAGGGGCAGGACGTGCCCGACCCCTACGGAAAAGACGAGGCTGCGTTCGAACACGCCCTGGCGCTGATCGATGCCGGCGCGCGCGCGTGGATCGAGCGCATTCTGAAAATCACGAAACCCGAGCAGCAACCGACATGAACGCAACCCAGCAAGCCGCGCTGCCGCTGCAAGCCATGGAAGAGGATGGCGATGGCATCAACCTGGCCGAGTACCTTGACATCCTGATCGACAACCGCTGGCTGGTCGCGGCCATCACGGTGGCGGCCGTGCTGCTGGGTACGGCGTACGCCCTTCTCGGCAAGCCGGTCTACGAGGCCAACCTCGCGGTGCAGGTGGAGGACTCGGGCAATTCCGCCGGCAGCTTCCTCGGCGACGCGGCCTCCTCGCTGCTGAGCGTGAAGACGCCGGCCGCGGGCGAGATCGAGATACTCCGCTCGCGCGCCATCCTCGGCAAGGCGGTGGAGAACACCAGGCTCTACATCAGCGCGCGGCCGCGCTACGCGCCCTTCGTGGGCACCTGGCTCGCGCGCCGCGCCACCGGGCTGTCCGATCCCGGCTTCATGGGCCTGTCGGGCTACGTGACGGGCACCGAGAAGATCCTCGTGCCCCGGTTCGACGTGCCCTCCGATTTCGAGGACAAGAAGTTCACGCTGACGCTGGGCACCGATGGCCAGTACGAGCTGAGCAACCCCGACATCGACACGCCGATGAAGGGCCGCATCGGCACGCTGATGGAGGCCAAGGTGCCGGGCATGCCCAACGGCAGCCTGAGCCTGATGGTCACCAGCATCGAGGCCAGGCCGGGCGCGCAGTTCGTGCTGGTGCGTTCCTCCACGCAGCTCACGCTGCTGGCGCTGCAGGACGCGCTCAAGGTCGTCGAGAAGGGCAAGCAGTCGGGCGTGCTCGACGTGAGCTGGAAGAGCCCGGATGCCGAGAAGCTGACGCAGCTGCTCAACGAGGTCGGCCGGCTCTACGTGCGCCAGAACATGGAGCGCAAGGCGGCCGAGGCCGAGAAGACGCTGGGCTTCCTCGACGGCGCACTGCCCCAGTTCAAGAAGCAGCTCGAGCAGTCCGAAGACATCTACAACCGCTACCGCAACCAGAACGGCACCGTCAGCCTCGACGACGAGGCAAGGAACGCGCTGGCCCAGACGGTCGACCTGCAGTCCAAGCTGCTGGAGGCCGAGCAGAAGCGGCGCGAGCTCACCTCGCGCTTCACGAACGAGCACCCGAGCGTGCAGACGCTCGATGCGCAGGTCGCCGCGTGGAAGAGCGCGCTGGCCACCGTCGACGCGCGCATCCGCAAGATGCCCGAGCTGCAGCAGAACACGGTGCGCATGCAGCGCGACATCAAGGTCAACACCGATCTCTACGTGTCGCTGCTCAACAGCTCGCTGCAGATGCGGCTGGCCAAGGAGGGCAAGGTGGGCAATGTGCGCCTGCTCGACGAGGCCATCGTTCCGGAAGAGCCGGTGTGGCCCAAGAAACCGCTGGTCATCGTGCTGGCGGCGGTCCTCGGGCTGGCGGCCGGCTTCGGCGCCGCGATCGCGCGGAGTTCCTTCTTCGGCGGCATCCGCAATCCGGGCGAGATCGAGAGCCACACCGGCCTCAACGTCTACAGCAGCGTTCCGCTGAGCGCCGCGCAACGCACCATCGACAGGAACATCGAGAACAAGGCGGTCGGCAAGCACGTGCTCGCGCACCTGCAGCCCGAAGACCCGGCGGTGGAAAGCCTGCGCAGCCTGCGCACCGCGCTGCAGTTCGCGATGCTGGAGGCGACCAACAACCGCCTGCTCATCTCCGGCGCGACGCCGGGCGTGGGCAAGACCTTCGTCTCGGTGAACTTCGCGGCGATCAGCGCGGCGACCGGAAAGCGGGTGCTGCTGGTCGACGCCGACCTGCGCAAGGGCCGGGTCAGCCAGTTCTTCTCGATCCCGCGATCCGCGGGGCTGTCGGAGCTGATCGCCGGCACGCTGAGCCTCGAGCAGGCCATCCGCCCTGCGGTGCTGCCCAACCTGGACATCATCACCACGGGGGTGCTGCCGCCGAACCCGGCGGAGCTGCTCACCAGCGAGTCCTTCGTGCAGGTGCTGGAAAAGCTCTCGCCGCTGTACGACCTGGTGGTCATCGACACCGCCCCGGTGCTGGTGGCCGCCGACACCGCCTCGGTGGCGCCGCTCGCAAGCACCCTGCTGCTGGTGGCGCGCGCCGGGAAAACCCAGCTCGGCGAATTGAACGAAACCGTCAGAAGGCTCGCCCATGCGGGCAGAAGCGTAAATGGCGTAATTCTGAATGCTATTGATTTAACCCGCCGCCACGCCGGAAGCGGGGGTTACAAATACGGCGCTTACAAGCAGTTGCAATACACATACAATACCAACAGGGATTCAACTTAGACCGTCTGAATTGGAGTTAAATTCAAAATCATGCGGTGAGCTTTCAACTTCCCGCATCGATTTAAATACTCATTAGATACTCAGATAGCATTCAGAATGAAAAGGCACTACAAATGATATTTAATTCATTGGTATTGCCTTCATCAAGTCATTTGGCCGCGCAATAGTTTCTGCACCGCAGACACTAAAGAGGCATTTGTGCGGGTAGTGTCGGCCAAAAACACAAGGCCATAACCGAGGATCTGCGGGCATTTGCCCGCATGAGGAAAGGTGCGTCAAAAATGAAAGCATTTCGACGGGAAATCTTGTCGCGCTTCAAATCCGGATGGAAAACCCCGATGGGAAATCTCCACCCCGAAGAATCGCTCGTATCGCAAGGCTGGGATATTTCCGACGCAGGCGGCGATATGTCCCGTGGCGGCTCGCAATCCGGAATCGACCATTCGCCATTGCTGAAGGCCGCAAAAAGATCGGTGGACATCAGTGCCGCGCTTTTCTTCTTCATCGCCTTCGGCTGGCTTTTCGTGCTGCTCGGCCTCTGCGTCTTCGCGAGTTCGGGCGCGCCGGTGCTTTACTACCAGCCGCGCTACGGAAAGAACGGACGCGTATTCCGCTTCTACAAATTCCGTTCGATGATCGCCAATTCGGCCCAGGTGCTGGAAGAGCACCTGAAGAACAACCCCGAGGCACGCCGGCAGTGGGACGAATACCAGAAACTGGACCACGACCCCCGCATCACCCGTTTCGGCAAATTCATCCGCAAGACCAGCCTCGACGAATTGCCGCAATTCTGGAACGTGCTGATGGGCGACATGAGCCTGATCGGCCCCCGCCCCTGCATGCTGGAGCAGAAGGAGCTCTACGGCCACAGCTGGTCGCACTACTGCGCGGTGCGACCCGGCATCACCGGCCTCTGGCAGGTCAGCGGGCGCAACCAGCTGACCTACAACGCACGCGTCGCGCTCGACGTGAGGTATGTCGAAACCCTTTCCGTCGGGAAGGACGTGGACATCTTCTTCAGAACCATCTGGGTGGTTGCCGCCGGTCACGGGTCGCGGTGAATTCCGCCGGTCCCGGGTGATCGGCTCCGGCCGCATTGGCCGGGGTACGCCTTTCACATCGTCCACGCCGCAGGGCCGGACGGACCTTTCTTCGCTTTGGAAATGATCGGATTGGAATCCACATCATGCGGATGAGCCACGCCATTCCAGCTCCGGCCGCGCCCGCACGGGCCCCCATGGCAACAACAGGAAGAAGAGGCACGCGCCGCTTCAACCAGTACTCCATTGCCGGAGTGCTGATCGTGTTCGTGTACGTGATCATCTATGCGTATTTCCGGGAAATGCTTCCCGAGAAATGGAGCGTGGACTCGGCGAAGATCCTCGAGATCCTGAATTACGGCGGCACGGACGAAATGGACAATTCGTTCGCCGTCACGGCCGCGCTTTTCAGCATCATCGGCTCGGACAATCTCGACGTATTCACCTGCATCAGCAGCGCGATCTTTCTTTTCTTCGCGACGCGCAATATCCGCCGGGCCGGCGATTTCTTCTCCAGACTGCTGCTGATCGCGCCCTGCATCATGTTGAACATGTTCGCGCCGTCGAAGGAGACGGTGGTGCTCATCATGACCATGTGCATCACGGTGACGACGATCTATTTCCGCACATCGAAATTCCTCACCGTCGGCGCATTTCTCGGGCTTTACGCAATCTATGGCGTTTTCGTCCGGAATTATTATTTGCTGATCGTCGGCGCGTTCTTCGCCGTCCATTATCTCTGGCGGCGGCCGCTCAAATACCATTTCCTGGCCGCAATTCTGGCCGCTGGCGCAATCATGGCGGCGCCCTCGAATATCCTGCAGACGCTGCAATCGCCCCGCGACACGTCCAATGCCTATGCGGAGCAGATCGGCAGCGACAATCGCACGGCCTTCACCAATATCGCCTCGCCCGCCACCGGCCCCGGTTTTCTGGTGAATTACGTGTACGCGGCAACGGTGCTGATCACGCCCGTGCTCTATTTCCAGACACCGAGCGACGCGTTCATGCAATTGATGATCGCGGCAATGCTGCTCATTCTCTACAAGGCGCGGCGATGGTCGAAGCGCGATCCGACGCAATTCGAGCCCCGTTTCTTCGGCAGCCTTTTCGTCGCGCACATCCTCGTTCAATTGATTTTCGAACCGGACCTCGGCAGTTTCACCCGGCATCTGACCTCCGTGATGCTTTATCTGATCGCCATCAAGGTCGCGGGAAATAAAAGGCTGATTCAAAGATGAAAAAGATCCTGATCTGCGCGGTGCCGTTCAGCGACAACCTGGGCGACGGCGTCATCGCGGCCTCGCTGGCCCACATCGCGGCCATGAAATACCCGGATGCGAAGGTCGAGTTCCTCGACATCGCCGGGCGCGCTGGCTTCGACGAATCCAACCTGCGTGGCGGCGGCGCCTTCGGCGTCTTCCGGAAGCTGCCTTCGCTGCTGCGAAGCGCCATCGTCTTCGCCTACTGCCTGAAGAACTACCTGCTGAGCTGGCGCCGGCAGTGGCAGGCGGCGGTGGCCGATGCCGACCTGGTGCTGATCGGCGGCGGTCAGCTCTTCTGCGACGTGGCGCTGAACTTCCCCTCGAAACTCTTCTTCCTGGGCAGGCTGCTGCGCGGCAAGAGGGTGGCGGTGGTTTCGGTGGGCGTCACCGCCAAGTGGTCGTTCTGGGGCAAGCTGCTGGTCGGCAAGTTCTTCCAGAACGCCGCGCCGGTCTACTACGCCACGCGCGACGCGGATTCGGCCAACAACCTGCACGCGTACTTCCGCATTCCGCGCAGCCGCATCAGCGTGGTGCCCGATCCGGCGCTGGTCTGCGCGAGCGCCTTCTCGGAAGAGCTTTCGCCCGAGAAGAAGTGGGACGTGGGCATCTGCGTCAGCAGCCTCGACGCGCTGGTGATGAACTCCGAATACGGGGGCAAGCGCGCCGGCGGTTCGGCCGAATTCTTCTCCGGGCTCGCGCAGGCATTGCGGGCCGAGGGCGCGCGGGTGCTGTACTTCACGAACGGCGCGGCGGAGGACAACCGGGTGCTCGCCGAGATCTCCGAGCGCACCGCGGCGGCCGACGACTTCTCCTTCGCCGTTCCGAAGCGCCCCGACGACCTGGTCACGCTGATCAGCGCCTGCTCCTGCATCGCGGCGCACCGGCTGCACGCGAACATCGTGGCCTACAGCCTGAGCATCCCGTCCATCGGCATGAACTGGGACAAGAAGGTCGAGTCCTTCTTCCGGCTCACGAACCGCACCGAGTTCCTGTTCGGCCTCTCGCCGCGCCATGACGAGCTGAAGGCCTCCGTCCTGAACCTGCTTCGGGAACGCAACGACCCGCGCCGGCTGGACGAGCTTCAGGCCGAAGTCATCGCCGGCACCCACGCAATGATCTGAGCAGCGAGGAGCGAAGAAGCCATGAAAGTCCTGCACGTCGCGGAAACGCTCAAGGGCGGGCTGGAGACCTATCTCCGGATCGTCTCGAACTTCCAGCGCAACTCGCCGGAGATCAGCCAGGTGAAGTTCATCCTGCCGGGGCAGGTCGACTGGCTGAACCCCGAGAGCGCGCACGTGGTGCCCACCGCGCGCAGCCCGCTCTCGCTGGTGGGCTATGCGAAGCGGGTGAAGAAGATCATCGAGTCGGAGCGGCCCTCGGTGCTGCACCTGCACAGCTCGATCGCCGGCGGCATCGTGCGCTCGATGGCGCTGCTGGGCCAGATACCGCGCGAGGTGAAGATCGTCTACTGCTCGCACGGCTGGGCCTTCGACCAGGCGGCGTCGAGCTACAAGAAGTCGGCTTACCGCTGGATCGAGCGGCTGCTGTCCTCGCGCAGCGACGCCATCATCTGCATCAGCCGCCACGAGGTGCGGATCGCGGCCGAGTCGGGCATCAGGCGCTGCACCTGCATTCCCAACGGCATCGATTCCGTGAACCCGGCGCCAGCCCCCGCGCCCGAGCCGCCGCCGCCCGCGGACGCCGGCAAGCCCGCGCCGCGGACCATCCTGTTCGTCGGCCGGCTCGACCGCCAGAAGGGCATCGACCTGCTGCTCGACGCCTACGCCCGCGTGCGGCCCGACTTCAGGCTGATAGTGGTCGGCGACGCGGTGCGCAAGGACCTGCAGCTCGCGCAGCCCGAGCGCGTCGAGTTCAAGGGCTGGCTCGAGAAGGACGCGCTCGACGCGGTCTACCAGTCCTGCGACGCCATCGTCGTTCCCTCGCGCTGGGAAGGCTTCGGGCTGGTCGCGGTCGAGGCCATGGCCAGGAGCAAGGCGGTGTTCGCATCGGCCGTCGGCGGCCTGGTCGACATCGTCGAGAACGACCGCAGCGGCCGGCTCTTCGCGCTGGAGCACATCGACCAGATGCTGCGCGAGATCGACCGCATGCCTATCGAGACCCTGCGCCAGATGGGGCAGACCGGGCGAAGGATCTTCGAGGAGAAGTTCACTTCGCAACGCATGAACACCGCCATCGTCGATCTGTACAAGGAGTCGGTACTGCCATGAGGAAGACCATCACCAGCCTGCTGGGCGCCCTGCTCTTCGCGGCCGCGTCGATCGGCCCGGCCCAGGCGCGAGGCATCGGCACCCTGAGTTCCGAATACCCGGTTTCGCTGAGCGTGCAGATCGACCCCGCGACCATCACCGACGACGACCTGCACGAGATCCGCGCCGCCGGCTTCGAGTTCGTGCGCTTCGGCGTGCGGCCGCCGATCAGGAGCGTGAACCCGGCGCTCACCGACTATCCGAAGCTGATCCAGCGCGTGCGCAAGGCCAGGCTCAACGCCATCGTCACGCTGTTCGGCGGCAAGGAGATCTGGGGCCACGAGCCCGCAGACATGCGCGGCGGCGACAGGAGCAGCAGCAAGGAGGACCGCTTCGCCGACTTCGCGGCCGACTTCATCAAGGCGCACTCGGCCGACGTCGCCGTCTGGGAAGTGTGGAACGAGCCCGACAACAAGACCTTCCTGCAGCCCGCGCTGGTGCGCGACTTCGGCGCGGCCACCTCGGCGCTGTGCGAGAGGCTCGCGCAGCGGCAGATCCGGCCGGACATCATCGTCGGCTTCGGCTTCGCGAAGCTGCCCTTCGTCGGCGGGGGAGGCGGCGGGGGTGGAGGCAAGGTGCCCTCGGAGCTGGAAGACGCCTTCGTCTCGGCCGCGCGCAGCGACTGCCTGACGGACATCTCCATCCACCCCTACCGCTCCGTGCCCGAGACGGCGCTGGCCGACTACCAGAAGCTGCGCGCGCAGCTCGACAAGCGCCAGCTGAACAAGACGGGCATCGTCGCCTCCGAATGGGGCTATGCCTCGTACATGCCCGTGCGCAACCAGGGCGCGCAGGCCTCGCTGATCTTCAGGGAGTACCTGATCAACGCGGCGGCCGGCATCAAGCTGCTCAACCTTTATTCGTGGCGCGACCGCGGCCAGTCGTACTTCTCGAAGGAAGACAACTTCGGCATCAAGTCGAAGGCCGGCGAGAAGAAGGAGGCCTACTCGGCGCTCACCGAGTTCCTGAAGATCGCTAGGCACTCGCGGAAGGTTTCCTACGACGACGCGCGCGGCGCGAGCCAGCTGGTGCTGCGCCGCGGCGAATCGACGCTGCACGTGGTCTGGACGCAGGGCGCGGAGCAGAGCGTGTCGGTGCCCGCGGGCGCCGGCGCGAAGTGCACGCGCGTCGACTTCTTCCCGCAGATGCGCGAAGGCAGCTGCGGCAGCCGTTCGGGCGAGGGCTTCACCGTGAAGGCGACCTCCAGTCCGGTCCTGCTTTCCATCTCGGGATAGGTGGATGAAGCAGCGACTGTCAGGACTCAGGAAACGCCTCGGCGGTCCCATCTATGCCGTTGCCGACCAGTGCATCTACAGCGCGAGCCAGTTGCTGCTCAGCTTCGCGCTGGCCCGCCTGCTCTCGCCCACCGACTTCGGCGTGGCCTCCGCGTTCCTTGCGGTGATCAGCTTCCAGTACATCCTGCACATGGCCATGGTGCACGAGCCCCTGCTCATCCGGCGTTACTACACCGACCGCTCCACCGCATGGCTGACGTGGGCGCTGGTGGTGCTGTTCTCGCTGCTGGGCTTCCTGGCGTGGCAGATCGTCGCGTTCCCGGGGCAGCTGCAGTGGGTGGGCGTGGCGCTGATCGTGGGCTACGAGATCTTCTGGATCTCGCGCAGCCTGCTGCTCGCGGGGCGGCGTTATGGCGTGCTCTGCGTCTCGGGCGCGCTGATCGCGGTGGGCTACGTCGTCGTGCTGAATGCCGGGCGGCCCGCGAGCTGGAAGGAAGCGCTGCTGCTGGTTTCCGTGCTGCAGCTTCCGTTTCTCTATCTGGTGCTCGCGAACACGCGCCACACGGTTCTCCCGCTGCCGGCCGCGAAGGACGATCAGGGCCTGACGACGCGCGAATCGATGGCCTACGGCTGGAAGGCCAGCCTCTCGCAGTTCATGAGCTGGATCATGACCGGCGGCGCCATCCTGCTGCTGGGCTCCTCGGCCGATGCCGAGCAGGGCGGCCTGCTCAAGATCTACATCACCTTCCTGCTGCCGATGCAGTACGTGCTGTCGGCGCTGGGCTACTACCTGCTGCCGCAGCTGGCGGCCAGCTGGAAGTCGGCGGACGCAGCGCGCAGGAGGAAGTCGTTGCGCGACTTCACCGGCTTCGTGCTGCTCGGCTTCGCGGTCGCCGAGGCCGTGGGCGTGGCGCTGGGCCTGCTGGGGCCGCACCTCGTGGTGCTGGCCTTCGGCGCGAACTACAGGGGCATGGACTTCTCGCCCTTCTTCTACGCGCCCGCGATCTTCGGCCTCACCATGTGCCTGCGCACCGGCTTCAGGGCCGCCTCGAAGCCCGGCGCCCTGCTGCTGTGCTCGGTGGTCGGCGCGGTGGTGTTCGCCATCGCGATGCTCGCGGCCGGACGGCCCGTCTCCTACATCCAGACCATCCACGCCATGACCTGGGGCTTCGCCTGCATGGCCGCGCTGATGGTCGGCTGGCTGTTCTTCCTGATGCGGGTAAATGGGGCAAATGGGGCTAGCGGGGAAAACGGGGAGCAACGCGCCTGAAGCCCGCAGGGCCGGCGCCGGACGAGGAGATCCTTATGAGCAACCCACTGCTTCGCGGCGTGAGCTTCGACGAGCGCCTCCGGTTCCTGCGGGATGGCGTCGTGTGCCTGCGCGGGATCGTCTCGCCCGATTGGATAGAGCTGGCGCGCGACGGCATCGAGCAGGGCCGCGACGGCCTGCTGCAGCGCGTGGTGTCCGAATCGGGCGCCAGCGAGATCGCCGGCCAGCTGACCGTGACCCGGCGGCTGCGCTGGATCTGCGACCAGCTGCTCTTCGACAAGGACGTGAGCGCCGCGACCGCGACACCCTGGCACCAGGACATGTCCTGTGGCCTGGCCGACAGCCACCGCATCGTCCACCTGTGGATGCCCGTGGACCACATGCCGCGCGAGACCGCGCCGGAAGTGGTGCGCGGCTCCCACCTGTGGAAGACCGGCTACCGGCACGGCGGCTGGATCGGCCCCACGGCCGACGAAGCACTGGCGCCCGAGCTGCCCGACATCGAATCCAACCGCGGCGCTTTCGACATCGTGGGCTACGAGGTCGACCCGGGCGACGTGGTGGCCTTCAACCACCGTGCGCTGCATCACGCAGGCCCCGTCATGAGCTTCGGGGAGAAGCACCGGGCCTTCGCCATCCTCTGCGCCGACGACGAGCTGCTGGCGATGGGGCAGTTGAACCGGCAGCCGGCGGCTGCGCAGGCGTTCCGCGCGGCCTAGGGTCTGCTCACCAGAACTTTTCGGGCGTGGCCGACAGCGTCTCGGTGCAGCGCGCGACGGCCTTCGCGCGCTCCTCGCGCAGCCGCTGCCAGTTGTCGGCCTGCCATTGCTCCCAGACCACCGGCTCCGACTGATAGAAGCACGCGGCCGGCGGGCGCATGAAGCCCGCGCGGCCGAGCTCGGCGCCGAACTTCAGGCGGAACAGCTCGTCCGAACCCGTCAGGTTCTCGTAGACCAGATGCCAGGGGCCCGGGAGCAGCGGCGTGTCGGCCTCCGCCTGCACCTTGCGCGCATCCTCGATCTCCTCGGGCGTGGAGCCGTCGGTCAGCGCCGTCGCGTACGCGGCCTCGGCGCGCTTGCGGTAGATGTCGGTGGCGACCTTGCCGAGCGCATCCTTCAGCTCGTTCATGGCGGGGTTGGCGCCCAGCGGGTCGTCCTTGAGCGCCTCGAGCGTGGTGCCGCCGAGATCGTCCTTCGAAAAACCCTGCGCGCCAACGCTCACGCCGCCGGCGATGACCGAAAGTGCAATGTTCAGGGCGACCTGCCCCGCGATGTTGTTCATCGTGTTCTCACGGCGAACCACGCGAAGCCGTTCGATGCCGGGCTTGTACGTGCCCAGCCTGAAGCGCAGGCGTGTCTGCGGTTGCGCCGGCACGGCCGCCGCGACGGATGCTGCAGGTACGGCAGCCGCATCGGCGGTGGCCTCCGTGGGTTGTTGCATCGCCGATGCCGGCGCGTCGGGTTCGGCGTGTGCCGAGAAGCCGGCAACCGCCAGCGCGATGCCGCATGCGCGCAAGGCTGCGCGCCTTTGTTGTTTCTTCGAGATCATGTGAACGGAAATTCCTCCCGGCGCGGATTGTCTCCGGCTCCGGACCCAGCACGCAGCGCTCAGTGCTGCTTCTTCATCAGGGCACGCACCGCCTCGGGCAAGGAATTGACCTGCGGCATGAAGTGATCGAGCAGCGCGCCCAGCGCCACCGCGCAGATCACCGCGCCCAGCAGCGGCTTCCAGGTGAGCCGCACGGCGGCCATGAGCCAGCCCTCGCGCGCCACGCGCACCGCGGCGCGGGCGGACACGTAGGAGAAGGCGATCTCGATGGCCACGGCCAGCAGCGCGTCCCAGCTGAAGTACAGCAGCACCAGCGACCCCGCGCCGAACAGGATGGCGGCGCAGACCAGGAAGATGGCGATCACCGGAATGACGACGACCGCGCCCTCGTCGGCGCCGCCGGCCACGTCGAGCGCGCCGCTGGCGATGTCGGATAGGCCGCTGCCGCTGCCGCTGCCGCCGCCGCCGTCGCCTGGGGCCTCGCCGAGGCTCGTGTGGCCATGCGAGCCGCCACCTCGTCCGCCGCCGAACTCGACGTCCGGTGCGTCGACGTCGAGGTCGAGCCCGCGTTTCTCGACCAGCCGCTTCGCCCACCAGCGCAGCACCAGCAGATAGCCCAGGTACCCCACGCCCAGCGTGAGGAAATAGCGCACCGCGAGCGAATCGACGTGCAGCAGGTGCATCTGCAGCGCCGACACGCCCCACATGAGCAAGAGCGTGAAGCTGCCGATCAGGATGCCGTGCGTGCGCAGGCTGTATTTGCGGTGCAGCTCGCGCTCGACCTGCGTTTCCCAAAGGCGCACGAAGCGCCAGTTGGAAAGGATCTTCACGGCTTCGGGCTGTTCAAGCGGCCCAAGCGGTTCAGGCGGCGTCCGCCATGTCGGCGAATGGCACGCGCTGCGCCACCGCGCACATCAGCTCGTAGCCGATGGTGCCGCCGGCCCGCGCGACCTCGTCGATGGGCAGCACGGCGCCGGTCTTCTCCGATTTGCCCCACAGCGTGACCTCGCTGCCGAACTTCGCGTCGGGCACGTTGGTGAGATCGACGGTGATCATGTCCATGCTCACGCGCCCGACCATGCGGGTGCGCACGCCGTTCACCAGCACCGGTGTGCCGGTGCCGCAGTGGCGCGGATAGCCGTCGGCATAGCCGACCGCCGCCACGCCGATGGTGATCGGCCCCTCGGCCGTGAAGTTGGAGCCGTAGCCGACGGTGTCGCCGGCCTTCAGGGTCTGCACCGACAGCAGCCTGCTCGACAGCGTCATGGTGGGCTGCAGCTGCCAGTGGGCCGCGTCGTGCTCGGGGTAGTCGGGCGCGCCGCCATAGAGCATGACGCCGGGACGCACCCAGTCGCCGCGCGTGCGGTCGGCGTGGCGCAGCGTGGCCGCGCTGTTGGCGATGGAGCGCTCGCCCGGCAGGTCGCGGGTGACGCGCTCGAAGGCTTCCAGCTGGTGGTCGATGCCGCGCTTGCCGTCGGCATCGCTGAAGTGGGTCATGAGGGAGATCTCGTCGACCTGGGTGAGCGCGTTGAGGCGGGTCCAGGCGGCGCCGAAGCGCTCGGGCGTGAAGCCCAGGCGGTTCATGCCCGAGTTCATCTTGAGGAACACGCGCTGCGGCTTGAGCGTCTTGTGGGCGGCGAGCATGTCGATCTGCTCGTCGCAGTGCACGGTGTGCCAGATGTCGAGGCGCGAGCACAGCTCCAGGTCACGGGCCTCGAACACGCCCTCCAGCAGCAGCACCGGGCCGCGCCAGCCGAGGGCGCGCACGCGCTCGGCCTCGGCCAGGTCGAGCATCGCGAAGCCGTCGGCACCCCGCAGGCCCTCGTAGACCCGCTCGATGCCATGGCCATAGGCATTGGCCTTGACGACGGCCCAGACGCGGGCTTCGAGGGCCGAGCGGCGTGCACGCTCGAGGTTGTGGCGCAGGGCTTCGGTGTGGACGGTGGCAAGGATCGGGCGCGGCATGAAGGGCTTCCAGGGAGAACTCGGTGGGGGCACAAGGACAATGCAGGCCACGTTTTAGCATCTTCGGGAATGGGGTCGAACACGGTGGGGATGCGGGATTGCGCGTCGCACCCCCGTGCTATAACCGCCCATTCGCCCTCTACGCGACACTTTTTCACTACCGCCAGCAGACCGCATCCACGTCTCTGGCCAGCCAGCCCATCGATGAAGCGCGGTTTCTACACGATCATGTCGGCCCAGTTCTTTTCGTCGCTGGCCGACCAAGCGCTTTTCGTTGTTGCTGTCGATCTCATGCGGAGTTCGGGCGCGCCCGAATGGCAGCGCGCGGCGCTGGTGCCGATCTTCGCCGTCTTCTATGTGGTGCTCGCGCCCCTGGTAGGTGCCTTTGCCGACGCCCTGCCCAAGGGCAAGGTGATGTTCATCAGCAATGCCATCAAGGTGCTGGGCTGCCTGATGATGCTCTTCGGCTCGCACCCCCTGCTGTCGTATTCGATCGTGGGGCTGGGCGCGGCGGCCTACTCGCCGGCCAAGTACGGCATCCTCACTGAGTTGCTGCCGGCGTCGCAGTTGGTCAAGGCCAACGGCTGGATCGAGGGGCTGACCATCGCATCGATCCTGCTGGGCATCGTGCTCGGTGGGGCTCTGGTGGGGCATGCGGTCTCCAGCAAGCTGCTGGCCTTCGACCTTCCGCTCATCGACACCGGCATCGACACGCCGGCCGAGGCCGCGCTCACGGTGCTGATCTTCGTCTACATGCTGGCGGCCTGGTTCAACACGCGCATCCCGCACACCGGCGTCGAGATGCGCCCGCTGCGCAGCAACCCCGAGCACGGCCTGATGCGCAACGTCGCGGCGCTGCTGCCCGACTTCTGGCACTGCAACTCCCGCCTGTGGCGTGACCGCCTTGGCCAGATCTCGCTGGCCACCACCACCCTTTTCTGGGGCGCGGGCGGCAACCTCAAGTACATCGTGCTGGCCTGGGCCTCGCTGGCGCTGGGCTACAACACCACGCAGGCCTCGGCGCTGACGGGCGTCGTGACCATCGGCACGGCGGTGGGTGCGATCGTCGCCTCGATGCGCATGCGGCTGGACATGGCAACGCGCGTGATCCCCATGGGCATCGCGATGGGGCTGATGGTGATCTGCATGAACTTCATCGGCAACGTGTGGCTGGCGGTGCCCTTCCTGATCCTGCTGGGCGGCCTGGGCGGCTTCCTGGTGGTGCCGATGAACGCGCTGCTGCAGCACCGGGGCCACAACCTGATGGGCGCGGGCCGCTCCATCGCGGTGCAGAACTTCAACGAACAGGCCTGCATTCTTCTGCTGGGCGGCTTCTACAGCGTGTGCACGGGCCTCGGACTCTCGGCCTACGGCGCCATCAGCGCGTTCGGCCTCGTGGTGGCCGGCTGCATGTGGCTCATCAAGCGCTGGCACGAGAACAACGTCAAGAAATATCCCGAAGAAGTCGAGCACCTGCTCGCAATCGCCCGCAGCGACAAGCACCACTGACTCCCCCAGGCTTCGCGCACTTCGTGTCGCTACGCCACCCCTCGCCGGGGGCGGCACCGCAGGCCCGGCAAAGCCGGTTCCTCGGTGTCCCTTGAAGAACTCTTGTCCCAATGCCAGCACTCGCCCTGCTACTGAACGCCTTCGTCTGGGGCGTCTCCTGGTTCCCCTTCCGCCAGATCGCGGGCCACGGGCTGCATCCGCTGTGGACCACCTGCCTCATCTACCTGGCCATCGCCGTCGTGATGGGCCTGCTGCGCCGGCATGCGTGGAAGGGCTTCGCGGCCTTTCCGATGCTGGCGGCGCTGGGCCTGGCGGCCGGCTTCACCAACGTGGGCTTCAACTGGGCCGTGACGCAAGGCGACGTGGTGCGCGTGGTGCTGCTTTTCTACCTGATGCCGCTGTGGAGCGTGCTGCTGGCCTGGCTGCTGCTCGGCGAGCGGCCCACCGGCGGCGCGCTGGCGCGGGTCGCGCTCGCGCTCACCGGCGTGGCGGTGGTGCTGAAGGCGCCCGGCACCGACTGGCCCGTACCTTCAAGCTTGCCCGACTGGCTGGGCGTGGCCGCGGGCTTCGGCTTCGCAGTCACCAACATCGCGCTGCGCCACCTGCGCGAGGCGCCGGGCGAATCGCGTGCGCTGGCGATGTTCTGCGGCTGCACCTTCGTGGCCGGCGTCGCGGCGCTGATCGGCACCGCGCTGGGCGTGTTCGATTCGCCGCTGCGTGCCTCGCCGGGCTGGCTCGGCTGGGCCGCGCTGCTGGGCACGGCCTTCGTCTTCGCCAACGTGTGCCTGCAGTACGGCGCGGCGCGGCTCACGGCCTCCGCGACCTCGGTGATCATGCTGTCGGAAGTGCTGTTCGCAAGCGTGTCGTCGGTGGCGCTGGGCGCGGCCCGGATGGACCCGCGCATCCTCATCGGCGGCGCGCTGATCGTGCTGGGCGCCGTCTGGGCGGCGTTTGCGCGAACGCCCGCGCGGGGCGATGATCGCGCCTCTTCTTCTCCTTCTTGATGAGGACACAGCATGACCAGCGTCTACGACTTCGAAGCCAACCTGATCGACGGCAAGCCGGTGAAGCTCTCCACCTTCAGGGGCAAGGTGCTGCTGATCGTCAACACCGCCAGCAAATGCGGCTTCACGCCGCAGTTCGCGGGGCTGGAGGCGCTGCACGAGAAGTACGCCGGCCAGGGCCTCGCGGTGCTGGGCTTTCCCTCGAACCAGTTCGGCGCGCAGGACCCTGGCACCAACGAGGAGATCGGCGCCTTCTGCACGAAGAACTACGGCGTGAGCTTTCCGATGATGGAGAAGATCGACGTGAACGGCAGCAACGCGGCGCCGCTCTACCAGTGGCTCACGAAGGAAAAACCGGGCCTGCTTGGCAGCACGGCCATCAAGTGGAACTTCACGAAGTTCCTCATCGGGCGCGACGGCACGGTGCTCAAGCGCTACGCGCCGCTGGACACGCCCGCTTCGCTCGAACGCGACGTGGAGGCGGCACTGGCGGCCGCCTGAGCGCCAGCTCTCTCTCCGGCCCGCTCAGAACCTGAAGTCGGCCGTCTTCGGCCCGCCGCCCACCGTCACCGTCTGGCTCCTGGTGGCGCCGCCGGGTGCTGCAACGTCGATCACATAGCGTCCGTTCGGCACGTCGACCAGGCAGACCGGACCGCTCGCGCGGAACGCCAGCGCGGCGGCATTGCCGGCGTCGCCGCCCTTGATCGTCACGTCGACGTTCGCCATGTAGGCGCCGTCGGCGCGCGCGAACAGCAGCGCGAGCGGGTGCTCCTTCATCGCGGCGCGCATGGCCGTCGATTCGTCTGAGCCTATGCCGCCGCACACATAGCGCGCCGGACCTGCGCCCTGCCAGGGCGGCATGGCACCTTGTGCCTGTGCGGCCGTGGCGCCGGCCGCGCAGGCGCAGGCCAGCAGCGCGAGCCGCAGCGAGGCGGAAATGGAAGAAGTTGAATGTGCGAGAACACGGGGCATGGCACTGGCTCCTTGCAGATTGGATGCGGCCATGATGCGCCCCGAACCGGCTTGGCGCGAGTCGGACCAACCCCCTCCTGCTTGTCCGATGGCGCCTGCGTTCAGGCCTTTTGCCGCAGCGCGGCGTCCAGCAGCTCGACCCAATGCCGCACCGGCGTGTCGCCGCTACCGCTTTGCAGGTGGGTGATGCAGCCGATGTTGGCCGAGGCGATGACCGCCGGCTGCAGCTGCTTCAGGTGCCCCAGCTTGCGGTCGCGCAGCGGGTAGGCCAGCTCGGGCTGCAGCACCGAATAAGTGCCGGCCGAGCCACAGCACAGGTGCGATTCGTTCATCGCCACGCGCATGTCGAAGCCCAGCGCGCGCAGGTGCGTCTCGACGCCGCCGCGCAGCTTCTGGCCATGCTGCAGCGTGCACGGCGGGTGGTAGGCCACCACGCCCTCGGGCGCCTTCACGCGGGCCTTGAGCGAGGGTACGAGGTCGGGCAGCAGCTCGCTCAGGTCGCGCGTGAGCTCGCTGATGCGCGCGGCCTTCAGCGCGTAGGCCGCGTCGTGCTGCAGGATGTGGCCGTACTCGCGCACGGTGACGCCGCAGCCCGAGGCGTTCATGACGATGGCCTCGACCTCGTTGCGCTCCACGAGGGGCCACCACGCGTCGATGTTGGCGCGCATCTGCGCCTTGCCGCCCTCCTGGTCGTTCAGGTGGAACTTCACCGCGCCGCAGCAGGCGGCTTCGGGGGCGATGACGGCCTGAATGCCGGCCGCGTCGAGCACGCGCGCGGTGGCGCTGTTGATGTTGGGCATCATCGACGGCTGCACGCAGCCCGCGAGCATCAGCACCTTGCGCGCATGCGTGGCGATGGGCCATGCGCCGGCTTCCTGCTTCGCGGGCACCTTGGCCTTCAGCGCCTCGGGCAGCAGACCGCGCACCGACTGGCCCAGCTTCATCGCCGGGCCGAAGAGCGGCGACGGCAGGCCTTCCTTCAGCACCCAGCGCCGTGCCGATTCCATCGTGGGGCGCGGCACTTTTACGTCGACGATCCTGCGGCCGATGTCGACCAGGTGGCCGTACTGCACGCCGCTCGGGCAGGTGCTCTCGCAGTTGCGACAGGTGAGGCAGCGGTCCAGGTGCAGCTGCGTGCTGCGCGTGGGCTCCTTGCCTTCGAGCACCTGCTTGATGAGGTAGATGCGTCCGCGCGGGCCGTCGAGCTCGTCGCCCAGCAGCTGGTAGGTCGGGCAGGTGGCGGTGCAGAAGCCGCAGTGCACGCACTTGCGCAGGATGGCTTCGGCCTCGCGGCCTTCGTCGGTGCCTTTGAATTCGGGGGCGAGTTCGGTTTGCATGTCTTCTGTTCTTGTTCTCAGTGGGCAGGCAGCAGCCGGCCGCGGTTGAAGATGCCGTGCGGATCGAACTCGCGCATCAGCGCGCGCTGGATGCGTTCGACCGGCGCGCTCAGCGCGTCGAAGCGCGGCAGCCCTTCGTGCATGCCCGAACCCGGCAGCCGGAACAGCGTGGCGTGACCGCCGGCCGCCCGAGCGATCTCGCGGATGCGCGAAGCCTGAGAGGGCGGCGCCTTGTACCAGCGCTGGCCGCCGTGCCATTCGATCAGCGGCGCCGCGCCGTCGATCGACAGCACGGGCGCGGTCTGCGGCACCGACACGCGCCAGAGCGCGTCGGGCCCCTCGCCGGTGGCGAACCAGGGCAGCTGCTGGTCGCGCAGCGATTGCCAGTCGGCCGCGGCGCGCGCGTTGTCCTTGCGCTCGCCGCCGAGGTGCTCGCACGCGGCTTCCACGGCGGCGACCGCACCGCGCAGCCGCAGGTAGAGCGCGCCCGCTCCGGCGTATTCGAACCAGCAGCTCGCGTTCAGCGGCAGCGGCCGGCCGCCCCATTCGTTGAGCAGCCGCAGCGCATCGGCCTGGCTGCACGCGAATTCGAGCGTGGCCTCGGCGGGCGGCACGGGAAGCACCTTGAGGCTGACCTCCGCGATAACGCCCAGCGTTCCGAGCGAACCCGCCAGCACGCGCGAGACGTCATAGCCCGCGACGTTCTTCATCACCTGCCCGCCGAAAGTCAGCACCTCGCCGCGTCCGTTGACCAGCGTGGCGCCGAGCACGTAGTCGCGCACCGAACCCACGCTGGCGCGCGCGGGTCCGCTGAGCCCCGCCGCGACCATGCCGCCCACCGTGCCGCCGCTTGCGAAGCTCGGCGGCTCGAAGGGCAGGCATTGGCCCTTCTCGGCGAGTGCCGCTTCGAGCTCGGCCAGCGGCGTACCCGCGCGCACGGTGACGACCAGCTCGCTCGGCTCGTAGCTCGTGATGCCGGCGAGCGGGCGCATGTCGAGCAGCTCGCCCTGCGGTGTCTCGCCATAGAAATCCTTGGTGCCGCCGCCGCGGATGCGCAGCGGCGTGGCGTCGGAGGCGGCGGCGCGGACGCGCTCGACGACTTGGTGAAGTGCGTTGTCCATCGTCATCAGAACCTCGGCAGATCCGGATGCGGCAGCCTGCCGCCGCGCACCACCTGCTTGCCGTACTCGGCGCAGCGCTGCAGCGTCGGGATCACCTTGCCGGGGTTCAGCATGCCCTCGGGGTCGAAGGCGCGCTTCACGCCGAACATCTGTTCGTTCTCGGCGGCGGTGAACTGCACGCACATGCTGTTGAGCTTCTCCACGCCCACGCCGTGCTCGCCGGAGACGGTTCCGCCCATCGCGACGCTGGTCTCCAGGATGTCGGCGCCGAAGAGCTCGCAGCGGTGCAGCTCGTCGGGGTCGTTGGCGTCGAACAGCACCAGCGGATGCAGGTTGCCGTCGCCCGCGTGGAAGACGTTGCAGCAGCGCAGGTTGTATTTCTTCTCCATCTCCTGGATGGCCAGCAGGATGTCGGCCAGGCGCTTGCGCGGGATGGTGGAGTCCAGGCACATGTAGTCGGGGCTGATGCGGCCCGAGGCGGGGAAGGCGTTCTTGCGCCCGCTCCAGAACTTCATGCGCTCTTCCTCGCTGCTGCTGCACGCGATGGCTGTGGCGCCGCATCCGCGCAGCACGTCGGTCATGCGGCCGATTTCTTCTTCCACCTCCTCGGGCGTGCCGTCGGACTCGCACAGCAGGATGGCGGCGGCGTCGAGGTCGTAGCCCGCGCGCACGAAGTCTTCGACCGCKGCCGTCATGGGCTTGTCCATCATCTCCAGCCCGGCCGGGATGATGCCGGCCGCGATCACCGCTGCCACCGCGTCGCCGGCTTTGCGCACGTCGTCGAAGCTGGCCATGATGCAGCGCGCGAGCTGCGGCTTGGGCACCAGCTTGACCGTGACCTCGGTGGTCACGGCCAGCATGCCCTCGCTGCCGATGACCAGCGCGAGCAGGTCGAGCCCCGGCGCATCGAGCGCCTCGCCGCCGAATTCGATGGGCTCGCCTTCGGCGGTGAAGCCGCGCACCCGCAGCACGTTGTGCAGCGTGAGGCCGTACTTGAGGCAGTGCACCCCGCCCGAGTTCTCGGCGACGTTGCCGCCGATGGTGCAGGCGATCTGGCTCGACGGGTCGGGCGCGTAGTAGAGGTTGAAGGGCGCGGCCGCCTCGCTGATGGCCAGATTGCGCACGCCGCACTGCACGATAGCTGTGCGGCTCACCGGGTCGATCTTCAGGATGCGGTTGAACCGGGCGAGCGACAGCGTCACGCCCATGGTGTGCGGCATGGCGCCGCCCGAGAGCCCGGTGCCCGCGCCGCGCGCCACCACCGGCACACCGAGCTGGTGGCAGGCCTTGAGCACGGCGGCCACCTGCGCCTCGGTCTCGGGCAGGGCCACCACCAGCGGGCGGGCGCGGTAGGCGGTGAGGCCGTCGCACTCGTAGGGGGTGGTGTCTTCGTCGTGCCAGATCAGCGCGTGAGCCGGCAGGTGCGCCTGCAGCGCGCGCACGATCTGCGCCTGGCGCTGCGTTTTCTGTAGCGAATCGTGTTGCGTGGGGGTGAGCGGCGCATTCATGCGGCGACCTCTTCTCTTTCTTTGCTGCTCGCGGGATGTCTCGTGTTTACCGCACTCTACGGACATTCCGTCCGCCCGGGGTTGATGGTTTTTTGCCGGATGCTTGAAAGAACTTCGCGCGAAAGCGCGGTCCGGTTCAGCGCAGGCTCTGTTCCAGCCAGTCGGCGAAGGCCGCGCACTCCCAGCGCTCCAGCGTGCCGGGCTGCCAGCAGATGTAGTGCCGGTGCGGCGAAGTCACGGCCTGATCGGACAGCGCCACCAGCCGCCCCGATTCGAACCACTCCGCGCCCAGCTTCTGCCGCACCAGCGCCACGCCGAACCCGCTGGCGGCCGCGTCGTACATGAGCCCGAGGTCATTGAACTGCGAGCCGATGGCGGGCTCGGGCTGGTCGATGCCGCAGCTCGCGAACCAGGTGCCCCAGGGCTCGAGCGGGCTTCGGATGAGCCGCGCGGCGGCAATCTCGGCTGCACTGCGGAAACCAGTGAAGGGGCCGAACTCGTTGAGGTAGCTCGGGCTGCAGGCGGGCACCACCTGCTCGCCGATCAGCAGCCGGTGCTCGCAGTCGGCATACCCGCCGGGACCGTAGCGCACTTCGAGGTCGGCCTGCTCGGCCGTCACGTCCAGCAGCGGGATCGACACCTGCAGCACCAGCTCGATGTCGGGGTAGATGTTGCGGAAGAGCTCCAGCCTCGGCATGAGGAACTGCCGGCTGAAGGTGGGCGTGACCGCGATACGCAGGCGCGTCGCACGCTGCGCCGCACTGCCGCCCAGCGGCGTGGCCTGCAGGGCAGCGAGCCCCGTGCGCACGTTCGCGAGATAGGCGGCGCCGTCGGCCGTGAGGCTGAAGTCGCCACGGCCGAACAGCTTGAAGCCGACGTGCGATTCGAGTTGCCGGATGCGGTGGCTCACCGCGCTGGGCGTGACGCACAGCTCGTCGGCCGCGCGGCCGGCATGGCGCAGGCGCGCGACCGCCTCGAAGGTCAGGAGGCACTGGATCGGCGGGATGTGCTGCAGGGCCATGCGTAGGTAGCGCCCGGTGCTCCGTTCCTGCTCAGTCTTCGAAGAAGTTGACCGGAAGGCCGGGCGTGTCGACGCGCATCGAGATCACCGTGCCCGATGCCGGCCGCTGCGCGATCTCGGCTGCGGGCCGGCCCTTGCGGCCGCTGGTGACGAACAGCGTCTTCAGGTCGTCGCCGCCGAAGCAGGGCATGGTCGGGCACTGCACGGGCACGGGCACCGAGGCCACGATCTCGCCCGTGGGCGCGAAGCGCAGCAACTGCGCGCCTTCGAACATGGCCACCCAGTAGTGGCCCTGCGCGTCGACGGTGGCGCCGTCGGGGCGGCCCCGGTAGCCCTGCGGCGCATCGACGGTCCAGCCCTCGGGCTTGGCGTCGAACTGGTGGAACACGCGGGCGTGCGAGAGCGAGTTGGCCTTGGCGTCCCAGTCCCAGGCGCAGACCACGTGCGCGGCGGTGTCGGCCCAGTAGAGGGTGCGCGCATCGGGCGAGAAGGCCAGGCCGTTGGCGGTGGTGGACTCGTTGGCCATCTGCGAGAGCGTGGGCGAGACGCCGGTGCCAGGACGCGCATCGAAGCAGTAGAGCGCGGCGTTGGCGCGGTCCTTGGCCTCGTTGAGCGAACCGCCCCAGAAGCGGCCCAGCGGGTCGCACTTGCCGTCGTTGAAGCGCATGGTGCGCACGTCGTGCTCCACCCGCGCCATCACGACAAGATCACCGCCCCATTCGCGCGCGCGGTAGATGCCGTCGCGCAGCGCGATCACGAGGCCGCCGCTGCGCGCGGGCGCCATGCAGCCAGGCTCGGTGGGCAGGGGCCAGCGCTCGACCTTCGCGCCCGGGGAACCGATCTCGCCACGCGTGCGCAGCACAGCACGGCCGGGAATGTCGAGCCAGTAGAGCGATCGTTCTTCGGGGTGCCAGAACGGCGATTCGCCGAGCTCGCAGAGGCTGTCTTCGATGGAGGTCCACATGGTGGCGCGATTGTGCTCCCGCCCACTAGGGTGAGTCGACATTCAAACGGGGCCGCGTTGGCCCGCCTTGCACCCGGATGCGCGAAGGGCGGCGCCGGCCAGAGTCATCTCTGGTCAAGCCGGCCGACAAAGCAGGCGGGTGCAAGGCGGGCCAACCCGGAGGGAAGGACGAATGCCGGGCGCATTGCGGCGTTGCGCCTCGCTTGCGTAGCAGAGCTACGCGGCGCTCACCGCGCCTTGCACTGCACCCGGCATTCGTCCTTCGCGGCCCCGTTTGAATGTCGACTCACCCTAGGGCACAGACAAAAAAATGCCCGCTGGCGCGTGAGCGCTGGCGGGCTGAACATCCAAAGGAGACCTCGCTTGAAAAACTCGTTACGGAGAATTCTTCTTCTAGTGAGTGGTGGTGGTCATTCATTCAGTGGCGGGGCTGCCCGAAGGCAGGCCCGCCAAAGCAGATCAACGGTTGTATGCGGTTTCGCCGTGCGACGAGATGTCGAGGCCTTCGCGCTCTTCTTCTTCCGACACACGCAGGCCGAGGGTCAGGTCGGCGATCTTGTAGGCGATGAAGGCAACCACGCCGGACCACACGACGGTGAGCAGCACGCTCTTGATCTGGATCCAGACCTGTGCGCCCATCGCGAAGGTGTCGGGCGTCGCGCCGCCGGTGCCGCCGAGGCCCTTGGCAGCGAACACGCCGGTCAGGATGGCACCCAGGATACCGCCCACGCCGTGCACGCCGAACACGTCGAACGCGTCGTCTGCGCCGAGCATGCGCTTGAGGCCGCCCACACCCCACAGGCAGACCAGGCCGGCCAGCAGGCCCAGAACGATCGAACCCATCGGGCCGACGAAACCGGCGGCGGGCGTCACGGCCACCAGGCCGGCAACGGCACCGGATGCTGCACCCAGCATCGAGGCCTTGCCCTTGTGCAGGCTCTCGCCCAGGATCCACGACAGCGCCGCAGCGGCGGTGGCGAGCACCGTGTTGATGAAGGCCAGGCCGGCGACGGCGTTGGCTGCACCAGCCGAGCCGGCGTTGAAGCCGAACCAGCCGACCCACAGCAGCGAAGCGCCGACCATGGTGAGCGTGAGCGAGTGAGGCGTGAACGCTTCCTTGCCGTAGCCGACGCGCTTGCCGACCATGTAGGCGCCGACCAGGCCGGCCACACCGGCGTTGATGTGCACCACGGTGCCGCCGGCGAAGTCCAGCGCGCCGTCCTTGCCCAGCAGGCCGCCGCCCCACACGATGTGGGCGATCGGCACGTAGCTGAAGGTGAACCACAGCACCGAGAACAGCAGCACGGCCGAGAACTTGGCGCGTTCGGCGAAGGCGCCGACGATCAGCGCCACGGTGATGGCCGCGAAGGTGCCCTGGAAGGCGACGAACACGTATTCGGGAATGGTGGTCAGCGCGCCGAAGGTCTCCTGCGTGATGCCCTTCATGAAGATCTTGTCGAATCCTCCGAAGAAGTTGCCGTCACCCGAGAAGGCCAGGCTGTAGCCGTAGATGGCCCACAGGATGCTGATCAGCGAGAAGATCACGAAGACCTGCATCAGCACCGACAGCATGTTCTTCGAGCGGCCCAGGCCGCCATAGAACAGCGCGAGGCCGGGGATGGTCATCAGGATCACGAGAAGGGTCGAAGTCAGCATCCAGGCGGTGTCGCCGGAATCGATCTTCGGAGCGGGTGCCGCGGCGGGCGCAGCCGGAGCTGCATCGGCGGCGGCAGGGGCTGCGGCAGCGGCGGGCGCGGCAGCCGGGGCGGGCGCGGCGGCAGCGGGTGCCGACGCGGCCGGAGCCTCGGCCGTGGCCGCGGCGGGAGTCTGCGCGAAGCCGGTGGTACCGGCAGCCAGCACGCTCAAGCCGAGCGCAAGAGAGACAAGCAGTTTTTTCATAATCGTTGTTCTTTCGGGCCAGGACTCGATCAGAGGGCTTCGCGGCCCGTTTCGCCGGTGCGGATGCGAACGACCTGTTCGAGGTTGTAGACGAAGATCTTGCCGTCGCCGATCTTGCCGGTGCGCGCCGCGCCCTCCACCGCCTCGATCACGCGATCGACGAGGTCGTCGGAGACGGCCGCTTCGATCTTGACCTTGGGCAGGAAATCGACCACGTATTCAGCACCGCGGTAGAGCTCCGTGTGGCCCTTCTGGCGGCCGAAACCCTTCACCTCGGTGACGGTGATCCCCTGCACGCCGATGGCCGAGAGCGCTTCGCGCACTTCGTCCAGCTTGAACGGTTTGATGATGGCTGTGACCAGCTTCATGAGTTTTCTCCTTCGGATGGAAATGAAGTGGCGCGGCAGCTTGGGCCGCACCTCGTTGTTGTATGGCTTACAGCGTCTTCGTCAGCATGAGGATGAAGCGCGCCTTGTTCGGCGAGTAGTAGGTCGTGCCGAAGGTGCCGAAGCCGTAGTCCACGCCCGGGTTGCTCACGGCGAGGTACGAGTTCTTCTTGTTGGCGCCCTGGATCGAGCCGGTCAGCGACAGGCCGTTGCCGAAGTCGTAGCTCGCGCCGACGTTGTAGTCGACGTAGCTCTTGTAGCCCAGGCTGCGGATGTCGCTGGACATGTTCGTGTAGCCGATGGCCGCCTTCAGCGTGACCTTGGGCACGATCTCCTTGCTGTACGACAGGTTCAGATAGCCCGTGTTCGTGCCCTTCAGGCCCGAGCCGGCCTTGTTGCCGGCGTAGCCGAAGTAGTCCTTCGACACCGTGTGCGAGTATTTCAGCGTGAACGAGCCGATGGTCTCGTCGGTGTAGCCCGCGCTGCCGTACAGCTCCGTCGTGTTGCCCGACGAGTTGCCCGGGTAGATGTAGGTGAGGGCGCCGACGTCCATGTCCAGCGGGCCGGCCTTGAACTTGTAGCC
>NZ_JASMRZ010000010.1 GCF_030462475.1 Variovorax sp. CAN15
CGGCGCGCGCAGCCACTTGGAAACCGTGTTGCGCGACAGTCCCGTCCTGCGCGCTATCTCGCGCTCCGACAGCTTGTCCCTCGCGTGCAGCCGTCGGATCTTGCCAATCATGTCCATGGTGATCACTCCTCGAACCCCGCTGCTTAAATAAACAGCAGGGTAGGTTGAACACCTGGCTCACTTTTACTTCGGCACTACCTGCAAAACTGGCTCAGTTTCCGGTCGGCGCCAACAGATAACGTTTACGTTATACGATTCCATGACGAAAATGGCATGCAGCATCGGATTTACGGGTATCACGACAACAATTATCATGCATTCGTGATATGTTTCGAGGGCTACGAGAAAGACAATGCCTACTATCCCACCGACTACGAAGAACGCGTTCGTAAGTGCCGCGCCGCAATCGAGGGACAGTTTTATGAACGAACTGTCTCCTGCCCTTGGGCGGTCACATGACCTATGGGCGTCCGCGACGTCCCTTTCGAACGCCCTATCTATCCCCACGATGCCTGCAGAATGGGACGATCCTGACTATCGTCAGGCGGCCATGGAGGCTACCAATGAGAACCTCATCGCGTGGGGTGTTCGTATAAACCGCGAATGCCGCGGCCTCACGCAAGCGCAATTGGCAGAGCGCATGGGAACCAAGCAGTCCGCCGTGTCCAAGCTGGAAGACTCTGAAGGAGGAGATGTTCTAGTCTCGACGCTCTCCAAAGCAGCCCATGCGTTGGATATGGCGCTGTTGGTGAAATTTGTCGATTACGCCGAGTTCGCGGCACAAACACGAGATGTCCGCACGGAACGGCTGATTGCTTGCAACTATCAGCAAGCAAAAGCGATGCGCACTCCCCCTCCTGCGGGACGAAAGGATAAGAATGGCGACCGCTAAGAAGAACTCAACTTCGACAGCTTCCATCAAGAAGCACGCAGAGAAAGCCGAGAAACCGCTCTCGGCTCCGTCGGCGGAAAGCAGTTCAGGAGAAGCTACCCCGTCTCATTCCGCAACGAAGCCCAGGATTCCCGCGGGTGTCCCAATGATCTATGCCGATCAAGCCATGGACATCGTGTATGGCCTGCACACATCGAAGGTCGTACTGGGCGAAGAAACTGGTTCGGGCGTAAGAGACATACGTCCAGTTGGTGTCGTTGTGATCCCCACGGCGACACTGCTAGGAATGGCGCTGGGTGTCGTGAGAGATCTATCGTCAGCTGGCATGCTGAAAGAAACGGCCGAGCGATACGCGGGCATTCTCACCTTCATGCGCGACGGTTTGTCGGCTGATTTGTCTCCCCAAACGCAATCTGAATCCGAATAGCGGATTCGCACTCCAGCAACGACCTCTACCACCGCCCATCCAGCACGATCTGAGACACCTTCAGCCGCTGCAGCTCTGATCCAAACTCGAACTGCATCGCCACGTAGTCCGCGCACTTCGAGAGCAACGCCTCTCCGCTCGTGCTGTAGAGGTCGGCACAGACCGTCAGCTGAAGCCGCGTGGTGAGCCCTCGTGGCCAGCGAGTGGTCGCCTGGATGTGATCAACGTGCCGCTTGGTGGCAAAGGCAATCGCGATCACCGCAGTCTCACCCCAGCCTCGCCGACGAAAGGCCGGCGCCATCCACGCCTGGTCCAGCTCAACTTCGAACTCGGCACGGCTTCTCCCCTTCTGCTCGGCGTCGACAACCCACTGCAGGCTGAATGACACAAAGCCGACAGCATCGCCATCAGCGCGATCCGTGACCACCGCCAGAAGATCAGTGGTGACATATGCGCGGATCGCGGATCGGCTGGATCGCAACTCGCGCCCGTTCTCCGAATACAGGTCCATGCTCGTCCCGAGAGCACGCAGGTTCGCCTCCCTGAGTGGCGCGCCGCTGAGCGGGCTGATGCCCTCTTCCGTCTTGTACGTCTCGTCGGCCGCGTGCAGTTTGCGCAACTGACGTGCCCAGGTCCGCATCCGTGTACTGTGCCTCGTGACGATGTAGACCACGCCCTCCGCTTCACTCAACGGCTCGTCGTCGTTCCAGGCAGCGGGAGTCACCGCGGCGGGATAAACCGGATCGATCGGCTTGGTCAGCCGGAGAAACAGAGGGTGACGGCGGCCGCGAGGTTCAGGCATGCGCTTTTCTAGCGCGGATCCTAGGAAAGCTTTAACACAGGCTTTTCGGTCGTGATGTTCCTAGGCGGCTGCTTTCCCACCTCCGCTATGCTTGCTCGCTACCAATAGAGGAGAAAACGTGATGGATCGAAGAGGATGGTTGGTCGGAGTAATCATTGCCGGAGCAAGCGCTGTGTCATCGGCAGGACCGTTTGGCTTGAACGAGGGCGACACGCTCGAGGCAGTCAGCAAGTTCGCAAAACTGAATCCAACGCAGACAGCCGGTATCTACACGACTGAGCGTCTGCCCAACGGACACCCCGACATCCACGACTATCGACTTGTCTTCGGCCCCACTACAGGTCTCTGTCGAATCAATGCAATGGGGCCAACGCGCTCCACCAATTCTTTCGGAGAGCAAGTTCGTATCGAGTTCACCGATTGGCAAGCAGCTTTGGCCTCCAAGTACGGCGCACCTGAGAAGCTCGACTTTCTTGATAACGGCAGCATATGGAACGAGCCCAGGGACTGGACCATGGCCCTGGCAAAGAAGGAGCGAACCCTTGCAGCTGTTTGGAAACTCGACAGAGCCCCAGTTGATGGGTTGTCGGCCATTAGGCTGGAAGCCCACGCGCTGACCTCAGCGAACTACGTCATCAGGCTCGTATATGAGTTCAGCAACTTTGACGCTTGCAAGGCATCGCTGCTGTCCAAGCGCAACGCCAACCTCTAGCCGGCCCTGAGCCTGCCTCCCTGAGGTTCTAGGCCACAAAACAAAACTCTAGAGGAGCGAAGAAATGCGAACCTTCATTGCGGCAGGGCTCTTGGTCATCAGTACGCTCGCCAATGCCCAGTGGGCTCAAGAACCAGCCTCAGTCATGGGGATCGAACTTGGTGGACGGAGGGATGCCATTCCGCGCTGCCCACCGGGCGACGCTGCACGCCAGGCCAGAACACCATGTCTCAAAGCCGACAGCGCAGACCGGTCGATCGGCACACTGTGGGGCCTACCCCTGAACTTCCTTCTTGGGGGCGGACGCGTGAGCTTTATTGATGGGCGCGTACAGCTCATCGCCATCGCGGTTGACCGCGATGACAGCTACCGACGCCTCAAGGCGATTCTCGTAGAACGATATGGGGAACCGCATGAGGTCGAAGTGAAAAGCGTGGTGACGAACGGCGGTGCCGTGCTCGATTCCGAAGAGAGCATGTGGCGAGGTCCGAAAGTCTTGATCTTGCTGTCTGAGCGCGCCGGCTACACCGATCAGTCGAGGGTGGCGTTCTCGTATCGCCCGCTTGGTCAAAAGAAGATTGAAGACGACGCCAAACGCGACCGATCCGATGCCTCCAAGCTCTGAGATCGCCGTGCGCCCTCCTCGCCTTCAATAGGTTTCCGGTAGACCGAGTAAAAAAGCCCGTTCTGAAGCCCGCCCCGAGCGGGCTTTTTCATTCCCGGGGCCGGCATCGAACCGGTCCATCGCCGCTCCCGCCGTCAGCCCATTTCTGATCGCTTGCAATCAAAGACCGCGCTCGACTCAATCGCCTTCAACGCCGGCGTCTTGCCGACGAACGTCACTCCTGCGCTGATGAGGCGCCAGCCATCCAGCGACTTGAATAGCTTGAAGAGGTTGGTGACCTCGACGCCAGCCGCGGGGATTGTGTTGAAGACATAGATCGGCTCGCCAAACTGACTGTCTGTCGCGCTCACCAGCTCGGCTTTCAGTTTGCCCATCGTCTCCGAGTCCTTGGTCCTGAAGCGCACGATGTCCAAGTTGACAGTTCGCGAAGGCTCATCGATGGAGATTCTGCGGACCCAGTGCAGGTATGGCGTGTCCTTGCTCGCAATCGGAACGCATGTGATTGTCTTTGCCGACGCTGAGCCCGCGGCCAAGAGCAGCAGCAGCGCCTGGCAAGCGAGACGCCTAGTTTGAATTTTCATGGTCACCCTCCTCTGTTCTTGAGTGGGCTGACTTTAGCGCCTCACGTCGGTCCCCAGCTTTTGCGCCCCCTTCCCTCGTGTTGATGGCAATATCACGGGTGTGATTGAGGAGACGGCATGGCCGAAAACATCTTGCTGAAAATCGCGGTTGCGCATGACGAAGCAGCCAAGTTAGCAACGGCGGCTGTCTTGGCCATGAGGCTTCCCACCGAAATCGAGCCTCCGTCCAAGTTCGACTTTCTCGGACCGCGCGCAAATCGCCAAGCATCTAAAGTTCGTGAGAGATTGGTAGAAGGACATGGCGCGAATCTTTCGTTTCTCGTCGCACTTGCGCTGCGTGAAATGTGGTTTGCTTGCTGGAACGCCGCCTACTACATGAAGCGGATGGCAGACGCAGGCCAACGAAGCGCGGAGAAACTCTGGACGGCCGAAGGCTACGCCAAAGCCGATGGCTGGACGTACACGCTCTTCAACGAGCTATCAAATATCAAGCCCAGTCCAGGACGCCTACCGCTTCTTGACGGCACTCCATATAAGACGCCACAGAACCAGACAGATCTCCTGTTGGGAATCAGCATGTACTGGTTTCTCAAAGCCGACGAGGCAAACCAGAGAAAGAATTCATTGGAGGCGAGCGACTGCCTGGATGAAGCATACGAAGCGCTCAAGCTCACCAACGGAATCTATATGTGGGACGAGGGATTCAAGTTGGGCAAGGAAGAGGTCATCACGGATGCTACGGACATCGCGCGCTCGAACTTGGCCCGCAGTGCTGCAAATGCGCGACATGCCGAAAACCGAGCGCTCAAGCTCGACGTGTTTGCTTGGTGTGACGAAAACATGGTCAAAGCGCCGAGCATGGATGCTGCTGCCAGCCAAATAGCAGGGACGCTGGTTCCCGTTGCATGGCGGACAGTTCGCGACTGGATGACAGAGTGGAAGAGACTCCGCTCTGCCGGCACACCGTAGGGCTTGCGAGCAAGCCGTCGCCGCTCCCGGCAGCCTGCCCGGTGAGCAAGCACAGCAACTTTTCAAGTGCCCCGTAGCAGCCGAAAGTCCAACTATGGACATCGGTTGGCTTCAGCTTTTTTTCGCGATCCCGCTGGTGAAGCGTTTCACCCTGGCATTGCCGGCGGTCGTCGGCAACCTGCGGGGCATGCACACCTCGATTTCAGCCCTGCCAGACCAATTTCCAGTAACTCAAAAGTCACTGTTCAGTGCGTCGCAACTTTTGGCGAGCGGCCGTAGCCTTGGCCTGATGAAAACGGCAGACGACGAAGAGTGGCGCGGATGGTCAGATCTCAGACCTGCGGCTATGGCCCTCGTAGAGAACGTCGTAGCAAATCCTGGCCAACGCGAGCATGCCGACGACCAGCAGGCTGCCGAGCAGCAGCATGTCGTTTTCACTCATCCCCTGACCCGTCTACGCCTTAGGCTTGGGCGCGCGGCGTTTGGTATCTGGAGTCTTATGCGCCGAAGTGGCACCCGCGGCTATGGCGGCTTCAATTGCCGCCAGCGCCCCCAAAGCGGTCCGGACTTCCTTTTCAGACATGAGCTTTGCGGGGATGCTGGCTTTAACGATCCGAGCCACTTTAGCGGCCGTCTCGACAGCGAACTCGGGATCGAGTTCGGGCGGCGTCATCTGTTCCCAAGCTTCAAAATCCATGGTCCGCGACCTCGGATCCTTACGCATCAGCGCTTCGCGACGAAGTTTCTCTTCCCGAAGGCGCTTCATCCGCTCATCCACATCTGCGAGAAGCGCCAGCGCTTCTGGCGGAAGTGCGGAGAGGTCCTGCTGCTGCTTGATGGCATCGAAGTTTCTGCCACTGTCCTGCAGGCGCTCAAGTTGCGCCACAAGCTGCCCCATCTCGGGATCGGCAAGCGCTGCATCAGCCGATGCAGCAATAAAAAGAAGCTCTCTTTCGATTTCCTCGATCGGAGACTTGGCACCCGCCATCATCAGCAAAAGAATTCGAATGCTAGAGCCGAGAGAGGCCGCGCGGTGGCGCAATCGCGTGGCCGTAACACGCGCATCGGCCAGCTCGTACTGCAATGTGGCGAGCATGAACGCGGTCGCCTCGTCACCTCCCTTTGTCGGGGTAGAAAAGCTCTCCTGCAGTCGTCCAACAATCTCCGCATTCAGGCTCTTCGACGTCGCGTCAGCAACATCATCAAGACGCGTATGCAAATCCTTCGGCAGCCGCAACGTGATGCGCGTGTAGCGATCTTCTTCCATGCGAAGAATTTACACCAAAACAGTGTCACATCACTTGACACTGCCGCAGTGTCACTTCCACAATCCACACACTGACACCATTTATATGTCAAACAAGCAAGTGGACCCCGTTCGTATCCAGCTTCGCATTCCGCCCGACCTCCATATCCGACTGCAGTTGGCATCGGAGATGAACGACCGCAGTCTCAACGGCGAAATCGTCAATCGCCTGCGCTCGACCTTCAAGGGAAATCGCGCGCGGCAACCTAGCGGAGATGCCCCTTCAATTGAGATGATTCCCTCACCCCTCGGGCGGCAACCCGAGGCCCAGCAACCAGGCGATTAACCCAGGAACCCTCACGTGACCATCAACATCGGAATCAACTCTCGCCAGATCGGCGACGAACTCACGCCCACCGTCAACGGCCGCGATCTGCATCGCGAACTCGGCATCGGCAAGGACTACACCAACTGGGCGAAAGCCCAGATCAAGCGCGGCGGCTTCGTCGAAAACAGCGACTATGTGGTTCTCGCCCAAAAGGGCGTAAACCTCACCGGCGGCCGCCCCTCCGCGGAATACCACTTCACCGTCGAGGCCGGCAAGCACATCGGCATGCTCTCGGGTACAACCAAGGGACGCGAGGTGCGCAAGTACTTCCTGGAGTGCGAGCGTCGTGTGAAGTCCGCTGCAGTCCCGGGTGTTCGCGACGCGCGCACCGCCGCCCTGATCGAAGCGCTCGTCCGGCAAGACACGCTCGAGCAGGAGCAGGTTCGGCAAGCCACAGAACTGGCGCGCCTGCAGGAAAACGTGGCGGTTATCGAGGCTCGCACGCAGCCCGAGAATAAGCACTTCACGGTGATGGGCTATGCGAATCTGATCGGCCGTTCGGTCGACATTCGCACGGCGGCCACGCTGGGCCGCAAATGCGCGGCTTTGTCGCGCGAGAAGGGCATCGTCATTGGTGACGTGAGCGACCCGCGCTTCGGTGCGGTGCACAGCTATCACGAGTCCATCCTGCAGGAGGTGCTGCAGGCAACCACCGCGAACTAACTCCACATAAGGCGAAGCCCCGGCGGCGGCAACCGTCGAGGCTTCTGTGACCCGAGAACCCTCACGAGGAACCCAAATCATGGGAAATGTTAGCACGCCCTCACGTAAAACGGCAACTCCTGTTGCCAAAGCGGTGACTGCTGTCACCGAGCCCGCCACATTCGGCAACCAGCCGGCCATCGAGAACGAGGCCCCCACCCCAACCAGTCCCCTGACCGGCTTCAATGCCAGGCAGTTGGAACTCATCCTGGAAACCATCGCTGGCAACACGCGCACCCTCCAGCAGATGCTGATGCTCCTGCAGACCGAGATCGA
The DNA here is from genome assembly GCF_030462475.1 of Variovorax sp. CAN15. Lineage (GTDB taxonomy): Bacteria > Pseudomonadota > Gammaproteobacteria > Burkholderiales > Burkholderiaceae_C > Variovorax. The sequence continues at coordinate 7,621 of NZ_JASMRZ010000010.1, forward strand.
CGACGAATACGCTCAAAGCGTCTGCATCGACGCCGCCAAGGATCTCGCGACGGCAATTGGCGCTATGGCCGATGAGGCGATCGGCGGTGGCGTCATCGGTAACGCCGCGTGCTGGCACTTCGGGCCGAACTTCAACAGCACCGGAAAGGCGGTGCAAGCATGACCGCCGTACTCGACAAGCCCCGCGCCAAGGCCAAGCCGAAGGCCGAGAAGAGCGCGCTGCAGGGACGGCTGGACAAGATCTTCACCAACCTCAAGCTCGGCCAGGAGAAGCTGCAGCTCGCCCACCATTCCGTGGGGCTGACGGATCCGGGCGACGCACCCGAGATACTTCTGCGAGCGGTGATCGAAGACATGCTGCCGCCAGCCATCGCACCGATGTACCGCCAGCCCCTCACCCGGGCTGATCTGGACACAGCCTACACCGGCATGTTCACGTCCCTCGCCGCCATCGACGGCGTGATCGCCCTGTCTCGCGGACAGGTCATCGAGGACACGCTGCGCGATGCGTGGGCGCTGCTCGACGAAGCGAATAGCCTGATGGACTTCACCGACATGAAGGACGCGCTTCCCGAAGCCGAAGCGGAAACCCCTGCAGAAATCCCGCTCACTCCCACCGAAGTGGCACTGCAGGCCGAGCACGAGCAGCCGGCCGCGCTGGACATCGACCAGGTAGACCGACTGACGGCGAAATTCGACCGCGCGAACGCATCGCTCTCGATGCTGATGGTCATCTTTGGCGACGATTCCCCGCTCGAAGTTCGGGATAGTGAAGACCGCGACTATCTGATGGGGCTCGTGCAGCATGCCGACAACCTGCTGAACGAAGCACATCGCGAGATCATGGAGATCGACGGGCGGCTTCCCGAGGATGCACGGTGGAGAACCTTCGAAGCCCACTGCATTGTTGGTGCGCTTGAACGGATCGAATTCGACCGTGGATTCAGCTTCGAGACGTTCCCCGGCCCCTTCTTGGCGAAGTACCTCGAATCGGCAATCGACTGCATCGACCGCGCACACAAGGCACTGACGGCGCACTGGGAGAGCCGCGATGCGTGAGGCCATCGCTGAATTCGCGCCGGGCGTGACGTTCGCGGCCACGGTCTGGGGCGACGAGTACACGGGGAAAGTGGACGCGCTGCTCGAGGCTGGGCTGGTGCAGCCGCATCAGCTCCCAGGTGCACCCGGCAACGGCCGCACCATGGTTTCCTTCTACCCTGACGGCCGCCGTGTCGGGAAGGGCAACAGCACGGCCTGCAAGCAGCAGGGCTACCTCAAGGTCAGCCGTGCCTCGCTGGGCTGCGTGCGAGTACTGAAGGGTGTCGGCACGGCCGAAGAGAAGCGGCGCCGCGACGCCTACAAGGATCGGCTCGCGCAGGAAGAAGCCAAGGCCTTCGCTCTCGCCCACTCGTGGCCCTTTCCTGTCGTGTACGGGAGGCCAGTATGAGCACCACTACACGCAAGCCAGCACTTCGACTGGTATCCAAACCGGCGGCAAAGATCGACGCCGACCTGGTCGCCTTCGCGGTGATGGAGCACATCGACACGACCTTTCCAGGCGTGTGGCAAGCAGTTCCCGTCGGGGCGCGAGCAAGCATACGCAATGCCATCGTGCACGCCGTTGAGGCAGAAGCTGCGCGCACGGGAGTTGCTGCATGAGCGTGCTGATCCTCCTCCTGCAGGCCCAGCGGATGCTGCGCGCCAAAGATCTCAGCGACTGGAGCGATGCTCATGACGTGGTTGTCCTGGCCGCCATCGAGCAGGCCATTCGAGAGTACGAAGCAGCTGACGTGGACCCTGAGGCGGTGCCGGTCAGTGCGACCAGGCGCGACGAGTCGATCGAAATCGCCGGCATCCTGTTTCTCGTCGCGGTTGTGCTCGCGCTGATCTGGGTGTTCTCGTGAGCGCGCCCGAGTTCTTCCTGACGGATCCGGAGCTCGCGAAACTCACCGGTTTCAAGATCAAGTCGAAGCAGATCGAATGGCTGCGTGGCCAGGGCTTGCCGTTTCGCGTGAGCGCTACTGGCCATCCCGTCGTCACCCGCTGCGCTGTCGAAGGCCGAGCAGACGAAACTCCAGACGACGACGGGTGGACGCCCGGATTGATCGGAGCTTGAGCATGGGTCGTAAGCCATCGCGGTGGGCCAACCTGCCGCGGGGGATGCGCGCGCGTCCGCGCGGCAACCTCATCCACTACTACCTCGACACCGGTGGCAAGCCCCGAAAGGAAATCCCGCTGGGGTCCGATTACGCCCTGGCCGTGAAGCGCTGGGGCGAACTGGCGTCCAAGCCGAAGCCTGCCTATGCGCCGCCTGTCACCGAGGGCACGCTCGCGGCCGTGGCCAAGGCCTACCGGCGCGACATCCTGCCGACGAAGGCGCCCAGGACCCGCCGCGACAACGAGAAGGAACTGGAGTGGATCCTGAAGTTCTTCAACACGCCGCCGGCACCGCTCGACAAGATCGAGCCCAAGCACATCAACCAGTATCTGCACTGGCGCGTGAAAGAGGCAGTGAAGATCGCCGAGGCCCAGAATGCCGAGCGGGTGAAGAACGGCCGCAAGATCGTGCCGATCCCCGCGAAGTGGGGCCAGGTGCGCGCCAACCGCGAGAAGGCTCTGATCTCGCACATCTGGAACTACGCCCGGGCCAACGGCTTCACGAAGCTGCCCAACCCATGCGCCGGCATCAAGGGGTTTCGCGAGACGGCGCGAGATGCCTACGTCGATGACGACATGCTGAAGCGTGTGCTCGAGCATGCCTGTGAGCCGCTGCGCTTCGCCGTGCGCCTGGCGCACATCACCGGCCAGCGACCCGCCGACGTGCTCGGCATGAGCGAGGATCACATTCGCGGCGAGTACCTGCGGGTGCGCCAGGGCAAGACCCAGGCGAAGCTGCGGATCGTGGTGGAGAACGCACTGGAAGAACTGATCGAGGAGATCCGCGTGTTCAAGGCAGCCAGGCCGAAGCAGTCGGCTCCACTGCTGGTGAACGAGCGCGGCGCCCCGATGACGGCGGCGATGCTGCGCAAGCGCTTCGACAAGGCCCGCAAGAGCGCGGGAATCGACATCACCACGTTCCAGTTTCGTGACCTGCGCGCGAAGGCGGCCACGGACACCGACGAGTCGGCCGGCATCAAGGATGCGCAGACCCTGCTGGGCCACTCGACCGAGGCGATGACCTCGAAGTACATCCGCCACAAAGTCGGCAAGAAGGTGCGGATCGCGGCGCCAAAGAAGGAGCCAAAATAGGCGCGGGATTTGTTCCGCAATTTCCAAGACACCCGCATGGATGCTGGGTTTCAAGACCCCTCATTTTTCCGGTTGCGGAACAAAATCCGAAGGTAAGTATTTGATTTTTCTCGGGTTTCCCTTGGACTCTTAATCCGTAGGTCGAGTGTTCGAGTCACTCAGGGCCCACCACCAACACCAAAAATAGCGCGTTCTCCGCGCTATTTTTTCGTCAAAGCCTCCTCAACATTTTCTTGAGGAGGCTTTTTCTTTTGGTGGCCCGTGTCCGGTCACGAACCGGAGCCGAAAGCAGCACTTTGCCTCGCTGTCCAGTCATCGACACAACGCTCCAGCAGATCTCGCCGCTCGCTCACCTCGGCGGCCACGTACTGGCGCGCATGCGCCTGCGCCAGCTCGCTCGACAGGAACCACTGCTCGCGCGCAGGGCTTCCTTGCGCTGGCGGCGCCCCCCAGGCGGCGGTGCCCAGAAAGGCTTCGGTGACAGGCAGGCGCCCGTCGGTCTTGCCGATGTCAGACAACGCATCACGCACGCCGCCAAGGACGATGCGCACCTGCACGACCTCTTCGTCCGCCTGGATCAGCGCACCGAGACCTCCTGCCTGATGCACCTGCCAGAGTTGTGCTGCGGAAGCATTGCGAACCCAACTCTCCAGTGCACGCGTCAAACTTTCCAGGATGATTTTCTTGTTCATAAGGGAATATTTCACGATTTACTCCATCAGCTACAAGCCACCCGCTCCAAAGCAGCAGGCGGCGGCCATCCGGCGTGGCATCTTGCACCTGCTGTCACGCAGCGCAACAACAAAGAAAGACACAGGGACACCAACTTCGAAGCCAAAAGGCTCGTTCGGCCCGCTCATGCGGGTATTTTTTTGTCCACTCGCCGCCGCGCCCGACGACGATGCGCAACGGCCACAGAATGCGCCCCGCCTCGGATCTTGCTTTCGGGCGTGAGCTATATTTCCTCCCATGGAAAAGGTGTCCGACATAGGCAAACCCACAGTCCCCATCGACCTGATCGGGCCGGACCACTGGCCCCGCTCGAAGCGCGGCTCGGGTCGCGCAACCAAAGTCATCCTGGCGATCGTGGGCGGCTTGACTGCAGCAGGCGTAATTGCTTACCGCTTCTTCGGCATCGGGCGCTGAGCTGCAATCTCCCGCACGAACAAAAGCCCGCCGTCCGAAAGACAGCGGGCTTTTTGCATGAGCGCGGGACAGGAAGATCACTACCCCACCCCTACTGAAGCCGCGACCCCTTGGGCAGCCGCTTCGCCAGCCATTCGTGGACGTCCGCACGGATGTTGCGGCCTTCCAGCAGGAAGTTCTCGTAGCGGCTCGGCACGTAGGGCAGGTAGACCAGCGGCATGCCCGCTTCCTCCGGGGTGCGCGCGGCCTTGCGGTTGTTGCAGACTGCGCATGCGCTCACGAGGTTGGTCCAGGTCCAGGGGCCTCCGCGCGATTCGGGCAGCACGTGCTCGCATTGCAGGTCGCGCTCGTGGAAGACGCCCGCGCAATAGGCGCAGGTGTAGCGGTCGCGGCGTAGCAGCTTGCTCTTGGTGACGCTCGGAATCACGTCGAAGAGGTTGATCTTCGATGCGCCACGCAGCGCGATGATCGGCGCCACCTCGATGCGCGACTGCACGCCGCGCACCACGTTGAAGCCGCCGCGCAGCGTGGCCAGCGGCAGACCGCCGTCTTCCCAGGCGACCGAGCCGGTCGCGTAGTGCAACACCGCCTGCTCCAGCGAGATCCAGGCCTGCGGCGTGCCCTGAATATCGAGTTGCAGGACGTGAGGGTGCATGAATCGCCTCCTTTCGCGGCGATGGGTGCAGGGTTGATGAACGAAAGAACGAAGCCATGGGGTACACGAACGGAATCGAACCGTCGTCAGCGGGACCACAACCCGCGGCTCTGCCATTGAGCTACGCGCACCATGAAGTAGAAGAGTGAGTAGTGGCCGCCAGGTCACCACTCGCCGACCGCGCGAACGCGTTGGTCGAGATCGAGCCCGTCGGGCTGCGGTTGGCGACCCGGTTCGCACTCATTCGCGCGACGTGCATCGGCGATGAAACCGAAGCGCCGGGCCAGGGCCAGCATCGTGGTGCGCTCGCGCGGCTGTGCCGGGCGCACGGAGATCATCCGGATCGGGGTATTGCGCTTGCGCATGGTGACTCCTCGGTTGTGTGACAGCAGGACAAAGAAACTGGCCCCACGTGCACGACTCGAACGTGCAACCCCTTGCTTCGTAGGCAAGTGCTCTGATCCATTGAGCTAACGCGGGTGATAAACAAAAAGTGTCCGGTTACGAGTTCCGGCGCCGCCCAATCTTTGCGGCCGGTTTCCGCGGGAAGGCCATCTGCATGGCCCTGTCCCGCTCGGGTTCGTTGATGTCGTCGTTCGGGAAAACGGCTGTCCGCCTTCCATTTCGGTTGTGTCCTCACGCGACGGACAGCGCGCTGGGCGCTGTCCCGTACGACGTCGCTGCACAGGAGTGATCAATTCCTGCACATCCCGCCAGACCGTCTACGCGGTGGGCTCTGGCGGTGTGGTGAAGGCACACCCGGAATGGCAAACAGAAAACTGCACGACAAAACAAAAAGGCCCGGAACCTTGCGGTTTCCGGGCCTCTGAACGAGAGAGCTTGGAAGGTGTGCGCCTATGCGCAACCTCCACCCGGTAGCACCTGATCCTCGGTTTTTCCAAAGAAGCGCAGGCTGGCTGCGGCATTCGTGGAATACGCGTGGCTCTGGTGCTGATTCGGTCGGACCGACGACATGCCGTCGAAACCACCGCACGCCCAGACGCGCACGAGCGATCGGCCCGATGCGGGACGATTGCTGGTGAGGATCAGTGCGGTGTTCACGATGGTTCCTGAGTCAAAAATTGCCGCTGTCGGCCGTTAGGGGTTGGAAAAATGGTACGGCTTGGGGCCGCGATTGAGGGCAACTGTAAATAGTGTTTACGACTGCGTCAACAACCGGGACAATCTTTTTTTGTCTTGTTGTTGTTTTTGAACAGTGCCCAATATCACCGTCGCGCGCCGCCGCAATGCGCTTGCGCTGCACCGCCGCTTTCTCGAAGAGGCCGTTGCCGCAGGCTTGCCAGCCAAGGGGCTGGACCAGGCGTTCGCGAAGAAGATCGAGATTTCCCCCAGCATGTGGAGCCAGATCAAGAGCTCCCGCCCCATCGGCGACAACCTGGCGCGGCAGATCGAAAGGCATTGCAACGTCGAGTCCGGCTGGCTCGACAAGGAAGACCGGCCCAGCGAAGTGCCGGACGCGGCGGAGGAGCGCTTCATCGCGGCCGCGCGCGAGGCATGGCGCTCAGCCAACGCCAAGGGAAAGAAGGAACTCACCGGCTGGCTGAAGAAGCGTGCGCAGGACGCCGCGGCCGGCAGCGAGCCCGCGCCCTGAGAGCGTTCAGCCCGGTGCTGGTGCGCCGCGCACGATGGCCGCGCGCATGTCGTCCGGAATGGCTACGGCCCGATGGGTCTCGAGCGAGGTGGTCACCAGCACCTGCTGCATCTGCATGCGCACTTCGCCGCTCACCGGCTCGAAGCAGCGCACCCGCAAGGTCAACGAGCGCGAGCCCAGGCGCTCCACGGCCAGCCCAAGCATCACCTGGTCGCCCATGCGGCTCACCGCCCGGAAGTCGACCTCGAGCTTCACGGTGGGCAGGCCGATGCGCCGCTGCGCCACCAGCCCGTGGTAGCTCAGGCCCAGGCCCTCGTTCACCCAGTCCTCCACAAGACCGTTGAGCATCACGAAGTACTGCGGATAGAAGACGATGCCCGCCGGATCGCAGTCCGAGAAGCGGATCAGCCGCGGCCTGCAGAACTCGATGACCTCGACCATGCTCAGTTCTCCTCGCTCGCCGGCTCGCCGCGCATCACATGCACCCGCAGCAGGCCGAGCTGCGTGTGCAGCTGCTTGACCGTCTTCATGTCGAGCCCCGAGAACATCTCGAGGATCCACTGCTCGTGCTCGCTCGCCATGGTCTCGAAGGTGCGGCGGCCCGTGGGCGTGAGGCTCACGATCCACGCGCGGCGGTCGTCGGGGCTCGGCGCGCGGGCGACCATGCCTTCGCGCTCGAGTTCGTCCGTCAGGCCGGTGACGTTGCCGCCGGTCACCATCAGGTAGCGCGACAGCACGCGCATCTTCAGGCCGTCCTTGTAGCGGTAGAGCTGCGCCATGTAGTCGAAGCGCGCCAGCGAGATGCCGAAGCGGTCGCGCAGCCGGCGGCGGATTTCGGCTTCGATCTGCGTGGTGCTGGCCAGCATGCGCAACCACAGCTTGAGCATCGCGTGGTCCTCGTGGCCCGCGCGGGCCTCGTGGCCCAGTTCTTCAGCATCACTCAGCACCGCGTGCGATGCATCGTTGCGTGTCATGTCACTTCTCCCCCTGAAACCGAAATCGACTGCCCCGTGACCGATGCAGCACCTTCGCCGCACAGCCAGCGCACGGCGTCGGCCACTTCGGCAGGCTGCACGATGCGCTTCTGCGGATTCACGCTGGAGAACTCCGCCAGCGCATCGGCCTCGCTGCGCCCGGTCTTGCCGACCACGTTGGCGACGCTGTTGCGCAGGATGTCGGTGTCGGTATAGCCCGGGCACACCGCGTTCACCGTGATGCCCTTGCGCGCGACTTCCAGCGCCAGCGAGCGCGTGAGCCCGACCACGCCATGCTTGGCCGCGGTGTAGGCCGCCACGTAGGCATAGCCCTTCTGCCCCGCCGTGCTGGCGATATTGACGATGCGCCCCCAGCCGGCATCGAGCATGTCCGGCAACGCGGCTTGAGCGCACAGAAAGCTGCCCGTGAGGTTGACCGACAGCATCCGCTGCCAGAGCTCGAAGGAGGTCTTCAGGAACGGTGCGCTCTCCGCCGCCCCCGCGTTGTTGACGAGCACGGCGACGGGCCCACGCGCGGCACGGGCTTCGGCGAACGCCGCCCGCACGACCTCCGGGTTCGCCACGTCCGCGGCGACGACGCCGTGCCCGCCGCCAGGCAGCGAATCGGCCACTCGCTGCAGCGCCTCGCGGTCACGTCCCAGCAAGGTCAGCGTGGCGCCTTCGGCAGCCAGCGTGCGGGCGATCTCCGCCCCGATGCCGCGCGCCGCGCCCGTGACGAGTGCGTGCCGGCCAGTCAGTGAATTTGATTGCATACCTGAATGATTTAGTTCTGAACCATTTTAACCGGACGGCCCGGCAAGGCTTGTCAGCGCATGAAACGGCCGCCGTTGAGGTCCAGCGTTGCGCCCGTCATGAAGGCCGCAGCAGGAGAGGCCAGATAGACGACGGCCGCAGCCACCTCCTCGACCAGCCCGAAGCGGCCGAGCGGAATGCCCGCCTGCAGCGCCTGCTGCCGCGCAGGCTCCATCGCATCGAGCGCGGGGCTGCGGATCGCCGCAGGAGCCAGCGCATTCACCGTCACGCCATGGGGCGCCAGCTCCTGCGCGAACGACCGCGTCAGCGCCAGCAACCCGGCCTTGCTCGCCGCGTAGTGCAATCCCGTCGCGCTGCTGGGCTGCTGCCCGGCCATCGAGCTCAGGTTGACGATGCGCCCCTCGCCCCGCTCGCGCATGTGGCGCCCGGCAATGCGGCAGCCGAAGAAGCTGCCACGCAGGTTGATCGCCAGCACGTCGTCCCACTCGGCGGGCGTGATATCCCAGAGCGAAGTCGACGGCGTGCGTGCCGCGTTGTTGACCATGATGTCGACGCAGCCGTAATGCGCGACGGTGCTGTCGAAGCTCGCGCGGAACGCAGCCTCGTCGCGCACGTCGAGCCGCAGCCCGAGCCCGCTGATCTCGCCCGCCACAGCCTCGACCGCCGAGCGCTCGATGTCGGCCAGCGCCACCCGCGCCCCGGCCTGCGCCAGCCCTCTCGCGATGGCCGTACCCAGGCCCTGCCCCGCCCCCGTCACGAACGCCACGCGCCCGGAAAGAGGAAGCTGCGGCGCACCGTTCGTCATGCTCGTCAGGCCTTCGCGGGCCGGCCGTCCCATGTCTGCGGCCCCACGCCGCGCTCCCGCAGCTTGAACTTCTGGACCTTGCCGTTCTCGGTGCGCGGCAGGTCGGCCAGCACGTCGATGTAGCGCGGTACGGCGAAGTACGGCAGCCGGCCCTCGCAGAAGCGGGCAAGCTCGGCCGGGTCGAGCGCTGCGCCTTCGCGCGCCACCAGCGCGGCCATCACCTCGTCCTCGGCAAGCTCGGAGCGCACTGGATACACCGCGCACGAAGCCACGGCAGGGTGGCTCAGCAGCACCTGCTCCACCTCGAAGGAGGAAATGTTCTCCCCGCGGCGTCGGATCGCGTCCTTGATGCGGTCGACGAAGCGAAAGGCCCCGTCCGCATCGCGCACCACACGGTCGCCAGTGTGGAACCAGAGATTGCGCCAGGCCTCGACCGTCTTCTCCGGCATGTTGAAGTAGCCGCTGGCGAAGGCGTACGGCTCGTCCGCTCGAAGCAGCAGTTCCCCCGCCTCGCCGGGCGGCAGGGCTACGTCGTCTTCATCGGCCACCCGCGCTTGGAAGCCAGGGCGCAGCCAGCCCATCACGCCGCCGCGCGGCGAATCGGGCGCCGTGGCGATGGCGAAGTTGGTCTCGGTCGATCCGTAGCCCTCCAGGAGCGAAACGCCCGTGCGCGCCTTGAACGCGGCACCGGCGGCGGCCGGTACGCCGGGCCCCAGCCCGATGCGGACGCGATGGTCGCGCTCCCCGGCCCCTTCAGGCTGGGCCAGCAGGATCGGCACCATCGCCCCCAGCAGATAGACCACCGTCGCCCCGCTCGCACGCATCGTCGGCCAGAAGCCCGATGCCGAGAAGCGCGTCTCGAACACCACCTGCGCCCCCGTCAGCGCGGCCTGCGCGAAGGTGTTGAGCGCGTTGACGTGGAAGAGCGGCAGCGTGGTGCACAGCACGTCGTCCGCGCCCACGCCAAGCACTTCCGCGCTGTTCACGCCCCACCAGAAATACTGCGCATGCGGGCAGACCACGCCCTTGGCAGGTCCGGTCGTGCCCGAGGTGTAGAGGATCGCGAGCGCATCGCCAGGCTGCACCGGTGCAGGAGCGACGGGTTCCCCATGCGCGGGATACGCCACGACGCGCACGCCAGCAGGCGCCTGCCACCCATCCGCAGCCATCTCGCCGACAACCCAGATCTCGCGCAGCGCGGTACGCCCCAGGTCAGCCGTCGCGAGCCGCTCCAGGAAGCCCGCCTCGATCACCAGCAGCTTTGCCTCGCTGTTCGCAAGGAAGTATTCGATCTGCGGCCCCATCGACGCCGTATTGACCGGCACCGTCGACGCACCCAGCCATCCCGCGCCCAGGAAGCTCTCGAGAAACTCGACCCGGTTGCCGCACATCACCGCGATGCGGTCGCCACGCACCACGCCGGCCGCCGCCAGTGCCCCGGCCCGCACGGCCGCGGCCTGCGCCGCATCGCGATGCGTCCACTCGCCTCCCGCGATCTTCAGCAGCGCGCGCGAGCCGAACAGCCCGGCCTGCCGCTGCAGCATCGCCGGCAGCGTGCGCTGCGCGGGCGGCACGGCGCGGGGTTCAGTCGTCATCGTGCGTGCCCCCGCCCAGATAGGTGGCCTGCACGCGCGAGTCGCCCGCCAGCTCGGTCGAGGCGCCAGAAAGCGCTATCTCGCCCGTTTCCAGCACATAGCCGTGGTCCGAGCTTTCGAGCGCCGCGCGCGCGTTCTGCTCCACCAGCAGGATCGACACGCCGTCTTCCCGCAGCTTCCGCACGATGGTCAGGATGTCCCGCACGATCAGCGGCGCCAGGCCCAGGCTGGGCTCGTCGAGCATCAGCAGCCGGGGCGCCGACATCAGCGCGCGGCCCACGGCCAGCATCTGCCGCTCGCCGCCCGAGAGCGTGTCGGCGCGCTGCGAGCGGCGTTCCGCCAGGCGCGGAAAGCGGTCGTACACCGACTGCAGCCGCTTCTTCATCGCATCGCCGCGCAATCGCTTTGCATAGGCGCCGAGCTGCAGGTTGTCGAGCACGGTGAGTTCGCCGAACAGTTCGCGCTTCTCGGGCACGAGGCACAGGCCGCGCTCCACGCGCGCTTCCACGTCGAGTCCCTGCAGGTCCTCGCCCTCGAAGCGCAGCGTGCCCTTGCATGGCAGCAGGCCCATGGCGGCCGCCAGCAGCGTGGTCTTGCCCGCGCCGTTCGGGCCGATCACCGAGATGATCTGGCCCGGCTGCAGGTCGAGCGAGACGCCCCGCACCGCCTCGACCTGTCCATACGAGACATGCAGATCGCCAATCTCCAGCATCGCGGTCATACCAACACCCCCAGGCTCGTCACTTCGTGTACTTCGCGCACCCCCTGAAGAGGGCCCGCGCCTTCGGGCGGCCGTGCGGCGCTCATACGACGCTCCCCAGGTAAGCCGCCTGCACACGCTCGTCGGCGCGCACCGCCGACGGTACGCCCTCCACGAGCTTGGAGCCGAAATTCATCACCACCAGCCGATCCACCAGTTTCATCACGAAGTCCATGTCGTGTTCCACGATGAGGATGGTCACGCCCTCCTCGCGCAGCTTGCGCAGCAGGTCGCCGAGCGCCATCTTCTCCTTGCGGCGCAGGCCCGCTGCGGGCTCGTCGAGCACCAGAAGCACCGGGTCGGCGGCCAGCGCGCGGGCGATCTCCAGGATGCGCTGCGTGCCCAGCGGCAGGCTGCCCGCCTGCTCGTGCGCGCGGTCGCCCAGGCCGATGCGGTCGAGCTGGCGCTGCGCCTCCTGCAGGATCTGCTGCTCTTCCGTGCGGTCGAGCCGCAGGCCCGCCTTCAGGATGCCCGAGCGCGTGCGCGAATGCGCGCCCAGCGCCACGTTGTCGAGCAGGCTCATGTGCGGACGCAGCTTCACATGCTGGAAGGTGCGCGCCAGACCCAGCCGCGCCACCTCGCGCTGCGGCATGCCGGCGATGTCGTGGTCGAGAAAACGCACCTGGCCCGCGCTCATCGGCAGCGTGCAGGTCAGCAGGTTGAACATGGTCGACTTGCCCGCGCCGTTCGGCCCGATCAGCCCGACGATCTCGCCGGCTTTCACGTCGAAGCTCACGTCGTTCACCGCCACCAGTCCGCCGAAGCGCTTGACGGCGCCGTTCACCGACAGCACCGGCGAACCACGCGCAGGCAGCGCGCGGTGGGGCAGCGGTTCGACTGCTGGCCCCTCGTGGCGCGAAGGCCCGCGCGCGCCGGCGCGGCGGCGCGTCCAGCGGCGCAGCAGGCCCATCACGCCGCCGCGCGCGAAGTGCAGCAGCAGGATGAAGAGCGCGGCAAAGGCCACGGCCTCCAGCTGACCCGCGCGCTGCGTGAGCATCGGCAGTACGTCCTGCAGGCCGTTCTTCAGCACCAGAACCAGTGCGGCGCCCACCAGCGCGCCACCCAACTGGCCAAGCCCGCCGGCCACCGCCATCAGCAGGTACTCGATGCTGGCGCGCACGTCGAAGGGCGACGGGCTCACGAAGCGGTTCATGTGCGCATAGAGCCAGCCCGCCAGCCCCGCGAGCAGGGCCGCGGTGACGAACAGCGAAAGCCGCACGCGGTATGCATCTGCCCCAACGCTCGCCAGCAGAGTGGCGCCGCCGCGCAGACCGCGAATCGCACGCCCCGGCCGCGACTGCAGCAGGTTGTGGCTGAACAGGCAGGCCAGCCCAACCACCACCCAGATCAGGTAGTACATCGCGCGCGGATCGGCCAGCGACCAGCCCGCGACCTGCAGCGCCGGAATGTTCGACAGCCCCGTGTGTCGGCCCAGCCCATCGACGTTGCCGAACAGCATCGCGATGGAGAGCCCCCAGGCGATGGTGCTCAGCGGCAGGAAATGCCCGCCCAGCCGAAGCGTGAGCATGCCGATGGCCAGCGCCGACAGCCCCGTGAGCAGCAGCGCGAACAGCAGCCCCAGCCAGGGCGACATGCCCTGCGTGGTGGTGAGCCACGCGGTGGCATAGGCCGCGATGCCCACGAAGGCGGCCTGCCCGAACGAGGTGGCGCCGCCCACGCCCGTGAGCAGCACGAGGCCCAGCGCCACGAGCGCGCCGATGCCGATGTCGTTGAGCAGCGAAACGGTGAAGCTGCCCGCCAGCGCCGGCACCAGTGCCAGCACGATGACGATGCCGGCGATCCACGCCATGCGTTTGTTTCGGCCGGCCTTCATTGGTCCACCTCGTCTTCTTCCTCTTCGGCATGCGCGGCCATGAAAGAGCGCAGCATCAGCACCGGGATCAGCAGGCTGAACACGATCACGTCCTTCAGCGCGCCGCTCCAGAACGAGGCGAAGCTCTCCACCACGCCGACCGCAAGCGCGCCCACGGCCGTCATCGGGTAGCTCACGAGCCCGCCGATGATCGCGGCCACGAAAGCCTTCAGGCCGATGATGAAGCCCGAGTCGTAGTACATCGTCGTCACCGGCGCGATCAGCACGCCGATCAGCCCCGCCAGCAGCGAAGCGCAGCCATACGCCAGCAGCGCCGTGCGCACCGGCCGTATGCCGACCAGCCGCGCACCCACGCGGTTCACGGCCGTCGCACGCAGTGCCTTGCCGGCTACCGTGCGCTCGAACACCAGGAAGAACAGCCYGCTCAGCACGATGGCAGCCCCCACCATCAGCACCACCTGCCCGCTGACGGTGAAGCCGTCGCTCAGCGTGAACACGGCGCTGGTCAGCGGCGTGGTGCGCGAGCCCTCGGGCCCGAAGAACAGCAGGCCCAGGCCAGACAACAGGAAGTGCAGTGCGAGCGACACGATCAGCAGCACCAGCACGGAGGCATCGGCGATCGGCTGGAACACCACCCGAGCCAGCAGCGGCGCGATGGGCACCACCAGCAGCACCGCCACTGCTATGTGCACCGCCACCGGCACGCCGGGCCGCGCCGCGAGCCATGCCAGCACGCACGGAATGGCAGGCAGCACGCCCCACATCAGCACCGCCTTGGGAATGCGCGCGGCCTCGCCGCGGCGCAGCAGGCTGCCGACCTCTGTGGCCAAGGCCAATGCGGCCAGCACCGCGACCATGCCGATGGTCGGCGGCACACGGCCGGTTTCGAAGGCCGCGAGCGACAGCGCCGCGAAGGCCGCGATGTCGCCGAACGGCACGAAAACCACCCGCGTGACGGAGAAGATCAGCACCAGCCCGAGCCCGGCCAGCAGGTAGACGGCACCGTTGGCCAGCCCGTCGGTGAGAAGGATGAGCGCCACGTCCCATGTCATCGCGCGGCCCTCCGGTAAAGCAGAGGCGAGCGGTTCAAGGTGCGAGCTTCCATTGGCCGTTGTCGAGCTTGACGATCACGCGGGCGCGTTCGTCCACGCCGTAGAGACTGCCGGGCGTGAAGGTGTACACGCCGTGCGTGCCCACCACTTCCTTCGTGCTGAAGATGGCGTCGCGCAGCGCCACGCGGAACTCGGGCGTGCCCGGTTCGGCCTTCTTCATCGCGCGCGACGCGGCATCGGCGAACACCAGCCAGCCGTCGAAGGAATAGGCCGAGAAGGCGTCGCTGGTCGGCGCGTTGTTGACTTTCTGGAAGACGGCGCGGAAGTCGGTCGCGATCTTCTTGGTCGGGTAGTTGTCGGGCAGCTGCTCGGCCACGATCACCGGGCCGGTGGGCATCAGCGCGTTCTGGCCGGCCGCGCCGACCACGCGCACGAAGTCAGGGTTGATGAGGCCGTGCTGGCCGTACACACCACCCTTGTAGCCACGCTCCTGCAGCGCGAGGAAGGGCAGCGCGCCCGGCGTGCCGGCGCCGCCGGTCATCACCGCATCGGGACGCAGTGCCACGATCTTCAGCACCTGGCCCGTCACCGAGGCGTCGGCACGTGCATAGCGCTCGTTGCTCACCACCTTGATGCCGGCGGCGGGCGCGGCCTTCATCAGCGCCTCGTACACCAGGTCGCCCCAGGCGTCGGAGAAGCCGATGTAGCCCACGGTCTTCACGTTGTTGCGCTTCATGCGCTCGACCACCGCATCGATCATCAGTTGCGTGGGCTGCGCCACGGTCATCACCCAGGGGTTCTCTTTCGGGTCGAGCAGGATGGGCGTAAGGCCGATCATCGGCGTCTTCGCTTCCTTGCCCACCTGCGCCATCGCGATGGCCGCAGGCACGCCCGAGGTGCCCATGAGCACGTCGACCTTTTCTTCCTCGATCAGCTTGCGCGCGTTGCGCCCGGCCGTGGTCGGGTCGGAGCCGTCGTCGAGCACGACGAGCTGGATCTTGCGGCCGTTCACCTCCGGCTTGTAGGCCAGCGCGGCCTGCATGCCCTTGGCGTAGGGCACGCCCAGCGAGGAGTTCGGCCCCGACAGCGACACGCTCAGTCCGACCTTCAGGTCGGCCGCGAATGCGCTGGCAACGCCACAGGCGGTCAGCGCGGCGGCGAGGGCGCCGCGCGTCAATGTCTGCATCAGGCTCTTCATGTCGTAGCTCCGGTGAGGATGGTTGGAATGGACAACGGGTAACTCGGATGGATCAGATGAACAACTGGATCGCCGGCAACGCGCGCGTGGCGTTGAGCAGGTCGATGCGCTTCTCGCGGATGCGCCAGCCCTCAGGCGTGCGCAAGAGGTGGTGGCGGGCGGTGCCGCTCAGCAATATCTGGCCCTCGCCGCGCGCCTCGACGTAGAGGAAGGGCGTGCGCAGCCATGCGCCATCGCCCTCCTCGCGCTCGAGCCGGGATGGCTGCAGCACATGCTGGCTGTGGCTGGCCGGATGCTGCGAATGCGCGCGCGGGTTCTTCAGGCGCTCCACCCGCAGCTGCAGCAGCAGCCGGTCTTCGTAGGCCAGCGAGTTGTGCGAGAACGGATCGGCCTGCGCCGCGCCGAGCAGTGGCACCCAGTAGTGGCCGTCCTCCGCGAAGAGGGCCAGCCAGTCGTCGAAACGCCGTTCGTCGAGCAGCGCCGCCTCGTGGGCGACGAAATCGCGCGGGTCCGTCATGCCGCGGCCTCCATGCCTGCCGCCATGGCCTTCGCCCATGCGCGGAACTGGTTGCGCATCAGAAGTTCGTTGGTCCCGTTGGTGGTGACCGTGGGCTGCTGCCTCTCGGCAGGATCGAAGTTGCGGTGCAGGCTCACCCATTCGTTGCCGCCCGCGCGCAGGCCCTGCTGGATGCTCTCGAACAGGTGCACGTCGTCGTGCGCGACCACCGACATCGGCGAGAACACCAGCCGGTTGTAGCTCATGGCCCGCTCGAAGAGCAGCACGGGCGCGCCTGCCGCGCGGAAGCTCCAGGCCTCGATCAGCGTGCGGTTGGCCGCCAGCGGGCGAATCACGCGAATGGCCTGCGGCGAGCCCTTGACCGACAGGCTCGGATAGAAGACCGAGTTCTGCGGCGAGCGCTGCAATATCTCTGCGGCACGCTCCTCGCCGTGCGCGGCGCGCATTGCGGCCTCGTACTCGGGCAGCTGCGCGTAGTTGGAGTGGATGCTGAAGTTCACCCCCAGTACGCTGTGCCCGTTGGCGAACACGCGCCCGCCCATCCTGTCGAAGAACTCGTAGCCCGAGCCGAAGGGCAATATCTGCTCCATCGCCATCGGCTTGGGATCCGTGGGCGCATGGCCCTCCCACAGCGCCTCGGCCGCCTTGGTGGCCGACTCGTGCGTGGACATCGGGTGCACCGTGTCGTTGATGTTCTCCAGGTACATCTTCCAGTTGCAGTGGACGATGTTGCGCAGCACGCCGCCGCCAACCGTGAGCTTTCCTTCGGGCGAGCGGTCGACCATGTTGTCGATGGCGCCCAGCACCTCGCCGAAATAGTCCTCGAACGAAGGCCCGGCGTCAGACAACCGCACGAACACGAAGTCGCGATACACCTTCACGTGCTTCACCGCTGAGAGCCCCTGCCCCGATTCACAGGCCTTGAGCTGCGTGCCTTCGTAGCCGTTCTTCAGCGGCAGCCCGAGCGGCGCGCCGTCGAGCTTGTAGGTCCATGCGTGGTACGGGCAGCGGAAGAAGCGGCCGGCGTTGCCGCACTCGTCTGTCACCAGCTGCGTGCCCTTGTGGGCACAGCGGTTGTAGAGCACCTGCACATCGCCATCGGGCTGGCGCACCATGAGCAGCGGCCGCCCCGCAATCTCCTGCGTCACGAAGTCGCCGGCCTCGGGCACCTGGCTCGCGTGGCCGAGGAAGACCCAGGTGCCGGCGAACAGGTGCTCCTGCTCCAGCGCGAAAAGCTCCTCGCTGAGGTACAGGTCGCGGTGCACCCGGTCGTCCTGCACCAGCGCCGCGACGAGATCGGGGCGGTTGCGGTAGGTTGTCATGGCAATGTGCTCGGTGGCGTGGCCGGGTCTACGGCACAAGCTTCCACTGGCCTTTTGTCATCTGCACGATGACCACGCCGCGCTGGTCGGAACCGTAGCGGTCGTCAGGCTTGAAGTTGTAGATGCCATGCGTGCCCACCAGCTCCTTGGTGTTCACGATGGCGTCGCGCAGCGCCGTGCGGTAGGCCGGCGTGCCCGGTTCGCCCTTGGTACGCGAGGCCGCGTCGGCCAGCAGCAGGTAGGCGTCGTAGGTGTACGACGAGAAGGCATCGGTCGGCACCGCGCCGTTGAGCTTCTGGTAGGCGTTGCGAAAGCCCATCGAC
Source organism: Variovorax sp. CAN15 (assembly GCF_030462475.1). Classification (GTDB taxonomy): domain Bacteria; phylum Pseudomonadota; class Gammaproteobacteria; order Burkholderiales; family Burkholderiaceae_C; genus Variovorax. The sequence goes on from NZ_JASMRZ010000010.1 coordinate 25,437, forward strand.
ACCTTCTTGATCGGGTTCGTGTCCGGCAGCTGGTCGGCCACCAGCACCGGGCCGCTGGGCACCTGCAGCCCCTCGATGGAAGCGCCGCCCACGCGCACGAAGTCGGCGTTGATGAGGCCGTGCGTACCGTAGATCCTGCCCTTGTAGCCGCGCTCGGCCAGCGCGATGTAGGGCAGCGCGCCGGGCGTGCCCGAGTTGCCCGCGAACACCGCGTCGGGCCGCGCCGCGACGATCTTCAGCACCTGCCCGGCCACCGACGAATCGCTGCGCGCATAGCGCTCGTTCGCCACCACCTTGATGCCGGCGGCATCGGCGCTCTTCATCAGCGAGTCGTACGCCAGGTCGCCCAGCGCGTCCGAAAAACCGATGAAGGCCACCGTCTTCACGCCCGACTTCTTCATGCGGTCGACCACGCCCGCCACCATGAGCGGGAAGGGCTGCGACACCGTCACCGTCCACGCACCCTCGGGGCCGGGAATGGTCACGGGCGTGGGCGAGATCAGCGGCGTGTTGAGCTCGCGCGCCACCGAGGCGATGGCCATCGCGCCCGGCACGCCCGAGGTGCCGATGAGCACATCGACTTTGTCCTCGGTCACCAGCTTGCGCGCGTTGCGCCCTGCCGTGGTGGGGTCGGAGGCATCGTCGAGCACGATGAGCTGCACCTTGCGCCCGGCGATCTCGGGGCGCTCTGCGATGGCGGCGCGGATGCCCTTCTCGTAGGGCACGCCCAGCGCGGCCACCGGGCCCGAGAGCGAGCTGATGAAACCGATCTTCAGGTCGGCGGCCATGGCCTGCGCGGCGGCCACGGCGACCGCCGTCGCGGCGAGGATGCGGCTGATCTTTTTCATGGGGGCTTTCACTTCAACGGTCATGACGGTGATGTCGAAAATCTCAGGGAACCAGCTTCCACTGGCCCTTCTCCAGCTTCACGACCACGCGCGAGCGGTCGTCCGAGCCGTAGCGGTCGGTCGGCTTGAAGTTGTAGACGCTGTGCGTACCCACCAGCTCCTTGGTGCTCACGATGGCATCGCGCAGCGCGAGGCGGAACTGAGGCGTGCCGGGTTCGGCCTTGCTCGCCAGCGCGCGCTGGGCCGCATCGAGGTAGATCAGCCAGGCATCGAAGCTGTAGGCCGAGAAGGTGTCGGTGGGCGGCACGCCGTTGGCCTTCTGGTAGGCAGCGCGGAAGTCCATCGCGATCTTCTTCATCGGATTGCTGTCAGGCAACTGCTCGGCCACCACCACAGGACCGGTGGGCGCCAGCAGGCCTTCGACCGAAGCGCCGCCGACGCGGATGAAGTCGGGGTTGATCAGCGAGTGCATGCCGTAGATCTTTCCCTTGTAGCCGCGCTCGGCCAGCGCCAGGTAGGGCAGCGCGCCGGGCGTGCCCGATGCGCCGGTGATCACCGCGTCGGGCCGCAGCGCCACGATCTTCAGCACCTGGCCGGCCACCGACGAATCGCTGCGCGCGTAGCGCTCGTTGCTCACCACCTTGATGCCGGCGGCGGGCGCCGACTTCATCAGCGCGTCGTACACCAGGTCGCCCCAGGCGTCGGAGTAGCCGATGTAGGCCACCGTCTTCACGCCGGCCTGCTTCATCTTCTCGACCATCGCGCCCATCATCAGCGGTGCGGGCTGCGGCAGCGTCACCATCCATGCACCCTCCTCGCCGGCCAGGTCGGCATTGGCGATGGAGATCAGCGGCGTCTTCGTCTCGCGCGCCACGCCGGCGATGGCCAGCGAACCCGGCGCACCGGCTGTGCCGATGATGACGTCGACCTTGTCCTCCTCGATCAGCTTGCGCGCGTTGCGCGCCGCCGTGGATGGGTCGGACGCGTCGTCCAGCGCGATCACCTGCACCTTGCGGCCGCCCACCTCCGACTTGTACGCCTGCGCCGCCTTCATGCCCTTGTCGTAGGGAATGCCCAGCGAGGACACCGGCCCCGACAGCGAAGTGATGAAGCCGACCTTGAGATCGGCGGCCCACGCGCCCGCGGCGCCAGTGAGCGCGCCGAGGCCGGCGGCGATGGCCGCGAATGTGCGAATTCGGTTCAATACTTTCATGGCGGTGCTCCAGAGGTGGTTTTTTGAGGGACGAGAAAGCAGGAAGAAAAGAAGAGGTTCAGAGGGCCAGGCTGCCGACGCTGGTGCCGCCGCACACGTACAGCACCTGGCCGGTGACGAAGCTGTTGTCCGCATCGGCGAAGAAACGCACGGCGCGTGCCACGTCGGCCGATTCGCCCAGCCGCTTCACGGGCACCGAGGCGGCGAGCGCGCGTTCCTTGTCGCTGCCGGCTTCGACCACGTCGTAGAACATGTCGGTGCGGATGGGGCCCGGCGCCACCACGTTCACCGTGATGCCGTCGGCCGCCAGCTCCAGCGCCCAGGTCCGTGCCATGCCCAGCATGCCGGCCTTGGTCGCCGAATAGCTGGTGCGCGTGGCCAGGCCCAGCGCGGCGCGCGACGAAAGCAGCACCACGCGACCGAAGCGCTGCGCACGCATCGCGGGCAATGCACCTTGCACGAGCTGGATCGCACAGCCCAGGTGCAGGTCGACCAGCGCGTCGAGGTCGTCGAGCTTCACCTCGGGCAGCAGTGCGGCGCGGATCACGCCCGCGTTGTGGACGATGGTGGTCGGCGAGAAGCGCCCGACCAGTTCGCGCACCGCCTCGCCCGTGGCGGCGCGGTCGCTCAGGTCGACCTCAATGCTGTGCAGCTTCGGATGGTCGATCTCCGCCTTGCGGCGCGCGAGCGACACCACCTCGTAGCCCTGCGCGAGCAGGTCTTCGCAGATGGCCTTGCCGATGCCGGCGCTGCCGCCTGTGACGGCCGCGACCTTGGGTGCGGTGCCGCTCATGCTGCTGCTCCCACCAGCGCCAGCACGCGCAGCGGACTGCCGCTGCCCTTCTCGATCTTCAGCGGCGGGCAGATCAGCACCGCGCCCGAAGGTGGCAGCAGGTCGAGGTTGCCGAGGCACTGCAGGCCGTAGCGGCCCGCGCCGTGCATGTAGTAGTGGCAGGGGTACGGCGGGCGCAGGTGGTAGCCCTGCCCGGCATCGGTGCCGATGGCCTCCGAACCGAAGCCCAGCACGTCGCGCTGCTCCACCAGGAAGCGCACGGCCGCGGTGCTCGGGCCGGGCGTGTGCTGGCCGGTCTCGTCGAAGTTCTGGTAGGCCTCCGGGTCGGTGCGCTTGGACCAGTCAGTGCGCATCAGCACCCAGGCGCCCTTCGGGATGCGGCCGTGCGCAGCCTCGTAGGCTTCGATGTCTTCGAGCGTCAGCAGGTAGTCGGGGTCGTCCTTCACCTGCGGCGAGCAGTCGATCACGCAGGCCGGCGCCACGAAGTGCTGCACGGGGATGGTGTCCACCGAGTTGTTCGGCAGGTCGCGGCCCGAGATCCAATGGATCGGTGCGTCGAAGTGGGTGCCCGTGTGCTCGCCGCAGGAAAAGTTGTTCCAGTACCAGCCCGGGCCGCGCTCGTCGTACTTCGACACTTCCTCGATACGGAAGGGCCAGCACTGGCCCATCTCGGGCGGCAGCGCGATCTGCGGGAACTCGGGCGTCAGCGTCTGCGTGAGGTCGATCACGCGGATGCGGCCGCTGGCCATCGCGGTCACCAGGCCGCCGAGGATTTCGGCGGTGGACATCAGTTCGGTTGTCGTGGTCATTCGTGTGGCTCCTGTCTCAGCCGCCGGCCGCGAGTTCGCGCTCGAGCACCTTCGGGTTGTCGCGCCAGCGCTCCAGCCATTCCTGCGCCACGTCGCCGGGGTACACGTCTTCCACGCCATCGCGCAGCGCCTTCACGATGGCGTTGGCCAGCGCCGAGGGCGCGAGCTTGGGCGGCGGCGTGTGCTGGTTCCATTCGTCATCGATGGGGCCGGGGAACACGTTGATCACGCGGATGCCCGCCGGCCGCATCTCCGCGCGCAGGCATTGCGCGAGCGAATGCGCCGCCGCCTTCGAGGCGCTGAAGGTGCCGTGCGGCGGGAAGTTGCTCAGCGCGTAGATCGACAGCAGGTTGACCCAGGCGGTCGCGCCCGTCACGCCGTCGGCCGAGCGGCCCTTGAGCGCCGGGCCGAACTCCTGCGCAAGGCGCAGCAGGCCGAAGTAGTTGATGTCCATCTCGGCCTTGGCCACGTCGGTGCCGCGCCGCGCACCGATGCCGAAGGTGCGGTGCACCTCGGCGTTGTTGATGACGATGTCGACCTTGCCGCCGATGGAGCCCGCGAGCTCCGTCACCTGCCGGCCGTTGGTCAGGTCCAGCGGCACCAGCGTGACCTGCGGCAGCGCGGAGATGTCGTCGAGGCCGTCGCCCATCTTCTTCCAGGGCTCGGCGTGGCCGACCCAGACGATGTCGGCGCCGGCCTTGACCAGCGCGCGCACGATGGCCTGGCCGGTCTCGGTCTTGCCGTCGGTCACCAGCACCTTGCGGAACTTGGGGTCGCTGGTCATCTCGCGCAGCATCTTGTCGTCGGCCATGTGGGGACTCCCTTCATTCGGAAAACCAATGAGAACGGCCTGTCCCGCGCGGTCGAGCCGGGCACCCACGCGCACGCGTTGCGGCGCGTCGCCGACCTCGCCGTGCAGGTGGACCATGAGCGTGGGGCCGGCATCCAGGTGCACAAGGCCCAGCCGCCAGGGCAGCCGCTCGCGGAAGAACAGGTCGTTGCTGTGGTGCAGCGTGGTGCTGCCGAGCAGCTCGCCCTCGCCGCTTTGCTGCCGCCAGCGAAGCGCGGCCGACAGGCACTTGTGGCAGACCTCGCGCGGCGGGTACTGCACCGTGCCGCAGTCGTCGCAGGTCTGGAGTTCGAAGCGGCCTTCGGCTGCTGCGGCCGTGAGGCCCAGCGCCACGCGGCCGCGTGCGCCGGGCGGCAGGTTCATCTGCCGGGTGCGAAGTACCGGGTTCTTGCGCGGGGGGCGCATCAAGGGCATCGTCATAGCGCCTCCGCCGGGCCGCCCCAAGGCAGGCGCGCGGCCCCCTCGGGGGGAAGTGCAGCCGCGAAGCGGCAAACGTGGGGGCTCATTGTTCCGGTCTCCCCAGGATCACCGCGCCTGTGCACAGGCAGCGGTCGTAGGTCACCATGCCGAAGCCGGCGACAAGGCCCAGCTGTGCATCGGGCACGGTGCGTGGACCTGCTTGATCGGTCAGTTGGCGGATCGTCTCGACCATGCCGAGGAATCCACCCGCCGCGCCGGCCTGCCCTGCCGAGAGCTGCCCGCCGCTGGTGTTGTTCGGAAAGCTGCCGTCGAAGGTCATGGTGTTGGCCTGCACGAAGGCCGGGCCCTCGCCCTTCTCGCAGAAGCCCAAGTCCTCGAACTGCATCATCACGATGACGGGGTAGTCGTCGTAGGTCTGCACGAAGTCGAGTTCAGCAGGCTGGATGCCGGCCTGCGCATAGAGGTCGTCGCGGTCCTTGCGCCAGCCGCCCTGCACCATCACCGGGTCTTCGGCATAGGCGTTGTGGCGCTCGATGGCGCCGCGGATCACCACGTGCGCCAGGCCCAGGTCGCGCGCGCGCTCCTCGCTCATCACCAGGAAGGCATCGGCGCCCGCGCAGGGCATCACGCAGTCGAACAGGTGGATCGGGTCTGAAATGGGCCGCGCGGCCATGTACTCGTCGAGCGTGAGCACCTTCTTGAACATCGCGTTCGGGTTGCCCAGCGCATTGGTGCGCTGGTCGACGCAGATGCGACCGAAGTCCTCGCGCTTCGCGCCGTAGGTGCGCATGTAGTTGGCGGTGATGAAGGCGAAGATCGAATTCGGCCCGCCCGAGCCGTAGGGGTAGCTCGCGTCGCGCGCGAAATTGCTGAAGCTGCCCAGCGTCTGGCGGAAGGAATCGACGTGGTTGGTGTCCGCCCCCACGCAGGCCACGATGTCGGCGTCACCCGCCTGCACCGCGCGCGCAGCACGGCGCAGGCACATCACGCCCGATGCGCCGCCGGTGGGCACGTGGTCGAGCCAGCGCGGAGACAGGCCCAGGTGCTGGGTGACACCCACTGCCGTGTCGGGCGCGAGCGAGAAGCTGCTGAGGCACAGGCCGTCGATCTGCTCCTTGGGCACGCCGCTGGCCTTCACCAGCGCCTCGACCGCCTGGCCGATGAACCAGTGCGCGGTGCGCGTGGAGTAGCGCACGTAGGGCACGGTGACGGGCACCGCCACAGCCACGCCTTCGTAGGAAAGCCGTTTGCCCGTCATGCCTGCCTCTTCTTCATCGAACGGGTGTCGATGCAGTGGCCCTGGCCGGGCAGCGACTGCGCCATCTCGCGCAGCTGCCCGCGCTGGATCTTCTGCGAGGGCGTGAGCGGCAGCGCGTCGACGAAGGCCACGTAGCCGGGTGCTTTGTAATAGGCGAGCTGTGCCAGCGCGTGCTGGACGATGCTGGCCGCAGTCTGTTCGGGCTGCGACGCATCGGCGCCTTCGCGCATCACGATGCAGGCCAGCACCTCGTCGCCGCGCACTTCGTCGGGCGTGGCCGCCACGGCCGAGGCCTTCACCGCCGGATGCTGGTTGAGCACGCTCTCGACCTCGACCGCCGAGATGTTCTCGCCGCTGCGGCGAATCACGTTCTTCTTGCGGTCGACGAAGAAGAAGTTGCCCTCGGCGTCGCGGCGCACCAGGTCGCCGGTGTGGAACCAGCCATCGGCCCAGGCCTCGCGCGTGGCCTCCTCGTCCTTCAGGTAGCCGGAGAAGAAATGGCGCCTCGGGTCGGGGCCGGCCGAGCGCACCAGCAGTTCGCCCGGCGCGTCGACACCGACTTCGCCGCCGTCGTCGCCCACGAGGCGGATCTCGACGAAGCTCTCCTGCCGGCCGAAGCAGTTGGTACCGACCAGGCGCGGCTCGCGGTTGGCCATGATGCAGGCGGCCGCGCCAGTCTCGGTCATGGCCCATGCCTCGACCAACGGAAAGCCGAAGCGCTCCTCGAAGGGCGCGTGGTTCTTGCGGTCCACGCCGGCGCCGAAGCCCCAGCGGATGGCATGGTCGCGGTCGGCCGCCGACGCAGGCGCCGACAGCAGCATCGCGGGCATCACGCCCAGATAGTGGGCGATGGTCGCGCCGCTCTCCTTCGCGCTCGCCAGCCATGTCTTCGGATGGAAGCGGTCGAGCTGCACCAGGCAGCCGCCCGCGACCAGCACCACCATGGTGGAGAAGGCCATCGCGTTCATGTGGTTGAGCGGCAGCGGCGTGATGACGCGCTCCTTGTCGGGCCGGATGCCGCACACGCCGTCGAGCGCCGCATACCACTCGCCCGCGCGCAGGAAGTAGGCATTGCTCAGGATGCAGCCCTTGGGGCGCCCCGTGGTGCCCGAGGTGTAGAGCAGGCCGCATTCGGTATCGGTGCCCACGGGCTCGTTGGCGCGCGGCGCGGCTGTCTTCGCGGGCGGCACCGCGTCGCCGGGGCCCATGGTCTCGAAGGCGATGCCTGCCTGCGCGGCCGCCGCGCGCAGATCGGCCGCGCGTTCGGGCAGCGTGACCGCGAGGCCGATCTCGCTGTGGCCGATCAGGTAGACCAGCTCGGCCGAGCGCATCTCCGAGTTGATAGGCACCACGCTCACACCCAGTGCGTTCAGCGCGAGCCAATGGAAGATGAAAGCCGGCCGGTTCTCCAGCAGCAGGCCAACGCGATGGCCGTGGCCGTAGCCGGCTCGTGCATAGGCTGCGTGCAGCCGCTCGATGCGCTCAGCGGCATCGCCCCAGCGGATGGCACCCGCTTCGATGCCGTAGGCAGCGGCGGTCACCGATTCGGTGAAAAGGAATTCGGCCTGCGGCGTGCGGGCCGCGGTGGCTGCGAAGACGTCGTGGACGGTGGCGTGCGGCATCTCGTCCCTGTCAGATGAAGAGCTGCACGGCCGGCAGGGCCGCGTCGCAGTTGAGAAGGTTGACGCGCTTGAGCGTCATGCGCAGCGCGCCGTCCTGCACCGTGAGGTGGTGGAAGAAGGTGCCCACGTAGAACTGGATCTCGTCGCCCTGCGACTCGGTGTAGTGGAACGAGGTGCGCACCACGTAGCGGTTGGCTTCCGCGTCGAACTGCTCGACCACCGGCACCTGCAGCAGGTGGTGGCAACGGCTCGGCGGCTGCTGCGAGAAGGCGCGCGGGCTCTTCAGGCGCTCGATGCGCAGCTCGCGCAGCAGCTTGTCCTCGTAGAGATGCGAGGTGTGGTTGAGGCCGTCTTCCTGGTCGGGGATCAGCGGAATCCAGTAGAAGGCGTCGTCGGTGAAGAGCGCGTTCCACTCCTCATAGCGGCGGGTGTCGAGCAGGTGAGCTTCGTTCACGACGAAGTCGATCAGGTCCTGGCGGGTGATTTCTGCGGTGCCGACCATCACATCGTCTCCGTCATGCGTTGCACCCAGCTGCGGTATTGATTGCGCATCGGCAGTTCGTTGGTGCCGCCGGTGGTGATCTCCCCGCCTTTCAGCTCCGCGGGGTCATAGTCGCGGTGAAGGCTCACCCACTCATTGCCGCTCGCATGCAGGCCGGCCTGCATGCCGCGATAGGCCTGCAGGTCGTCATGGCCCACCACCGAGAAGGGCGAGTTGATGAGGCGGTTGTACATGGCGGTGCGCTGCAGCAGCTCGGGCGGCGCACCCTTCAGGCGGAAGGTCCAGCTCTCGATGAGGGTCCTGTCGGCCGAGATCGGCTTGACCACACGGATCGCCTGGATCGCGCCCTTGATCGTGAGGTTCGGGTAGTACACCGTGTTGTGCCGCGCCATGCCGAGGATCTGCGCAGTCTTTTCCTCGCCGTAGCGCGCCTTCATGGCGTTGTCGTACTCGGGAATCGCCTTGTACTTGCTGTGGATGCTGAAGTGCACGCCCGTGAAACTGTGGCCGTTGTCGTAGGTGCGGATGCCCATGTCCTCGAAGAACTTGTAGTCGGACATGAAGGGCACGAACTGCTCTACCGCCATTGGCTTGGGCGCGTCCTCTGGCTTGTCGGCCCACATGCGCTTGGCGGTGCCGGCGGAAGACTCGTGCGCCACCATCGGGTGCATGGTGTCGTTGAGGTTCTCCACGAACATCTTCCAGTTGCACTGGTGCATGAAACGAAGGCAGCCGCCTGCTATTTCAAGCTCGCCTTCGGGAGAACGATCGGCCATGTTGTCGATGGAGCTCAGCGAGTCGCCGAAGTATTCGTCGAAGTCGGGGCCGGCGTCGTTGATCTTCACGAAGATGAAGCCGCGATGGCTGCGCACGTGCTTCACGGTGGTGAGGCCTTTGCCCGATTCGCACTCGTGCAGCTGGGTGTTCTCGTAGCCGGTCTTCAGCGGGATCGCCAGCGGCGCGCCGTCGGTCTTGAATGTCCAGGCGTGGTAGGGGCAGCGGAAGAACTTGCCGGTGTTGCCGCAGGGGCCATTGACGAGGCGCGAGCCCTTGTGGGCGCAGCGGTTCATCATCACGCGCACGCTGCCGTCGGAGTGGCGCACCACGATCAGCGGGCGGCCGGCGATCTCGTTGCTGATCCAGTCGCCGGGCTTGGGCAGCTGGCTCTCGTGGCCGACGTAGTTCCAGGTGTTGGCGAAGAAGTGCTCCTGCTCCAGCTCGAAGAGTTCCTGGCTGGTGTACAGGTCGCGGTGCACCCGGTCGTTCTGCACCAGCGCGCGGATGGCGTCGGGGTTGTCTCTGTACGAGGTCATGGCTTTCATGTCTCCTTGCTTCAGATGTCCAGCACCAGGCGCGCGCCCTTGGCGCGGGAGATGCAGATCTGCATGACGTTTCCTTCCGCCTTCTCGCGGGCGGTGAGCACGTAATCGCGATGGTCGATCTCGCCTTCGAGCACCGGCACGGCGCACACACCGCATTCGCCGCGCTTGCAGTCGAACATCGGGTCGCAGCCGTGCTCGACGAGGCAGTCGAGGATGCTCTGGTCCGCCGGCACGGTGAAGCGCTGCCCGGACTGGGCCAGCTCCACCTCGAAGGGCTGGTCGCCCTCTTCCGCGACAGGCTCGGTGAAGAGCTCGAAGTGCACGCGGTCGTGCTCCCAACCACGCGCCTGCGTGCGTTCGAGCACCGCGTCGAGCATGATCTTGGGGCCGCAGACATAGAGCCGGTCACCGGCGGGAATGCCGTCGAGCAGCGCATCAATGGCAAACGGTGCGCCGGCCTCGGCATCGGCGTGCACGCGCAGGTCGTCGCCCAGCAGCGCCTGCAGCTCGGGCAGGAAGGCCATCAGCTCGCGGCTGCGGCCGGCGTAGTGCATGCGCACGGCTACGCCCTCGGCACGGCGGCGCGCGGCCATGGTGGCCAGCGGCGTGACGCCGATGCCGCCGGCCACAAGCACCGTGCCGCCGGGGCCGGTGTGCAGGGGAAAGTCGTTCTTCGGCGGCTCGATGGCGATGGTGTCGCCCTCTTTCAGACCTTCGTGCATGAAGCGCGAACCGCCCCGGCCTTCGGCTTCCTTGCGCACGGCGATCACGTATTCGGCCGGTGCGTTGGTGGCGTTGCGCGCCGTGTCGAAGTTGATGAGCGAGTAGTGGCGCCAGTCGGTCTTGCCGTCGGGCAGGGACACCTGCACACGGATGTGGGCGCCCGCCGAGAAGCCGGGCAGCGCGCGGCCGTCGTCGGCGCGCAAGCGCAGCATGCGGATCAGCGGATTCAGTTCGCGCGCCTCTGTGACGCGCAGCGAGAGGGTGGCTGAGGGAGTGCTCATCGTCGTTCTCGTCTCTTCAGGCCAGCGCGTGCTGCGCGAGCGCGGCCTGCAGCTTGTGGCCATGCTCGTCGGCCAGCGCCGCGTCGCGCAGTTCGCGCAGCGTGGCCGGTGCCAGCGCTGTGCCGGCGCGCTCTACGGCGCGCATCACGGTGTCGTAGTTGCGGATGCCGCGTTCGTGCGTGTCGCTGTATCCCTTGACCAGGCGCTGGCACTGAGCCAGCTCGACGGCCAGTTCGGGGTTGCGTTGCGCAGTCGCCGCGATGCGTTGCAGCCATTCCTCGATGCGGCGGTTTTCCTCGGCGTAACGCATGGTGGACAGGCGCCAGCGCTTGCATGCCGCCACCATGCGCAACATGAGGTAGCCGCGCAGGGAGCTGGTCTGGATCACGCGGCCGTGCTGCGTGAAGCGCTCGACGATCTTCTTCGGCAGCGTGGAGTTCATCAGCCAGCGGCCGATGCCGCCGGGCAGGGTCTCGCAGATTTCCTGCAGGCGCGGGTGCATGTATTCATTGATGGCGAGCACCTGGCCGGGCTGCACGCGGGCTTCGCCGCGCACGCGCTCGAAGCGGGTGGCGCGGGTCTTCAGCGCCGCGACGCGGGCGGTGTCTTCGTAGGACATCCAGAGTGCGAGGTGACGTGCGGTCTCGCGCAGCAGGCGGTGGTCGCCCGCCGGCAAGGCCGCGATGGATGCCATGCGGTCGAGGTAGAGGCTGGCGTAGGCCGGATCCTGGTAGTCGATGAGGCGGCGAACGCCTTCGAGCAGCAGGTCTTGTGCCGTGGCCGGGAAGTCGCGCTGCACGCGCTCTACGAGTGCGCGCACGGCAGGGTGACGCGGCTGTGGTGCGGGTGCGGCGATCGGCGCTTCCTTCGCAGGCTCGCCATCGTCGCCGCCTTGCGCGCGTTCGAACGCCGCACCGAAGGCCTTGAGGCTGGGCTTCACGCCCACGCCGCCGCGTTCGATGGTCGCCTCGAACTGCGCCCGGCTGAACGGCAGCACGCCCGAGCCCGCCAGCGCGCCGAAGAGCACCGCGCTGATCACGCTGCCCGAAGCCTCGGCGGCCTGGGCCATGTCGAAGCGGATGAAGCGCTTGGCTGCATTCGCGGTGTGTGCGAGAAGCTGGTCGCTGTCGACGCGGCCATCGCCCATCGCGCTTTTTTCAGCGATGGAGAACACGCGGTGCGTGGAGGCGATCAGCGTGGTGCGCTCGCGCGTGACGAGGCCGCGCTGCACGGCCCGGCCGGCCTCCATCAGTTCCGAAGCGAGCACCACGTCGACGTCGCCCGGCAGCGGCATCAGCGCGAGAACAGGCATGCCGCCGTCGGCATCGGCCTGCGCCACGGGGTACAGCTCCACGTAGTAGATGGTCGCGCCGGTGCGCTGGGCCACGCCGGGCACGGAGGTGGTCTGGGCGATGTAGCCGTTGGCTTCGCCCATGTCGACGATCCAGTCGGCAAGCACGCCACCACCCTCGCCGCCCATGGCGAGGATCGCGATCTTGATCGGGCTCATGACTCGCCCCCAGTCTTGCTTACTTCGTGTAGCCGCCACCCCCCTACCGAGGGCGATACCTGCGGCCCGGCAAAGCCGGTTCCGCGGTATCCCTGGCGATTCGACACAGTGTTTTCGCTTTGCATGAAGGGACTCATTCAGAAGGCATAGGCTTCACGGCGGCGGGCCTCGCCGCGCTGCAGCCAACCGATGACGGCGGCACGCACGCGCTCGCGCAGCTGGTCCCAGCGGCTGGGGTTGCTCACGATCTGGGCCTTGTAGAAGGAGGGGCACAGCACGGCGGCGTGCGAGACCTCGCCGCACACGCCGCAGCCCACGCAGCTGTCGAGCACGGTTGCAACCGGGTCGGTGCGCAGCGGATCGGGATTGGGCTTGATCGACAGCGACGGGCAGCCCGAGAGGCGGATGCAGGAGTGGTCGCCGGTGCAGGTGTCGGAGTCGACGCCGAATTTCTCGCGCACCATGCGCTTGCCGTCGGCGATGGCCTTGCGCACCAGCGGCTTCTCGCGGCGCTGCTTGTTGAGCATGCACTCCGACTGCGCGATGAGCACCTTGGGGCCCTTCTCCCTGGTGGTCAGCGCCTCCTTGAGCGCATCGCGCATGCCGGCGATGTCGTAGGTGCGGCGCATCGTCTTCACCCACTTGACGCCCACGCCGCGCACGGCGCTTTCGATCTCGTGGCCGGTGCTGCGCGTCTTGTTGACTGCGTGCGAGGAGAGGATGTCCTGCCCGCCGGTGGCCGAGGTGTAGTTGTTGTCGACGACGATGGTGAGGTTGTCGCTCTTGTTGAAGACCGCGTTGGCCACGCCGCTGGTCAGGCCGTTGTGCCAGAAGCCGCCGTCGCCCATCATCGAGATCGCGCGCTTGCCCGCCGGTGCGTTGAGCGCCGCGGCGCCCGCGCCGCCCAGGCCGTAGCCCATGGTGGTGTTGCCGATGTTGAAGGGCGGCAGGATGGAGAACAGGTGGCAGCCGATGTCGGCGCTCACGTGGTGCGCACCGAGTTCACGCTCGACCAGCTTCATCGCGCTGAAGATGGGGCGCTCCGGGCAGCCGGTGCAGAAGCCCGGCGGGCGGGCGTGGACCACCTCGGCGAGCGATGTGGAAGGCTGTGCGGGCTCGGGGGTGGCTTCGACCAGCGGGATCACCTTGCGCACGGGTGCGGGCATCGGCAAGGATGCGAGGCGTTCGTAGCGTTCGCAGAAGCTGCGTGCCCCCTTGAGCAGCTCGGAGGCTGTGTATTCGCCGGCCACGGGGAGCATGTCCTTGCCGTGCAGCATGGTCGGCGAACCGGCCTGGCGCAGGATGGTCGCGAGGTTCTGCTCGACGAAATTGGGCTGGCCCTCTTCCACGACGAGCACCGCGCGCTTGCCTTCGCAGAAGCGGATCACTTCGCTCTCGATGACGGGGTAGGCCACGTTCATCACGTACAGCGGCACCTTCGTGTTGCCGTACACGTCGGCGAGGCCGAGGCGCTCGAGGGCGCGCAGCAGGGTGTTGTAGCTGCCGCCCTGGACGATGATGCCGATGTCGTCAGCGTCTTCGGAGAAGAACTCGTTGAGCTTGCGCTCCTCGATGAAGCGCACGGCGGCGGGCCAGCGGTCCTTGATCTTCTCCTGCTCGTGCACGAAGCTCGCGGGCGGCAGCACGATGCGGCCCACGTCGCGCTGCGGGTTCTCGAGCGCGTCCTTCAGCGTGAACTTGGCGCGCTTGTTGTCGCCCGCGACGAAGTGGCCGTGTACGTGGCAGGCGCGGATGCGCAGCTGCAGCATCACCGGCGTATTGCTGGCTTCGGAGAGATCGAAGCCCTGCTTCACAGCGTCGACGATGCTGGGCAGGTTGGGTCGCGGATCGAGCAGCCAGATCTGCGACTTCATCGCGAAGGCGTGGCTGCGCTCCTGCATGATGGAGGAGCCCTCGCCGTAGTCCTCGCCCACGATGATGAGCGCGCCGCCGGTCACGCCGCCGGAGGCCAGGTTGGCCAAGGCATCGGAAGCCACATTGGTGCCGACGGTGGCCTTGAAGGTGACGGCGCCGCGCAGCGGGTAGTTGACGGAGGCAGCCAGCGTGGCAGCCGCGGTGGCTTCGCTTGCGCTGTTCTCGAAGCGGATGCCCTGCTCGGCGAGGATGTCCTGGGCGTCGGCCAGCACGTCCATCAGGTGCGAGATGGGTGCGCCCTGGTAGCCGGCCACGTAGGAAACTCCCGACTCCAGAAGGGCCTTGGTGACCGCGAGAATGCCTTCGCCACGAAAGACTTCCCCACCAGAAAGCCGCAGTTTCTTGACTTCTTCAACGAATGAACGCTCGGCCATCTCTGTCCTTGTTGTCTGTCGTGGGACGATGCACTTCGGGAGCTGCATCGCGGTTCATATAATGTTGACAAATGAATGTATCCACAATCATGAATTACCCTAGACATGCAAGCAGCGTGCCCGTGGCGACTGTGAGGGGCCTTCATGGCTGATCAACCTGTCGAGTCGCATCGCTTCGTCGATGACTACCTGCCGGCGCTGCTGGCGCAAGCCAGCCAGCTGATCTCTTCGGAGTTCCACGAGGTGGCGCGACAGCAGGGCTTCTCCATCTCGGAGTGGCGCGTGATGGCCTCGCTCGCGGGCAGCGAGCCGATCAGCATCGGCCAGCTCGCGCAGGTCACCGTGACCAAGCAGCCCACGGTGACACGGCTGCTGGACCGCATGGAAGCACGCGGACAGGTCGAGCGCCTGCCCCACGAGAGTGATCGCCGCATCACGCTGGTGCGCATCACGCGCAAGGGGCTCAAGGCAGTCGAGCATCTGATGGAGCTGGCGCGCGAGCATGAACGGCGCGTGCTCGAACCCTTCGGACTGCGGCGCGCGGAAGAGCTCAAGCAGACGCTGCGGCAGATGATCGACCTGCACGTGCGCATTCCGATCGAGGAGCCGGAGGAGGACTGAGCGGCTTCGTCGCTCCGCCGCTCAGAGGCGGGGCACGAGCACGGCGCGGCCGCGATGGCCACGCTGCGCGATCCAGTCGAGTGCCGCAGCAGCATCCGCAAGCGCGAAAGGTCGCACTTCAAGATGCAGGCGGCCGTCCGCCAGCCTCGCGAGCAATTCAGGGGCCGCGGCACGGCCTTGCGCTTCGCGCCGGAACATGTTGAGGGGCAGCAGCGCCACGTCGCGCTGGAGAAAGTGCGCGATGTCGAGCGGCAGCGTCGGCCCCGCGGTGTAGCCGACCAGCACGGCCCGCCCACCCTGGCGCACCGCAGGCAGCGTTCGCGCGAGCACATCGCCGCCGACGGTATCTATCAGCAGATCGGCACTGGCAACTGCCGGCGGTTCCGCATCCGCAGCGACGGCGAACGCCGCACAACCGGCATCGCGCGCAAGCTGCATCACGAGGGAGCCGACAGCGCCGCTCGCTCCGGTCACCAGAACCTGCTCGCCCGCCTGCAGCATCGCGACTTCATGCAACGCCACCCACGCGGAGGTCGTCGGAGAGAAGAATGCCGCGCCCAGAGGCATCGGCACATCATCGGGCAAATGGCCCAGTGCCTCGTCGGGCGCGTCGATCTGCTCGCACCAGGTGCCATCGAAGAGCGTGCCCAGGCCGCTGCCACGCAACCAGACGCGCTGCCCCGCTTGGTAGCGCTCACTCGAGACGACAACGCCCGCGGCCTCGACGCCCGGCGTATAGGGCAAGGGCGGATGCCGCAGGAAGCGGCCGCGCCACACGGTGCGATCGATGTGCCCGACCGTCGCAGCCTCCATGCGCACGATGGTGCGGCCGGGCCGCGCCACGGGGTCGGCGACATCTTCCAGCACGGGCAGAGCATCGAATCCGTGAATGCGCACAGCTTTCAAGACAAGCTCTCCAGAAACTCAAGCACCGTGTGCGCAAAGGCAGCGGGCATCTGATCGGGCAGCGGCACCATGCCTCCTGCGATGTCGATGATGCGTGCCCGCGGCAGGTGATGCCGCAGCTCCGCCGCGTGGGGTGCGGCAAAGGGATCTTCGGTAGCGCGCACGATCAGCAAGGGCTGCTCTATCAAGCCGATGCGCTCCTCCATGCGGTAGGACGCAACGGCGCGATGCCCCTCTTCCACGCGATGCCCGACCTTCAATGCATCGAGCACGAAAGCTTCGAGCAGATCGGGGCGGCCAGCCGGATAGAAGCCCTGGCGCTTCTGCCACAGTGCGGCTAGATGCGTGCCGTCTTCACTCGGCGCAACTTCATCGATGGGTGGACGCTCCGCGCGCGCCTTGCGAAAGGATTCATCGGTGTACGGCGTGGATGACAGCACCAGACTGCGTACGCGCAGCGGAAACGCCGCGGCAAGCTCGACCGCGATAACGCCGCCGGTGTGATGCCCCACCACGTCGACCTTCTCGATGCCCAATGCATCGAGCAACTCGCAAGCCACACGCGCCCACTGCTCGATGCTCGCAGGCACACCTCCGTCGGCGGAGTCACCGAAGCCCGCCGTATCCATTGCGATGGCCCTGCGGCGCTCGCCGATCAACGGCAGCACCGCGCGGTACTCCGCCCAACTGCGCGGAGACTGATGCAGCAGCAACACAGCCGGTGCAGCAGGGTCGCCGCAAGCCGCGTAGTGCACCTGCCCCACCGAAAGATCGGCAAATGCGCGGCGGATGTTCATGACAGGGTCCGGTCGGCAGGTGCGCGCCAGAGGCCCGCGTGGCGCAGTTCGCCGAGCGTGCGCGAGAGCACATCGCGCCGGTAGGCCGCGACGTCGCGCCCCTCGTACTCGTAGAAGCCGCTGCCGCTCTTGAGACCGAGTCGGCCCTGCTCGACCATCTGCCCGACGATGGCCGGCGCGGTGTAGCGGCCGGCATCGAGCGAAGCCGACATCTCGCGGCTCGCGTGATGCAGGATGTCGCAACCGCCGAAGTCGATGAACTCCACAACGCCCAGTGCAGCGAAACGCAGGCCCAGGCCGTAGCGCGTGGCCTTGTCGATTTCTTCCGCGGTGGCGGCGCCCTCCTCGATCATCCGCGCGGCCTCGTTCATCACCAGCGCCTGCAGTCGAGGCACGATGTAGCCGGGCGAGGCGCCGCAGACAACTGGCAGCTTGCCGATCTCTTCCATCAGCGCCTTCGTGCGCGCGAGCACCGCGGCATCGGTGCCCGGATGGCAGCTGAGCTCGACCACGGGGATCACGTAGGCCGGGTTGAGCCAGTGCATGTTGAGAAAGCGGCCGGGCAGCCGCACCAGCGATGCGAGCTGCGTCACCAGAATGCTGCTGGTGGTCGAGGTGAGGATCGCGTCGTCACGGCAATGGCGGTTGAGCTGCTCGAAGGCTTCGCGCTTGGCCTCCATGGTTTCGGGCACGCCCTCGAATACCAGCTCGGCTGCGGCCAATGCCTGCGGGGCGGCAGCGGCATCGACGAAGTCGACGCGTGCCGAGATGGCAGCGATCTTCGACTCGTCGATCACGCCGAGCTGCGCGAGACCCGAGAGGCTGGTGTCGATCTCGGCCTTCGCTTCGTCGCGCAGCCGTTGCCACGCTTCGTCGGTGCGCTGGCGCAGGTCGATCAGCGAGATGCGGTGGCCCGCATAGGCGAACGCGATGGCGATGCCGCGCCCCATGCGGCCCGCGCCCACGGCCGCGAAGCGAGGCAGCGAAGCGGCTTCATTCGCCATCGTGGAGCCTCTGCTTGAGCTGCGCCGTGCTCAGGCCGGCGAAGCCCAGGCTCTCGAAGGTGCGGGGGCCGCGCCGCAGGTCGCGCCCGAGAAAACCGCCGACGATGGCCAGCAGGCCATGCGCGATGGGCGCATCCACGCCCGCATGGCGCGCGGCGGACGCGAGGAAGGCAAGGCCGAGTTCGGTGTCCTCGGTGATGTAGCGGTGCGTGTGCAGGTCGATGTTCTCGCGCCAGTCGCCCGACTTGACGAGTTGCTTGTGCGCATCGCCGTACATCCACCGGTCGTTGTCGTAGTGGTCGGCCAGCGGATAGTGCGGCGAGCCCTGCCCGAAGGCTTCGCGCACCGCGACGCGCTCCTGATCAAGCCGGTCGGTCACGTCGCGCACGGCGCGCTGCGTGCCTTCGTTGTGGATGTCCCAGCGCTCGAAGTGCTGCAGCGGCGCGGCGTTCATCACCATCAGCGGCGGGTGGATGACGGGGCCTGCGTTCATCAGCGCGCCCGAGAGGGCGTCGCCGCAGCCATGTACAGCTGGATAGGCCCTGCGGATCACCTCGATGGCCTGCGCCTCCTTGCGGGCCGGATAGACGCCGGTCGGCAGGCGGATGGCGCGAATGGTGACGTTGACTTCGCGCTCGCCGTGCTTGCGCGCCAGATAGGGCAAGGTGCCGGTTTCGGCCCAGGCTACGTCGGCGCGGCTGCCGGCGTCCTTCACGGTGCGCGCCATCACGTAGCTGCCGAAGGTGCCCGGCGGCAGGAAGACGACCTGGCCATCGACAAGATGCGGCGCCATCGCGAGCGCGATGTCGTGCTGGGCGATGGCGGGAGTCGGGATGACGATCAGCTCGGCGCCCTGCATGGCGGCGCCGATGTCGGCGGTGGCGAGCGCGATGGGCACCTCGCGCGAGCCGCCGGCGTCCTTCAGCGTGATCGCGCCGGCACGCAGCAACGGCTGCAGCGCTTGGGCATCGCGGCGCCACAGGCGCACTTCATGACCGGTTTCAGACAGGTCCGCGGCAGCCGCGTAGGCGCCATGACCACCCCCAAGAATCGCAATTTTCATGTCGAAAGTCGAAAAGCAGGTGTCGATGAACCGGCAGCCGCGAGACGGCTCCGGGGAAGTGATGCGCCATTACATTACTTTTCATCGATTCATATGTCAATCAAACTCGGCGACATTGGCGTGCTCGGAAACCCGGAACGCACCCGAAATGAAAAAGCCCGCGCTCGTGAGAACGCGGGCTTTCGCAAGAATGGGATGGTGCAGCCCTCAGGCTGCGTTCCCCAAAGGATCAGCGGCCGGGCTTGAAGGCGCGCTTCTGCGCATCGCGGGGCACGAACACCTTGCCCGGGCCGCCATGGCCGGCGCCATTGCCGCGGGGCGCGAAGCCGCCGTCGCCGCGGCCGCCGCCGTGACCGTGGCCGCCGCGTGGGGCGCTGTCGCCCCAGCCCGGCTTGCGGCCATAGCCGCCGCCGTTGCCGCCTTCGTCACGGCCGCCACCGAAACCGGCGTTCTGGCCCTGGAAGCCACGCGGGCCAGGTGCCGCACCCGGGCCGCGCGAGTTGCGGTCGTTGAAGCCGCTGGCGCCGACGTAACCGCCGCCGTTGCCGCCACGATAGCCACCGCCGCCGCCGAACTTGCGGTCGCGCGAATGGCCTTCACGGCCGCGGCCGCCGAAGTCGGGGCGCGATTGCGGCATGCGCTGCTGCGGCTCCATGCCGGGAATCACCTCGGCCTTGAACTGCTGGCGGCTGTAGTGCTCGATGTCCATGATCCTGCGGCGATCGCGGAACTCGGCGAAGGTGATGGCGAGGCCATCGCGGCCGGCGCGGCCGGTACGGCCGATACGGTGGGTGTAGTCCTCGGCCTTCATCGGCAGACCGAAGTTGAAGACGTGGGTGATGGTCGGCACGTCGATGCCGCGCGCAGCGACGTCGGTGGCCACCAGGATCTGGACCTGGCCCTGGCGCAGCGCCATCAGGCGGCGGTTGCGCAGGCCCTGGCTCAGGGCGCCGTGCAGCGCCACGGCACTGAAACCGTCCTGCTGCAGGTCATTGGCGAGGCCATCGCACTCGACCTGGGTGCTTGCGAACACGATGGCCTGGTTGATGCTGGTGTCGCGCAGCCAGTGATCGAGCAGCTTGCGCTTGTGCTGGGCGTTGTCGGCCCAGAACAGAACCTGCTTGATGTTGGCGTGCTTTTCCTGCGGGCTGTCGATGGTCACGCGTTGCGGCTCGCGCATCACGCGGGTGGCCAACTGCTGGATGCGCGGCGCGAAGGTGGCGCTGAACATCATGGTCTGTTGGCGCTCGATGGTGAGCTGGTTGACTTCGGCCAGGTCGTCGGCAAAGCCAAGGTCCAGCATGCGGTCGGCCTCGTCGACCACCAGGAACTTGACCTGGTCGAGCTTGATCTGCATCGAGCGCTGCAGGTCGAGCAGGCGGCCCGGCGTGGCGACCACGAGGTCGGCGTTCTGCAGGCGGGCGATCTGGAGCTGGTAGGGCATGCCACCCACCACGTTGGCGATGCGCAGGCCACGGCAGTGACGCACCAGTTCGATGGCGTCGTGCGCGACTTGCTGCGCGAGTTCGCGCGTGGGGCAGAGCACGAGGGCGCCGGGGGTGGCGGCCTTGAAGTGGCGGGCGTTTGTGGGGTCTTTGCGCTTCGGCTTCTTGGGCGGAGCTTCGCCGCGAGCAGCGGCTTCGGCGGCCAGGCGCTGGAACTCGGCCTTCTCGGCGGCCTCGGCTTCCGCCTGGCGCTTGATGAGGGTGTGCAGCACGGGCAACAGGAAGGCGGCGGTCTTGCCCGAACCGGTCTGGCTGGAGACCATCAGGTCGACGAAGCGCGAAGGAGCCGAGCCGCTTTGCTCGCCCATGGCGATGGGAACGACCTTTTCCTGCACGGCGGTGGGCTGAGTGAAGCCCATGTCCGCCACGGCGGCGATCAACTCAGGCGCGAGGCCCAGCCTGATGAAGCCATTGGGGGCGCTGGGCTCTTCGGCGACAGCCGCATCGGGAGCGGCACCGTCCAGAGCCTCGAGGATGGGAGCCTCGGACACGTTGTCCGGGGCAGCGGCGAATTCGTTGTGGGTAGCGGATTGCACAGGCGCGAACTCGCCCTGCGCTTCAAAAGCGTCGGTCATGAATTTCAATCTCAAACGCGAGCGCCGCCGTGGACGGCGCCCCGTTGGGTGGTTAAAAACATCAACCATCCAACGACATTCAACTTCAGGCGGATGCCCGAGGCTGCGGCCCTTTTTGATCGGCAAAAGCGATCGGGCGCGGTGTGCAAGATAGGGAGATGCGAGAAACGCTCACCGGGCTAAAAATGCCTGCCCGGCCAGCGAAGCCCGCAATTATGGCACGAATCCGGGTTTTTACCTAATCCCAGGTTTTACTCAATCTGCAAGGCGCAGGAATGTCTCCCGGTAGTGCGCCAATTCCTCGATGGACTCGTGCACATCCGCCAGCGCCGTATGCGCCTGCTGTTTCTTGAAGCTGTTGTACGCGGCCGGCTTCCAGCGCTTGGCCAGTTCCTTCAACGTGCTCACGTCGAGATTGCGGTAGTGGAAGTACGCCTCCAGCTTGGGCATGTACTTGACCAGGAAGCGCCGGTCCTGCCCGATGGTGTTGCCGCACATGGGCGAACCGCTGCGCGGAATGTACTTGGCGATGAATTCCAGCAGCTGCTGCTCGGCCGCGGCTTCGTCGAGCGTGGACGCCTTGACCTTGTCGATCAGGCCGCTGCGGCCGTGAGTGCCCTTATTCCAGGCGTCCATGCCGTCGAGCACGGCGTCGCTCTGGTGGATGACGAGCACGGGGCCGTCGATGCGGGGCGTGAGGTCGGGGCCGGTCACGACCACGGCGATTTCGAGCAGGCGCTCTTTCTCGGGGTCGAGACCGCTCATTTCGCAGTCCAGCCAGACCAGGTTCTGGTCGCTTTTCTTCAGGGTTGGCGTGGCTGCGGGAGGCGTCGGGTCAAGGGATTCGGGCATCGCAGGATTGTCGTCGAAGGGCTGCGGCCCCGGATAGCGAGGGCTAAACTCGCTGGTCCATGTCCTATTCGCTCATCTTCACCATCGCCTTCGCGGCTGCGATCGTCGCGGGCCTGCTCGTGAAGTTCTGGCTGGCCACGCGGCAGGTCCGTCATGTGGCGCAGCACCGCGGCACCGTACCGGCCGCTTTCGCGCAGACCATCACCCTCGCCGCGCACCAGAAGGCCGCCGACTACACCATTGCCAAGGCACGATTCGGCCTGGTCGAGATGGCATGGAGCGCGGCGCTGCTGCTCGGCTGGACCCTGCTCGGCGGCCTCGACCTTCTCAACAAGCTCCTGCTGGGCTGGATCGGCGGCGGCATGGTGCAGCAACTGGTGCTGCTGGCAGCCTTCGCCGCCATCGGCGGCCTGCTCGAACTGCCCTTCACGCTCTGGCAGACCTTCAGGCTCGAAGAGCGCTTCGGCTTCAACAAGATGACCTGGAAGCTCTGGCTGGCCGACACGCTCAAGTCCACGCTTCTGGGCGCCGTGATCGGGCTGCCGATCGCCGCGCTGATCCTCTGGCTCATGGGCGCGGCCGGCCAGCTGTGGTGGCTGTGGGCCTGGGGCGCGTGGATGGGCTTCAACCTGCTGCTGATGCTGATCTTCCCGACCTTCATCGCCCCGCTGTTCAACAAGTTCCAGCCGCTCGACGACCCCACGCTCAAGGAGCGCGTCACGGCCCTCATGAAGCGCTGCGGCTTCGCGGCCAAGGGCCTGTTCGTGATGGACGGCAGCACGCGCAGCGCGCATGCGAACGCCTACTTCACCGGCTTCGGCGCCAGCAAGCGCGTGGTGTTCTACGACACGCTGCTGCGCCAGCTCAATGCGGGCGAGGTCGAAGCCGTGCTCGCGCACGAACTCGGCCACTTCAAGCACCGCCACATCGTGAAGCGGCTGATTGCGATGTTCGCGCTGAGCCTGGCCGGCTTCGCCCTGCTGGGCTGGGTGTCGACACAGGTCTGGTTCTATGCGGGCCTGGGCGTGCAGCCCAACATGTCGGCGCCCAACAGCGCACTGGCGCTGCTGCTGTTCCTGCTCGCCGTGCCGGTGTTCGGTTTCTTCGTCGCTCCACTTTCCGCCCGGCTGTCACGCAAGCACGAGTTCGAGGCCGACGCCTATGCGGTGGCCCAGACCAGCGGCACCGACCTGTCGGCCGCCCTGCTCAAGCTGTACCAGGACAATGCATCGACGCTCACGCCCGACCCCGTGTTCGTCAGGTTCTACTACTCGCATCCCCCGGCCTCCGAACGTCTAGCGCGCATGACAGCGGCAGCCTGATCCGACTGACTCCCCCTCACCCGAAGAAGCCCATCATGAGCAGCATGTTCAAGCCCAAGGACTGGAAGAACCTCCCTCCTCGCAAGGCGCTGAGCGCCACCGAGATCGTGTCCGGTCTGGCACGCCTCGACGGCTGGAAACTCACCGGCGACGGCGCCAATGTCGCCATCGAAAAAACCTTCAGCTTCGCCAACTACTTCGAAACCATCGCCTTCGTGAACGCCCTCGCCTTCGTGGCGCACACGCAGGACCACCACCCCGACCTGTCGGTGCATTACAACCGCTGCGTGGTGCGCTTCAACACGCACGACGTCAACGGCCTGTCGGTCACCGACTTCGACTGCGCCCGCCAGGCCGACGCGCTGGTCGGTGCCACTCCCGCCGCCTGATGGAATGCGCCCTTGGCTAAGCCCGGCCGCGCCGCGCCCGCAGCAACAGCCGCTGCGAAGGCACTCCACGAAGGACTCGTCGTCGCCAGCCATGGGCGCCACTGCCTGGTCGAAACACCCGCTGGCGAACGGCTGATCTGCCATCCGCGAGGCAAGAAAAGCCAGGCCGTGGTCGGCGACCGCGTGCACTGGCAGGCCAGCGAGGACGAAGGCACCATCGAGCAGGTGCTGCCGCGGCGCAATCTGTTCTACCGGCAGGACGAGATCCGCACCAAGTCCTTCGCGGCCAATCTCGACCACGTGCTGATCCTGATCGCGGCCGAGCCAGAGTTTTCCGAACACCAGTTGGCCCGGGCGCTGATCGCGGCCGAAGCCGAGCGCATCGCTCCGATCATCGCGCTCAACAAGAGCGACCTCGTTGAACCCTTCGAACGCGCCTGGGCCAGGCTCGCACCCTATCGCCGCATGCACCACGGCGTGCTGCCGCTGTCGCTGAAGGCATCGGCGGAGGCGGACTACGCCTCACTGATGAAGCTGCTCGCCGGCAAGTCCACGCTCGTGCTGGGCCCATCCGGATCAGGCAAGAGCACCCTGACCAACTTGCTGGTACCGGGCGCGACGGTGCTGACGCAGGAAATCTCTCAGGCGCTCAACTCCGGCAAGCACACGACCACCAGCACCACCTGGTACTGGATCGACGAAGCCCGCACCACCGGTCTGATCGACTCCCCGGGCTTCCAGGAATTCGGCCTGAACCACATCGCGCCGATGCAGCTTGCCGGCTTCATGCCCGACATTGCCGAGCATGCCAACGACTGCAAGTTCTACAACTGCACGCACCTGCACGAGCCGGGCTGCGGCGTGATCGCGAACGTGGAGACCTCCGATGCGCCGGGCGCGATCAGCGCGAGCCGCTACCGGATCTATGGCGAGCTGTTCGAAGAGCTCAGCCAGAAGCGCTACTAAGAACCGCTGCAGCCTCAGCCGAGCCAGACCCGGTAAGACTGCCAGGTCGGGTCGAACTCCAGTTCCATCGTCGCCCCCAGATCCATGTCGTCCTGCAGCGATTGCGCCTGCGTGATCGCGCTGTCCGGGTCGGCCACCTGGAAGTGGATGGTGCGCACACCCTCCTCCAGCACCACGTGCGTACAGCAGCCGGCCTCGTGCATCCGTAGCCCCGCCGTCAGCCGGTCTTCGTAGCCGCGGGCATCTTCAAGCTCCTCACCCGATTCGACCGGAATCGCCACGGACAGGCGATGGCACAGGTCGGCGCGGCCTACCAGGGCAATGGCGCTGTCGTTGCGCATCACGACCATCCCGATCTCGCGGCCATCCTCGGCCGTGCGCGCTGCGCTCAGGCCGGACCAGGCATGCTCGCCAAAGGCGAACACGCCCGTATGGCCGAGTTCGTCTCGCCAGCAGGCGTCGAACAGGGGCACGAAATCGTCGAGCGGCACGCCCTTGAAATCGGCCTGTGCGCCCGGCTCCACGTAGTCGACCGCGCCGACCTTCACCGCGAAGTCGTACTCGCCCAGGATGTGGTCGAGCATGATGAGGCTCATATGGCGGGCGTGGTCCTGCATGTCCATCGGGATCGGCTTGGCGAAGCCGATTTCCAGCGCCACCCGCCCACGGTAGGGTTCGTGCCTGACCAGTACCTCGGAGCTCGCCAGCTCGAAGTTGTTCATGCGCATGCCGAAGCCGTCGCTCGCGCGCTGGCGGAAGGCTTCCACCTCGACCCGCGGCAGCCTGGGGCTCGCTTGCACCAGCATCATCAGGTCCTCGAAGTCATCCACCGATCCATGCGCGGTCAGCACGAGCTTGAAGACGGGCGGATCACCCGCCACCTCGGCCGCAAGCCGCGGAAAGTGGGGGCTCAGCAACTCGTTCAGCCGCTCCATCAGCTCACGGGCGGGCAAGGCCCGCAGGCTTTCGAGACGGTTGCTCACGGAATTCCAGAAGCCAGCACAAGCCTCGGCGCGCGGGTCGGAGTCCAGGATCGGCATTGGCTGGGCGTCCTTCACGGAGTTGAGTCGAAGATGTCCTGCAACCGCTGCACGAGCAGACTGCATTGCTCCCGCGTGCCGATGCTGATACGCAGGAACTGCGCGATGCGCGGCGGCCTGAAGTGCCGCACCAGCACTGCGCGCTCGCGCAGCAGGGCGGCCAGCTCGGCAGCGTCGCGCTTCGGGTGACGCGCGAAGACGAAGTTTGTCTGCGACGGCAGCACCTCGAAGCCCAGGTCCTCGAGCTGAAGAGTCAGGCCCTCGCGGGTGTCGATGATCCTGGCGCAGGCGTCACGGAACCAATCCTCGTCTTCAAGCGCCGCGACGGCACCTGCAGAGGCAAGGCGGTCGAGAGGATAGGAATTGAAGCTGTCCTTGACGCGAATCAGCGCGTCGATAAGGTGCGCCTGGCCGCAGGCAAAGCCCACTCGCAAACCGGCCAGTGCACGAGACTTGGAAAGGGTCTGAACCACGAGCAGGTTCGGATACCTGCGGATCAGCGGCAGCGCGCTCTCGCCGCCGAAATCGACGTAGGCCTCGTCGACCAGCACCACGCGATCGGGACAGGCATCGAGCAGCTGCTCGATGCGCGACAGGGGCAGCCCGATGCCGGTCGGCGCGTTCGGATTCGCGATGACGATGCCCGCGCAACCCTGGCGCGCGCGGGCCGCGAGGGCATCGACGTCGATGCGCAGGCCCTCGTCCACGGGCTGCTGCTCGCAGGCGATGCCGTAGAGCTGCGCGTAGACCTTGTAGAAGCTGTAGCTCACGTCCGGCATCAGCAGCGGCTCTGCCTGCTGGAAGAATGCGAAGAATGCGTGCGCGAGCACCTCGTCGGAGCCGTTGCCGGCGAAAACCTCGTCGGGCTGCAGGTTGTGCCGGCGGGCCACTGCCTCGCGCAACGCGAGCGAAGTGGGGTCGGGATAGCGCTCCAGGCCTTCTTCGGCAGCGCGGCGGATGGCCTCCACCGCAATCGGCGACGGCGGATACGGGTTCTCGTTGGTGTTGAGCTTGACGAGGTTCGCGATGCGCGGCTGCTCGCCTGGCACATAGGGCTCGAGCGCGGCGATCCGCGGGCTCCAGAAGGCCGGCACCGGCTGCCGTTGCTGGGTCATGGCTTCATGCATCCCGCTCAGCCGAGCAGGCGAGCCAGGGTCAGCAAGGCCAGCAGCACCATCCACATCACGACCGAACGCCAGACCAGGCCGACGACGCTGCGCAGATGGCCCGGCTCGGGCTCGCGGCCGGGAGTGCTGCCGCTGTCGGTGCGGCGGCCGTCGGCCAGTGATTCACCGGCCTGGGCACGCGGCAACGGGTCGGCGACCGGGATCGGGCGCAGCGAGCCGCCGCCCAAACGCACATTTACCGCGCCCGAGGTGGCCGCGAGGATCACGCCGTCGTTCTCGTTGGAAAAGCGCTGCGCGTCATTGCGCCAGCAGTCGATCGCCTCCTCGAAGCTGCCGACCACCGCAAAGCCCAGCGCGGTGATGCGCGCGGGCAGCCAGTCGATGGCGTGCCAGGCGCGGTCCGCGGCCTCTTGTACCGAAACACTGGAAGGCTGAACCGCTGCGCCGTTCTTGTGCGCCCAGTAGCGCGAGACGAACTCGCTCATGCGATAGAACACCGCGCCAGCCGGACCGAGGCCGATGGCCGCGATGATCGAGAACCACGCGAGCACGCCGAACACATGGCGGTGCGCTGCAATCACCGAATGCTCGATGACGTGGCGCACGATCTCGCTGCGCGGCAGGTCGGCCGCGTCGACGCCCTGCCAGTGCGCGAGCAGCGAGCGCGCCATAGGTTCGTCGCCTTCGTCGAGCGCGTCGCGGATGTCGGTGAAGTGGTGGCTGAACTGCCTGAAGCCCAGCGTGACGTAAAGCACGGCAATGCTCCAGAGCACCGCGAAAGGCAGGCCGAGCGTGAGCACCAGAAGCCAGTGAACGCCCAGTGCGCCGAGCGTGGGGATGAACACGGCGAGCCCCCAGGCGATCCATCCGTGATGCGGCTTGCCCGCGTCGAAGTTGCGGCTGGTCCAGCGTGTCCACGCAAGCACCGCGCCGTACACGGGATTGTGCGGGCCCAGCGGCCGCACCTGCTCGATCAGCAGCGCGCACAGGATGGCAAAAAAGCTCATCCTTCGATGATAGCGAGAGCGCCTGAAGGTTCAGGCTGCCAGGAAGCGATAGAGATTGCGCAGCATGCCCGCAGTCGCACCCCACACGAAGCGCTCGTCCGCACCATCCTGATAGGGCATGGAGTACCACTGGCGCCGGGTGCCGTCAGGTGCGGGAACGGTGTGGTGGCGGTGATTGGCCGGATCCATCAGCCAGGCGAGCGGCACCTCGAAGGCTTCGGCGACCTCGTAGGGATTGATGGTGAGTTCGAAGTCGGGTTCGACCAGGGCGACCACTGGAGTCACGATGAACGAGGTCACCGTGGTGTAAGTCGGAAGGCTGCCGAGCACCTCGATGTATTGCGCCGAAAGGCCGACCTCCTCCCATGCCTCGCGCAATGCGGCAGCGGCGATGTTGGCATCTTCGGGGTCGACGCGGCCGCCGGGAAACGCTACCTGCCCCGAGTGGGTCGACAGGTTCGACGTGCGCTCGGTCAACAGCACGGTCGCCCCCCGGGAGCGCTGCACGATCGGCACCAGCACCGCTGCCTGCGCGGGAACGCGGTCGGTCATGCGCGCGTCGCGGCGCAGTTCGGGCGTCCAGGCGGGAGGGGAGGCGAAACGCGCCCGCAGCGCCTGCGCCGTCAGATGCTCAGCTCCCACTGCCGGCAATCCTGCGACCTCTCCGGCCACGAAAGGCACCTTGCGCGGGTCGAACTGCATCAGCGCGGGCGGCGCCACGGCGTTGACGATTTCGGCGGAGGCGGCTTGCGGGGAAGTGGATGAGTGGGTCAAGGGATGAAAGTACCGGAGCCGGGTGGGCGAAGTAGAGCCGAAAAAGGGCAACTTGTCGTCGAGCAGGGACAACAACGCAAAAAGCCGCCAGAGCGGCGGCTTTTCTTGCACGACAGGAGGCTGCTGTTACGCGGCCGTCGCAGCCGTCGACTTGCTCGGCAGCTTTTCCTTGATGCGTGCCGAACGGCCGCTGCGTTCACGCAGGTAGTACAGCTTGGCGCGGCGCACATCGCCACGACGCTTGACTTCGATGCCGGCGATCAGCGGGCTGTAGGTCTGGAAGGTACGTTCCACGCCTTCGCCGCTGGAGATCTTGCGCACGGTGAAGCCGCTGTTGAGGCCACGGTTGCGCTTGGCGATCACAACGCCTTCGTAGGCCTGCACGCGCTTGCGGGTTCCTTCGACGACGTTCACGCTGACGATGACCGTGTCACCGGGCATGAATTCAGGGATGGTCTTGCCGAGACGGGCGATTTCTTCCTGCTCGAGGGTCTGGATGAGGTTCATGATTTCCTGATATTCGATCTTGCCGGGCTACACAAAAGGCGCCTTTGGCTTTCACGGGAAGACCGCAAAAAGACCGGGCGCGGCCGGACAGAGGATCGGGGAACCGGGGATTATAGCTTTTTTTTCAGCGCGGCCTCATCGGCCTTGCCAAGACGCCCCGCCGCGCGGGCCGCATCGATCAGCTCGGGGCGCCGTTCGGCCGTGATGGCAAGGCGCTGGTCGCGCCGCCAGCGCTCGATCTGTGCATGGTGGCCCGAGAGCAGCGGTGCCGGAACGCCCTGCCCGTTCCACTGCTCGGGACGCGTGTAGTGCGGGCAGTCGAGCAGGCCGTCGAGCGCCGGATTGAAGCTGTCCTGCACATGGCTGGCCTCGTCGCCAAGCACGCCCGGCTGCAGCCGGGCCACGGCATCGAGCAGCGCCATGGCCGCGATCTCGCCGCCAGAGAGCACGAAGTCGCCAAGGCTGATCTGGTGGGTGACGCGCGCATCGATGAAGCGCTGGTCGATGCCTTCGTAGCGGCCGCAGACCAGCACCGCGCCTTCGCTACCGGACCAGCGCTCGACCACCTCGTGCCGCAGCACCTCGCCGATGGGAGAAAAAAGAATGACGGGCGCCTCGGCTCCACGCGCGGCAAGCACTGCATCGAGGCAGTCGGACAGAGGCTCGGCCATCATGACCATGCCGGGGCCGCCGCCGAACGGCCGGTCGTCCACGCGCTTGTAGTTGCCCTGCGCGAAGTCGCGCGGATTCCACAGCACCACTTCGACCTGCTTCGAGTCGTAGGCGCGGCGCGTCACGCCGCTGGCCACGAAGGGCGCGAACAGTTCGGGAAAGAGCGTGAGAACGTCGAAGCGCATGCCTCGCGGGGCGCCGGTCAGTAGTCCGGCTGCCAGTCGACCGTGATGAGCCGCCCGGGCAGGTCGACCTTGTCGACGAAGGCCGAGACGAAGGGCACCATGCGCTCGATGGCCTTGCCATCTTCTTCGGCAGCAAGCACCAGCGTGGTCTGCGGGCCGGTCGCGAGCAGTTCGCGCACGGCGCCAAGAGAGACGCCTTCGCGGTTGACCACCGACAGGCCGATCAGGTCGACCCAGTAGTACTCGTCGTCGCCGGCCGTGGGAAAGCTCGAGCGCGGCACGAACACGCGCGCGCCGCGCAGCGCCTCGGCGGCGTTGCGGTCAGGCACGTCTTCGGACGTGGCGACGATGCAGTCGGAATGTTCCTTGGCTTCGCGGATCGCGAGCCGGAAGGCTGTGCTCGCCGAGGCTCCGGGAGCCTGCAGGAACCAGCGCTTCGATGAGAAGAGCGCCTCGGGCTGGGCGCTGTGGGGCAGGACCTTGAACCAGCCCTTGATGCCCCAGGCATCGGCGATGCGCCCTACTTCGATCGCATCCGCCGGCAATTCGGCGGCTTCGAGTGCGGGCAGCATCGCCGTGCGGGCGGCTTAGGCCGCCGCCTTGGGAGCTGCCGCGGCAGCTTGCTTGATCAGGCGCAGAACGGTGGGCGAAGCTTGTGCGCCGACGCTCTTCCAGTACGCCAGGCGGTCCTGTGCGATGCGGATGCTTTCTTCGTTTTCCTTGGCGGTCGGGTTGTAGAAACCCAGGCGCTCGATGAAACGGCCATCGCGGCGAACGCGCTTGTCCGACACGACGATGTTGAAGAACGGACGGCCTTTGGAGCCGCCGCGGGAGAGTCGAATGACGACCATGATTTATCCTTGGGTGGTCAGCAGGCCTCGTGGATTGAAAAAGGCCCGCTCACAATGTTCTTCCAGCGTCGAGACACGCGACTGGCCACCCGGCCAGCGACACGCTGAAAAGCCCACGATTATAGCCCGACCCGCGTTTTTGTCCGAATTTCGGCCTCGCGCCACCCGTTTCACCCGCATGCCCCTCGCCATCCGCCCCTGCCGCGAAGAAGACGTCGCAGCCATCACGGCCATCTACGCCCACCACGTGTTGCACGGCACCGGCACCTTCGAGACCGAACCTCCCTCCCCCGCCGAAATGGCCACCCGCCGCGCCGACGTGCTCGCCAGGAACCTGCCTTACCTGGTCGCCGAGGAGGACGGCGAAGTGTTGGGTTTTGCCTACTGCAACTGGTTCAAGCCGCGCCCGGCCTACCGGTTTTCGGCCGAAGACTCGATCTACGTGTCGGAGTCAGCACGCGGCAAGGGTCTGGGCGCCAAGCTGCTGGCGGCGCTGTCGCAGGCGGCCGAGACAGCTGGCGTGCGCAAGCTGATCGCAGTCATCGGCGACTCCGCCAACGCAGGCTCCATCGGCGTGCATCGCAGCCAGGGCTTCACGCACGTCGGCGTGCTGAAGAACTGCGGCTGGAAGTTCGGCGAATGGCGCGACGTCGTATTGATGGAAAAGGTGCTCAGCGAAGGCGGCACCACCAAACCCGAATGAAAAACAAGACCATTGCCGCCTGGCTTTCCTTCCTCGGCGGCCCCTTGGGGCTGCACCGCTTCTACCTGCGCGGCATGGGCGACTGGCTCGGCTGGCTGCTGCCCATTCCCACCGCGCTGGGCGTCTATGGCATCGAGCGCGTGCGCATGTACGGTGTTGACGACGGATTGAGTTGGGCGCTGATCCCGCTGCTGGGCTTCACCATCGCCGGTTGCGCGCTGATGGCCATCGTCTACGGCCTCATGACGCCCGAAAAATGGAACGCCCGCTTCAATGCCAGCGCCCCGACCGACGCCGAACCCGGCCGCACGAACTGGTTCACCATCGGCGCCGTCGTGCTCGCCCTCCTGTTCGGCAGCACGATCCTGATGGCCAGCATCGTGTTCAGCTTCCAGCGCTACTTCGAGCACCAGATCGAAGAGGGGCGGAAGATTTCGCAGTAGCCGTCAGAACAGCTGCATGCTGATCCAGTAGGCAATAGCCGCCACGAACGCCGAGGCCGGGATCGTGAAGATCCACGCCCACACGATGTTCCCCGCCACGCCCCAGCGCACCGCGCTTGCGCGCTGTGCCGAGCCCACGCCGACGATGGCGCCCGTGATGGTGTGGGTGGTCGACACCGGAATGCCCAGCGCGGTGGCCAGGAACAGCGTCAGCGCCCCGCCCGTCTCGGCGCAGAAGCCGCCCACGGGCTTGAGCTTGGTGATCTTCTGGCCCATCGTCTTCACGATGCGCCAGCCGCCGAACATGGTGCCCAGCGCAATCGCGGTGTAGCAGCTCACGATGACCCAGTTCGGAGGCGTCGAATCGCTGGCGGAGGCATAGCCCGTGGCGATCAGCAGCATCCAGATGATGCCGATGGTCTTCTGAGCATCGTTGCCGCCGTGGCCCAGGCTGTAGGCGCCGGCCGAGACCAGTTGCAGCCGACGGAACCAGCGGTCGATGCGCGACGGGGTGGCGCGGCGGAAGCCCCAGGCCACCACGACCATCATCAGCGAGCCGAGCACGAAGCCCAGCAGCGGCGAAACGAAGATGAACGCCACCGTCTTCCAGATGCCCGAGGCGACGAGGCCGCTGGTGCCGGTCTTGGCGATCACGGCGCCCACGATGCCGCCGATCAGCGCGTGCGACGAGCTGCTCGGAATGCCGTAGTACCAGGTCACGAGGTTCCAGCTGATGGCACCGATGAGTGCGCCGAACACCACGTGCACGTCGACCACCCCGGGATGGGCGATGCCCTTGCCCACCGTGGCGGCCACGCTCAGATGAAAAATAAAGATCGCGATCAGGTTGAAGAAGGCCGCGAACACCACGGCCTGACCCGGCTTGAGCACCCCGGTGGAGACCACCGTCGCGATCGAATTGGCGGCGTCGTGGAATCCGTTCATGAAGTCGAACAGGATCGCCAGCACGACCAGCACCACAACCACCCAAAGGGCGACCTGAACTGTTGCCATCGGTCGCTGCCCGCTTACGAGTTCTCGAGGACGATGCCCTCGATCACGTTGGCCACGTCCTCGCACTTGTCGGTGATCGTCTCCAGCAGCTCGTAGATCGCCTTGAGCTTGATCACCTCGCGCACGTCGGGCTCCTCGCGGAACAGCTTGCTCATGGCGCTGCGCATCACGCGGTCGGCGTCCGATTCGAGGCGGTCGATCTCTTCGCAGGTCTTCAGCGTGGCCTCGGCCACGGCCGGGTCGGCGATCTTGCCGAGGAACTTGACGGCGTCCTTCAGGCGGTCGCAGCACTTCACGCTCAGGGCCGTGAGACGCACGATCTCGTCGGTCATGTGACGCACGTCGTACAGCGCCATGGTCTCGGCCGAGTCCTGGATCAGGTCGGCCACGTCGTCCATCGTGTTGATGAGCTTGTGGATCTGCTCGCGGTCGATGGGCGTGATGAAGGTCTTGTGGATCAGCCGGTTGACGTCGTGCGTGACGCGGTCGGCGGCGCGCTCGGCGTTGTCGACGTCGCGGTTGTACTGCTCGCGCAGGTGCACGTCGTTGTAGTTGGCCACCAGTTGCTCGAACGCCCGCGCCGCCTCGACGATGCGCTCGGCGTGCTGGTTGAACATCTCAAAAAAATTCCCCTCGCGGGGCAGCAGCTTGCCGAACATGGGTGGCGCTCTCCTGGATCTCGGAACTTGCCTGCCACAAACGTGTGACAGTGTGATGAAAAACCGCGCAAGTGTACCGGGAGGGAGGCACCGGGCCGGGCGGGCGGGTCACCGCCCCGCCGCCGGTCAGCCGCGGATGCGTTCGATGACCTGGCTCGAAACCCGCGCCAGCGCCGCGCGCGGCACCTTGTCGGGTGCGATCTCGGCCAGCGGCTTGAGCACGAAGGCGCGGTCACGCATGCGGGGATGCGGCAGGCTCAGCCTGGGCGTGTCCTTGACCGAATTGCCGTGCATCAGCAGGTCGAGGTCGAGCGTGCGCGGCGCGTTGGGAAAGGGCCGCTCGCGCCCGGCCTGCTCTTCGAGCAGCTGAAGTTCGGAGAGAAATGCCTCGGCCGTCAGCCCGGTGCGCACCGCCACGACGGCATTGATGTAGTCGGGCCCCGAGGATTCGATGGGCGCGCTGCGGTACAGCGACGAACGCGCCGTGACCACGGTGCGCTCGATGGCGCCGATGGCATCCATGGCCGCCGTCACCGCCGCCTGGGCGTCGCCCAGGTTGGCGCCGATGGCGACGAAGGCCTGCACGGTCGGGTAGTCCTCCTTCGAGCGGCGCACTGCGGGGCCGCCGCCGGAAGGCCGGGCCTGGGCACGTCTCGCTGGCGGTGCCGCGCGCTTGCCTGCGGGAGCACGCGGCGCGGCGCCCCTCTTGCCGTCGCCCTTGGGCCGATCAGGTTTGTTCATCACTCGCCTGCGGCGCTCCCGCCGCCCTCGCCACCACCGCCACCTCCGGTGCGCGGCTTGCGCCGGCGACGACGCTTGCGCGGCGCCAGGGCTTCGCCATCGGGTGGCACGGCCACGGTCTCGACCTCGTCGCCTTCGTCATTCCGGCCCGCATCCGCCGCGCGGCGGCTCGCCGGCTCGCCACGCTGCTTCGGGGGCTGCTGCGGCGTCTCGCGCACCCGCACGCGCTGGCGCACCTTCTGTTCCTCGCGCACCTGCTCCAGCAGGTCTGTGCGGCGCACGTCGTCGGCGGTGCTGAATTCCTGCCACCACTCGGCAATGGCTTCACTCACCTCGCCCACGTCGGCGCGCAGACGCATGAAATCGAAAGCGGCGCGGAAGCGGGCCTGCTCGACCAGGCTGTAGGGGGTGGAGCCGGTGCGCTTGTCGAAGCGCGGCTGCATCATCCAGATCTCGCGCATGTCGGCGGCCAGCTTGCCCCGGCCCGACACGTCGCCGATGCGGGCGTTGAACACGTCGTCGATGGCGTCCTGCAGCGCCGGGAACGGCGGCTGCGCGCGCTGGCCGTTGCGCCCCTCCTGGCGCTGGGCCCAGCCATCGCGAACGTCGGCCCAGAGCACGCAGGCCAGCAGGAAGCTGGGCGCCACGGGCTTGCCCTCGCCCACGCGGCGATCGGTGTCCTGCAGGGCGGCCTTCACGAAGGGCTGGTCGGCGCGCTCCACCACCACGTCGAGCAGCGGATAGATGCCGCGGGCCAGCCCGAGCTTGTTGAGCTGCTCGACCGTGGCGATGGCGTGCCCGGTCTGCAGCAGCTTGAGCATCTCGTCGAACAGGCGGCTCTGCGGCACGTCGGCCAGCAGCTTGCTCGACTCGACCAGCGGGGCGGCCGTCTTGGCTTCCATCTTGAAGCCCAGGGCCGCGAGCTTGGCCGAGAAGCGGATGGCGCGGATGATGCGCACCGGGTCCTCGCGGTAGCGCGTGGCCGGGTCGCCGATCATGCGCAGCGTGAGCTTCTGGGCGTCCTTGATGCCGTTGTGATAGTCCACCACCACCTGGTTGGCCGGGTCGTAGTACATGGCATTCACGGTGAAGTCGCGGCGCGCCGCGTCTTCTTCCTGCGGGCCCCAGACGTTGTCGCGCAGCACCCGGCCGCTGGCATCCACGGCGTGCTTCATGCTGGCGAGCTCGCCCTTGCTGGTGCGCTCGTTGCCCGCCACCTGCTCGGCGGCGGCGTTGTCCATGTAGGCGCGGAAGGTCGAGACCTCGATCACCTCGTGTTCGCGACCCCGGCCGTACACCACGTGCACGATGCGGAAGCGCCGCCCGATGATGAAGGCGCGTCTGAAGAGCGACTTGACCTGCTCGGGCGTGGCGTTGGTGGCCACGTCGAAGTCCTTGGGGCGCAGCCCCAGCAGCAGGTCGCGCACCGCGCCGCCGACCACGTAGGCCTCGTAGCCGGCCTGCTGAAGCGTGGTCACCACGTTTTTCGCACGCTCGTCGACCAGGGCCGGATCGATTCCGTGGACTTCGGCCGGCACCTCCTGGCGCTTGCCGAAGCGGCTCTTGCCCTGCGTGCCGCCGGCACCCTTGCCCAGCAGCTTGTCGATGAATTTCTTGATCATTGTTTGTTGGAAGCCTTGTTCGCTCTTCTATTCGTTTTCGAGCATGGAGCGGATCAGCGGAATGGTGATCGCGCGTTGCGTCTGCAGGGCATAGCCGTCGAGCTGCGTGAGCAGCTCCATCAGGCTGCCGAGGTCGCGGCTGAAGCGGTGCAGCATGTAGTCGAGCACGTCGTCCGACAGCATCACGCCGCGCGCGTCGGCGGCCTGGCGCAGCACGGCGCGGCGTTCGCTTTCGCTGAGCACCTGCATGTGGAACACATGGCCCCAGCCGAGGCGGGTGCGCAGGTCCTCGCGCAGCGGCAGGTCGGCCGGCGGCAATGCGCCGGCGGCGACCACGCCGCGCTGCAGCGTCTGGGCGTTGACGAACCAGTTGAAGGCCGCGTGCTGCTGCACGGCGGTGTAGAGGTGCACGTCGTCGAGCAGGACGGCGCCCCAGCGCTCGTCGAACTCGGGCGGCTCCAGCAGGCCGGCGTGCAGCCAGCCCACGCTGGCGCCCTGCTCGCGCAGTGCGACACGCACCGATTCGAGCAGATGGGTCTTGCCGCTGCCGCCGTCGCCCCACAGGTAGGTAGGCACCGGCGAGTGCAGCGCGGGGCTGCCGGCGCCGCCCACCCACACTTGCAGGTGCCGCAGCGCCGCTTCGTTGGGGCCGGCGAAAAAGGCGTCGAAGCTGGGGCCCGTCGCAATGCCGATATCGAGCGCGAGCTGTTTCATCCCGGGAAGGTTCATGGAGGGGGCCGCGAGGGCCCTTAAAATCATCGGGAATTCTATCGGTCCGGCCAACATGGTTACCGGAGCCGCCTTCCGCTTCCACTCTTCACGTCCTTTCGCGTCTTTTCGCGTCCTTCCCGACCCCGACCACCCATGACCTCCTCCACGCCCACCCCGCTCAGCTACAAGGACGCCGGTGTAGACATCGATGCAGGCGACGCCCTGGTCGACCGCATCAAGCCGCTCGCGAAGAAAACCATGCGCGAAGGCGTGCTGGCCGGCATCGGCGGCTTCGGCGCCCTGTTCGAAGTGCCCAAGCGCTACAAGGAGCCGGTGCTCGTGAGCGGCACCGACGGCGTGGGCACCAAGCTCAAGCTGGCCTTCGAATGGAACATGCATGACACGGTCGGCATCGACCTCGTGGCCATGAGCGTCAACGACGTGCTGGTGCAAGGCGCCGAGCCCCTCTTCTTCCTCGATTACTTCGCCTGCGGCAAGCTCGACGTGGACACGGCCGCTGCCGTGGTCGGCGGCATCGCCCGCGGCTGCGAGCTCTCGGGCTGCGCCCTCATCGGCGGCGAAACCGCCGAAATGCCCGGCATGTACCCGGCCGGCGAATACGACCTGGCGGGCTTCGCGGTCGGCGCGGTCGAGAAATCGAAGATCCTCACGGGCCAGAACGTCAAGCCCGGCGACGTGGTACTGGGCCTGGCTTCGGCCGGCGTGCATTCCAACGGCTTCAGCCTGGTGCGCAAGGTGATCGAACGCGCCGGAGCCGACCTGCCCGCCACCCTCGACGGCAAGCCCTTCCGCGAAGCCGTGATGGAACCCACCCACCTCTACGTGAAGCCGGTGCTCGAAGCGCTGGGCAAGCACCCGATCAAGGCGCTGGCCCACATCACCGGCGGCGGCCTGCTCGAGAACATCCCGCGCGTGCTGCCCGAAGGCACCGCCGCCCATCTCAAGAAGGGCAGTTGGCCTCGGACCGAGCTGTTCGCCTGGCTGCAGAAGGTGGCCGGCATCGACGACATCGAGATGAACCGCACCTTCAACAACGGCATCGGCATGGTGGTGGTGATCGACGCCGCCGAAGCCGCGGCCTGCGCCGCCACGCTGCGTGCCGCCGGTGAAACGGTGTTCGAGATCGGCACGATCGCCGAGCGCGGCGAAGGCGCGGCCGTGGTCGTCGGCTGAACGCCGGCTGCCGCGTCCACTTTTCCCAAGCACAGAGCAAGCGCCCGCCCCCCCCGGATGGCCAACAAGCCGCAGCCAGCACCCGTCGCCGCAAAGACGGCCCCCGCCGCCACTTCCGCCGCTTCGCGCGGCGTGACGATCGCCAGCTACCTGCTGATGCTGGCGGCGCTGCTGCTGGTGATGTGGGAGCACCTGCTGCCGGGGCTGCTGTGCGTGTGCATCGGGTTCCTCGTCACGCGGTGGTTCTCGCGCCTGCTGACATCGGGACTTGCGCGCATTCCGGCGCTGGCGAAGCGACCCGGAAGCGCCAATGGCTGGGCCGGCGTGCTGGCCGTCACCGTGGTGCTGCTGGCGCCCATCGCCCTGATCACTCTGGCGCTGTCGCAGGCCCGCGAGTACATCGTGGATGCGCCGGACCAGTACCGCGAGTTGCTCGACTACACGGCGCGCACCGTGCTGGAGCTGCGCTCCAAGCTGCCGGTGGAGATCGCCGTCTACCTGCCCGAGGGCGCGGCCGAGGTGCAACGCGTGATCGCCAACTACCTGCGCGCGCAGGCCGGTTCGCTGGCCGTGGCCGGGCGCGCCTGGCTGCACGGCATTCTTTTTTCGTATGTCGGCCTGATCATCGGCAGCCTGGCCGCCGTGGCGCATGTGCCCCCGCGGCGCCTGCCGCTGGCGGAGCAGTTGCACCAGCGCGTGCGGACCTTCGGCGAAGCCTTTGGGCAGATCGTTGCAGCCCAGTTCTGGATCGCGGCCTTCAACACGCTGCTGACGGCCATCTTCCTGCTCTTCGTCATGCCGCTGTGGGACGCGCACCTGCCGTACACGCCGGCGCTCATCACCCTCACCTTCCTGGCCGGGCTGGTGCCGATCGTGGGCAACCTGGTCTGCAACTCGGTGATCACGCTGGTGGGGCTGTCGGTGTCGCCGGTCACGGCTGCCGCCTGCCTGATCTTCCTGATCGTGATCCACAAGGCCGAGTACGTCATCAACGCCAAGGTGGTGGGCGCGCGCACGCAGATGAGCGTGTGGGAGCTGCTTGCGGTGATGTTCGTGGCCGAGGCGGTCTTCGGACCGGCCGGGCTGGTGGCGGCGCCGCTGTACTACGCATACCTGAAGAAAGAGCTGCAGGCGGCGGCGCTGGTCTGAAGGGGCTTTCCGCCTTCTTCGATGTCCTGATCTGATCGATTCTGGTCCGCCCCCGAGCGGACCGGTAGCTGGCACCCCGGAAGAATAGGCGGCATCATCCACTCCGCCCCCCGAGCGCCCGCCATGAAAACCTGTCTGATAGTGATCGACGCCCAGGAGTCGTTCCGCCAGCGCGCCTACTGGAACGAAAGCCAGGCCGCCCCCTACTTCGCCGCGCAGAACGCGCTGATCGAAGGCTGCGCCGCCGCCGGCCTGCCTGTCGTGCGGGTCTTCCACACCGACGAGCCCTCCGACGCCAGCAACCCCTTCGCGGTCGAATCGGGCCACGTGCGTCCCATCGGCGGGCTGGCTGCCTTCGATGCCGCCGCCACCTTCACCAAGCATCGCCACAGCGCGCTGGTCAACAGCGGGCTGGATGTGTGGCTCACGCAGAACGGCATCGGCCGGCTGATCGTGAGCGGCATCCGCACCGAGCAGTGCTGCGAGACCACCACCCGCCACGCCTCCGACCTGGGCTGGGAGGTCGACTACGTGACCGACGCCACCCTCACCTTCGACATGAAGCACCCCGACGGCAGCCCGCTCGCCGCCGCCGACATCAAGGCCCGCACGGCCGCAGTGCTGCATGGCCGCTTCGCCACCGTCTGCACCGTGGCGCAGGCGCTGGAACGGGCGGTGGCATGAGCGACAGCGCCAGCCTGCGCGTGCTGATCCTCGCCTTCGACGGCGTGGAGGCCCTGGACTTCGCCGGCCCCTTCGAGGTTTTCACCACCGCGAGCCGGGTCAGCCAGCGGATGCGGCCGGGCTCGGCGGCGCCATTCGAGGTCGCCTCGGCGGCACACGTCGCCGCCGGCCAGCCCGTGCAGGCCCGCGCCGGCCTTCAGTTGCTGGCGAACCACGCACTGGCCGGCAGCCCGCCAGCCGACGTGCTGATCGTCCCCGGCGGCGTGGTCGACGCGCCGATGGCCAGCCCCGAGACGCTGCGCTGGATCGCCCGCACCGCAGCCGAAGCGAAGATCGTCGCGTCCGTCTGCACCGGCGCCTTCCTGCTCGCTGCGAGCGGCGTGGTCACGGACGACGCCGTCACCACTCACTGGGAAGACGTCGCCGAACTGCGCGAGCGCTTCCCCTCGCTCGACGTGCGCGAGGACGTGCGCTGGGTCGACAACGGCCGCGTCGTCAGTTCGGCAGGCATCAGCGCCGGCATCGACATGAGCCTGCACCTCGTCGAACGGCTGGCCGGGCGCGAGCTGGCCGAGCGCACCGCGCGCCAGATGGACTACGCATGGAACAGGAACCCGGCGTCCAGCCCATCCGCGTAGTCTTCGTCCTCCTGCCCGGCAGCCTGGTGCTCGACTGGGCTGGGCCGGCCGAGGCGCTGCGCATCGCCAACCAGCGGCTGCGCGCGACGGGGCGGCCGGAGCGCTTCGTCATCGAGTTCGCCAGCCCCCGGCCGACGGCCATGGGCTCGGTCGGCGTGGCGCTGGCCGGGCTATCGCCCCTGCCGGCGGCGTGGGACGGCCCCGGCTGGGTCGTGCTGGTCGGCCTGCCCGGCGAGCGCATCGCCATCGACAACCCCGAGACGCAGGACCTGCTGCACTGGCTGCGCGGACTGCGCTTCGAGCGCGGCCGGCTGGAGCTGGTGACCGTCTGTGCCGGCGCGGTGCTGGCGGCGCACGCAGGCGCCCTGGCCGGCCGGCGCGCCACCACGCATCACCATCACCTGGGCGAGCTGCGCGAAGTGGAGCCGCGCTGCGAGGTGGTGAGCAACCGTGTGTTCGTGATCGACCCGCCGCTCTACAGCAGCGCGGGCGTGACCACCGGCATCGACCTGATCCTGCACCGCATCGGCGAGCTGTGCGGCGAGGCGCTCGCGGCGCAGGTCGCGCAGTCGATGGTGGTGCCGCTGCGCCGGGGCCCGCACGATCCGGAGCTCTCGCCCTTTCTCGCCTACCGCAACCACCTGCACGCCGCGCTGCACCGCGTGCAGGATGCCGTCAGCGAGCAGCCGCAGGCCGACTGGAACGTGCCGCGCATGGCCGAGGTGGCGCACACCTCGGCGCGGCATCTCACGCGGCTCTTCGTCGAGCACGCGGGCGTTGCGCCGCTGGCCTACCTGCGGCGGCTGCGGCTCGCGACGGCGCAGCTGGCGCTGGCCTCGGGCGCGAGCGTGACGCGGGCGGCGGAGCAGTCGGGCTTCGGCTCCGACACGCAGTTGCGCCGCGCGTGGCACCAGTTCGGGCTGCCGGGGTCGCCATCGGAAGCGGGCTCGTCCTCTCGGACCTGAGCCGGCTGGCCGCTCAGTGCCAGACGCCAGCGGGCGCCGGCCCCGGCACGCGCAGCAGCCTGTCGTCGCCGATCTCCAGCAGCCGGTTGGCCGCGTAGCTGTTCTGCGAATCGGGCTCCAGCGCCGCGCTGACCAGCGGCGACAGCGGCTGCGCCAGCGACACGTAGAAGCTGCCCGGCTGCACGACCGCGCGGCCGTGGCGCAGCCGCACGCGGAAGGCGCGGATCGCCTCGCCGTCCTCGATGGCGCCGCGCGCATCCTGCCGCTGGCCGTCGGTCTGCGAGAGGATTTCGTAGCGCTCCACCGACCACGGCGCCGCGTTGTCGATGCGCTCCACGCGCACGCCCAGCATCTGCAGGCGCTGCACGGCCACGGTTTCGCTCGAAGCGAGCAGGTAGCCGCAGGGGCGCGGGCGCGCATTGACGATCTTCAGCGGCTCGGCGGCGCGCCATTCGACGTCGACGGCCTTGTCCTCGCCGGTCCTGGCATCGAGGAATTCGAGGCGCTGACGCGTCGGCGTCTGCCAGGCCTCGACCACCACGTCGCCCTGGCAGGCTTCGGCCTTCGCGCGCTGGCCGGCCTGGACGGTGAGCTGCATCAGCGCCGGCCCCTGCCGCGCCGCCGTCTCGATGACGGTGGTGGCCGCCAGCACCTGGGTGTGCACGCGGCGCGCGAAATGCGCGCGGCCGAGCCCCACGCCGCGCACCTCGAGCAGCAGGCTCACGGCCTGGTGCAGCGCGCTCACGTTGCGCCCGGTATCGGGCTGTACGCCGCCCATCGACACGGTGCGGTCGTCGGCCTTGCCGCCGGAAGTGGTGTGGTACTTGAAGCCCTGCAGCCCGGCGCGCGCGAAGGCGGCCTGGATGGCATCGACGTAGTCGCGCTGCGCGCTGGTGGCGATGGCGGCGTCGAGGTTGCCCACGGTGGCGGGCTGCAGCAGGCCGTCGTACTTCATGACGGCGCCGAACTTGTCGATCCAGCGGCCGCCGACGGTGAACTCGTGCAGGTCGAGCACCACCTGCGGCGCGTAGCGCAGGGTGGCCGCCGCGAGCGCGCGCGCCTCGGGCGTGCGCAGCAGCAAATGGTCGCGGTTCACGTCGATGCCGTTGGCGGTGACGCGGGTGAAGCGCTCGGCGCCATCGGGGTTGCCGCGCGGCACCAGAACCAGGTTGACCTTCTTCAGCATCGCCGAGCCCGGCTCGGAGGCGAACTGCTGCGCCAGCGCCAGCACCGCCTCGCCGCCGGCCGGCTCGTTGCCGTGCTGCTGGCCGATGACCATCACCGTCGGGCGCGTGGGATCGACGCGGCCCTGATCGGCCAGCACCACCAGCGGCATCTCGCGGCCCTGCTGCGACACGCCGATGCGCTCGACGCGCACGTTCGGCGACTGGCGCGCGAGATCGTTCAGGAAAGCCAGCACCTCGGCATGGGAGGGAAAGTCGGCGCGCCCTTCGCGAAAGCCCGGCGTGGCGTAGCTCACCGGCGGATCGGGAAAGCGCGAGGCAATGGCCGGCGGCTCGGTCCACACCTTGGCGGGATCGAACTGGGCCAGGGCCGAGGCGGTCGGCAGCAGGGCCAGGCCGGAAACGCACAGGAAGCGGAGGGAGGGGGTGCGCAGCATGGCGCGCATTGTCCTCCGGCGTGACTCGCAGCAGATTCAGGTGTGGTTCAGTTCAACCTGCACCGCCATCCGAAGGCCGCAAGCGCGCCCTCTTCTTCCAGAGATACCGCGGGACCGGCTCCGCCGGGCCGCAGGTATCGCCCCCGGAAGGGGGTTGGCGCAGCGACACGAAGTGCGCGAAGCCTGGGGGCGAGTCAAGTACAGGCCCGGGCGCGCGACAGCAGCAGGGCCCGCTCGCGTGTGTTGCGCGTGAGCGAGGCGGCGCGGTCGAACTCCCGGCGCGCCTCGTCGTGGCGGCCCAGCTTGAAGAGCAGATCGCCGCGCACGGTCGGCAGCAGGTGGTAGCCCTTGAGCGCGGGCTCGTCCAGCAGCGCGTCGGCCACCTCCAGCCCGGCCGCCGGGCCGAAGGCCATCGACAGCGCGACCGCGCGGTTGAGCTCGACGATGGGCGACGGCGTGAGTTCGGCCAGCGCGTCGTAGAGCGCGGCGATGCGGCCCCAGTCGGTTTCGTCGGCGGTGCGCGCGCGGCCGTGGCAGGCGGCGATGGCGGCCTGCAGCGCATAGGGTCCGAGCGCGCCGCCCTGCGACTCGGCACGCGCCAGCGCCGCGAGGCCGCGGCGGATCAGCATCTGGTCCCAGCGCGCGCGGTTCTGCTCCAGCAG
Organism: Variovorax sp. CAN15; assembly: GCF_030462475.1. Classification (GTDB taxonomy): domain Bacteria; phylum Pseudomonadota; class Gammaproteobacteria; order Burkholderiales; family Burkholderiaceae_C; genus Variovorax. Next base: position 68,866 of record NZ_JASMRZ010000010.1, read on the forward strand.
CAGCACCGGCTCGCCCGAAGGCCCCATGCGCGCGGCGGTGCGCGAGGCCTGGATCTCCATCAGCGCCACCAGCCCGTGCACTTCGGACTCCTTCGGCACCAGCTCGGCCACGATGCGGCCCAGTCGCAGCGCCTCTTCGCACAGCGTGGGGCGCATCCAGTCGTCGCCGGCGGTGGCCGAGTAGCCCTCGTTGAAGACCAGGTAGATCACCTCCAGCACCGAGGCCAGCCGCGCCTCGAGCTCGTGCCGGCGCGGCACCTCGAAGGGCACGCGCGCCTCGGCCAGGGTGCGCTTGGCGCGCACGATGCGCTGCGCGACCGTGGCTTCTGGCACGAGGAAGGCGCGCGCGATCTCGTCGGTGGTCAGGCCGCCCATCACCCGCAGCGTGAGCGCCACCCGCGCTTCGGTAGAGAGCACCGGGTGGCAGGCGGTGAACACCAGCCGCAGCAGGTCGTCGCCGATGTCGTCGTCCAGCGCGGCATCGACCGCCTCGGCGAAGTCGTCCTGCGCCATCTCGTGCTGCGCGTCGAGCTCGCGGCCGATCTCGCCGGACTTGTGCTCGGCCAATTGCAGGTGGCGCAGGCGGTCGAGGGCGCGGCGCTTGGCCACGGCCGTGAGCCAGGCGGCGGGATTGTCGGGCACGCCCGATTCGCTCCACTGCTCCAGGGCCGAGACCAGCGCGTCCTGGGCCAGCTCTTCGGCCAGCCCCACGTCGCGCACCATGCGCGCGACGGTGGCGATGATCTTCGCGGACTCGATGCGCCATACCGCCTCGATGGTGCGGTGGATGGCGGCGCTGTCCGCGTGGCCCGCGCGCCCCCCGGCCTGGCTCATGCGCCGGTCTTCTTCACCGTCTGCATCGACGTGAATTCGCTGGCCACCGCCTGCACGTCGGCCGGGAAGTCTTCCATCTCCTGGATCTGGCGCACCTCGATGACCTCGTTGTCGCCGCCGGGGCAGCGGCTGGCCCATTCGATGGCCGCGGCGCGCGAGGGCACGTCGATGATCCAGAAGCCGCCCAGCACTTCCTTCGCCTCGGCGAAGGGGCCGTCGACGACCTTGGGCTTGCGGTTCCTGAAGCTCACGCGCGCGCCCATCGAGGGCGGATGCAGGCCGTCGCAGCTGACCAGCACGCCCGCCTTCTGCAGCGACTCGTTGTAGGCCATCATGGCCGACACCGCCTCGACGTCGGGGCTGGTGCCGGGCGCGGCGCTCTCGTAGCCGTGGGGAATCATCAGCAGCATGAATCGCATGGTGCGTCTCCTTCGGTTCCGTTGCGTTGCACGGGCGGCCGGATCAGGCGCCCGCCTTGGTGCGGGCCTCGGTCTCGGCGCGCAGGCGGTCTTCCTGGGCGAGCAGCTCGGGCGTCATGGCATCGCCGAAGTCGGTGGCCTCGAACACCTGGCGGATCTCGATCTCGCCCTCCTGGAAGGGGCTGCGCTTGATCCACTCGATGGCCTCTTCCTTCGACTTGCACTGGAACAGCCAGAAGCCGGCCAGCAGCTCCTTGGTTTCGGCGAAGGGGCCGTCGATGACCGTGCGTTTGGTGGGGCCCTCGCAGCGCACGCGCACGCCCTTGGAGCTGGGGTGCAGGCCCTCGCCCGCGAGCAGCACGCCGGCCTTGACCAGCTCCTCGTTGAACTTGCCCATGGCGGTGAGGATTTCGGTGCTGGGCATCACGCCGGCTTCGGAATCGGCGTTGGCCTTGACCAGAATCATGAATCGCATGTCGTTTCTCCTGAAGGTTGATGGTGGTGAAGCGGCTGGGAATCTGCCTGCTCCTGTTCACACGTCGGACGAGCGGAAGCCAGATCGACACGAACACATCGATCCATTTGTAATTTTGTGTTTCCGAAATTGAGGCTTCAGGGCAGATAGCCGCAGAAGCGCAGCACATGGCCATCCGGCTCCCGGATCGCGAATTCGCGCAGCCCCCAGGGTTGGGAGGTGGGCGGCTCGACGACCGTCACGCCGCGCTTCACGTAGGCGGCATGCAGGCCGTCGATGTCCTTGCCGACGTGGATCACGATCTCGCCGCGCCAGGGTTTCGTCTCGCGCGCGTTGCACTGCCACAACCGCAGGTAGACCGGGTCGCCGTAGCTGCGGTCGCCTTTTTTCACCCGGGCGTAGCTGGGCGGCTCGCCGGCGATGAAGTCGAGCTCGAAGCCCAGCACGTCGCGGAACCAGCGCGCGGCGCGCGTGACATCCGACACCGGCAGCACGGGCTGCACGCCGTGGAATTCATGCAGGGTGCCCAGGTCGGGCGCCGGGCTCACGCCGGCCTGGGTGTTCATTTCTTCAGCTCGCCATGCGGCGCAGGGCGGCGACGCGCTCGGCGATGGCGTCGATGTCCAGTGCGTCCTCGGCCTTCGACAGATAGGTTTCGAGGTCGCGCACGGCCGATGCCGTATTGCCCTGCTCGGCATGCGCGATGCCTCGGTCGCGGTACTCGCCCCAGGCTCTGGGCAGCAGCGCGATCAGGCGGTCCTGCACGGAAATGACGCGCTGCCAGTCTTCCTGCGCGTGGTGCACTTCCTTCAGGTTGCGCAGCATGCGGGCGATGATTTCGCGCGAGCTGGCGGGCTGCAGGTAGAGGCCCAGCGGCACGTCGAAGTCGCCGACCAGGCCGTTGCTGCGCTTGTAAGGTTCCAGCCGCTCGCCGAGTTCCTCGCGCGACAGCGACTTGCCGGTGAACGGATCGATCACCACCTGCCCCTTCGGCAGCGTCACCTTGAGCATGAAGTGGCCGGGAAACCCGATGCCCCGCGCCTGCAGGCCCAGGCCCTGCGCCAGCTCCATCCACAGCACCGCCAGCGAGATCGGGATGCCACGGCGGGTGCGCAGCACGGCGTTCAGGTAGCTGTTGTCGGGGTCGTAGTAGTCGTTGACGTTGCCGCCGAAGTTCAGGTCGCTGAAGAAGAACTGGTTCAGCGCCCGCAGGCGGGCCAGCGGCGCGGCGTCGGCCGGCAGGCGGCGGCGCAGGCGGGCGAGGAGCTGATCGACGTCGCCCAGCACCTGCTGCACATCGAGATCGGGGTATTCGTCCTGCGCCAGGCTGGCGGCGGCTTCGAGCAGCGGGAACTGGTCGTCGCTGCGCACCAGCGACTCGAAATACTCCAGGGCGGTCGGAACCTGAATGCTGAACGTCATGTGGCTTTGTAGAGGAGCATTTCCGGAGCGTCAAGGCAGGGACTACTTGGTTCACCCCCAGGCTTGCCCACTTCGTGTGGCCGCYAACCCCTTCAGGGGGCCGCACCAACGGCCCTGCAAAGCAGGTTCCGCGGCGCGCGCGAAGAAAAGAGGGTTCGTCAGCGGCGGATGAAGCTTCGCAGCCGCACGCCGACCGCCGCCAGTACGCCGAAATACAGCAGCGCCGAGCCGGCGATCAGAGCGGCCAGCAGGCCGATGCGCAGCAGGCGCTGCTCACGCAGGGCGACCCAGTCGAAATGCGCCGAGCCCCAGACCAGCAGGCCGGCGAGCACCGCGGTCCCCGCCATGACCTGCAGCGCGAACTTGCCCCAGCCCGGCTCTGGCTTGTAGCTGCCGCGCCGGATCAGCCCGACCAGCAGCCAGGCCGAATTGACCAGCGCACCGATGGCGATGGTCAGCGTGAGCGCCGCATGCTGCAGCACCGGCACCAGGAAGACATTGAGGATCTGCGTCAGCACCAGCACGCCCACCGCGATGAGCATGGGCGTGCGCGTGTCGTGCTTGGCGTAGTAGCCCGGCGCGAGCACCTTCACGGCCACGATGCCGACGAGGCCGACGCCGTAGCCCATCAGCGCCAGGGTGGTGCGGCCCACGTCCTCGCCCGAGTAGGCGCCGTTGTGGAAGAGCACCGCCACCAGTGGCTTCGCGAAGAGCAGCAAGGCGATGGCGCACGGCGCCGACAGCAGCACCACGAGGCGCAGGCCCCAGTCGAGCAGCGAGGAATAGCGCGCGTCGTCCTGGGCGGCGCGGGCGCCGGCCAGCTGCGGCATCAGCACCACGCCGAGCGCCACGCCGAGCATGGCGGTGGGGAATTCCATCAGCCGGTCGGCATTGGTGATCCAGGTGACGCTGCCCACCGCGAGGTGGGAGGCGATCTGCGTGTTGATGAGCAGCGAGATCTGCGCCACGCTCACGCCCAGCAGCGCCGGCAGCATCAGCTTGAGCACCTTGCGCGTGTTCGGATCGGTCCAGGCGGTACGCAGCGCCCGCAGGCTCAGGCCCAGGCGCGGCAGCAGCCCCAGCTTGCGCAGCGCCGGAATCTGCAAGGCCAGCTGCAGTACGCCACCGACCATGACGCCCACGCACTGGGCATAGATCGGCTCGATGCCCCAGTGCCGGAAAAGCGGCGCGCCGACCAAAATCGACAGGATCAGCGCCACGTTGAGCAGCACCGGCGATGCCGCCGGCACCGCGAACCTGCGCCATGTGTTGAGAATGCCGCCCGCCAGAGCCACCAGCGACATGAAGCCGATGTAGGGGAACATCCAGCGCGTCATGACCACGGCGGCATCGAAGCCGGGCAGTCCGCTGGCCATGGCCCAGACCAGCAGCGGCGCGCCGGCCACGCCGGCCACGCAGACGATCACCAGCGTCCAGGTCAGCAGGGTGGCGACGTGGTCGATGAGCTGGCGGGCGCCCTCGTCCCCGGCTTCGGTCTTGCGGGCGGCCAGCACGGGCACGAAGGCCTGGCTGAAGGCGCCCTCGCCGAAGACCCGCCGGAACAGGTTCGGGATGCGGAATGCGACGTTGAAGGCGTCGGTGAGCGCGCTGACGCCGAAAACCGAGGCGAAGAGCACGTCGCGCACGAGGCCCGTGATCCGCGAGGCGAGGGTCAGCAGGGAGACGGTGGAGGCGGATTTGAGCAGGGACACGGAGGCCGAGTTTAGGCCCCGCCGGGGTGCCGAAACGCCCGGATTCGCCGGAAAAGCCAACCCGGCCTATAATGGAAGGCTTTGCTGCATCATCCTCAGACACCTAAGGACATAAATCATGGCATCCGCCAAGCCCAAGAAAAAGAACCCGCGCCTCGCCTCCGGCCGCAAGCGCGTCCGCCAGGACACCAAGCTCAACGCTGCGAACACCTCGCTGCGCTCCAAATACCGTACCGCTGTCAAGAACGTCGAAAAGGCTGTTCTGGCTGGCGACAAGACCAAGGCAAGCGAACTGTTCGCGAAGGCCCAGAGCATCGTCGACACCGTCGCCGACAAGGGCATCTTCCACAAGAACAAGGCAGCCCGCGACAAGAGCCGCCTGTCGGCCAAGGTCAAGGCCCTCGCCCTCGCGCCTGCAAAGGCCGCCGCCTGACACCTGTCAGGCAAGCCCGGACCGGAATCCTCCGGTCCGCCGTTTGATCGGGGTGCGCTGCAGCAAAGTGAAAAAACCGCCTTCGGGCGGTTTTTTCATGCCCGTTCGATTTGCGCTCCCAGGGCGACGGGCAAGAAAAAAGGCCGCTCAGGCCTTCTTGGAGGGGATGGGCGTGTCGGGCACCAGACAGGCTTCGGCTACCTGCAGGTCGTTGTCTCTCGCGAAGTTCACGCAGAAATCCCAGGCCATCGGCTCGGCATCGCGCAGTTCGCGGTTCACGACTACGCATTTCACGCCGTTGATGGTCGTCGGGATGCACCAGGGCGAATAGCTCAGGTAGCTGCCCGGGAAGGCGCCCCCGGGACGGAAGGAACTCATCACGCCGGCCAGACGCTCGGCCCAATCGCTCGGGCGAAAGGTCCGGCCATCCTTGGTGATGCCCTGGATGAAGATTTCTTTGGCTGTGGGGGAAATCATCGTTGAATGAAGCGACCAGAGCAGGTGCTGCGGTGCAGCAAGCGATTCTATCCGCGCCCCTTTTTGCATCCTGAACATGGGGCATTGCTGTGATGCGCAATCCTCAACGAAGCCGTCAAACCGCGCGCCTAGAATCCGCCTTCCCTATCTGGAGAACCGAATGAGCGCTACCGCCCAGCCCACCTCGCCCCACGTCATGAACACCTACGGTCGCCTGCCGATCGCACTGTCGCACGGCCAGGGCTGCCGAGTCTGGGACACCACGGGCAAGGCCTACCTCGACGGCCTCGGCGGCATCGCGGTGAACACGCTGGGCCACAATCACCCCGAGCTGGTGCCCGCCCTGCAGGACCAGCTGACCAAGCTGATCCACAGCTCCAACTACTACCACGTGCCCGGCCAGGAACAGCTCGCCGCCAAGCTGACTGAAATCTCCGGCCTCACCAACGCCTTCTTCTGCTGCACCGGCCTCGAGGCCAACGAAGCCGCCCTGAAGCTGGCGCGCAAGTTCGGCCACGACAAGGGCATCGAGCGCCCCGAGATCGTCGTCTACGAAGCCGCCTTCCACGGCCGCAGCATCGCCACCCTCTCGGCCACAGGCAATCCCAAGGTGCAGGCCGGCTTCGGCCCGCTGGTCGAGGGCTTCATCCGCGTGCCGCTGAACGACATCGAGGCGCTGAAGAAGGCCACCGAAGGCAACCCGAACGTGGTCGCCGTGTTCTTCGAAACCATCCAGGGCGAAGGCGGCATCAACCCGATGCGCTGGGAATACCTGAAGCAGGTGCGCCAGCTGTGCGACGAGCGCGACTGGCTCATGATGATCGACGAGGTGCAGTGCGGCATGGGCCGTACCGGCAAGTGGTTCGCCCACCAGTGGGCGGGCATCAAGCCTGATGTGATGCCGCTGGCCAAGGGCCTGGGCTCGGGCGTGCCGATCGGCGCCGTGGTGGCCGGCCCCAAGGCCGCCCATATCTTCGGCCCGGGCAACCACGGCACCACCTTCGGCGGCAACCCGCTCGCCATGCGCGCCGGCGTCGAGACCATCCGCATCATGGAAGAGCAGAACCTGCTCGAAAACGCCGCCACCGTGGGCGCCCACCTGAAGGCTGCGCTGGAGCGCGAACTCGGCGACCTGCCCGGCGTGAAGGAAGTGCGCGGCCAGGGCCTGATGATCGGCATCGAGCTCGACCGCCCCTGCGGCGTGATCCTCAACCGCGCCTGCGACGCCGGCCTGTTGCTGAGCGTCACGGCCGACAAGGTGATCCGCCTCGTGCCGCCGCTCATCCTGAGCATCGCCGAGGCCGACGAGATCGTCGCCATCCTCGCGCCCATCGTCAAAAACTTCCTCTCGGAGCCTGCAGCCCAATGACGACGACCGCGCCCGCAGCCATCCGGCACTACCTGCAGTTCTCGGACTTCACCGCCGACGAATACGCCTACCTCTTCGATCGCATGGCGATCATCAAGAAGAAGTTCAAGACCTACGAAAAGCACCAGCCGCTGGTCGACCGCACGCTGGCCATGATCTTCGAGAAGGCCAGCACGCGCACACGCGTGAGCTTCGAGGCCGGCATGTACCAGCTCGGCGGCAGCGTCGTGCACCTGACCACCGGCGACAGCCAGCTCGGCCGTGCCGAGCCTATCGAGGACAGCGCCAAGGTCATCAGCCGCATGGTCGACATCGTGATGATCCGCACCTACGAGCAGACCAAGATCGACGCCTTCGCCGCGCACTCGCGCGTGCCCGTCATCAACGGCCTGACCAACGAGTTCCATCCCTGCCAGATCCTGGCGGACATCTTCACCTACATCGAGCACCGCGGATCCATCCAGGGCAAGACGGTGGCGTGGGTCGGCGACGGCAACAACATGGCCAACACCTGGCTGCAGGCAGCCGAAATTTTGGGCTTCACGGTGCACGTGAGCACGCCCAGCGGCTACGAGGTGGACCAGTCGATCGCCGGCATCCGCTCGGGCGACAGCTACAAGGTCTTCAAGGACCCGATGGAAGCCTGCCGCGGCGCCGACCTCGTCACCACCGACGTCTGGACCAGCATGGGCTATGAGGCCGAGAACGAGGCCCGCCGCAAGGCTTTTGCCGACTGGTGTGTCGACGAGGAAATGATGCGCGCGGCCCAGCCCGACGCCCTCTTCATGCACTGCCTGCCCGCCCACCGCGGCGAGGAAGTGCAGGCCGAGGTCATCGACGGGCCGCAGTCGGTGGTGTGGGACGAAGCCGAGAATCGCCTTCACGCCCAGAAGGCGCTGATGGAGTTCCTGCTGCTCGGCAAGTTATAGACATCCCCCAGGCTGCGCGCACTTCGTGTCGCTTCGCCACCCCCTCGCCGAGGGCAACACCAGCGGCCCCGGCAAAGCCGTTTCCGCGGTGTTCCTGGAACAGGCCGTCAACTTGACCTCGCCATGAATGATTGCCAGCAATGCGGCGCCTGCTGCGCCAGCTACCGCGTCGACTTCAGCGTGTACGAGCTCGACGACAACGGCGGCAGGGTGCCGTCGGGCCTCGCCGTCGAGGTGAATGACACCATCTGCCGCATGCGCGGCACCGACCATGCCTCACCGCGATGCGCCGCGCTCACCGGAAAGATCGGCCAGTCGGTGGGCTGCGGCATCTACGAGTGGCGACCTAATCCGTGCCACGAGTTGGAGGCAGGCAGCGACGCCTGCGAGCGCGCGCGGGCGCGGCACGGCCTTGCGCCGCTGCACTGATCGCGGCCCCGGCTTCAACTCGTCACACCCGGTGTTGGAAATAACCGACACCACGACCCCTCGCCCGGCGCTAACTTCGCGCCATGCGCTTACAGCAACCCCGCCCCCGCATCTGGGACATCTCGCCGCCCGTGCATGAAGGCGCGCCGGTCTTTCCCGGCGACACGCCCTACCAGCAGCGCTGGGCCGCGATCATCTCGCCGGGCTGCCCGGTCAACGTCAGCGAGATCAAGCTTTCGCCCCACGTCGGCGCGCACGCCGACGCGCCGCTGCACTACGACCCCGAAGGCCAGACCATCGGCAATGTCGACCTGACGCCCTTCCTCGGCCCCTGCCGGGTGATCCACGCCATCGACAAGGGCCCGCTGATCGAGTGGGAGCACATCTCCCATGCCGTCGACAGCACCCTGCCGCAGCGCGTGCTGGTGCGCACCTACGCCGCCATGCCCGTCGGCCGCTGGGACCCCGAACTCGCCGCCTACGCCCCCGCCACCGTCGAGCGCCTCGCGGCCATGGGCGTGAAGCTCATCGGCATCGACACCGCCAGCATCGACCCGGCCGACAGCAAGACGCTGGAAAGCCACCAACGCATCCGCCGCCTCGACCTGCGCGTGCTCGAGAACCTCGTGCTCGACGACGTTCCCGAAGGCGACTACGAACTCATCGCGCTGCCGCTCAAGCTGGTGAGCGCCGATGCCTCCCCCGTTCGCGCCGTGCTGCGCGAACTCCCTCGCTGAAACCTCCACCATGACGACTCTTGCAGACTGCCGCGCGCTAGACGCGCAAGACCCGCTGCGCGCCCTGCGCGACCAATTCACCATTCCCGAGGGCGTGCTCTACCTCGACGGCAACTCGCTCGGCGTGATGCCCAAGGCCGCTCCCGCACGCATCGCCGAAGTCGTGACCAGGGAATGGGGCGAAGGCCTCATCCGATCGTGGAACACCGCGAGCTGGTTCGACCTGCCCCAGCGCCTGGGCGACAAGGTGGCTCGCCTGATCGGCGCCGCGCCCGGCGAGGTGGTGTGCACCGACAGCACCTCGGTCAATCTCTACAAGGTGCTGTTCGCGGCGCTCTCGCAGCAAAAGGACAGCGGCCGCAAGCTGGTCGTCAGCGAGCGCAGCAACTTTCCGACCGACCTCTACATCGCCGGATCGCTGTGCCGCGAGCGAGGCTTCACGCTCAAGCTGATCGACGCGAGCGAATTGCCCGGCGTGCTGACAGAGGATGTGGCCGTGCTGATGCTCACGCACGTCAACTACCGCACCGGCGCCATGCACGACATGAAGGCCGTCACCGCCGCCGCGCACGCCGTGGGCGCGCTCACGGTGTGGGACCTCGCGCACAGCGCGGGCGCCGTGCCCGTGGCGCTGAACGACAGCAATGCCGACTACGCCATCGGCTGCGGCTACAAGTACCTCAACGGCGGCCCCGGCGCGCCGGCATTCGCCTGGGTGCATGCGAAGCACGCGGGCCAGTTCGAGCAGCCGCTGTCCGGCTGGTGGGGGCACGCGGCGCCCTTCGAGTTCACGCCGCACTACCGCCCTGCCCCGGGCGTGGGCCGCTATCTCTGCGGCACGCAGCCGATCATCGCGCTGGCGGGGCTCGAATGCGGGCTCGACACCGTGCTCGCGGCCGAGTCCTTCAACGGCGACTTCGGTGCGATGTCCGCTCTGCGCGCCAAGTCACTGGCGCTGACCGACATGTTCATCAGGCTGGTCGAGGAGCGCTGCGACGGCCAGGGCCTCTCGCTGGTCACGCCGCGAGAGCATGCGCAGCGCGGCTCGCAGGTGTGCCTGAGCAGGGAGGAAGGGGCATACGCCATCGTGCAGGCGCTGATCGCGCGCGGCGTGATCGGCGACTACCGCGCCGGCGACTCGCAGATGCCCGACATCCTGCGCTTCGGCTTCACGCCGCTGTACATCGGCTTCGAGGACGTGTGGAACTCGGTCGAGCATCTCGTGCAGGTGTTCGAGACCGGCGAGTGGCGACGCCCTGAATTCAACCGCAAGAACGCAGTGACATGAGCGCCGACCAGAGCCCCGACAAGAACCCCGCGACGAGCCCCGAGAGCATCGTCCACGAAGAGAAGGCCCAGTTGGACTTCAGCAAGTCCATGAGCTACGGCGACTACCTGCACCTCGACGAGATCCTCAGCGCGCAGCATCCGCTCTCGCCCGCGCACGACGAGCTGCTGTTCATCGTGCAGCACCAGACCAGCGAACTCTGGATGAAGCTGATGCTGCACGAGCTGCACGCCGCCATCGCCTGCATTGCCGAAGAGAAGCTGCCCGACGCCTTCAAGATGCTCGCGCGCGTGAGCCGCATCATGGAACAGCTGGTGAGCGCCTGGACCGTGCTGTCGACCATGACGCCGCCCGAATACACGGCGATGCGCCCCTACCTCGCCAACTCCAGCGGCTTCCAGAGCGCGCAATACCGCTGCATCGAGTTCGCGCTCGGCAACAAGAACGCCGCGATGCTCAAGCCGCACGCGCACCGCACCGACCTGCTGGCACAGGTCGATGCCGCGTACCGCGCCCCGTCGCTGTACGACGAGTCGCTGCGCCTGCTGGCGCGCCACGGCCTGCCCGTGCCCGCCGACCGGCTAGACCGCGACTGGACCCAGCCTTACGAATCCAGCGACGGCGTGGAAGCGGCCTGGCTCACGGTCTACCGCAACCCGCACGACCACTGGGACCTCTACCAGCTCGGCGAGAAGCTCACCGACCTGGAAGACGCCTTCCGCCTCTGGCGCTTCCGCCATGTGACCACGGTTGAGCGCGTGATCGGCTTCAAGCGCGGCACCGGCGGCACCGGCGGCGTGAGCTACCTGCGCAAGATGCTCGACGTGGTGCTGTTTCCCGAGATCTGGAAGCTGCGCACCGATCTGTAGCCGTAGCCGTGCCGCAAGGCCGGCTCCTACAATCCGCCCGGCACCGGCACTTCAAGACTCGACAAGGCCCCGCGATCCGTCGCCCGGTCTTGTGCTGCGGGGTAACCCCGTGGCGGATGGATGGCTTCGCATTCCGGCGCGCAAGCGGCGCTGCGCATCCGCGCAGACCAGCTGGCGCATCACCGGCTGGTTGAAGGGCCTGGTGCCACCACCTTCATCGGCTTCGCCGCCTTGGGATTCATGACGCGTGAACAGAGCTACAGGGAGTGGATCGCGCGCAGCCTCGCACGCGCATTGCTCGCCGACGCGAGGCAGCCCGGCGGCACCGACTCGGGCGCGCTGCGGGCGCGGGCCGCAGCGACGCTGGGCGCCGACGCGCCATGGCTCAAACCGCTGGCGCAGGCCCTGGGCAACAGATCGCAGGCCACCTGGCGGCGCACCGACCTGCCGGCGCTGGCCAGGGCGATCCACGACATGCCCGAGTTCGATGCGGCCTTCGAGCAGAACGAGCCGCCGCGCGTGCGCCGCATCATCCTGCGGCCCGCGCAGATGCTCCCGCGCCCGATGGGGCTGGACCATTTCGCGCTGCCGCACATCCCCACGCTGGCCGAGCTCGCGCAATGGCTGGAGCTCGATGCAGACCGGCTGGCGTGGCTCACCTCCGCTGCGCAGGCCTTCCGCGCTCCGACCGATCCGGACACCCGGCAGCCCGCGTCGCACTACCGCTACCAGCTCCAGCCCAAGCGCCTCGGCGGCCTGCGCCTGCTCGAGATTCCAAAGGCCGACCTGAAGCGCGCGCAACGCCGCATCCTCGACGACCTGCTGCGGCACGTACCCGCACACGAGGCGGTGCACGGCTTCGTGCCAGGTCGCTCGGTCGCAAGCCATGCGGCGGCGCACGCGGGCAAGGAAGTGGTGATCGGCTTCGACCTGCGCGACTTCTTCCCCGGCACCCGCGCCTCGCGCGTGCACGCGACGTGGCGCACGCTGGGCTATCCCGAGGGCGTGGCGCGCGCCCTCACCGCCCTGTGCACGCACCGCACCGACGACGCGGTGATCGAGCGGCTGCGCGACGGCGGCGGGCTCGACTGGATCGGCGCCAAGCGCCTTGCCGCCCCGCACCTGCCGCAGGGCTCGCCCTGCTCGCCCGCGCTGGCCAACTTGTGCGCCTTCAGGCTCGACCTTCGGCTCGAAGGCCTGGCGTGGGTCTTCGGCGCCAGCTACACGCGCTATGCCGACGATCTCGTGTTCTCTGGGCCGGCCTCGCTGCGCGCGCAGTTCAACGCCCTGCGCGCCTGGGTGGGCGGCATCGCGACCGACGAGGGATTCGAGCTTCATCCGCGCAAGATTCGCTGCATGCCGCAGCACCGCCAGCAGCGCGTGACCGGCGTGGTGGTCAACGACAAGGCCAACACGCCGCGCGAGGACTTCGACCGGCTCAAGGCGGTGCTCCATCGCTGCGCAACGCAAGGCCCGGCGAGCCAGAACCGCGCGAAGGTCGACGACTTTCGCGGCCACCTGCTGGGCCGCATCGCATGGATCGGCCAGTTCAGCGCGACGCGCAAGACAAGGCTGATGCGACTGTTCGATCGCATCGACTGGACGGACGCCACGCAAACGCCCTCATGAAGCTGGGGTGGACCGGATTGCTCCGCGAGCGCAAAGCGCTACATTTTTGAAAACAACGGAGGCCCCTGCAATGAACGACATCCGGTTCACACCCGACGAGCTCTCCACCCTGCGCGAACACGGCATCGTGCTGTTCGCCGAGCGCGTGATCTTCGACGCGCAGCCGCCGATGCCGCAGCAGCAGATCGATGCCGTGCAGGCCCTGTGCGCAGGCCCGATCCCCGAAGCGCTGGTCGCGCTGTGGCAGCAGACGGCGGGCGGGCGGCTCGACTACGACCTGTCGCTGCAGATGAACGGCAACCTGGAGAGCATCAGCTGGAGCGAGCTGTTCTGGGACGGCAGCGACGGCTACCACGACCTCCAGGGCTGGATCGAGCACGAGCAGGAACTGGCCGGTGAGGCCGCCGAGGAAAGCGGCACGCCCTGGAGCGGCAAGCTCATGCACCTGCCGTTCGGCGGATTCGAGTACACCGACCGCGTCTACGCCGTGGTCGAGCCCGGCGCCGGGCACGGGCAGATCGTCGCCTGGAAGAAAGGCCTGCCGCCGGCCTGGACGCACGCGCTGCACGAAGACACCGTGAACACCATCGCGCCCGACCTGCTCGGCGCCTTCGCGGCGCTGCACCTGGACGAAGACCCGCTCGCGCCCACCAGCGACTACTTTTCGGGCCAGACGCTGCTCGGCTACCTCGACGACCGGCACGAGGACCACGGGCTCGACCTCGACCTGATGGACAAGCTGGTGACCTTCTATTGCCGCGCCGTCGTCGACTGGCGCACGCCGCTGGCCGAGGGCACGCTGCGCCACAAGCCGCAGCTGGCGCGGGTGGCCCTGCGCCATGCGATCGGAACGGACGATCCCCGGCTGGTCGCCGAACTCGCCGCAGCGGGCGTGGACTTCGGCGGGCCGCACCAGGGCAGCGCGCTGGCCACCGACGTCGCGGTGGGCCACGGCGCCTTCGCCGCCGCAGCCGCGCTGGTGCGCGCGGGCGCGCCGGTGGCGGCCGATGCGCTGCGCAACATCGACGGGCAGATCGCGCCCGAACTCACGGCCGCGCTGCTGGAAAACGGCGCGGAGCCCAACGTGGCGGCCATCGTCAAGTGCGCGGCCTGCGGCGCGCCCGCGAGCGCGCACCTGATCGCGGATGCATGCGCGAAGGCGGGCATCGACGTGCCGCCCGCGTTCGTCGCGGAGCGCGACGCGATGCTGCTCGAACTGGAAACCGCGCTCGCGAAGATGCAGGACGGCAAGTACGGGCACTACCTCGGGCAGGAAGGGCTGGCCGAGCGCATCGAGCATCTGCAGACCTTCAGGCTATAGACCGGATCTCCCCCGGGGCTTCGCGCACTTCGTGTCGATGCGCCCCCCTCACCGGGGGCAGCACCTGCGGCCCGGCAAAGCCGGCTCCGCGGTGTTCCTGGCATTGGTGCCCGCTCCACGGGCACCGACAGGCATCTCAGCCGCCGTACAGCCAGGGTTGGTCCAGCAGCTTCGCGCCGAGCAGGCGCATCGCCATGTCGCGGCCCAGCCGCACCGGTCCGGTGGCATGGAAGATTTCGCCGTTGCGGCGCGCGCGTGCCTGCACCTGTGCGTTGCGCGCCCAGCGTGCCCCGGCGTAGCGGGCGAAGGCGGCGGGCACGTCGGCCGCATCCGCATCGGCCATCGCATCGGCCAGCGCCACCGCGTCCTCGATGGCCATGCCCGCGCCCTGCGCGAGGTACGGCACCATGGGATGCGCCGCGTCGCCGACCAGCGCGACGCGTTCGTGCGCCATGTCTGCCGGGCCGGTCATCGGGGCGCGGTCGCCCAGCGACCATGCGCGCCAGGCGGGCATGGCATCGAGCAGCGACTGCAGGCTGGCGCAGCTGCGGCCCATGGCCTGCTTCAGGGCGGTAATGCTGGTGGATTGGTCCCAGTCGCGCGCGTCGCCGGCGGGGGCAGATTCGGCGATCACGACCACGTTGAGCCACTCGCCGCCGCGCACCGGATATGCCACCGCATGCAGGCGCGGGCCGAGCCACACGTCGACCCAGCCACGTCGCAATGCCGCAGGCAGGATCGGCTGCTCGATCAGTGCGCGCCAGGCCGTGTGGCCGGTGACGCGCGGCGGCTGCGTCGCAGAGGCGCTGTCGAGCTGCCGCCGCACCATGCTCCAGAGGCCGTCTGCCCCGACGACGGCTTCGCCTTCCCAGGCGCGCGCGTCGGTGCTCGACAGGCAGACGAGGTCGTCGCTGGTCTCGACCTGCCGGATCTGCGCGCCGGTCACCAGCGCACCGGCGCCGCGCGTGCGCACGGCTTCGAGCAGCAGGCCGTGCAGATCGGCGCGATGAACGCAGAAGTAGGGAGCACCATAGCGCTGCTGCATGGCGTCGCCGAGCGGCATGCGGGCCAGCTCGGAGCCGCTTTCGGCGCTGTGGACCACCAGTGCCTCGGGCCGCGCCGCGATGGCCGCGAGCCCGGTGCCCAGGTCGAGTTTCTGAAGACGCCGCGTGGCGTTGGGCCCCAGCTGTACGCCGGCGCCGATTTCACCGAAGGCCGGAGCCTGTTCGAAAACGTCGGCCCGATGCCGGCCTTGTGCGAGTGCCAGCGCGGTGGCCAGCCCCCCGATGCCGCCCCCGGCGACGAGGATGTGCGCGGGCATCGGTCTCAGCGGCCGTGCATGGACGGGCTGCTGGCGACCTGTTCGGCTTCCGGTTGTTTGAGGGGTGCCTTGGGAGCGCAGCTGCCGCAGCTGTCGCACGAGCCGCAGCCCGAGGTCTTGGCCAGCGAGGCCGCCAGCTCCTTGGCGCGTTCTTCGTCGACCAGGCCCGCGCGGTGCGTGCCGGCCGCGAGCTTCTGCGCGGCGCCACGGCGCCACCCTGCGGGCATCCAGCGCCAGACCGCGTAGAACGCGGCGGCCGCGACGATCAATCCGACGATCAGTTGCTGTGCCATTTCTTCTTCAAACCTTTCAGCGTCAGCGGCGGTTTTAACCCGCCCCGAGTGCCACTGCAACGTGGTAGGTGATGAAACAGGCCATGTAGGCCAGCGCGAAGAGGTAGCCCGCCATGATCCAGACGTACTTCCACGAGCCCGTCTCGCGCTTGACCGCGGCGAGCGTCGAGATGCACTGCGGCGCGAACACGTACCACACCAGCAGCGACAGCGCGGTGGCCAGCGTCCAGCTGCCGGCGATGAGCGGCTCCAGCGCGCCCGCAACGTCGYCGCCCGTGGCCGACAGCGCATACACCGTGCCCAGCGCGCCCACGGCCACCTCGCGCGCCGCCATGCCCGGCACCAGCGCGATCGAGATCTGCCAGTTGAAGCCGATGGGCGCGAAGATGTGCTCCAGCCCGCGGCCGATCATGCCGGCCAGGCTGTACTGGATGGCCGGGCCGGTCGCGCCTTCGGGCGGCGACGGGAAGGTCGAGAGGAACCACAGCAGGATCGTCAGCGTCAGGATGATCGTGCCCACGCGCTGGAGGAAGATCCATGCTCGTTCATAGAGTCCAACAACCAGGTTTCGAGGGTTCGGCCAGCGGTAGGCCGGCAGCTCCATCAGCAGCGGCGAGTGCAGCGTGCTGTCGCGGAAGCGCTTCATGACCCAGGCCACGGCCATGGCCGAGACGATGCCGAACACGTACAGCGCGAACAGCACCACGCCCTGCAGGTTGAAGATGCCGCCCACGGTGCGCGCCGGAATGAAGGCCGCGATGAGCAGCGCATACACCGGCAGCCGCGCCGAGCAGGTCATGAGCGGCGCGATCATGATGGTCGTGATGCGGTCGCGCCAGTTGCTGATGGTGCGCGTGGCCATCACGCCCGGAATGGCGCAGGCGAAGCTCGACAGCAGCGGAATGAACGAGCGGCCCGACAGCCCCACGGTGCCCATCACGCGGTCGAGCAGGAAGGCCGCGCGCGGCAGGTAGCCCGAGTCTTCGAGCGCGAGGATGAAGAGGAAAAGAATCAGGATCTGCGGCAGGAACACGATCACGCCGCCCACGCCCGCGATCACGCCGTCGACCAGCAGGCTCTGCAGCATGCCCTCGGGCATGTAGGTCTTGAGCAGGTTGCCCAGCCCCTCGGTGCCGGCCTTGATGGCGTCCATCGGCACGTTGGCCCAGCTGAACACCGCCTGGAACATCAGGAACATGGTGACGGCCAGCACCAGCATGCCCCACACAGGGTGCAGCACCACGCGGTCGATGCGGTCGCTGGTGGCGAGGCTGCCGACCGGCTCCTTCACCGCGAGGCCGAGGATGCGGCGCACCTCGCGCTGGGTGGCCAGCACGTCGTCGAGATCCGGCGCCTGCCAGAGCTGCGGCGCGGCTGCGGACACGGGCATGTCGAGCGCCTCGAGCAGGCTCTGCGCGCCGCCGGTGTGCACGCCGACCGTCTCGATGACGGGCACGCCCAGTTCGCGCGACAGCACAGCCGCGTCGACCGCGATGCCTTGCTTCTTCGCCATGTCGGCCATGTTCAGGGCCACCACCATGGGCAGGCCGAGGCGCTTGGCCTCGAGCACCAGCCGCAGGTTCAGGCGCAGGTTGGTGGCGTCGGTGACGCACACCAGCAGGTCGGGAAGGGCTTCCTTGCTCTGGCCGGTGACGATGTCGCGGGTGACGGCCTCGTCGGCGCTCAGCGCATTCAGGCTGTAGGCGCCCGGCAGGTCGAGCACGAAGACCCGGCGGCCCGAGGGCGTGCGCAGCGTGCCTTCCTTGCGCTCGACGGTCACGCCCGCGTAGTTGGCCACCTTCTGGCGGCTGCCGGTGAGCAGGTTGAACAGCGCGGTCTTGCCGCAGTTGGGGTTGCCCAACAGCGCGATGCGCCCCGGCTGGGCAGTGGGTGCGAGGCGGCCCGGGCCCTGGATGACGGCTTCAACCATGGTTGGCGGCTCCCGGCGTGACGTGGATCAGCGCGGCCTCGTGGCGGCGCAGCGCGAAGGTGGTGTGGCCCAGGCGCACCGCCAGCGGCTCGCGGCCCGGAATGCCGCTGGCGACGATGCGCACCGCCTCGCCCGGCACGAAGCCGATTTCGGTCAGGCGCAGGACGAGTTCCCGGTCGTCGGCGTTGTCGGGGCGCGCCACGTCGAGCACGGTGGCCCACTGGTTGTTCGGAAGCTGGTCGAGGCGCAGGGCGACGGCGGTGGTCGGCGCTGCGCCGAAATCGTTGGTTCGCACGGTGAGAGGACGCCCGGAATATCGGGCGCGCCGGTAAGCAAAACCTAGATGCTATCAATTCTCACTCACAAATACCTGACCAACCCCTCGAAATCGGGCTCTATCGGCCCAGAAACACCAAGAAACCGGCTCAAGGCCGGGTCTCAGGCGCCTCCCCCGGTGGAGGGAAGAGCACCCTGCGGGTCGATCGAGACGACGCGCGCAGTTACCGACGCACCGTCGATAACGAGTTCGGCGACGGAAATCGGCAGCTTGAACCGTCGCGGGCCCGCGCTACCCGGATTGATATAGAGGACTCCACCGCGCTCTTCGACTTTCGGCTTGTGCGAATGGCCCGAGACGACCACGCGCACGCCGGCCGCGGGTGGGTCGATGTCGAGCTGCGCAAGATCGTGAATGGCATAGAGGTGCACGCCGCCGAACTTCACAAGCTCGGTTTCCGCTATGGCATCTGCCCACGGCTCGCGGTCGTTGTTGCCGCGCACGGCCGTCAACGGCGCGATGGCAGCGAGCGCTTCGAGGATGCCCGCATTGCCGATGTCGCCGCCATGCACGATGAAGTCGCTGCCCTGCAGGAAGGCGATGGCCTCGGGCCGCATGAGCCCGTGCGTGTCGGAGATCAGGCCGATGCGGAACATGGGCAGAAGAAGAAAGTTATTCAGGCAAACCCGGGGCGACAGCCGGCAGGAAGCACGCCCCCCCAAGGGCATGATCGACGGCATGCCCGAAGACATCATCGCACCGCAGCAGCCTCCCGAGAACACCGAAGAAACATCCGCTTCGCCTCTGCCCACGCAGGACACCCCGCCGCGCGCGAGCCTGTTGCAGTGGCTGGTCGGCGGCCTGCGCGCCTCGTTCCTGCTGGAGCCGCGCGTCGATGCACAACCCACGCCCTGGCAGTTGCTGCTGCTCGCGCTGCTGCCCGAACTCGTTTGGACTGGCTTGGCGCGCCTCGAAATCGCCGGCCCCGCCCAGCTCTACGAAACCGTCGGCCTCAATACGCTCTGGGTGCTCGGCGTGCTCGCGTGGCTGGGCTGGTTCGCGCTGTCCGGGCGGGCCCGCGGCGGCGGACTGGCGCGCTGGTTCGTGCTGGCCACCTGGGCGATGTTCCCGGCCAACCTGGCGCTCGGCATGCTGGCGCTGGGCTACACGCGCGGCTGGCTGCCGTCGGCGATCGCCACCTCGCCCGGCTACTGGGTCGTCTTCGGCCTGGGATGCGCGTGGATGGTGCTGGCGCTGGTTCGGCTCACCGCGCGCGAAGCCGGCGCGCGCTGGCGGCTTGCGATCTGCGCGCCCGCGTTCGTCGCCCTGCTGACGCTGACCTTCTGGCAATCGCTCAACACGCAGGACCGCATGTGGCAGCCCGATGCCACCAGCGCATCCACCGAGCCCGAGCGTCCGCGCATGCAGTTGACGCAGGAACTATTCGAGGCGCAGCAGGCGCTGTGGGAGCAAACGGTCGAGGCACTGCCCGCCGGCAAGCCGGGGCAGACCAACGTCTTCGGGCTGGTGTTCGCGCCCTATGCCGCCGAAGACGTGTTCCTGCGCGAAAGCAACATGGTCACCCAGGTGCTGGAGGAGCGCTTCGACGCCAAGGGCCGCGTGATCCACCTGCTGAACAACCCGGCCACCGCCGAGACGCTGCCCTGGGCCACACCGCTCAACCTGCGCCGCGCCATCGCCGCGCTGGCCGCGCGCATGGACCGCGAGAACGACGTGCTGGTGGTCTACCTCACCTCGCACGGCGCGCGCGACCACCGGCTGGCCGCCGCGCACTGGCCGCTCACCGTGCCCTGGCTCACGCCGGAAGAGCTGCGCGAGGAGCTCGACGGCGCCGGCATCCGCCATCGCGTGGTGGCGGTTTCGGCCTGCTACTCGGGCGGCTGGATCGAACCGCTGGCCAGCGAGGACACGCTGGTGATGACGGCCGCCGACGCCACGCACACCTCGTACGGATGCGGCCGCCTGTCGGAGCTGACCTTCTTCGGCCGCGCGATGTTCGACGAGGCACTGCGCAAGACGCGCTCCTTCGAAACCGCCTTCGCCGCGGCAGTGCCGGTGATCAGGCAGCGCGAGATCGACGGCGGCAAGGACGACGGCTTCTCGAACCCGCAGATCAGCATGGGCGAGAAGATCCGCCCCGTGCTCGAGCGCCTTGCACAGCGGCTCGACGCCGCCGGCAAGTAGGCCCGGAGGCCCGCTGCAGCTATCGGCCGCTGACGCTCAACCTCAACCGGCCAGCAGCTGCCGCAGCACGAAGGGCAGGATGCCGCCGTGCTTGTAGTAGTCGACCTCGATCGGCGTGTCGATGCGCAGGCGCACCGTCACCTCCTGGTGCGAGCCGTCGGCGCGGTGCACCACCAGCTTCACGTCCATCTGCGGCTTCAGTTCGCTGCCGATCACCACGTCGATCCGCTCGTCGCCGGTGAGGCCCAGCGTCTGCCATGAATCGGCGCCGCGGAACTGCAGCGGCAGCACGCCCATGCCGACCAGGTTGGCGCGGTGGATGCGCTCGAAGCTGCGCGCCACCACGGCCTTGATGCCCAGCAGCTGCGTGCCCTTGGCGGCCCAGTCGCGCGACGAGCCGGTGCCGTATTCCTCGCCGCCGAACACCACCGTCGGCACGCCTTGCTCCATGTACTTCATGGCGGCGTCGTAGATGAACATCTTCTGGTTGCCGGGCTGGAACAGCGTGACGCCGCCCTCTTCCTGCGTGCCGTTGGCGTCCGGCGGAATCATGAGGTTCTTGATGCGCACGTTGGCGAAGGTGCCGCGCATCATCACGTCGTGGTTGCCGCGGCGCGAGCCATAACTGTTGAAGTCGGCCTTGGACACGCCGTTGGCTTTCAGCCAGATGCCCGCGGGCGAGCTTTCCTTGATGGAGCCGGCCGGCGAGATGTGGTCGGTGGTGATCGAGTCGCCGAACAGCGCCATGATGCGCGCGCCCTTGAAGCCCGCGTCCGACGCATGCGGCTTCATCTTGAAGCCCTCGAAGAACGGCGGCTCGGCAATGTAGGTGGACTTGGGCCAGTCATAGACCTGGCCGTTGGTGCCCTTGATGCTCGTCCAGAACTTGCCCGGATCGGTCTTGACCTTGTCGTAGTTCGCGCGGAACGACTTGGCGTTCATGGCGTAGCGCAGGTTGTCGTCGATTTCCTTCGGCGTGGGCCAGATGTCGCCCAGGTACACGTCCTTGCCGCCCTTGCCCTTGCCCACGGGCTGGGTCATCAGGTCGGTCATCACGTTGCCGGCGATGGCGAAGGCCACAACCAGCGGCGGCGAGGCCAGGAAGTTGGCCTTCAGGTTCGGATGGATGCGCGCCTCGAAGTTGCGGTTGCCCGAGAGCACGGCCGCGCCGATCAGGTCGTTCCTGGTGATGGCCTCGTTGATCTCCGGCGTGAGATCGCCGGCGTTGCCGATGCAAGTGGTGCAGCCGTAGCCCGCCAGGTAGAAACCCAGCTTCTCCAGGTACGGCAGCAGGCCGGCCTTCTCCAGGTATTCGGTGACGATGCGCGAGCCCGGGGCCAGCGAGGTCTTGATATGCGGCTTGACCGAGAGGCCGGCTTCCACCGCCTTCTTGGCCAGCAGGCCTGCCGCCAGCATCACGCTCGGGTTGGACGTGTTGGTGCACGAGGTGATGGCGGCGATCAGCACGTCGCCGTTGCCGATGGTGACTTCGCCCCTGGGCGCCGAAGGCGCGGTGGCGCTCACGTGCGCGGCCGCCTTGGTCGAGCGGTTGGCCACCATCTCGACCACGTCGAGCGGCGCACCCGCGGGCGGCGGGGCGGCTTCATCGTCGCCGGTCTTGCCGGCCGCGACCAGCGGATAGCGCAGCTTGAGCTTGTCGGCCGGCTGGTTGAAGCCGTTGGCATCGTTGGGCTTGCTGTACAGCTCCGAGAACTTGGTGGACAGGTGGCCCAGGTCGATGCGGTCCTGAGGACGCTTCGGGCCGGCCAGGCTGGGCGACACGGTGCCCAGGTCCAGGCGCACCACCTTGGTGTAGTCGATGTCGCCGGGGGCGGGCATGCCGAACAAGCCCTGCGCCTTGTAGTAGGCCTCGAAGCGCTCGACCTCTTCCTTGGTGCGGCCGGTGCCCTCGAAGTACGCCACCGTCATCTCGTCGACCGGGAAGAAGCCCATGGTCGCGCCGTACTCGGGCGCCATGTTGCCGATGGTCGCGCGGTCGGGCACCGCGATGGAAGCGGCGCCAGGGCCGAAGAACTCGACGAACTTGCCCACCACCTTCTCGGCGCGCAGGATGGACGTGACGTACAGCACCAGGTCGGTCGCGGTGACGCCTTCGCGCAGCTGGCCGGTGAGTTCGAAGCCCACCACGTCGGGCGTGAGCATGTAGACCGGCTGGCCCAGCATGGCCGCCTCGGCCTCGATGCCGCCGACACCCCAGCCGACCACGCCGATGCCGTTGATCATGGTGGTGTGGCTGTCGGTGCCCACCAGCGAGTCGGGATAGTAGGTGGGCTTGTCGCCCTTGTCGTTCGGGCTCTTGTAGACGCCGCGCGCGAAGTATTCGAGGTTGACCTGGTGCACGATGCCGAAGCCCGGCGGCACCACGCGGAAGGTGTCGAAGGCCTGCATGCCCCACTTCATGAACTGGTAGCGCTCGTTGTTGCGCTGGAACTCCAGCTTCATGTTCAGGTCGAGCGCCTTGGGCGTGCCGTAGTAGTCGACCATCACCGAGTGGTCGACCACCAGGTCGACTGGCACCAGCGGCTCGATGGTCTTGGGCGACTTGCCCAGCTTGGCGGCCACGCTGCGCATGGCGGCCAGGTCGGCCAGCAGCGGCACGCCGGTGAAGTCCTGCAGCACCACGCGGGTGACGACGAAAGGAATCTCGTCGACGCGCTCGGCATTGGGCGCCCAGTGGGCCAGCTCTTCGACGTGCTTGGCCGTGACCTTCTGCCCGTCGCAGTTGCGCAGCACCGATTCGAGCACGATGCGGATGGAAACGGGGAGACGATCGACGGAGGGATACTGCTTGGCCAGCTCCTTCAGGGACCAGTACTTGCCGGACTTGCCCGACGGGGTCTTGAAGGTCTTGAGGGTGGACGCAAAGGCATGCGCCGGGGCTTTGGCCATAGAGAGACTCCTGTTTGTTCGTGGAAGCCTCTCAAGGATAGCGGGGATCAATGTCAACAAGCGTAGTCGGGAAACTTGACTCGCCCCCAGGCTTCGCGCACTTTGTGTCGCTTCGCCCACCCCCTGTCCGGGGGCAACACCTGAGGACCGGCAGAGCCGGATCCTCGGTGTTTCTCGAACAAGGCTCCGGGGGTTCAGGCCAGGGCCATGTTCGCGCCGCCACGGCTGCGGCGCAGTCCGGTCCACTGCAGCTCGGCCAGCACGGTCACGCACACGGCCTGCGCCAGCACCCAGGCCACCCCCACGGCGGTGACCGGGAAGACGCCGCTCACCAGCAGCGCGACGCAGGCCACGGCCCAGCCGAAGTTGCCGACCACCACCAGCCCGATCAGCGTGCGGGGCGGCGTGCTGCGGCTGGCCATGAAGGCCGCCATGGCCGCGTAAGCCAAAAGGAACACACCGGTACCCATGAGCAGCGGCGCCGGCAGCCCGGTCAGCCCGGCCAGCGCGCCGGTGAAGGCCACTTGCAGCGCGCCGGTGGCGGCGCAGGAGGCTGCGTCGGCCCACATCACGTTGGGCAGGAAGCGGGGGGATGCGAAGACGGACATGGAATCTCTCCTTGGTGGTTGACTACGCCGCAAGCCGGTCCTGCCGCGTTGGGGTCGATGATTCCGGCCCGGCTGCACCGGGTCGATGACCTGGGAGGTCATGGCGCCGCGCCACCGCCGCGCCAGAATGCAGGCCCATGAACACCTCCCGCTCCCACTCGACCAAGGCCAGCCAGCCCGGCGCGCGCGATCCGTTCGGCGCGCACCTGCGGCACTGGCGCACCCACCGCCGCCTGAGCCAGCTCGACCTAGCGCAGGAGGCCGAGGTCTCGACCCGCCACCTGAGCTACGTCGAAACCGGCCGCGCCGCGCCCAGCCGCGAAATGGTGCTGCGCCTGGCCGAGCGGCTGGAAGTGCCGCTGCGCGAGCGCAATGCGCTGCTGGTGGCCGCCGGCTTCGCGCCGATGTACAGGCAGCGCTCGCTCGACGACCCCGCGATGGCCGCCGCGCGCCGCGCCGTCGACCTGGTACTGAAAGGCCACGAGCCCTTTCCGGCGCTGGCAGTGGACCGCCACTGGAACCTGGTCGCGCACAACGCGCTGGTTCCGCTGCTGATGGAAGGCGCCTCGCCCGAGTTGCTGAAGCCGCCGATCAACGTGCTGCGCCTGAGCCTGCACCCCGAGGGCGTGGCGCCGCGCATCGCCAACCTCTCGCAATGGCGCGTGCATCTGCTGGAACGCCTGCAGCAGCAGATCGCCGCGACGGGCGACGCGGTGCTGCAGTCGTTGCACGACGAACTCGAAGCCTATCCCGCGCCCGCGGTGAGCCACGACGCGCCCGTCATCGACACCGCGCTGTCTGCGGTGGCCGTGCCCTTCCAGGTGGTGATGCCCAGCGGCGTGCTGAGCTTCCTCAGCACCATCACGATCTTCGGCACGCCGGTGGACGTCACGCTGCAGGAACTCGCGGTGGAGTCGTTCTTTCCGGCGGACGAGCAGACGGCGGCTGCGCTGACGGCGCTGGCGGCGCAGCAACAGCAGCAGGCGGGCTGAAGTCCGCCCTGCCCTGCGCATCGCGCGGCGGGCCTTCGAAATCGTCCACCTGGATGACCTTGTCCGCCGCCTTCAGATAGGCCAGCGCCAACTCGGGGTCGAGCGCCGAGCGGGCAGCCACTTCGAGCGAATTCGTGCGGCGCAGCACCTTGTTGAGCGCGGCCGTGCCGTCTCCGAGCGTCGCGCCCAATTCCATCGCATGCATCAGGTCGAGCAGGCCGCCCGCGGCGGGCTCGCTCAGGTCGGGGGCCAGCCGCTCGACGATGCGCCGGTCCTTGCGCAACAGCTCGGCCAGTTCGAGCAGTTGCACGTCGCGCAAGGGCGCCAGGTGCGCGGTGCGGCGCAGCACCATTGCGCCGATCACGCGCCGCCCCGGCGCCGGCAGGTTCGCGTAGAGGTCGCGCAGGATACTGCCCGCCTCGTCGATCTGCAGCCGGATCGCCGCCTTCGCGAAGGGCTGCATCTCTGGTGCCCGCTCCACGCCGTAGCGCCACACGCAGGCGCTGGCCAGATAGAGATGCGCGAGCASGTCGYCCAGGSGCGCCGAGAGCAGCTCCATGCGCTTGAGCTTGCCGCCGAGCATGCCCATCGCGAGGTCGGCCGTGAGCGCGTACTTGGCGCTCATGCGCGCGATGAGCCGGGCCTCGTGCATCAGGTCGTCCGGCGGCGAGCCGAGCACCGGCGCGCCGAACAGGCTGCGCCACAGGTTCACCGCCACGTGCCTGCCGTGCGCCATCAGCGCCTTGCCGAGCGCGGTCTCGTCCTTCGCCTGCACGGCCGCCATCTCGTCGAGCACATGCGGATGGCATCGCACCGCGCCCTGCCCGAACACGATCAGCGCGCGGGTGAGGATGTTCGCGCCCTCCACCGTGATCGCGATGGGTGCCTGCCGGTAAGCCACGCCCAGCAGGTTCGAGGGGCCCGAGATGATGCCCTTGCCGCCGAGGATGTCCATGCCGTGGTTCACCGCGCGCCGGCCCGCTTCCGTCAGCTGCACCTTGAGGATCGCGCTCGCCACGCTGGGTCGCTCGCCCTTGTCGAGCGCGGCGGCCGTGAAGCGGCGTGCCGCGTCGCTCGCATACAGCTCGGCAGACATCTGCGCGACCAGCCCCGCGACCGCGTGAAACTTGCCCACCGGCATGCCGAACTGCTCGCGGATCTGGCCGTAGCCGTTGGCCACGTACAGCGCGGTCTGCTGCATCGCCGAGCCCAGCGCCGGCAGC
This sequence comes from Variovorax sp. CAN15, assembly GCF_030462475.1. Taxonomy (GTDB): domain Bacteria; phylum Pseudomonadota; class Gammaproteobacteria; order Burkholderiales; family Burkholderiaceae_C; genus Variovorax. The sequence continues at coordinate 94,968 of NZ_JASMRZ010000010.1, forward strand.
GATATCGCACGGCCCGCAGCCAGGCATTCCATCAGCATGCGCCAGCCCTGTCCGACCTGCTGCTCGCCGCCGATGATCCAGTCCATCGGCACGAACACCTGCCGGCCGTGGATCGGGCCGTTCATGAAGGCGCTGTCCATCGGCCGGTGGCGGCGGCCGATGTCCATGCCCGCCTGCGGCACGGGAATGAGCGCGCAGGTAATGCCCATCTCGCGCTCGCCTTCGGGCCGGCTTTCGTCGACGGCATGGAAGGCCAGCCCGACCACGGTGGCGACCGGCGCGAGCGTGATGTAGCGCTTGTCGAAATCGACGAGGAAGCCACGCCGCATGCGCCCGCCGATCTCGCGTTCGACCAGCACGCCGCGGTCGGGGATCGACGCGGCATCGGAGCCCGCATACGGCGAGGTCAGCCCGAAGCACGGCAGCTCGCGGCCATCGGCCAGGCGCGGCAGGTAATGGGCCTTCTGCACGTTGGTGCCGTAGCGCAGCAGCAGCTCGGCCGGGCCCAGCGAGTTGGGCACCATCACCGTGACAGCCGTGGCCACGTTGACTGTGGCGATGCGCGCCACCACCGTGGCGTGCGCGTGGTGACCAAAGCCGAGGCCGCCGAACTCCTCGGGAATGATCATTCCGAAGAAGCGCTTCTCGCGCAGGTAGCTCCAGACGTCGGGCGGAAGGTCGCGAGCCTGGTCGATGGCGTGGTCGTCGAGCATTCGGCACAGCTCGCGCACCTCGTTGTCGAGAAAGGCCTGCTCGTGCTCGGCGAGCCGGTTCGGGCCCATGGCTGCGAGCGCGTCGAAGTCCGGCCGGCCCGCGAAGAGTTGCCCCTCGAAGCCGACGGTGCCGGCCTCCAGCGCTGCGCGCTCGGTGTCGCCCAGCGGCGGCAGCGCCTTCGAGAAGGGCTGCATGGCCCATCGGCCGATCATTGAAGCCAGTGGCATGGTGCGTGTCCTTCCTTCGGATCTGCACCATTCTTCGGGCTCGCAGCCGGCCTCGGGGGCCGGCCGAGGGCGTCCCTTCTTGTCGGAGACGGACGCCTGTTGGCTCGCGCCTGCGTACTGCCGGCTTACTCGTACTGCCGGCTTACTTCTTCTTCGCGGGCTGGGCCGTACCGGCGGGCGCCGCGGCGGGAGCGGCCGCCGGGTCGCGCCAGCCGTATTCCACGTAGCGCCGGATGATCAGGCAGCCCGGCGGCGAATCGATCAGCGAGACGGACGAGGTCGGCTCCTTCTCGTCGGTGTAGACCGCGTAGTTGGGCAGCAGCCGGGTCATCTTGTAGGTGCCCAGTTCCTGCTGGCCGACGCTCGCGCAGGTGAAGGGCGCCACCGAGATCCGCTCGGCCGACACGGTGCAGGCGCCGCTGTCGTCGGGAATGGCGGTGATCGACGCCGCCACGCCCGCGTTCGGAAACTCCATGCCGATCAGCGAGAACATCGGGCCGGCGTCGGGGCGCTTGCGGTCCCAGTCGAGCAGCACGTCGTGGCTGCGGCTGCCCTGCACGGTGAGCGTGGAAAGCCGCGTGATCGCCGGCAGGCAGCGCTTGACGCCCACGCTGGCGGCGGCGCGCGTGAGCGTGTCCTGCGGTGCGGCGGGCGGCGCCTGGGGCACCAGCACGCCCTGGGCGAGCGCGCTGCCGGCGAAGGCCCAGGCAAGGGCGGCCAGCGGCAGACGGGGGAATCGGTGGGTCGGCTTCATCCCGGTCCTCATGCGTAAAGGTTTTCGATGGCGGCGGTGTAGATGCGCACGTTCTCCTCGCCCTCGGGGTCGAGGGTGGCGATGAAGCGGCGCGCGCGCTCGCGGTAGGCCGGCAGGTCGGCGTCGTGCTCGGCGAAGGCGCGCCGCAGGGCGAGACCGCCCTCCTCGCAGTCGAAGCCGTGATAGCGGTAGCCGCAGTCGCCGATGAGGTGCGAGTTGTGGATCAGCGGATAACCGCCGTACAGCGCCTCGTAATAGAGATAGTTCTGCGCGTTCTCCCAGTGGTGCGCGAACACCGCGTCGATCTTGCCGGGCATCACCTGGAACATCGGAAAACGCCCCTCGAAGGTGGCCAGGCCGTGCTGCACGATGTCCAGGCTCTGCGCGAAGCCGATGAACAGCGGCTTGTCCTTCAGGTGGAAGCTGTTGTAGACCCACATCTTCTCGACGAGCCTGGGCTGCGCGCGGTGCGCGGCCTCGCAGCCGAGCATGGGGATGAAGCTGGTCTTCACCATGCAGATGTTGGGCTCGAAGATGGCCACGCGCCAGCGGCTGCGCCCGGGCTCGTAGGCAAAAGGAGCACTCTGCGGCGCACGGGCCATGGCGCGCTCCAGCACCATCGGGCTCCACAGGTGCGGCATGAGCCGCACCGGCGCGCGGAAGGTGCTCTCGAAATACGGCTTGCACGACACCTCGTACTCGGGAATCGTCCAGACCTCGTCGTAGGGCGCGCCCGAGATCAGCAGGCCGTGCGGCTTGTCGAAGATCATGCGCTCGATGTCGATCACGTAGTCGTTGCCCACGCGCATCGAGACGATCTTGCCGCCGCGCTCGCGGAACGCCACCGACCACGGCACGGCGAGCTGGGCGCTCATCTCGAACATGACGTCGAGCTGCTGCCCCGCCGCGGCCATGTCGATGATGGGCACCGGCGAATCGGCGAGGAAGTTGGTGGCGTCCGCCGGACCGCCGTCGCCGCCGCCGGCCACGAGCACCGCGCTTTCCACGCGCGGCGAGCGCAGCAGCAGCATGATGAGGAACAGGCAGTTCTGGTAGACGCCGTTCTCCCACAGGCTCTGCTCGCCCTTGCGGATGAAGATGGAGACGCCGACCTTCAGCTTCGCCGGCATCATGCGGCGGCCCTCGCGGCCCTCGCGGCCCTCGCGGCACTCACGGTGTCTGCGCGGAAGCCGGCATTGCCGCCCACGAGGTGCAGCAGGCGCTGCGCGTAGCCCTCGACGTTCGCGGGGTCGAGCGGGTCGACCGACTGGAACACGCGCTGCGCGCGGTCGCGGTAGTCGTCCAGCCGCAGGTCGTGGGAGCGCACTGCCTCGCGCAGTTGGGCCGCGCCGGCGGCGATGTCGAAGTCGGGGTAGTAGTAGCCCGCGTCGCGCAGCCAGGGCGAGTTGTGCACCAGCGGATAGTTGCCATAGAGCGCGTCGAGATAGCCGTAGTTCTGGTCGTTCTGCCACTGGTGCGAGACCACCGCGTCGGCGAACTGCACCATGAAGCCCGCGAAGTCGTTGCGGCCGTGGAAGGTCGCCTTGTGCTGGCGCACGATGTCCAGCGAATTCGCCAGGTACAGCATGGTCGGGTGGTCCTTCAGGTGCAGGGTGTTGAGCACCTGCATCGAGGTCACCGTCGAAGGGTCGGCGCGGTAGGCGCCGTCGCAGATCAGCATCGGCACGCTGCAGGTCTTCACCACCGAGATGTTGGGCTCGAAGATCGCCACGCGGAAGCCCGGCTGTTCGGCGGTGCGCCGCTTGTATCCGAAGGGATAGCCCGCCGCTTCGACCTCGGCGACGCGCTGGGCCAGGAACTGCGGCGACCAGAGGTACGGCACCTCATGCACCGGGCAGCGGTGGATGGTGCGCATCATGGGCGCGAACGCCTCGTCCTTGGGCAGCAGCCACACCTCGTCGCAGCGGTCGGGCCTGCTGAAGTGGCCCTTGTCGGTGAAGACGATGGGCTCGGCCAGCGCCGCGAAGGGCTGGCCCACGCAATGGAAGACCACGCGGCCGCCGCATGCGCGGAAGTAGGAGAGCCATTGCACGTCGAGCGCGCCGGCCATCTCGATGACCACGTCCAGCGCGTCGGTGAGTTCGCGGGCCCGGCCGAAGCCCAGGCCCATGGCGGCCATGTCGACCTGGGGCGGCATGGCCTGCTGGTCGCCCGCATCGATGAGGGTCACGGATTCGACGAAGTCGATGCGTTGCAGCAGCCGGGCCAGGAACAGGACGTTCTGCCCCATTCCGTTCTCCCAGATGTTCTGCCCCGCATGGGTAAGGACTGAAATACCTATGCGCATGAGGCGGAGTGTGTACCAGAAAGAACGGCTCCCACGCCGTGAAGCGAGGGAGCCGCCCGTTCGAGGGCCGGTCCGGCGGCCTTTCAGTGCCTTATTTCCACTTCCAGCCGATGCCGGCGTTGATGCCCCACTCCTTGCCCGTGGTCGTCAGGCCCGCGCCCCAGGACATCTTGCCGTCGTCCGACAGCGCCTTGAAGGTCAGCGCCACCGCGCTGTAGCCCTTGTAGCTGCCCAGGCCCACGCCCACCGTCTTCTCGCCCGGATACAGCGTCGGCAGGTAGGTGCCCGACATCGCGAACGCCATGGCCGTGCCCGAGTAGGCGATGCGCGCCACGTCGCCGAGCTGGCCCTGCACCTGGTTGAGCTGCTGCACGTTGACCGCGTCGCCCGGCAGGATGCCCGGCGCCACGTTGCTGATGCGCGTGCCGCCCGGCGCCTGGCCGTTGCCCAGCGTGATCTGGTTGTAGTTGACCGAGCCGTCCGGGTTGGTCGCGTACTGCACGCTGCTGGCCTTCGATGCCGCCGAGGCCGCCTTCAGCTGCGCCACGTTGGTCGCGTCGCTGTCGGCCGTGCCCGCCGCCACGCCGGTGATCTGGCGGAACTGGCCGTTGGCCGCATCGCCCACCGACACCGCTGCCTGCGTGCTGGTGGTCGCCTTGATCGCGGCCTCCTGTTGCGCCGTCGCGCCGCCCGGCACATAGCCGGCCGCGCCCGCCGCGGTGGAAGCCACCGAGCCGGAGCCCAGTGCCACGCCGCCGCTTTGCTGAACGATCGCGCCGAAGCCGATGGCCGTGCCCTTCGAGATGTTCTGCGCCTGGCTCAGCGGCGTGCCGCCGGCATCCGCGTTGTCGCCCAGGGCCACGCCGCCGCCGCCCGCGCGGGCATTGGCGCCGATGGCCTGCGAGCCCGTGGCCAGGGCGCCCGTGCCGATGGCGATCGCGTTGGCACCCGTGGCCTGCGCGCCGAAGCCCACCGCCACCGCGCCGTCGGCCGTCGCCTTCGCACCGTTGCCGGCGGCGAAGGAGTTGGCGCCGCTGGCCACCGACTGCGGCCCGATCGCCACGGCTTCCTGGCCGCTGGCCACCGAGTCGCCTGCCGTCGAGTTGGCGTGGAAGTACTTGGTGCCGGTGTTGTAGATGTTGTTGACCGAGGTGCTCAGGCTGTTGAGGTTGACGTTCGTCGTGCTCAGGCCCGTCGACAGGCTGCCGATGCCGCTGAACGCCGTGCTCAGGCCCGTCGAAGTCGAGGTCGAGAGGCTGTTGATGCTGCTCGTCGCCGTGCTCAGGCCGCTCGACGTGGAGGTCGACAGGCTGCTGATGCTGCTGGTGGCGGTGCTCAGGCCCGTGGAGGTCGAGGTCGACAGGCTCGATGCTGCTCGTGGCAGTGCTCAGGCCGGTCGAGGTCGACGTGGACAGGCTCGCAAGACCGCTGCCGGCCGAGGACAGGCTGGTGGACAGGCTGTCGACGGTGCTGTTGGTCGTGCTCAGGCCGGTCGACAGGCTGTTGATGCCGCTCGTGGCGGTGCTCAGGCCCGTCGAAGTCGAGGTGGACAGGCTGTCGATGCTGCTGGTCGCAGTGCTCAAGCCGGTCGAGGTCGAGGTCGACAGACTGTTGATGCTGCTCGTAGCGGTGCTCAGACCGGTCGACGTCGAGGTCGACAGGCTGTCGATGCTGCTCGTGGCGGTGCTCAGACCGGTCGACGTCGACGTGGACAGGCTGTTGATGCTGCTCGTCGCAGTACTCAGACCCGTCGAAGTCGAGCTCGACAGACTGCTGACGGTGCTGTTCGTCGTGCTCAGGCCCGTCGACAGGCTGTTGATGCCGCTCGTGGCGGTGCTCAGGCCCGTTGAGGTCGACGTGGACAGGCTGTCGATGCTGCTCGTGGCGGTGCTCAGGCCGGTCGAAGTCGAAGTCGAGAGGCTGTTGATGCTGCTGGTAGCAGTGCTCAGACCGGTCGACGTGGAAGTCGACAGGCTGCTGACTGTGCTGTTGGTCGTGCTCAGGCCGGTCGACAGGCTGTTGATGCCGCTCGTCGCAGTGCTCAAACCCGTCGAGGTCGAAGTCGACAGGCTGTCGATGCTGCTCGTGGCGGTGCTCAGGCCGGTCGAAGTCGAAGTCGACAGGCTGTTGATGCTGCTGGTAGCGGTGCTCAGACCGGTCGAAGTCGAAGTCGACAGGCTGTTGATGCTGCTGGTAGCGGTGCTCAGACCGGTCGAAGTCGAAGTCGACAGGCTGTTGATGCTGCTGGTAGCGGTGCTCAGACCGGTCGAAGTCGAAGTCGACAGGCTGCCGACAGTGCTGTTGGTCGTGCTCAGGCCGGTCGACAGGCTGTTGATGCCGCTCGTGGCGGTGCTCAGGCCCGTTGAGGTCGACGTGGACAGGCTGTCGATGCTGCTGGTCGCAGTGCTCAAGCCGGTCGAGGTGGAGGTCGACAGGCTGTTGATGCTGCTCGTGGCGGTGCTCAGGCCCGTCGACGTGGAAGTCGAGAGGCTGTTGATGCTGCTCGTGGCAGTGCTCAGGCCAGTCGAAGTCGAGGTCGAGAGGCTGTTGATGCTGCTCGTGGCGGTGCTCAGGCCCGTCGACGTGGAAGTCGAGAGGCTGTTGATGCTGCTCGTGGCAGTGCTCAGGCCCGTCGAAGTCGAGGTCGAGAGGCTGTTGATGCTGCTCGTGGCAGTGCTCAGGCCCGTCGACGTGGAAGTCGAGAGGCTGTCGATGCTGCTTGTGGCGGTGCTCAAGCCCGTCGAAGTCGACGTGGACAGACTGTTGATGCTGCTCGTAGCCGTACTCAAACCGGTCGACGTGGAAGTCGACAGGCTGCTGATGCCAGTCGAGGCCGACGTGGACAGGCTATTGATGCTGCTCGTGGCCGTGCTCAAGCCCGTGGAGGTCGAGGTCGACAGACTGCTGATGCTGCTCGTGGCCGTGCTCAGGCCAGTCGACGTGGAGGTCGACAGGCTGTTGATACTGCTCGTCGCGGTGCTCAGGCCCGTGGAAGTCGACGTCGACAGGCTGCTGATGCCCGTCGAAGTCGACGTGGACAGGCTGCTGATGCTGCTGGTAGCCGTGCTCAAGCCAGTCGAAGTCGAGGTCGACAGGCTGTTGATGCTGCTGGTCGCGGTGCTCAGGCCCGTCGAAGTCGAGGTCGACAGGCTGCCGATGCTGCTGGTGGCCGTGCTCAAACCCGTCGAGGTGGACGTGGACAGGCTGTCGATGCGGCTGTTTGCCGTGCTCAGGCCGGTCGACGTGGAGGTCGACAAGCTGCTGATGCCGGTCGAAGTCGAAGTGGACAGGCTGCCGATGCTGCTGGTTGCGGTGCTCAGACCGGTCGAGGTCGACGTCGACAGACTGTTGATACTGCTCGTCGCAGTGCTCAGGCCGGTCGAGGTCGAGGTCGACAAGCTGTCGATGCTGCTCGTTGCGGTGCTCAGGCCCGTCGAGGTGGAGGTCGACAGGCTGCCGATGCTGCTCGTCGCAGTGCTCAAGCCGCTCGAGAGCGAAGCCGTGACGGTCTTCACCTGGGAGACGTTGACGGCGTCCGTGTCCGCGCTGCCCGGAGCCACGCCGGTGATCACGCGATTGCCGACGTTCAGTTCACCCGACGCGTTCTGCTTGCTGGTCAGGCCGAAGGCGTCGTAGTTCGTCATCTCCGCGGCGGTGCGGCTGGCCGTGGAGTTAGCACCCAACGCCACGCTGTTGTCGCCGTTGGCGACGGCGTTCTGGCCGATGGCCACGCTGTTGGCGCCGATGGCCTGGCTGTCCGCGCCGGTGCTGTTGGCGTGGAAGTACTTCGTGCCGGTGTTGTAGATCGAACTGACCGACGAGCTCAGGGTGCTCAGGTTGCTGTTGGTCGTGCTCAGGCCGGTCGACAGGCTGCCGATGCCGCTGGTCGCCGTACTCAGGCCCGTGGAGGTCGAGGTCGAGAGGCTGCTGATGCCGGTCGAGGCCGACGTGGACAGGCTGCCGATGCTGCTCGTTGCAGTGCTCAGACCCGTGGAGGTCGAAGTCGACAGGCTGCTGATACCGGTCGAAGCCGAGGTCGACAGGCTCGCAACAGAGCTGTTCGTGGTGCTCAGGCCGGTCGAGGTCGAGGTCGAGAGGCTGCTGATACCGGTCGAGGCCGAGGTCGACAGGCTCGCAACGGAGCTGCTCGTGGTGCTCAGGCCCGTCGACGTCGAAGTCGACAGGCTGCTGATGCCGGTCGAAGCCGATGTGGACAGGCTGCCGATGCTGCTGGTTGCCGTGCTCAGACCGGTGGAGGTCGAGGTCGACAGGCTTGCAACCGAGCTGTTCGTCGTGCTCAGGCCCGTCGACGTCGAAGTCGACAGGCTGCTGATGCCGGTCGAGGCCGACGTGGACAGGCTGCCGATGCTGCTGGTTGCCGTGCTCAGACCGGTGGAGGTCGAGGTCGACAGGCTTGCAACCGAGCTGTTCGTGGTGCTCAGCGCAGTCGAGAGGCTGCCGATGCTGCTCGCCGAGGTGCTCAGGCCGGTCGACAGGCTGCTGACGGTGCTGTTGGTCGTGCTCAGGCCAGTCGACAGGCTGTTGATGCTGCTGGTGGCGGTGCTCAGGCCAGTCGAGGCGGAAGTCGACAGGCTGCTGATGCCTGTGGAAGTCGACGTGGACAGGCTGCCGATGCTGCTTGATGCGGTGCTCAGACCGGTGGAGGTCGAGGTCGACAGGCTGCTGATGCTGCTGGTGGCGGTGCTCAGCCCCGTCGAGGTCGAGGTCGACAGGCTGTTGATCCGGCTCGTTGCGGTGCTGAGCCCGGTGGAAGTCGAGGTCGACAGGCTTGCAACGGAGCTGTTCGTGGTGCTCAGGCCGGTCGACGTCGAGGTCGAGAGGCTGGACAGGCTGCTGTTGGTCGTGCTCAGCCCGGTGGAAAGGCTCCCGATGCTGCTCGCGGTGGTGCTCATGCCGGTGCTCAGCTGGGCCACGGTCACGGCGTCCTGGGGGGCGGAGCCGTCGGCCACGTTCGTGACTCGACGCAGGGCGGAAGACGAGCCCACCGAGACTTCGGAAGCAGGCGCGGCGGTGCCGGTGAGGAAGCCCTTGCCGGCCGGCGCCGCCGTGCCGGTCACGCTGCCCGCGCCGATCGCGACGCTGTTGGCGTACGTCGCATTGGCCAGCGTGCCGATGGCCACCGTGTTCGACGCGGCGCCGGTCGCGTTGGCGCCCAGTGCGATCGCGGCATCGACCACCGTCGCGCCTGGCGGCTTGACCGTCGCGCCATTGCCGATCGCGATGCTGCGGGTCGTCCGGTCATCGGTCGTGGCGTTGCCGCCGATGGCGATGCCGGCGTTCTGGGCCGCGACGCCGATCTGGTCGGCGGATGCGCCGGTACCCAGCGCGATGCTCCCGCCCCAGCTGTTCGCGTTCGTGCCGATGGCGATCGTGTTGACATCCGTGGTGGAGCCGATCGCCGAGTTCTTGCCGATGGCGATGGAACCGTCGGCGGCCGCACGCGCGTTGGTGCCCAGCGCGAGCGAATCGGCACCGGTGGCGATGGAAGTGACGCCGACGGCCACGGCATTGGCGGCCACTGCGTTGGCGAGATTGCCGACGGCGACGCCGCCGGTGCCGTTGGCCACGGCGGTGCGGCCGACCGCCACGCTCCTGTCGCCCACCGCGTTGGCAGCCGCGCCCAGGGCCGTCGACGAAGCGCCGGTCGCCTGCGCGAAAGTACCCACGGCGGTGCCCGAGTTCTGATTGGCTTGCGCCGCGGCGCCGGCGGCCACGCTGTTCGTGCCGATGGCGTTCGCGCTGTTGCCCATGGCCAGCGAGAAATCGCCGGAGGCGCTGGAGCTTTCGCCGAAGGCCGTGCTCGAGGCGCCGGACGCCGTGCTCTTGAAGCCCACGGCGGTCGAGTTCAGGCCCTGCGCGCTCGCCGCCTGGCCATAGGCGGAGGAACTGAGGCCGTAGGCGTTGGAGCTGATGCCGACGGCGGTGCCGAAGGTGTTGGCGCGCGCACCCGTGCCGATGGCGACGGCATCGGAAGCGTAGGCATTCGCCGCGCTGCCGATCGCCACCGCACCGCCGGCGGTCGCGTTGGAAGCGTTGCCGAGCGCGACGGCCGCGTTGCCGGTCGCGTTGTTGAGGTTGCCGAGCGCGATGGCGCCGGTTCCGTTGGCCGTGTTGTCGGCGCCTACGGCGACCGCGCCGTTGCCGGTGGAGGTGTTCGGATCACCGATGGCCACCGCGCCGTTGCCAGTGGCCTTCTGGCCACGGCCGATCGCCACCGCGCCGCCGGCGGCGGTGCTGCTGTTCGCGGTGGTGCCGCCGGAACCGATCGCCACGTTCTGGCCCGTGGCGCCGCTGGTCACGCCATCGCCCTGGGCGATGCCGAAGGCGCCGTTGACCACCGCGCCGCGTCCGAGGGCGATGCCCGAGGTGGCTGCCGCCACCACCGACGACTGGCCGCCGATGGCGATGCCGTCGGTCGCCGCGGAATTGGCGACGCCGGTCGCGTTGCTGCCGATGGCGATGGAGCCGTTGTTCGACGCCGTGGTGCCGTTGCCGGCCGCGAGCGAGTTCTGGCCGGAGGCCTTGGCGCCCACGCCGAATGCGGTGGCGCCCTGCGCGGTTGCGCTGGTGCCGTTGTTGCCGATGGCCAGCGTGTTCGTGGCGGTGGCCGAGGTCTGGCCGCCGACCGCGGTCGAATCCTGTCCGGTGGCCTTCGCGCCCGTGCCGATCGCGGTCGCGTCGCCAAGGCCGGCGGCGGTGCCGCTCGCGTTGGCGCCCCAGCCGATCGCCAGGTTGCTGGCACCGACGCTGGCGGCATTGGCGTTCAGGCCGATGGCGATGCCGTTGACGCCCCGCGCGCTGGCCGCATTGCCCACCGCCACGCTGCTGGTACCGATCGCGTTGGCGGCGGAACCGAGGGCGGTGCTGTTGTCGCCGGCGCTGCGTGCATTGAAACCGGCGGCCAGGCTCGTGATGCCGGTGGCCTGAGCCTGGTGGCCCAGTGCGGTGGCGAGCTTGTTGGCCACTGCCGCCATGCCGATGGCCGTGGCGCCCGCGCCCTGGGCGGTGGTGAAGGAGCCGATGGTCGTCACGCCGAGGTAGTTGCCACCGTTCGAGGAGCAGCCGGCCACCGTCGACCACACGCCCGAGCCGTCGGCCGGGGCAACGGTGGCCCCGTACGCCGTCGTGCCGTCAGGACCGGTGCCGCCGCCGGTCACGCAGGTGCCCGACGGCCCGAGCACCGAGGCTCCCGCATGCGGACCGAACGCCATGGAGGCGATCGCCAGACCGATCGCCGCGACCGTGGTGGTCACGCTGGAACCGCTTCGCTTGCCGCGCGCCGAGGTGATCTCCGATGCCGCCACCCAGGCGCCCAGGCTTTCGTTCCATATGCTTCTGTAAGACTTGTTCATGTGAATATCGGCTCGCGGTGTGGACGGATTCGGATTGGCAGAAATGCGATGCTTCCTGCCTCAGGCTCCATCGCGGAGGCGCTCAATAAGGCACCTCGATTACAAGAATGGTGGAATGTACGGAGTTGTTTACATTTCCGGTGCACCGCAACAATCTTCAAAATCTCCTCTGATGATTTAGTTCACAAAAATTTCAAAAAGCGTCCTGACTTGCATGCCAGAAGTTAACGATGAGTGTTGAAACAGGGTTCCAATTGAGGCGCGGCAGCCCTCCAACTCCATCCATTTGCATCGAACACCTCCTATTTGATGGACTTTTCGAGCCGTTCTCCGTGATGTCACGCAGGCGTTCGCTTGTTGATTTCTTTGAACGCAAAGGTCTGCCGAGAATTTAAAATCGTGAAATTGATCACAACCAAATACCAAGTTTTGTGATCTTTTTCACGCAAATAAGTCTGCCTCCGGCAATTAACATTTAAGAAACAATTCAAATGTCCCTCGCCTCCAGGCTGCGCATCGGAATCACCATCGGCCTTCATCACGAGGCCGAAACGCTCTGGAACAACGGCATCAAGCAGAACGCCGTTTTCCTGGCGGAGGCGCTGAAGCACTGTCCGACCGTGGCGTCGGTGGTGCTTGTTAACACCACGGCCATCCCGATCACGCCGGCCCTGCCCTGGGACCAGGCGCGCTGGCCCACAGTGACCTTCGAGGCGGCCAAGGACAACGTCGACGTGCTGATCGAACTCGGGGGCCAGATCGACGCGGCGCAGACCGACTACCTGAAGCAGCGCGGCGCACGGCTGGTGTCGTACTGCTGCGGCTTCGAATACGTGCACGCCATGGAGGCGATGCTGTTCAACAAGCCGCTCTGGGGACAGAACCTGTTCGTCAACCAGCGCTACGACGACATCTGGATGGTTCCGCAGGTGGCCAACATCAGCCAGCCGTACTTCGAGGTGCTGCGCCGGGCCGATGCACGCCCGGTGCCTTTCGTCTGGAGCCCGGTGTTCCTGGACGAACGCACGCGCACGCTGCCCGATGCCGGCGTCTACCAGCCGAAGGCCGGCCCGCGCCGGCTCAGCGTGATGGAGCCGAACATCAACGTGGTGAAGTTCTGCCTCTACCCGGTGCTGATCGCCGAGCTGGCCTACCGGTCGCGGCCGGAGGCCATCGCCCTGCTGCAGGTCACCAACGCCGAGCGGCTGGCGAAGGAGAACATGGAGTTCATCACGCTGATGAACCAGCTCGACCTGGTGCGCCAGCACAAGGCCGTCTTCCTGGGCCGGCACGAGACGCCCGTGTTCCTCGCGCAGAGCACCGACATCGTGGTCTCGCACCAGTGGGAGAACCCGCTCAACTACTTCTACCTGGAGACCTGCTGGCAGGGCTACCCGCTGGTGCACAACGCACACCTGTGCGCGGACCTGGGCTACTACTACCAGGGCAACGACGTGGCCGGCGCCAGCGCCCGTGTGATCGAGGCCATCGACACGCACGACGCGCAGGCCGACGCGTACCGCGAACGCCAGCGCAGCCTGATCGGCCGCTACCTCCCCGGCAACGCCGCGGCCACGGAGGTCTACGACACCCTGCTGCTCGGCCTGATGCGGCGCGCAGCCCGATAAGCTCGGCAGTCACAGCCAACGACAAGCGAACGGAACCGACATGCTCGACCCATCCGAACTCCGGCAGTTCTTCCCCGTGATCATGACGCCGAGCCACGACGGCAAGGTCTTCCTGAACTACGTCAACTCGATGCTGAACTTCACCGTGCAGGCCGAACGCGCCGGCATGCGGCTGCAGGTGCTCACGCACCAGGGCGAGAGCCTGGTGACGCGCGCGCGGAACAACTGCGTGGCCCAGTTCCTGGCCAATCCGCAATGGACGCACCTGTTCTGGATCGACGCCGACATCGGCTTCTCGGCGCAGGCGGCCTTCCGCCTCCTGCTGTCGGGCTACGACGTCGCGGCGGGCGTCTATCCGCTGAAGCGGGAGAACTGGCCCGACGGCGGCGTGGCCGCGGGCACGACGCAGCAGCAGTTCGAATCCACCTTCACCCGCTACACGGTCAACGCCAAGGCCTCCGAGATCACCTCGCGGGTCGAGCTCGAAGTGCAGCCCGACGGCTTCATGAAGATGACCGAGGCGCCCACCGGTTTCATGGTGATCAAGCGCTCGGTGTTCGAGCGGCTCATGGCGGGCTACCCCGATCTCAGCTACGTGCCCGACAGCATCGGCGAGGCCGACCTGGGCCTGCACTACCGCTTCTTCGACGTGATGGTCGATCCGCAGACGCGGCGCTACCTGTCGGAGGACTACGGCTTCTGCCGCCTCTGGACGGGGCTGGGCGAATCGATCTACATCGATGCCAATTCCAACCTGTCGCACCAGGGCGCGAAGCTGTATCGCGGCGACTTCGCCAACTCGCTGCTCAACGCACTGCCCCATGCGGTCGGCGGCCCGGCCGGCGCAGCGATGGTGCTCAAGGGGCAGGAGCACCTGCAGCCCAATCAGCCGCCGCTCTGAGCAAAGCGCCCCGCCCAAACGCCAAAGCCCCGCCGAAGCGGGGCCTTATCCTGGAATCACCCGGATGAGGTGATCAGGAGGCAGTTGCGATCAGGCCGCGACCGTATCCGCCACGCCCTTGTAGTCCTCGATCTTGTCGAAGTTCAGGTACTGGTAGATCTTGTCGCCGTTGCTGTTGATCACGCCGATGTCGGCCATGTATTCCTCGCGCGTCGGGATGCGGCCGAGCTTCGAGCAGATGGAGGCCAGTTCCGCCGAGCCCAGGTACACGTTGGTGTTCTTGCCCAGGCGGTTCGGGAAGTTGCGGGTGCTGGTCGACATGACGGTGGCGCCTTCGCGCACCTGGGCCTGGTTGCCCATGCACAGCGAGCAGCCCGGCATTTCGGTGCGGGCGCCGGCATTGCCGAACACGCCGTAGTGGCCTTCTTCGGTGAGCTGCTGCGCGTCCATCTTGGTCGGCGGCGCGATCCACAGCTTGACCGGGATGTCGCGCTTGCCTTCGAGCAGCTTCGACGCGGCGCGGAAGTGGCCGATGTTGGTCATGCACGAGCCGATGAACACTTCGTCGATCTTGGCGCCGGCCACGTCCGACAGCGTCTTCACGTCGTCGGGGTCGTTCGGGCAGGCCACGATCGGCTCGTGGATGTCGGCCAGGTCGATCTCGATGACGGCCGCGTAGTCGGCGTCGTCGTCGCCCTTGAGCAGCTGCGGGTCCTTCAGCCAGGCTTCCTGGGCGGCGATGCGGCGCTGCAGCGTGCGTGCGTCGGCATAGCCCTCGGCGATCATCCACTTCATCAGCGTGATGTTGCTGTTGATGTACTCGATGATCGGTTCCTTGTTCAGGTGCACCGTGCAGCCGGCGGCCGAGCGTTCGGCCGAGGCGTCGCTCAGTTCGAAGGCCTGTTCCACCTTCAGGTCGGGCAGGCCCTCGATTTCGAGGATGCGGCCCGAGAAGATGTTCTTCTTGCCCTTCTTCTCGACCGTCAGCAGGCCGGACTTGATGGCGTACAGCGGAATCGCGTTGACCAGGTCGCGCAGCGTGACGCCGGGCTGCATCTTGCCCTTGAAGCGCACGAGCACCGATTCAGGCATGTCCAGCGGCATCACGCCGGTGGCGGCTGCGAAGGCCACGAGGCCCGAACCGGCCGGGAAGCTGATGCCGATGGGGAAGCGGGTGTGGCTGTCGCCGCCGGTGCCCACGGTATCGGGCGTCAGCAGGCGGTTGAGCCACGAGTGGATCACGCCGTCGCCCGGACGCAGCGAGACGCCGCCGCGGGTGCTGATGAAGTCGGGCAGCTCGTGGTGCATCTTCACGTCCACCTTCTTCGGATAGGCGGCGGTGTGGCAGAACGACTGCATCACGAGGTCGGCCGAGAAGCCCAGGCAAGCCAGGTCCTTCAGCTCGTCGCGCGTCATCGGGCCGGTGGTGTCCTGCGAACCGACCGAGGTCATCTTGGGTTCGCAGTACGTGCCCGGGCGCACGCCCTGGCCTTCGGGCAGGCCGCAGGCGCGGCCGACCATCTTCTGTGCGAGCGAGAAGCCCTTCTTGGTGTCGACCGGGCTTTGCGGCAAGCGGAACTGCGTCGAGGCGGGCAGGCCCAGCGCTTCGCGTGCCTTGGTGGTGAGGCCGCGGCCGATGATCAGCGGAATGCGGCCGCCGGCGCGCACTTCGTCGAACAGCACGTCGCTCTTGACCGTGAACTCGGCGATGACCTTGCCGTCCTTCAGCGCCTTGCCTTCATAGGGGCGCAGCTCGACGACGTCGCCGGTCTCCATCTGGCTCACGTCGAGCTCGATGGGCAGCGCGCCGGCGTCTTCCATGGTGTTGTAGAAGATCGGGGCGATCTTCGTGCCCAGGCACACGCCACCGAAGCGCTTGTTGGGGATGAAGGGGATGTCTTCGCCCGTGAACCACAGCACCGAGTTGGTGGCCGACTTGCGGCTGGAGCCAGTGCCGACCACGTCGCCCACGTAGGCGACCTGGTGGCCCTTTTCCTTGAGCGACTCGATGAACTTGACCGGGCCGCGCTTGCCGTCTTCCTCGGGCTGGAACGCGGTGCCTTCACGCTTGTTCTTGAGCATGGCCAGCGCGTGCATCGGGATGTCGGGGCGCGTGGTGGCGTCGGGCGCGGGCGAGAGGTCGTCGGTGTTGGTTTCGCCGGGAACCTTGAAGACCGTGATGGTCAGGCTCTGCGGCACTTCGGGGCGGCTGGTGAACCACTCGGCATCGGCCCAGCTCTGCAGCACGCCCTTGGCGTTGGTGTTGCCCTTGTCGGCCTTTTCCTTGACGTCGTGGAACTGGTCGAACATCAGCAGGGTTTTCTTGAGGCCCTCTGCCGCCACGGTGCCGACTTCGGCATCGTCGAGCAGATCGATCAGGGGGCTGATGTTGTAGCCGCCGAGCATGGTGCCGAGAAGTTCGGTGGCGCGGGCGCGCGAGATGAACGCGCTCTTCTCGGTGCCGTGGGCCACGGCCGCGAGGTAGCTCGCCTTGACCTTGGCGGCGTCGTCGACGCCGGCAGGCACGCGGTGGGTCAGCAGGTCGAGCAGGAAGGCGCCGTCCTTGGGCGTAGCGCTCTTGAGGAGCTCGATCGCTTCAGAGGTCTGCTTCGCGCTCAGGGGCAGCGGCGGGATACCGAGCGCGGCGCGTTCGGCAACATGGTCAACGTAGGCTTGCAACATCTTCTTTTCTCCGGAAACTGGGCTGGCGGGCATGCGGGGCGGCTCCCACGGTCAAGCAAGAGCCGCGCCGCACGCCCGTAGGGGCGCTTACTTCTTCTCGCCGTCGGCACCGTCGAACAGGGCCTTGGGCGGGTTCTTCTTCATCTCGGCGGCGAACGCGATCTGGGCTTCGGTCTGGCATTCGTCGGCGATGCGCAGGCCGGCCTTCTGGTTCATCAGCATCGACTTGTTGCCGAGCTGGAGCCACATGGCGCCGGCGCGCGGGTCTTCGAGGCGGATGGCACCGGTGCGGCTTTCGACCGGGTGCATGCGGTACTTGGCGCCCTTGGTGCTGACGGTGAAGAAGCCGGGCTTCTTCTCGTCGGCCGTGACGGTCACGTCGGCGCCGAGTTCGCACTGGGCCTTGCCGAGCGACACGCGCTTGGCAACTTCGAGGTCGGCGTCGGTGAGGACGATGTTGGTGTCGTCGCCGATCGGCGTGACTTCTTCCACCGCCTTGGCGGCCTTGCGGGTGACCTGGCGCTTCGGGGGGGCCTTCTTCTTCGCCTCGGCCTTGGCCGCGGGCTTGGCCGGCGTCGTGCTCTGTGCCACGGCCGCGAACGGCAGGGCCAGGGCGACGGCGGCGATCAGGGCAATTTTCTTCATGTGTGGGTTTCCTTGAGGCTGGGTTCGAAGGTTTCGTTTCAGGAGGCCGCGAATGCAAACCAGGCTTTCGCCTCGGAAGGCAACGCGCGCCCTGTTGCGTGGGCGCGCGTCAGAACCTGCCAGAAATGGCGGTAGCTCGCGCGGTCGTGCAATGTGCCATCAATTTGTGTCGGAGCCCAATCCGCGGCGGCCGCCTTTACAAGGATTTTTGTGGCAATTTGAATCTGCGACTCGTCCGGCGCGAAGGCTTCCAGGATCGGGCGGATCTGGTTCGGATGGATGCTCCACATGCGCGTGTAGCCGAATTCGGCGGCCGCCTTGCGAGCCGCCGTGCGCATGGCGCCAGTGTCGTTGAACTCGGTGACCACGCAGTGAGATGGCACCTTGCCGTAGGCGTGTGCCGCCGACGCGATGGCCAGCTTGGCGCGCACCACCAGCGGATGGCTGAACTGCCCTGCCGCGCCCATGCCTTCGGCCGGAATGGCGCCGGCATGCGCCGAGACGAAATCCATCAGGCCGAAGCTCAGCGACTGCACGCGCGGATGGGCGGCAATCTCGAAGGCGTTGTGCACCGCCAGCGGCGATTCGATCAGCACGTGCAGCGGCAGCGCGCCGGCATCGGCCGCGTCGAGGGCTGCAACGGCCTGATGCACATCGGCCGCCGATTCGACCTTGGGCACCATCAGGTGGCTCAACCGCGAACCGGCGCGGCCGGCGATGGTGACAACGTCACCCGCGAAAGCCGGATGGTCGACGGGATGCACGCGCACGCCGACGCGCATGCCGGGCTTCGCGGCCAGCGCGAGCTCGGTGACGAGCGCGGCATGGTCGGCCTCGCCGCCCACGGGAGCGCCGTCCTCGCAGTCGAGGGTGACGTCGAACACGCAGGCGCCGAACTCCTCGGCCATCTCGGCCTGGAGCGCGAGGCTCTTCTTCATGCGCGCCTCGACGCCGCTGTAGTGGTCGCAAACCGGCAGCGCCACCGCGCCGGCCTGCGCGCCGAGCAGCACTTCAGCGGGGTGGGCCGACTTCGTCATGCCTTGTCGCTCTTTCCGCTCTTCTGCGCGACGATGAACATGCGCGGGAAGGCCAGCAGCCGCTTGCCGTCGGTGCGCACCGGATACGCCTCGTCGACCCGGCGCTGGTATTCGGCGAGGTAGCTCGCCTGCAGGTCGGGCGACAGGCGGTCGACGAAGGGCTTCAGGCCGGTGCCGCGCACCCATTCGACGATAGAAGCCGCGTCGGCCATGCGATGCTGGTAGATGGTGTGCCAGACATCGACATGCGCGGCGCTCGGCGCCAGCAGGTCGTAGTAGCCACGCAGGTCGAGCAGCAGCGTGCGCAGCCTGTCGGCATCGCCGATGGGCTCGGCCCACGGCGCCTCGGCGGCCAGCGCGCGCATCAGGCGGTGCGTGGGCTCCTGGCGGTTGTCGGGCATCTGGATGGCGAGCACGCCACCCGGCGCCAATGCGTCGAACAGGCGCGGGATCAGCTTTTCGTGATCGGGCACCCACTGCAGGGACGCGTTGGCATAGATGAGGTCGGGCGCTTCTTCTTTCGATCGCGGCGCCCAGGTCGCGATGTCGCTCAACTCGAAGCGCGCCTGCGGCAGGCGCTCGCGCGCGCTGACCAGCATCGCTTCGGAGTTGTCGGTCCCGATGACCTGCGCCTTCGGGAACCGGTTGACCAGCAGCTCGGTGGAATTGCCCGGGCCGCAGCCGAGGTCGACCACGCGGGCCGCTTCGGTCAGCGGCGCCCGCGCAAGGAGCTCCTGCGCGGGACGGGTGCGCTCGTCCTCGTAGCGACGGTAGAGCGCGGGGTTCCAGTCGAGCATGCTGGTCGGCGGTGGCTTACAGCAGGTGGGCGACGCCGGCGCGTTCGCCCTCGAGCTCTTCCAGCGTCTTGTTGATGCGTTCCTGGCTGAATGCATCGATCTCGAGGCCTTCGACCAGCTTGTACTCGCCGTTCTCGCAGGTGACGGGGAAGCCGAACATCACGTCCTTCGGAATGCCGTACTGGCCGTCCGACGGGATACCCATGGTGACCCACTTGCCGTTGGTGCCCAGGGCCCAGTCGCGCATGTGGTCGATGGCGGCGTTGGCGGCCGAGGCGGCCGACGACAGGCCGCGTGCTTCGATGATGGCCGCGCCGCGCTTGCCGACGGTCGGCAGGAACACGTTGGCGTTCCATTCCTGGTCGTTGATCATCTTGGCGACGCTTTCGCCGTTGATGGTGGCGAAACGGTAGTCGGCGTACATCGTGGGCGAGTGGTTGCCCCACACGGTGAGCTTTTCGATGTCGGCCACGGCCTTGCCGGTCTTGGCGGCGATCTGGCTGGCGGCGCGGTTGTGGTCCAGGCGCAGCATCGCGGTGAAGTTCTTGCGCGGCAGGTCGGGCGCGCTCTTCATGGCGATGTAGGCGTTGGTGTTGGCCGGGTTGCCGACCACCAGCACCTTGACGTTGCGGCTGGCGACGGCGTTCAGGGCCTTGCCTTGCGCCGTGAAGATGGCGCCGTTGACGGCCAGCAGTTCGGCACGTTCCATGCCGGGGCCGCGGGGGCGCGAACCGACCAGCAGTGCGTAGTCGGCGTCCTTGAAGGCGGTCATCGGGTCGCCGTGGGCTTCCATGCCGGCCAGCAGCGGGAACGCGCAGTCGTCGAGTTCCATCATCACGCCCTTGAGCGCCTTCTGGGCCTTCTCGTCGGGGATCTCGAGCAGTTGCAGGATGACCGGCTGGTCTTTGCCGAGCATTTCACCGGAGGCGATACGGAACAGCAGGGCGTAACCGATTTGACCGGCGGCACCGGTGACGGCAACGCGGACGGGCTTTTTGCTCATGGGAAGACTCCAGAAGGTAATGAAACAGTGTCGGCGCTCTCGTGGGGCGCCAGGGGTTCTGCGGGGTGAAGTACACCTTCCCGCAGCGCGGGACCGGCCGCATTTTAAGCCGATTCAATGAGCCTCGTCTTATGTCTTATATAAGATATCCTCAGAGGGTCCGCCAAGGCGCACCCCACCGCTGCCATGAACACGCCCACCCCATTCGACGAGCCCGCGACGCCGTCCTTCAGTCCGCTCTACCAGCAGATCAAGACCCTGATCCTGCAGAGCCTGCAGGCGGGCGAGTGGAAGCCGGGCGAACCCATCCCGAGCGAGATGGACCTGGCCGTGCGCTACCGCGTGAGCCAGGGCACGGTGCGCAAGGCCATCGACGAGCTCTCCGCCGAGAATTTGGTGGTGCGCCGCCAGGGCAAGGGCACCTTCGTCGCCACGCATGCCGAGCAGCATGTGCAGTACCGCTTCCTCAAGCTGGTGCCCGACGAAGGCGACCCGAGCACCGAAGGCCCGGCCGTACGCACCATCGTCGACTGCAAGCGCCAGCGCGCATCGGCCGACGTGGCGCGCGCACTCGGCCTGCGCACCGCCGACGCCGTGCTGCAGGTGCGCCGCGTACTTGCCTATGGCGGCGTACCCACCATCCTCGAAGACCTCTGGCTGCCCGGCGCGCCATTCAAGGGACTCACCGCGGAACGGCTGCGTGCATGGCCCGGTCCGATGTACGCGCTCTTCGAGACCGAGTTCGGCGTGCGCATGGTGCGCGCCGAAGAAAAAATCCGTGCCGTGCTGCCCGATGCCGAACAGGCCGCGCTGCTCGACGTGCCCCCGCAGATGCCCCTGCTGAGCGTGGAACGCGTGGCGCACACCTACCATGACACGCCGATGGAACTGCGCCGCGGTCTCTATCGCACCGATACGCACCACTACAGGAACCAGCTGGGCTGACCGCGATGCAGATGAGGGCCGATTACAGGCGCGCCGACGCGCGCATGCAGCGTGCGCATTGCGCTACGAAGTCAATAGCATCCGACTGCAACGGTGCAGTGACTCGCACGCGTCCGCAGCGCGATGGTGCATTGCAATAGAATTTTGCGTTGTTTGCACTTCCCCATAAGAAACAAAAGCGTTCGCTCTCAGAACAAGCAACAAGCCAACAAGTCACAAAAAGCCACGAAAGCCCATCCCCCAATGACAGAGCTTGCTACTCCTCCCCGGCCCAAGCGTCGCGAATTCCGCAACATCAACGCCTTCACCGACCTTACGACCTACCGGCTTCCGCCAGCGGGCATCGTGTCGATCCTGCACCGCGTCAGCGGTGTGCTGATGTTCCTGCTGATGCCGTTCATCATCTGGATGTTCGACACCTCGCTGTCCTCCGACTATTCGTTCGCCCGCTTCAAGGCCGCCTTCAACAGCGGCCTTGGCTTTGTTCCGGGGTGGTTCTTCAAGCTCGTGGCGCTCGCGCTCATCTGGGCCTACCTGCACCACTTCATCGCCGGCCTGCGCCACCTCTGGATGGACGTGAGCCACTCCGCCGTGAACAAGGAGTTCGGCAACAGCTCCGCCATCTTCACGCTGGCCGCGAGCATCATCCTCACGCTGGTGCTCGGCGCCAAGCTGTTCGGCCTGTACTGAGAAGGAGCCAACCATGTCTGTGAATTACGGCTCCAAGCGCGTCGTCGTCGGCGCCCACTACGGTCTGCGCGACTGGCTCGGCCAGCGCATCACGGGTTGCCTGATGGCGCTCTTCACGATCATCCTGCTCGCGCAGCTGGTCTTCACCCGCGGCCCCATCGGCTACGACCTGTGGGCCGGCATCTTCGCCGCGCAGTGGATGAAGGTCCTGACCTTCTCCGTGATCGTCGCCCTGCTTTACCACGTCTGGGTCGGCATGCGCGACGTGTGGATGGACTATGTCCAGCCCGTCGCCATCCGTCTCGTGCTGCAAGTTTTCACCATCGTCTGGCTTGTCGGTTGTGCGGGTTGGGCCATTCAAGTGCTTTGGAAGATCTGACCCACCATGACCTACACAAAAGAAAAAATCACCAAGCGCAAGTTCGACGTCGTGATCGTCGGTGCCGGCGGCTCCGGCATGCGCGCCTCGCTGCAACTCGCACGTGCCGGCCTCAACGTGGCCGTGCTCTCCAAGGTGTTCCCGACCCGCTCGCACACCGTCGCCGCGCAAGGCGGCGTGGGCGCCTCGCTGGGCAACATGAGCGAGGACAACTGGCACTACCACTTCTACGACACGATCAAGGGCTCCGACTGGCTCGGTGACCAGGATGCGATCGAGTTCATGTGCCGTGAAGCCCCGAAGGTCGTGTACGAGCTCGAGCACTTCGGCATGCCCTTCGACCGCAACCCCGACGGCACCATCTACCAGCGTCCGTTCGGCGGCCACACCGCCAACTACGGCGAGAAGCCCGTGCAGCGCGCCTGCGCCGCGGCCGACCGTACCGGCCACGCGATGCTGCACACGCTCTACCAGAAGAACGTCGAAGCCCGCACCCAGTTCTTCGTCGAATGGATGGCGCTCGACCTCATCCGTGACGAAGAAGGCGACGTGGTCGGCGTGACCGCGCTCGAAATGGAAACCGGCGACCTGCACATCCTGCAGGCCAAGACCGTGCTGCTGGCCACCGGCGGCGCGGGCCGCATCTTCCAGGCTTCCACCAACGCCTTCATCAACACCGGCGACGGCCTCGGCATGGCTGCACGCTCGGGCATCCCGCTGCAGGACATGGAGTTCTGGCAGTTCCACCCGACCGGCGTGGCCGGCGCGGGCGTGCTGCTCACCGAAGGCTGCCGCGGCGAAGGCGCGATCCTGCTGAACAGCAACGGCGAACGCTTCATGGAGCGCTATGCGCCCACGCTGAAGGACCTGGCGCCGCGCGACTTCGTGTCGCGCTCGATGGACCAGGAAATCAAGGAAGGCCGAGGCTGCGGTCCCAACAAGGACTACGTGCTGCTCAAGCTCGACCACCTTGGCGCGGACACCATCCACAAGCGCCTGCCTTCGGTGTACGAGATCGGCGTCAACTTCGCCAACGTCGACATCACGAAGGAACCCATTCCCGTCGTGCCTACCATCCATTACCAGATGGGTGGCATCCCCACCAACATCCACGGCCAGGTCGTCATCCAGAAGGGCGAGGACAACAGCGCCGTCGTGAACGGCCTCTACGCCGTAGGCGAATGCTCCTGCGTGAGCGTGCACGGCGCCAACCGCCTGGGCACCAACTCGCTGCTCGACCTGCTGGTGTTCGGCCGCGCGGCCGGCAACCACATCGTCGAGTTCAACGACAAGCTCAAGGAACACAAGCCCCTGCCCAACGATGCGGCCGACCGCACGCTGGAGCGCCTGAACCGCCTCGAAGCCACCACCGGCGGCGAGTACGCGCAGGACGTGGCCGGCGAGATCCGCGCCGTCATGCAGCAGCATGCCGCCGTGTTCCGCAAGCAGGCCTCGATGGACGAAGGCGTCACCAAGATCGCCGCCGTGCGCGAGCGCGTCAAGGCCATCGGCCTGAAGGACAAGTCGAAGGTGTTCAACACCGCCCGCATCGAAGCGCTGGAAGTCGACAACCTGATCGAAGTGGCGCAGGCCACCATGGTTTCCGCAGCAGCCCGCAAGGAATGCCGCGGCGCCCACACCGTGGAGGACTACGAGCGTCCGGCCGACGATCCTGTCGCGCCGCTCGGCCGCGACGACGCCAACTGGATGAAGCACACGCTCTGGTACAGCGAGGACAACCGCCTGTCGTACAAGCCGGTCAAGCTTCAGCCCCTGACGGTCGCCTCGGTGCCCCCGAAGGTCCGGACATTCTAAAAATTAGGAACATACGATGAAGCGCACATTCCAGATCTATCGCTACGACCCGGACAAGGACGCCAAGCCCTACATGCAGACGGTCGAGATCGAACTCGACGGCCATGAGCGCATGCTGCTCGACGCGCTCATGAAGCTCAAGGCGCAGGACCCTACGCTGTCGTTCCGCCGCTCGTGCCGCGAAGGCGTCTGCGGCTCCGACGCGATGAACATCAACGGCAAGAACGGTCTGGCCTGCCTGACCAACATGAACACGCTCAAGGGCACCGTCGTGCTCAAGCCGCTGCCGGGCCTGCCCGTCATCCGCGACCTGATCGTGGACATGACCCAGTTCTTCAAGCAGTACAACTCGATCAAGCCGTACCTGCAGAACGACACCGTGCCGCCCGAGAAGGAACGCCTGCAGTCGCCCGAGGAGCGCGAGGAGCTCAACGGACTGTACGAGTGCATCCTGTGCGCGAGCTGCTCCACGAGCTGCCCGAGCTTCTGGTGGAACCCCGACAAGTTCGTGGGCCCCGCCGGCCTGCTGCAGGCCTACCGCTTCATCGCCGACAGCCGCGACGAAGCCACCGCCGAGCGCCTGGACAACCTGGAAGACCCCTACCGCCTGTTCCGCTGCCACACGATCATGAACTGCGTGGACGTGTGCCCGAAGAGCCTGAACCCGACCAAGGCCATCGGCAAGATCAAGGAATTGATGGTGCGCCGCGCCATCTGAGCCCCTCGGTCCAGCAGTTCTTCAGAAAGCAATCATGCAACCCGTCGCCGACTCCCAGGAGCTGCTCAGCGAACGCGCGCTGAGCAAGCTCAAGTGGCGCTGCCGGCGCGGGCTGCTCGAGAACGACCTGTTCATCGCCCGCTTCTTCGAGCGGCACGAATCCCGCATGACCGTGGGTCAGGCGGGAGCGATGGAGACATTGATGGACCTGTCGGACAACGATCTCCTCGACCTCCTTCTGCGCAGAAAGGAGCCCGAGCCCGCATGGGCCGGGGCCGAGGTGGTCGCATTGCTGCAGCTCATGCGCGCCGACGGCGCGCAGCGCCCTGCAATTTCTCCTTCGTCCTGAATCCACCTCTGAAAGTAAACCGAAATGAAAGCATCCGATACCAAGGCCACGCTGTCGTTCAGCAATGGCGGCGACAGCGTCGAACTGCCGATCTACAAGGGCACCGTCGGCCCCGACGTGATCGACATCCGCAAGCTGTATGCGCAGACCGGCATGTTCACGTACGACCCGGGCTTCATGTCGACCGCCGCCTGCCAGTCGGCCATCACGTACATCGATGGCGACAAGGGCGAGCTGCTGTACCGCGGCTACCCCATCGAGCAGCTCGCGACCAACTGCGACTTCCTCGAGACCTGCCACCTGCTGCTGTACGGTGAACTGCCGGACACGGCCAAGAAGGCCAACTTCACCAAGCTCGTGACCAACCACACGATGGTCAACGAGCAGATGCAGTTCTTCCTGCGCGGCTTCCGCCGCGACGCGCACCCGATGGCCATCATGACCGGCCTGGTGGGCGCCCTGTCGGCCTTCTATCACGACAGCACGGACATCAACAATCCCGAGCACCGAGAGATCGCCGCGATCCGCCTGATCGCGAAGATGCCCACGCTCGTGGCCATGGCGTACAAGTACACGATCGGCCAGCCGTACATGTACCCGAAGAACGACCTGAGCTACGCCGGCAACTTCCTGCACATGATGTTCGCCACGCCGTGCGAGGAGTACAAGGTGAACCCGGTGCTCGAGCGCGCGCTCGACCGCATCTTCATCCTGCACGCGGACCACGAGCAGAACGCCTCGACCTCGACGGTGCGCCTGTGCGGCTCGTCGGGCACGAACCCCTTCGCGGCCATCGCGGCCGGCGTGGCCTGCCTGTGGGGCCCCGCCCACGGCGGCGCCAACGAAGCAGCACTCAACATGCTGTACGACATCCAGAAGGAAGGCGGCGTCGAGAAGATCGGCGAGTTCATCAAGAAGGTCAAGGACAAGAACTCGAACGTCAAGCTGATGGGCTTCGGCCACCGCGTGTACAAGAACTACGACCCGCGCGCCAAGCTGATGCAGGAAACCTGCAACGAAGTGCTGACCGAGCTGGGCCTGGAAAACGACCCGCTGTTCAAGCTCGCCAAGGAACTGGAAAAGATCGCCCTGGAAGACGAGTACTTCGTGTCGCGCAAGCTCTACCCGAACGTCGACTTCTACTCGGGCATCGTGCAGCGCGCCATCGGCATTCCGGTGCCGCTGTTCACCGCGATCTTCGCGCTGGCCCGCACGGTCGGCTGGATCGCCCAGCTGAACGAAATGATCGGCGACCCCGAGTACAAGATCGGCCGCCCGCGCCAGTTGTTCGAAGGCTCGCCCAAGCGCGACGTGAAGCCGATCTCGGCTCGCTGATCGACTGGCTGATTGCCTCGCTCAATGAAAAAGCTGCCCTCGGGCAGCTTTTTTCGTTGTGGCGTCAGGCCTTCCGCATCAGCGTCGGGTCACCACTTCACGCGCACGCCCACCGAGCCGTTGATGCCGCTCTTCACCTTGGCATCGCCACCCGACGACCACAGCTTGCCGACTTCGCCATACAGGCTCGTCGACCCGCCCAGCGCCAGCGTGAAGCCGCCCGCGAGCTCGGTGCTCGTGCCGCCGGTCGGCGCGGCGATGTCGGTGGTGGTCGCGCCATTCACGAAGCGCGCGACGTCCGCGCCGCTCGATGTCCGGTAGATGTTGAAGCGCCCGTACGGCTGCAGCG
Organism: Variovorax sp. CAN15; assembly: GCF_030462475.1. Taxonomy (GTDB): domain Bacteria; phylum Pseudomonadota; class Gammaproteobacteria; order Burkholderiales; family Burkholderiaceae_C; genus Variovorax. The sequence goes on from NZ_JASMRZ010000010.1 coordinate 121,617, forward strand.
TGCCGAGCCCCGTGGCGATCTCGCCCTTGACCCGCACGCCCGCACGCGCGATCCAGCCGCTGTCGGCCTGCGGCTGCGCGATCGCGCCGACGATGGCGGAGTTGCTCAGGTCCATGTGCTGATGGATCAGCTGCAGCTGCGGCTCGATGCTCCAGCCGCTGCCGCCCAGCGCGAAGGCCTGCCCCACCTCGATGGAGCCCAGCAGGCTGTTGCCCTTGCCGCTCGTGCCCTGGCTCGCCAGCGGCTCGACCGTGTAGCGGTGGCGGCCCGACTGGACCACCACGTCGGCATAGAAACCGCTGTCATTGCTGTAGGTGCCGTACACGCCCAGGTACTGGCTGCGCAGGTCGTTGCGGCCCACGCCCAGGTTCTGGATGCCGCTGGCGAAGCCGCGCACGCTGGCGTCGCCGTCGAGCTGGCCGACGTAGATGCCGGCACGCCAGTCCGGCATGGCCAGCAGGTCGGTGCCGGCCTGGAAGCCGGTGAGGCGCCCCTTGCTGCCCGGGGCGACCGCGCCGCCCTGCTGGATGTCGATGTCGGCGGAGAGCACGCGGGCCCAGGCGCGGCGGTTCGAGGCACTCGGTGCGGCCGCGCCGCCCTTGACGTCGTCGTCGCCCACGCGCTTACGCAGGTCGCCCAGCATCGCGAGGTTGCCCTGGCGCAGTTGGCTCGGCAGCGCGCCATAGAGAGACGCTTCGGCGCGGTAGGTGACGACCGGCACGGGCGCGCCGATCGCTCCGATGGCGCTCGAGCGCAGGTACCAGTTCTCGCCCGCGCCGTTGGCGTCAGCCGCGTACAGGCGGTACTCATAGGCACCGGCATCGACGTGGCCGTTGGCCAGGCTGAAGGCGTCCTTGGTGGTCTGCGCGGTCGTGGTGGCGCCGTTCTGCGCCGTGACCACCTCGATGCCGCTGCCGCTGGTGAGCGCCCCCAGGCCGCCGAGGTTGGCGATCTGCACAGTGGTCTTGCCGCTGGCCGTGCCGCCCTCGATCACCAGGCGGTCCGAAGGTCCGGTGCCGTTGAGCGCGGTTCCCAGCCGGAGCACGCCGCCGTTGCCGACGTAGGCGCCCGTCACCGTCAGCGTGGTACCCGCTGTCGTGCCCGCGAGCGAGACGGTGCCGCTGTTGGCCAGCGAGGCCACTGTCTGGCTGAAGCCTGCAAGGTCCAGCGTAGCGCCCGAGGCCACGCTGTGGGCGGAGACCGCGCTGAAGGTATTGGCGGCGCCCGCCTTGAGCGTGCCCTGCGCGACGTTGGTGGCGCCGGTGTAGTTGTTGGCGCCCGAAAGCGTCAGCGTGCCCGTGCCCTGCTTCGTGATGAAGCCGCCGCCGCTGATCGCGCCACTCAGGGTCGCGTTGAAGGCGCCGGTGTCGATGACCGGATCGGTGCTGCCGGTGAGCTGGATCGCGTTGGCGATCGTCAGCCCGTCGGCGCTGAAGCCCAGGGTGGTGTCGTCGTCCATCGACAGCGTGCCGGTGCCCAGCGCCTGGCTGTTGCCGAGGTTCAGGCGCCCCTGGCGCAGCGCGGTGCCGCCGGTATAGGTGTTCGCGCCCGAAAGCGTGAGCGTGCCGGTGCCCACCTTCACCAGCGAGCCACCGGCGCCCGAAATCACGCCCGAGACTTCGGTGCTGGCGTTCAGCCCGCCCGTGGTCAGCGCCTTGGCGCCGAGGATCACGTCGCCTGCACCTGAAAGCGAGCCGATGGAGATTCCCCCGGCGGTCAGCGAGCGGATGCGCAGGCGCCCGCCCGCGTTGTTGACCACCGTGGCCTGGCCGGCGCTCGCGCGGTCGAAGATGTCGATCAGGCCGCCGCTTTCGTTGACGAAGGTCGCCTGGCCCGCGCTGGCGTCGTCCAGCAGGTTGATCTGGCCGCCCGAGAAGTTGGTGATGCGCGCGCTGCCGGCCGTCGCGTTGGACCAGATGTTGGTCAGCCCGCCATGGTTCTCGATGACGGCGTTGCCCGCGGAGGCGTTGTCGCGAAACTCGGCCGCCGCGCCGTTGTTCATGACGAGACGGGCATTGCCTGCCGAGGCGGTGTCGCCGAAGCGGACGAAGCCGGCATTGCCGACTGCGCCGCGCTCGGCGGCGGTGATGGTCAGCCCGCTCGCGTCCGTGGCGCCGCTGAAGAGCAGCGAGGCATTGGCCGCCACCGAGACAGGGCCGCTGCCCAGCGCGCCTGTGGCGGCTGCATTGAGGCTGCCCGCCTCCACGGCCGTCCCGCCGACGTAGTTGTTGGCCGCACCGAGCACCAGCGTGCCGGCGCCGGTCTTGCGCAGGCTGCCCGGACCGGAGAGCGTGCCGTTGAGGGTCAGCGTGCGCACCAGGTCGACTTCGAAGGTCGTGCCGCCCGCCCCGAGGGTGATGGCGCGCGTGCCGGTGGTCGTGCCGGTGGAGCGCAACGTGCCGGCGTCGAGCGTGAGCCTGCCGGAGGAATTGCCGAGCGCGCTGTCGTCGGCAATGGCGAGCGTGCCGCCAAGCACCGTCCATGGCGTCAGTTCGGTGGTGGTGCCGGTCAGCGTCCAGGTGTTGGCGCCGATCTTCTCGTAGCGCTCGAAGCCGCGGTAGGTCGCTGCGCCGAGCGAGGTGGTGCCGTCGGTCGCCGCGCCCGCCAGGCGCAGCACGTTGCCGGTGCCGAATGCCGACAGGGTCCCGTCGATCACCGAACCGTTCTGCAGCTCGACCGAGTTGTCGCTGCCGGTGACGCGCACCGCGTCGCCGCGCGTGACGCCGTCACCGCCCATGCCACCTGTCAGGGTGCCGCTGTTGACGATGCTGTTCGCATTGCCGCGGATGCGCAGGCCTGCGCCTCCGATGCCGTTGGCGGCGCTGCTTCCGCCGGCACCGCCCGCGCCTCCCACCAGTGCCCCGGTATTGAGCATCGAGTTGCCGCTGGACTCCAGCGCCAGCCCGGCGCCGCCCTCGCCGCCGCCGCCCACCATGCCGCCGATGGTCGCCACGCCGCCATTCCCGCCGCTCCCGCCAATGGCCGTGCCGGTGTTGGTGACGGTGGCGCTGCCGCCTTGCAGCACGATGCCGTCTCCGCCGCCGCCGCCACCGCCGGCCCATTGGCCGATACCGCCGTTGCCGCCATTACCGCCGACGATGGCCAGGCCCGAGTTATTGACTACCACCGCATTGGCGGCGACACCCTGAAGGCCCGCGCCGCCACCACCGCCGCCGCCGGCCAGTCGCCCGCTTCCACCATCGCCGCCACCGCCCCCCACGAGCGTGGTTGCGCCCATCACTGTGATGGAGGTGCCGGAGGTGTACACGGCGGCGCCACCGCCACCGCCGCCGCCCGCGCCATAGGTCGGATCAGGGTCGGGGATGCCGCCGCTTCCCGGCGATCCTCCGACGGAGGCAGTAACGCCGGCCGCGCCCACCGCCCCTCCGATTCCGCCGGCACCAGCCGCTCCGTTGCCGCCGGCTCCGCCACTGCCCCCCGATGGAGACGATCCGTTGCTGGTGGGGTACATGCCGATGTTGCCGCCGCCGCCGCCAGTGCCATTTCCAGCACCGCCCCGCCCGCCAGTACCCCCGCCCGCGACGAATGCAGTACCACCACTGGCCTGCGCCCAGGCGCCCGCCGGCAGGCCAGCCAGGGCCAGCAGGCACACGGCCGCGGTGACCGAAGAAGCTTGCCGCCCGCGCCGATGCGACACCTCCGAAACGGCCACCCAGGCTCCCAGTGCAGCGTTCCATACGCTGCGATAAATCGTGTTCATGCCCCCGCCTCAGTAATGAATTGCAACCAAATAGGCCGAAATGTAACCAAATATCCAAAAGCGGGGCGAGGGTATCGTTTTCGTCGGCGCGCAGAAATCACCGGAACAGGTGATAGCCAAATCACTGACACGGCAACGTTGCAGGTCGATGCCGAGGTGTCCATCCCGGTCCACGCGTTGCCCGTCGCCACTTGGCACCAAGGCCATCTCGCATCACGATGCCTGGCACATAAAAACAGGGAGAAAATGGCTTCCTCATCGCCAAATGCGATGCCCGCAACCCCATGAGCACGTCAGAACGCAACTTCGCCCGCCGCATCGACCTCACGTCGCTGCAGCTGTTCGTCGCCGTGTGCGAGCTGGGCAGCATCGGGCGCGCGGCGGAGCGCGAGTTCATCGCGGCCTCGGCCATCAGCAAGCGGCTGTCAGACCTCGAGGCCACGCTCGGCACCACCCTGCTCTACCGCCATGCGCGCGGCGTCGACCTCACGCCCGCCGGCGAAAGCCTGCTGCACCACGCGCGCTCGGTGCTCTACAGCCTGGAGAAGATGCAGGGCGAGCTCAGCGAATACGCCGACGGAGTGCGCGGCCATGTGCGGGTGCACGCCAACATCTCGGCGATCGTGCAGTTCCTTCCGGAAGACCTGGGCGTGTTCACTCGCGCCCACGAGGCCATCAAGATCGACCTCGAAGAGCACCTCAGCAGCGAGGTGATCCGCGCGGTGCAGGAAGGCGCGGCCGACCTCGGCGTGTGCCACGTGGCCGGCGGCGCGGGCGAGCTTCAGAGCCTGCCGTACCGGCATGACCGGTTGGCGCTGATCGTGCCCACGGAGCATGCGCTGGCGGCCGAGGGCAGCATCGACTTCGTCGATTCGCTCGACTTCGACCACGTCGGCCTGCACACCAACAGCTCGATCTACGTCGCGATGCACGAGGCCGCGCTCGACGCCGGCCGCAGCATCAAGCTGCGCATCCACGTGACGGGCCTCGACGCCATGTGCCGGATGATCGAGAACGGCCTGGGCATCGGCGTGATGCCGCAGCGGGCCTTCGAGCTCATGCGCAACGGCATCGGCCACGGCCTCGTGAGCATCCCGCTCGACGACGCCTGGGCCGCGCGCGAGATCAGGCTGGTGGCACGAGATTTCTCCACCCTGCCCGTGGCGGCGCGCTCGCTGGTGAATCACCTGCACGCGGCCGCGGATGCCGGCGAGCAACTCGCTGCCTAGGCCGCGACAACAGACAATTCCATTTCCCCACGAAAGACAGAAGAGACCGACATGGCACGCACGCTCTACGACAAGATCTGGGACGAACACGTCGTCCATACCGAGGAAGACGGCACCGCGATCCTCTACATCGACCGCCACCTGGTGCATGAAGTGACCAGCCCCCAGGCCTTCGAAGGCCTGCGCGAAGCGGGCCGCAAGCTGTGGCGCATCAGTTCGGTGGTGGCCACCGCCGACCACAACACGCCCACCACGGGCTGGGAGCGCGGCTACGAAGGCATTGCCGATCCGACCAGCAAGGAACAGGTCACCACGCTCGACCACAACATCGCCGAGTTCGGCGCGGCCGCGTTCTTCCCCTTCCTGAGCAAGCGCCAGGGCATCGTGCACGTGATCGGCCCCGAGTCGGGCGCGACGCTGCCGGGCATGACTGTCGTCTGCGGCGACTCGCACACCTCCACGCACGGCGCCTTCGGCGCGCTGGCGCACGGCATCGGCACCAGCGAGGTCGAGCACGTCATGGCCACGCAGACGCTGCTGGGCAAGAAGGCCAAGAACATGCTTGTGAAGGTCGATGGCAAGCTGCCGCTCGGCTGTACCGCCAAGGACATCGTGCTGGCCATCATCGGCAAGATCGGCACGGCGGGCGGTACGGGCTACACCATCGAATTCGCGGGCTCTTCGCAACGGCCATGGCGCGACCACGGCCGCGGCATTCTCCGCACGCGCGCGGCCGGGCCTGGGAGTGTCGATTCCTGTGAGTTGGGACGACCTTCCCAAGCTGAAGAGCGGCGCACAGTGGACCGTGCGCACCGCGCGCGAGCACCTGTCTTTCCAAACGTCAGACCCGTGGGCCGGGTATTGGAAGACGCGCCAGCCGCTGGCTGAGGCAATGAAGCTGTTGGGGTACAAGCGGTGACAGGCATCCGACTGCCAGGAGAGCGCGCTATGCCAATGGACAGCCTTGGAGTTCGCCAGCGTTTGCGGCGGAAGGCCGAGCGTCCCTGCGCACTTTCACGCTGGAAGGCACGGTAGCGCGCCTTGGTCCGATTTTTCACATAGCCCGAACGGGCAATTCAAGGATTTTTTGCCATGCCCGAAGCTGATTCAAGCATTCCCCTTCCCGCCGCACCCGAGTCAAACCGAGCGGTCCTGCAGGCACTCGCAGAGCGAGTGGGCCTCCTCGTGCCTGGAGCATCGCTCTCGCATCAACAGATCGCCTTCGCCGAAGGCGTTGTCGACTTGATGAAGCAAGGTCGTATCGGCGGGGGCCAGCCCACATGAAACTGTCTCACCTCGCGCTCACGGTCATTGAAGATCCCGACCACAGCGACCAATACCACTGGCTACTGCTCGAAGCCACTGGCCACGAGGTCGACCAGCTTAGAGAATTCGCGGCCTCTGAGGAAGGCTATGCCACGGCACAAGCAGCCTTCGATGCCGGCGCACTGCGATGGCGAGCGGCAATGTCGAATGAGGATGAGGACGCCGATCCGGTTGGTGACGGTGGTATCGAGCTCGAGTGAGTGAACTTCGGGGAAGGGTCAAGAAAAGGCCCAGCACGCAGGCTGGGCCCAACCCTTTCAATTCACCATCCGGGAAAGGGGTTGATCGAAGTTTTGCGCGACCAGCTGCCACGGACCCTACGCGCGCACGTCACCACCCATGTCGGATGACTGCGCGCTGATGCGTGCTCCTACAAAGGCTCCTGTACTGAGCCCTATGTTCCGTGGATGGTCCTGCACGCCCTCCTCGTCGAAGACAACCGCCTGATCCGCGAAAACCTGATTCCTACGCTTGAAGCGCTGTCGCAGGCTCGCATAGAGGGCGTGGCTGAAACGGAAGCGGAGGCAATCGCTTGGCTCGAGTCGCACGATGGGTGGGACGTCGCCGTCGTAGACCTTTTCTTGCGCGAAGGCTCAGGCCTGAACGTCATCGCCTGGTGCAGCACTAGGAAACCCAATCAGCGCGTTGTCATCTTCTCAAATTACGCCACGGAGGAGGTCCGGCGCCGCGCTCTGATGCTGGGCGCTGACGCCGTGTTCGACAAGTCCACTGATGTAGACAGCCTCCTGGATTTCCTGGAGCGACTTTCCCCTCCCAGCTAGAGATTGGGACTGATGCCTTTGGTAAGCGCCGCACGCCCTTCCGGTGTGATGCGAAGGACTACCA
>NZ_JASMRZ010000100.1 GCF_030462475.1 Variovorax sp. CAN15
ACCGGACCGGGTCACCGGGGATCAGGTAGGCCTGGGTGCTGCCGCTGATGGAATGGCTCATGTGCGTGCTTCCGTTCGTCAATCGCTCTTTTCGAGGGCCGATGGCGACCTTTATAGTCCCTCCCGCCAACTCATGCAGCCCTTGGGGCATTAAAACGTGCGACTATCGATCTTTAGAATTCAATGATCGATCAATTCGAGGGTTTTCACCTGCACCAATTGCAAACTCGAACCCTTCTACCCAGATCACACTTCCGCCCATGAGCAAGGACAGCAATCACGACCCGGCACCGCCGCCCGGCCTGGACAAGCGCGACTGGATCGCCGGCCTCGAGCGCGGCGTGAGCATCATCGAAGCCTTCGACGACGCCAACCCGCGCCTCACCGCCAGCCAGGCCGGCCAGCGCACGAACATGACCCGCACCGCCGCGCGGCGCTACCTGCTGACCCTGCAGCACATGGGCTACGTGGCCAGCGACGGCAAGCTCTTCTGGCTCACGCCGCGCGTGCTGCGCCTGGGCCAGTCGTACCTGGAATCGGCCCGCCTGCCCCGCGTGGTGCAGCCCTTCCTGCAGCGGGTGGCCGCGGGCACCAACGAGATCGCCTACCTCAGCGTGATGGACGGCGACGAGGTGGTCTACATCGCACGCAACGGCCCCAACCGCAGCATGAGCACCGGCTACGTGCTCGGCGCGCGCGTGCCGGCGCAGGTCACGGCCTCGGGCATGCTGATGCTGGCCCTGCGCAGCGACGCCGAGCTGGACGAATGGCTCACGACGCGCCAGCTCACCGTGTTCACCTCGCACACCATCGCGAGCATGGAGCGCATGAAGCTCGAACTCGCCCGCATCCGCGCCCAGGGCTGGGCCCTTTCCGAACAGCAGCTCGACCTGAACTCGCGCGGCATCGCGGTGCCGCTGCGCGACCGGCACGGCACGCTGGTCGGCGCGCTGAACATCACCATGCCGATGGGGCACGAGAGCTCGGAGGATGCGGTGGCGCGGGTGCTGCCGGTGCTGCGGGAGACGGCGCAGGCGATGCGCAACCTGATCTGACGTCGAGCGACTGACAGCATTCCGACAGCATCCGCCGGGCACGATGCGCGCTTTCAATCCAAGAAGCGCTGGAGACAACCCATGCCCGACCTCTTTCCGCCCGACCACGCCCGCCTGAACCGCCGCGGCCTCCTGCAAGCCAGCGGAGCCATGGCCCTCGGCGGCCTGCTCCCCTCACTGGCTTCCGCCGAAGACACCTGGCCCAGCAAGTCGATCCGCTTCGTCGTGCCCTTCGCGCCCGGCGGCAGTTCAGAGATCGTCGCGCGCTCGACCGCCGCCGAACTCTCGCGCACCATCGGCCAGAGCGTGTTCGTCGACAACAAGCCGGGCGCGGCCGGCAACATCGCCATGGGCGAGGTGGCGCGCGCCACCGACCAGCACACGATCATCCTGGGCCACATCGGCACGCTGGCGGTCAATCCGTACATCTTCGCCAAGCTGCCCTACGACGCGAACAAGGACTTCAAGCCCGTGAGCCTGCTGGCCAAGGTGCCCAGCCTCTACGTGGTGCACCCCGACGTGCCGGCGAAGAACCTCAAGGAATTCATCGCCTACGCCAAGTCGAAGCCGGGCAAGCTCAGCTATGGCTCGGCGGGCAACGGCAGCGCGGGGCACCTGGCCTTCGAGTACCTGAAGATGACGGCCGACGTGTTCATGCTGCACGTGCCCTACCGCGGCACCGGCCCGATGGTGACCGACCTGCTCTCGGGACGCCTCGACGCATCGGCCATCGGCGCGGCGGCGGTCCTCCAGTTCATCAAGGCGGGCAAGGTGCGCTGCATCGCGACGGGCTCTGCCAGGCGCCTGCCGCAGCTGCCCGACGTGCCGACCGTGGCCGAACAGGGCTTCCCCGGCTTCGAGATGACGCAGTGGTACGGCATGCTCGCGCCCGCCAACATCACGCCCGCGCAGATGGCCAAGCTCTCGGCCGAGACGATGAAGGCGGTTAAGTCGCCCGATTCGATGCAGCGGCTGACCAACGACGCGGCCGAAGCCATCGGCGGCACGCCGGAGCAGTTCGCGCAGTTCATTGCTTTCGAGCAAGCTCGTTGGCAAAAAGTGATCGCAAGGGCAAACATCAAGCCGGATTGATTGGCAAACCCCCAGGCTTCGCGCACTTCGTGTCGCTTCGCCAACCCCCTTGCAGGGGGCAACACCTGCGGCCCGGCAAAGCCGGTTCCGCGGTGTTTCGCGAAAAGACCTGGCGCCACTAGGATCGGTTAATGCGCATTCTCCTGGCCGAAGACGAACACACCCTGGGCACCTGGCTGTGCAAGGCGCTGGAGCACGCGGGAATCCAGGTCGAATGGGTGGACGACGGGCGGCTGGCCGACCGGGCGCTGCAGCAGCGCGACCATGACGCGCTGGTGCTCGACCTGGGCCTGCCCGGGCTCGACGGGCACACGGTGCTGCAGCGGTTGCGCGAACGCGACCAGCGGCTGCCGGCGCTGATCCTCACGGCGCGCGACTCGGTGAACGAGCGCGTGGCCTCGCTCAACGCGGGCGCCGACGACTTCCTCGCCAAGCCCTTCGCGCTGGCCGAGCTCGAGGCGCGGCTGCATGCTCTGGTGCGCCGCGCGCGCGGCGTGGAGCATCCGCGCCAGGCCTGCGGGCCTCTGGTGTACGACGGCGCGCGGCGGCACTTCACGCTCAACGGCGAGGCGCTGGCGCTTTCGCCGCGCGAGCTGGCGGTGCTGCGCGTACTGGTGCAGCGCAGCGGCGAGCCGCTGTCGAAGCAGCAGATCCTGGAGCGCGTGTTCTCCGACGACGAGGAAGTGCACCCCGAGGCGGTGGAGGTCTTCGTCTACCGGCTGCGCAAGCGGCTGGATGGCAGCGGCGTGCGCATCGTCACGCTGCGCGGGCTGGGCTATGTGCTCGAATCGGACTAGATGAGAGCACTCCCTCAGGCTTCGCGCACTTCGTGTCGCTTCTCCTCCCCTCTCGCCGGGGGCGACACCTGCGGCCCGGCGGAACCGGTTCCGCGGTGTCCCGCGAAGAGGCCGTCTGGATTTCGTGCATCGTGGGTATGTCGCTGAATATCACGGGCCGCCTGCGGCGCGCGAGCCTGTGGCAGCGGCTCGCGCTGCTGCTCTTTCCGGCCCTGCTGGTGGTGACCGCGCTGGAGCTGTGGATGACGCGGCACGACGCGCTGGCCGCCGCCAACGCGGCCTACGACCGCTCGCTGCTGGGCGCGCTCAAGTCCATCGACGCCAACATCTCGACCGCCTCGGGCGGCCTCTCGGTCGAGCTGCCGTACACGATGTTCGAGTTCTTCGAGCTGACGGCGAGCGGGCAGGTGTTCTTCCGGGTCTCGACCTCCGACGGACTGGTCGAGCTCGGCAGCGCCGACCTGCCCGCCCCGCCCGCCGAGCTGAAGATGGGCGTGCCGGCCTTCTACGACGCCATCTATTTCGGCGAGGCGGTGCGGCTCGCGGCCTACCGCCGCGACCTCGACCGCGCACCGGCCGGCAGCACCGGGCGCAGCGTGCTGATCCAGGTGGGCGAGAGCACGCGCTCGCGGCAGGAGTTCAGCGCGCGCTTCGTGCGCAGCGCGGCGCTGCGCGACGGGCTGGTGCTGGCGATGCTGCTGTGCGGCACCGCCATCGCGCTCGCGGCGGCGCTGCGGCCGCTCTCGCGGCTGGCTCGCGAGGTGGGCGCGCGCACGAGCGACGACCTCACGCGCATTGCCGAGACCGACCTGCCCGCCGAGGTGCGGCCGCTGGTGGCGGCAGTCAACCAGCAGATGTCGCGCACGCAGGAGCTGGTTTCACAGCAGCGCCAGTTCCTGGACGACGCCTCGCACCAGCTGCGCACGCATCTGACCACGCTGCAGATGCAGGCCGATTACGCCCGGCGCGAGGAAGACCCGGCGCAGGTGCGGGCGGCACTCGACGCGCTCGGCACCGAGATCGGCCGCGCCACGCGCAGCGCGCAGCAGCTGCTGGCGCTGGGCCGCAGCGACACGGTATCGGTGGAGCCCGCCGAATTCGACCTTGCGGCGCTGCTGCGCGAAGTGGCGGTCGACCTGCTGCCGCTGGCGCGCGCAAAGCGCATCGACCTGGGCATCCATTCGCCAACGCCCGGATTCCCCGCCGTGGCCGACCGCGGGCTGATGCGAGAGGCGCTGGGCAACCTGGTGAGCAACGCCATCGCCTACACGCCGGCCGAAGGCACGATCACGCTCTTCGCTGCCGGCGACGCGGCGGGCTGGAGCCTCAACGTCGAGGACAACGGCCCCGGCATCGACGAAGAGGAACGCGCCGCGCTGGGCCAGCGCTTCCGCCGCGGCGCGCGTGCGGGCAAGGGCGGCTTCGGGCTCGGGCTGGCCATTGCGCGCTCCATCGCGCAGCGGCATCGGGGCGAACTGCGGCTCGAAGCACGCGAAGCCGGTCCGGGGCTGCATGCGATCATCTGGTGGCCGCGCGCTTCATCGGCCCCGGCCTCTGACTGACAGGCCCGCCGCCATGCCCTCCTTTGCCTCCAATCGACGCCACGCATTGCGCGCGCTGTGCGCGCTGCTCGCGCCGTCGTTCGGCATGCGCGCGATGGCCGCGGGCGATCCTTCCGAAGAAGCGGCCGACTGCGTGATCCCCGCCAAGGCCGGCGGCGGCTTCGCCCTGACCTGCGCCCTGGCCCGCGACGCGCTGCAGGCTGTGCGGCCCGCGCGCCCGCCGCTCACCCAGCGCTACCTGCCGGGCGGCATCGGTGCCGTGGCCTTCGACCGCATCGCCACCGGCAAGCTCGGCGGTCCGGGCACGCTGGTGGCGTTCTCGAGCGGCTCGCTGCTCAACCTCGCGCAGGGGCGCTTCGGGCCGCACTCGCCCTCGGCCGTGCGCTGGATCGCCACCTTGGGCACCGACTACGGCGTGATCGCGGTGCACCGCGATTCGCCTTTCAAGCGCCTGCAGGATCTTGTCGCCGCGCTGCGGCAGGACCCGTCGCGCATCGCCTTCGGCGCGGGCGGCACCGTGGGCAGCCAGGACTGGGTGAAGGCCGCGCTACTAGTGCGCGCCGCGGGGCGCGACCACAAGGCGATGCGCTTCGTCTCCTTCGAGGGCGGCGGCGACGCATTGAGCGCACTGCAGGGCCGGCATGTCGATGCGTTTCCGGGCGACGCGGCCGAGGCGCTGCAGGCCATCGCTGGCGGGGCCGCCGTGCGGCTGCTCGCGGTGCTGTCGGAGAACCGGCTGGGCGGTGCCCTCACCGGCGTGCCGACCGCGCGCGAGCAAGGCGTGGAGCTGGTGTGGCCGACGGTGCGCGGCCTGTACCTGAGTGCCGATGTGCCCGAAGCCGCCGTGCGCGCCTGGGCCAACGCGTTCCGCGAAGCGAGCGCCGCCCCCGGCTATGCGGCGCTGCGCGAGCAGCACGGGCTCTACCCTTTCGCCCTCACCGGCACCGCGCTGGACGACTACGTACAGGCGCAGATCAAGGGCTACCAGCGGCTGGCGGGCGAATTGGGGCTGCGGCGCTGGCCCTCCTCCTGAGGAATACAGGCAAGATCGCGGCCATGACCGAAGACGCGATCACCCAACACATCATCGACATGCTGGCCGGCGGCCATTTCCAGATCGCCGACGACAACACCTTCTTCTTCCACGACGGGGACAACAAGTTTCCCTTCGCGACCATCGTGACGAAGGACAACGAGTTCGACAACGCCTCGAAGCTGGACCGCGCGGGCGTGTTCCGGCTGAACATCGGCGTGGGCAAGGAGACTTTCCGCGCGCTGTTCAGCGAGGAGCCGGCCGCGCCTGACCACGGCGCGCTCGACACGCTGATGCCGCATCCGCTGTACGCGAAGATGTACTGGGTCAGCGTGATCAACCCGAGCGCGAAGACCTTCGAGACCGTGAAGCCGCTGATCGCCGAGGCGCTGAGCCTCGCGCGATCGCGCCGAGCGGGTTAGGCCGCCTTCAGGAACACGTCGTGGTCCGGCGCGAAGTTGGCGTGCAGCGGCAGCATCGCGCCACCTAGCGCGCAAGCTTGGGCGCCGGCCTTGCCGCCATGCAGCTGCGGCTGCCAGAGGCCTTCCCAGTTGCAGTGGTCGAGCGCGTCGCGGGTCTGGTCGAGCAGCGCCTGCAGCAGCGGGCGCGACATGGAGCCGTCCACCACCACGTCGGACAGGTCGAGCATGGCGGTGCCGCAGACGATGGCATGCGCCAGCGCCTGCGATGCGCTCGCCAGCCAGGCCGTCGTCGCGCGTGCGAAGGGCGGCTGCAGCGCGCGGTCGTCGTAGGCGGCCATCGGGTCCAGGCCTTCGCCGGCCAGGCGCTGTTCCAGCTCCCACAGCGAGGCTTGCGCGACCAGTTGCGGCGGCAGCGCGCCGCGGCTGCCCGGCGGCTGCATCGGCAGCGATGCCAGCGCGCCCGCATTGCCATGAGCGCCCGTGTGCAGGTGCGAGTTGATGACCAGCCCGCCACCCACGAAGGTGTCGACGAAGATGTAGAGAAAGCTCTTCAGGTCGTGCCCCCGTCCGCCGACCAGCTCGGCCACGCAGGCGGCCACGGTATCGCGCGCGAAGCTCACCGGTACGTCGCAGCGTGCACGCACCTCGGCGGCCAGATCCATCTGGTTCCAGAGGTCGGACTGCGCCTTCGACAGCCCCAGCGTGCGGTGCCAGCCGCCGAGCAGGAACGGCGCGGCCAGCCCAACGCCGACGTTGCGAGCCGCGAGCGGACCCAGCCCGTCGCGCAGCCGGTGGATGTGCTGGGCGATGGCGGGCAGCAGCTCGTCGGCATCGGGAAAGTCGTAGCTGATGGCGTGGCGCTCGCGCACCTGCGTGGTGAAGTCGATCAGGAGCCATTCGGCGCCGCGCCGGCCCACCTTGATGCCGATGGCGAAGGCGCCGTCGGGGTTGAGCGCCAGCGGCACCGAAGGCTGGCCGATGCGGCCCCGCACACGGCTTTGCTTGACGATGAGCCCGTCTTCCTCCAGCCGCGCGGTGATGAGCCCGATGGTCTGCGCGCTGAGCCCGGTCAGCCGTGCCAGGTCGGCCTTGGGCAGGCTGCCGTGAACGCGCAGCGCCTGCAGCACCGTGCGCTCGTTGAACTGGCGCATGCCGACCTGGTTGGAGCCGCGGGGCCGCAGCAGGTCGGGGGTGCGCGCAGCAGCGGGTGCGTGCGCATCAGGCATGCGCCTCCGCGGGCAGCTGGTCGGCCGGCATGGCGCCGGTCATCACGGCGACGGTGTCGCTCATGCTGATCTTCTTCGGATCGAGCACGGCCGCGCGGCGGCCGAGGCGGGCCACGTGGATGCGGTCGGCCACCTCGAACACGTGCGGCATGTTGTGGCTGATGAGCACCACGGGCAGGCCGCGATCGCGCACGCGGCGGATCAGCTCCAGCACCATGTTGCCCTCCTTCACGCCGAGCGCGGCGGTGGGCTCGTCCATGATGACCACGTGCCGCGCGAAGGCGGCGCTGCGCGCCACCGCCACGCACTGGCGCTGGCCACCGGAGAGCGTTTCGACCGCCTGCGTCATCGACTGGATGCCGACCTTCAGGTCGGCCATGCGCGCGGTGCTTTCGCTCAGCATCTTCTTCTTGTCGAGCATGCGCAGCACATTGCCCATGAAGCCGGGGCGGCGCAGCTCGCGGCCGAGGAACAGGTTCTCGTAGATGGTCATGGCGGGTGCCACGGCCAGGTCTTGATAGACCGTCTCGATGCCCGCGCGGCGCGCCTCCAGCGGGTTGCGGAAGTGCACCGGCTTGCCGTCGAGCAGGATCTGCCCCTCGTCGGGCACGATCGCGCCCGACAGCGCCTTGATGAGCGAGGACTTGCCCGCGCCGTTGTCGCCGATCACCGCGAGGATTTCTCCTTCGCGCAGCTCGAAATCGACGCCGGCCAGCGCGGTGACCTGTCCGTAGCGCTTCACCAGGCCCTTGGCCTGCATCACGATCTTGCGGTTTGTAGCCGTGTTCATTTCAGTTCTCCACCACGCTGGCACGCGAACCGCGGCCTACAAGACCGGCGCGGCCCCGTCGGGGAACACCGCGAAACGGGCTCTGCCCGGCCGCAGGTGTTGCCCCCTGCAAGGGGGTTGGCGAAGCGACACGAAGTGCGCGAAGGCTGGGGGTGAGCTTCATGCTAGCGGGCTCCCTTGCGCGAGAGTTGGTCGGCCGTCACGGCCAGGATCACCAGGATGCCCGTCACCAGCACCTGATAGATGGACGACACGCCCATCAGCGTGAGCCCGTTGCGGAACACGCCCACGATCAGCACGCCGATCAGCGAACCCAGCACGATGCCGCGACCGCCGAAGAGGCTGGTGCCGCCGAGCACCACGGCCGTGATGGCGTCGAGGTTCTCGGTCTGGCCCGCGTTCGGGTCGCCCACGCCGGTGCGCGCCACCGACAGCAGCGAGGCGATGCCGTAGAGCACGCCCGCCATCACGTACACGCCCAGCAGCACGCGCTGGGTCGGAATGCCGACCAGCCGCGTCGCCTCGGCGTTGTTGCCCACGGCGTAGACGTGCCGCCCCGCCGCCGTCTCGCGCAGCACGAACCACGCGAGGAAGTAGAGCGCGACCATCAGCACCGACCCCCACGCCACTTCGGCGCCACCGATGGCGAAAGTGGCCCCCAGGCCGGTGAGGGCGCCAGGCAGGTCGGTAATGGTCTGCGAGGACGAGTACAGCTGCGTGATCGCGAAGGCGATGTTCAGCGTGCCCAGCGTCACGATGAAAGGCGGCAGCTTGATGCGCGTGACCAGCAGGCCGTTGAGCAGGCCGAACAGCGTCGTCACCCCGATGCCGCAGAGGATGGCCAGCGGCGCCGGCATGCCCAGTTCGGTGGCGAACTTGCTCATGATGATCCCGCCCAGCGCCATCACCATGCCGCACGACAGGTCGATGCCCGCCGTGAGAATGACCAGCGTCTGGCCGATGGCGATCACGCCGACCACCATCACCTGCTGCAGGATCAGCGAGAGGTTGCCGCCCGTCAGAAAGCGGTCGGACTGGGTCGCGAAGAAGATGCACGCGCCCAGAAGAGCCAGCCACGGCCCGAGGGCGCCCCACGGAATGTGGTGCGTTGGAGACTTAGCCATGGCTTCTCTTTTTCCTGCCTCGGAGTCCCGGATTACTTCTTGCCCCAGCACAGCTCGGCGCCAGTCTTGGTGTCCTTGCTGTCGACGCCCGCCACCGGCTTGCCGGCGATCAGCGTCACGCCGGTGTCCACGTAGCCCGAGGCCTTCTTGCCGGTCTTCGCGAACTCCACGCCAGCGGCCACGCCCATGGCGGCCATCTTCAGCGGGTACTGCTGCGAGGTCGCGGCGATGATGCCGGCGGCCGTGTCCTTGATGCCCTGGCAGCCGCCGTCGACCGACACGATCATCACGCCCTTCTCCTTGCCGGCACGCTTGAGCGCGTTGTATGCACCGGCCGCGGCGGGCTCGTTGATGGTGTAGACCAGGTTCACGTCGGGCGCCTTCTGCAGGCAGTTTTCCATCACGGTCTGCGCCTTGGCCTGGTCGCCGTAGCTGTCGGCCATGCAGACGATCTCAGGCGCCTTCGACAGCTCGTTCGACTTCGCGTCGTTGGCCGGCAGGCCGAAGCCCTTCATGAAGCCGTTGTGGCGCTGCGCACCCACCGGGTGGCCCGGCAGCAGGTCGAGCGCGACGATCTTCGCCGGCTTGCCCGCCATCGCGGCCTTGGCGTACTCGCCGATCAGCACACCGGCGGTGTAGTTGTTGGTGGCAAACAGTGCGTCGGTCGCATCCGGCGGATCGGCCGGGCTGTCGAGCGCGATCACCATCACACCCTTGTCGCGTGCCTTCTTGATCGCGGGAACGATGGCCTTGGCGTCGCTCGGCGTGATGAGGATGGTCTTGGCGCCGGCGGCGATCATGTTCTCCATGGCCGTGATCTGCCCGGCGTTGTCGCCGTCTGCCTTGCCCGCGCCGGAGAGCAGCTTGGCGCCCTGCTTCTTGGCTTCTTCCTGCGCGCCTTCCTTCATCTTCACGAAGAAGGGGTTGGTTTCGGTCTTGGTGACGAGGCCGATGATGGGTTGGTCGGCGGCGAAGGCGGCGGTCGACGCGGCGGCTGCGGCGAGGGAGAGTGCTGCCAGAGCGAGGATGGAGCGAGGGCTGGTGTGCATGGGTTGTCTCCTTGGGCGGGCGGTTTGCGCCTGCGGTTTTGGATCCGGATCGCGTGGTGGGAAGCGGGCGTCCGGGCGCAAGGGGACTATCGGGCAGCGGAGGGACTAAATCAAGGTGATTTAGTTATCGGAAACCCGAGGTTTGGCATATGACTGACTCATTGGCGATCGGTAGTGGTGGTCAACGGCGAGAGAGCAGATAGGTACCCCGCCCAAACCAAGAAGTCATGCAGCTCTCGTTTTGAGAGGATGCCGCCCCAGCGCGTCGTAGCTGAAGGTGGTGGTGATGCCGCTGTGGTCGGTCGCCGCGGTCATGCGGTTGAAGCCGTCCCACTCGAAGACGGTTCGCCAGCCGTTGCGCACCCGCTCGGTCATGTTGCCGCGTTCGTCGTAGCGGTAGCTGGTGCCGGCGTAGTTCTTCAGCAGGTTGTCCAGCAGCTTGCCGGCCGGGTGCCTCAGTGGCTCATTGGCCGGTGGCGGGTCGACGATGTTGCCTGCGGGGTCGAAGGCGAAGGTCTCGCGCCCTAGGCGGCTGTTGGCTTCCAGCAGGCGGCCCACGGGGTCGTAGCGGTAGTTCAGGCTGCCTCGGCGGCTGTCGCCGATGGTCACCAGCTGGCCAGCCTTGTCGTAGGTATAGCGGCGTTGGATGCCGGTGGTCGATTCGATAGCGCCGGGCCGGGTGCGCGAGATGTGCTGTTCGAGCAGCCGGCCCGCCGGGTCGTACTTCTGCCGCTGGCTCAGGCCGTTGCCTTGTTGGCGTGCGATCTCGCGGTGCAGGTCGTCGCGCTCGAGCCCAGGATAGGCACTACCCCAGCGCGGGATCGAGCAAGTATCTATACGCGTACGTCAAAAACTCCAAACCCATATCGGGATTAAGCCGCTTGAGCAGAAATAGATAAAACGGTATGGGCGTCACGCTTTCTCTTGTGTCTGGATCCCAACCAGCTTCTTCATAAAAACAGCAAACAGCACATCGACTTAAACCAGCCAAAGCCGGCTGTTCCTCTTCGAGGCGCCTGAACAGCGCCCAAAGCTCAAGCCTACCTGGCTTTCGCAAATCATCGCTGCCATCAACGCCTAAAAAAGCTATCGCCTGTTGCAAATTATCAGCAACAAGATCGAGCTCTTTAGATGGAGCAATCTGACTAAATCGGCCCGTCAAAATACAACCATGCAAAAATTCTGCATACATCTTCATCATCAAAAAAAAGGGCACCTTTTTTTCAATCAATTGCTCCTCAATGGCGTCGAGACGCTCTTCTTCCTCTTCGCTATAAGGTTCGGTCATTTTTTCACTCCATCACAAATGCCGAGCCGCCCCATGACGATGCTGCAAGAGCGGCAGTACGGGAGTAATTTTCCGTCATTTCGTTCGGTAGTCGATGTCGCCCCTTCGACCACGCGACGAAGCTCATCAGCGTTAGCTACCTTATGAGCATCAGCAATTTTGCTTAGTGCATCCGGCTCCCCACACCATCCATGCGTATCCGACTGCTGATCGAGCGCGACATCGTCATACATTTTTTTAACTATGGGATTCTGCGCTCCTTTTCCTCCAGCCCCACCGCTGTAGCCAACTGTCGGCTCCGATAGCTTTCCCCCTTCTATAGTGGTTCGAGTACCTCGGTTATTTGGCGTAATACCTTTTTTTCTAGCAAGGCCCAGAGGATCTATCCACACCACCGGATTGGAAGCGAAAAGATGTAGATTAGAGCCGCCGAGCAAGCCAATGGGATCACTGGAAATGAACCGCCCAGCCCGCGGGTCGTAATACCGATACCGGTTGTAATGCAACCCCGTCTCTTCATCCCAATACTGCCCCTGAAACCGAATCGGATTCCTGAACCCCGCCCTTCTCCCAGCCTCGCTGATCGCCTCCCGCGCCTCTCCCCACGCCTTGTACTGAGCCGACCAGGCAATGCTCCCCTCATGGTCTGTCAGTTCCTGCGGCGTGCCCAGGTGGTCGCACTGGTAGAACGCCATCTCCTTCCTGTCGAACGCCCGCGGCACGCGCCTCTGCTCGCCGTTCCACAGCGCATCCTGCTCGATGTCGTAGACGCCTCCGTTGGCCGCCATCAGCGCCTTCGCATCCGTCGTCTCGCTCAGCGCCATCGCACTCGCACGGCGCACCTGCACCAGGGGCACGAACGAGTTCGGCTCGTGGATGTAGTGCACGCTCCAGCCGTGATCGCCGCCTTCCTCGATCGCCGAGCTGCTCTGGGTGCTCTCGAATGCGAGCACGTCGCCGTCCCAGCCGAACAGGGTCGTGGTGTCGCCCGAACTCTTGGAAAGACGCCGCCCCAGCGCGTCATAACTGAAGCTGGTGGTGATGCCGCTGTGGTCGGTCGCCGCGGTCATGCGGTTGAAGCCGTCCCATGCGAAGACGGTGCGCCAGCCGTTGCGTACGCGCTCGGTCATGTTGCCGCGTTCGTCGTAGCGGTAGCTGGTGCCGGCGTAGTTCTTCAGCAGATTGTCCAGCAGCTTGCCGGCTGTGCATATCTCCTGAAACGAAACTCTATTTAGGCGCGAGCAGGAATTTCAGCTCCGCCCTTTTTACTCTTTAGACCATAGGATCCTTGGATATAAATCACTCAACAATGAAAGAACGCGCCTCCTTCCTATCGAATATACGCATCACGCTTTTTCTGCTCTCCGTTCTACAAAGTTATTGTTTGACGTAATAGACACCGCTACCACTGCTTGCTTCAAGTGCGCTCGTTCGCCTCTGCCACTTACTCGTTATCGACGACCATTGCTGGAGATCATGCTTTCAATTGACGAAAGCTTCAAGAAGAATACTTGCGTGTCATATCTTCTACTCCTTCTCGAAAAACTATAAAACTCTGCCGGCGCGAAATCTCCCTCGAGAAGGAACTTCCGAAGCAAAAATTCCGCATATTCAAATGCTTCATCGGACATAGAAAGCGTCAATCTCCCATCTCTAATTTCCAGATGATTTTCGTCTTTTCGCTCGAGCTCTATTTCCGCGGCGCCAACCCCATTTCTTGTGTACTGCAAACAATCAATCACGACTGCATCCGTACCATGGTTGAGAAAAAAAGAAACAGCGTCCAGAAATTTTATAGCGCCTTCTCGATCGAATCGTATTGTCAATTCATCTTTGCTAAACGGGCCGATGTTAAAAATTATCATGGACAACCCAAAGGAACATGAACATTCTTCGTCACTAGAAAATTTCCTGTTGGCTGGCCATTATTATTTTTTGGCGACAAAAATTCGAAATGAACATGAGGCGTGTTCGGAACATTAGGTGAGCCCATGCCATGCCCACCAGAGTAATCGCTGGGTCCAACCCTGAATTGCCGAGTGCCGTCGATGCTTCGCCATTTTCCGGGGCCAACTTTCACCATTTCGTCTCCGAGAAATTTATCTCTAGCAACACCAATTGCAGATGGACATATTCTTCGCCGCCATTCGGACAACTGTTGGGTCGAAGCCCTGCTCGAACTGTCCTTGCCAGAGACAACCGTAGGAGATCTTCCAGTTGAGACATATTTCAAGCCCAGAGGATCGATCCACTGTGTGGGGCTTGGTACATATAAATGCAGGTGCCCGCCACCGGCCAAGCCAATTGGATCGGAACTAACAAATGTTCCGCCGACCGGATCGTAGTACCGATACCGGTTGTAGTGCAGCCCCGTCTCTTCATCCCAATACTGCCCCTGAAACCGAATCGGATTCCTGAACCCCGCCCTTCTCCCAGCCTCGCTGATCGCCTCCCTCGCCTCTCCCCACGCCTTGTACTGCACCGACCACGCAATGCTCCCTTCATGGTCCGTCAGTTCCTGCGGCGTGCCCAGATGGTCGCACTGATAGAACGCCATCTCCTTCCTGTCGAACGCCCGCGGCACCTGCCTCTGCTCGCCGTTCCACAGCGGGTCCTGCTCGATGTCGTAGACGCCTCCGTTGGCCTCCATCAGCGCCTTCGCATCCGTCGTCTCGCTCAGCGCCATCGCGCTCGCACGGCGCGCCTGCACCAGAGGCACGAACGAGTTCGGCTCATGGATGTAATGCACGCTCCAGCCGTGCTCGCCACCCTCCTCGATCGCTGAGCTGCTCTGCGTGCTCTCGAAGGCGAGCACGTCGCCGTCCCAGCCGAACAGCGTCGTGGTGTCGCCCGAGCTCTTGGAAAGACGCCGCCCCAGCGCGTCATAGCTGAAGGTGGTGGTGATGCCGCTGCGGTCGGTCGCCGCTGTCATTCGGTTGAAGCCGTCCCATGCGAAGACGGTGCGCCAGCCGTTGCGTACGCGCTCGGTCATGTTGCCGCGTTCGTCGTAGCGGTAGCTGGTGCCGGCGTAGTTCTTCAGCAGGTTGTCCAGCAGCTTGCCGGCCGGGTGCTTGAGCGGCTCGTTGGCCGGGGGCGGGTCGACGATGTTGCCGCGCGAGCCCGAAACCGAACATAGCGCCCCACCAGAATCTCATGTTTTGTAGCAGATGGATCGAAATAACTTGCGTCAGAAACAGGAAATTCAATGTCACCCAAATCCCCAAAAATCAAGTTCGACGCATTTTTTCGGCCACAAGAGGAAAAGAATTCAAAACAAACCCCAATGCCGACTCAATGTCAGAGAATTTATTTCTCACATAAACATCATATAAATCGATGGCATCTTCATATTTTTGCAAATACTCATCAAAACCAACCGCAACCACGTCCCCCAACAGCCTAACAAAGCATTCCCAATGAACCGTTTCGCCACCTCGCAGATAATCACCTTCGATCCAGAGAATTTTCTTGGATCGAACAATTAAGCTCAATTTTGAAATTATTTCAGCGTCACTCATTTTTTCTTTGCCAAAGGACATTGGGTGGGACGGTCCACGAAAATATCGACGCGATCGCCCTCGGGCGTAATGATATTGACATGCGGCATTGTTTTATGTGGATGCCCGTCGGGAAGTGATTCATGACCGTAAAGCACGCCTGTTGCAGGATTGGTCTTGAAGTCCATGTGGTACGAGGCTCTTCCGGTACCGTTCTGGCGATTCGATTTGAATGCGGCCTTGTCCCTCGCGGTCTTTGCGGGATCTTTATCTGCTGCTCCGGCTGACTTTTGCGCGTCTGGGAACGCAGAAAACAAGACGGCTGACGCCTCCTTGAACGAACAGACCGTGACACTTCTCCCCGCCTTGACCTGCGCCGCCTTTTTAAGAATCTCGGCAGGGGAAAGACCGTTAGCGTCGATCCAGCCCGTCGGATTGGGAACGGCTGCATGAAGGTTGCTACCTCCGATCAGTCGAATCGGATCCTTACTAACAAATCTTCCGGACCACGGTTCGTAGTAGCGGTACCGGTTGTAATGCAACCCCGTCTCTTCATCCCAATACTGCCCCTGAAACCGAATCGGATTCCTGAACCCCGCCCTTCTCCCCGCTTCGCTGATCGCCTCCCGCGCCTCTCCCCACGCTTTGTACTGCGCCGACCAAGCCACACTGCCTTCGTGGTCCGTCAGCTCCTGCGGCGTGCCCAGGTGGTCGCACTGGTAGAACGCCATCTCTTTCCGGTCGAACGCCCGCGGCACCTGCCTCTGCTCACCGTTCCACAGCGGATCCTGCTCGATGTCGTAGACGCCTCCGTTGGCCTCCATCAGCGCCTTCGCATCCGTCGTCTCGCTCAGCGCCATCGCGCTCGCACGGCGCGCCTGCACCAGAGGCACGAACGAGTTCGGCTCATGGATGTAATGCACGCTCCAGCCGTGCGCACCGCCCTCCTCGATCGCTGAGCTGCTCTGCGTGCTCTCGAAGGCGAGCACGTCGCCGTCCCAGCCGAACAGGGTCGTGGTGTCGCCCGAACTCTTGGACAGACGCCGTCCCAGCGCGTCATAGCTGAAGGTGGTGGCGATGCCGCTGTGGTCGGTCGCCGCTGTCATTCGGTTGAAGCCGTCCCACGCGAAGACAGTGCGCCAGCCGTTGCGTACGCGCTCGGTCATGTTGCCGCGTTCGTCGTAGCGGTAGCTGGTGCCGGCGTAGTTCTTCAGCAGGTTGTCCAGCAGCTTGCCGGCCGGGTGCCTCAGTGGTTCGTTGGCCGGGGGCGGGTCGACGATGTTGCCTGCAGGGTCGAAGGCGAAGGTCTCGCGCCCGAGGCGGCTGTTGGCTTCGAGCAGGCGGCCCACGGGGTCGTAGCGGTAGTTCAGGCTGCCTCGGCGGCTGTCGCCGATGGTCACCAGCTGGCCAGCCTTGTCGTAGGTATAGCGGCGTTGGATGCCGGTGGTCGATTCGATAGCGCTTGGCTTGGTGCGGGAGATGTGCTGTTCGAGCAGCCGGCCCGCCGGGTCGTACTTCTGCCGCTGGCTCAGGCCGTTGCCTTGTTGGCGTGCGATCTCGCGGTGCAGGTCGTCGCGCTCGAAGCCCAGGATATCCTGGCCGTCGATCATCAGGCCGTGCACATGGCCGGAGCCATAGGTCAGCCACTGGGTGACGTGCCCGTCGGGCCGCACGGTGGCGATGCGATGGTTGAGTTCGTCGTAGCGGTGCTGCCAGACTGCCGTGCGCTTGCGCTGCAGGTAGTGGTGATGTTCGCGCGTCAGGTTGCCGGCCGGGTCGTAGAACCACTGCAGGCGTGCATCGCTGTTGGTCGCCTCGAGCAGGCGGCCGTTGCGGTCGTAGGCGAAGCGTTCGGACTGCCCGCTGGCGCGGCGTTCGCTCAGACGGCCGAGTGGATCGAATTCGAGTTCGGTGCGATGGCCGGCCTCGATCACTTCGGCGAGCACGCCCGTGGTCTCTTCGTGGACGTACCGCGTGGCCTTGCGGTCGAAGCCGGTTTCTTCGAGCAGTCGGCCTACGGGGTCGTAGCGGAAGTCGTACCGGCTGCCGTTCTCGTTGTGCAGTTCGGTCAGGCGACCCAACAGGTCCCAGTGGTACCTGAGCGAGCGGCCAGCGGCATCGGTGCGGCCGGCGATCAGGCCGGCGCGCGTGTAGCTGTAGCGTGTGGCGCGACCCAGTGCGTCGGTGTGCACGAGCAGCCGGCCTTCGGCGTCGTGCTCGAAGTGTTCGCTCGTCCTGTCGGGCTGTTCGATTTCTTCCAGCTGGCCGGCTGCGTAGCGATAGCTGGTTGCGTTGCCTGCGGCATCGGTGGCCTTGACCAGGCGGCCGCGCTCGTCGTATTCCCAGCGGCTGGTCTTGGCGGAACAGTCGGTGTAGCTCAGCAACTGGCCCGATGGCGAGTAGACGAGCGCCTTGACGCCGCCCTTGGCATCGGTGATGCGCACGGGCCTGCCGGCCTTGTCGTAGGCGTACTCGGTCTTGTGCCCCAGCGGATCGATCTCTTCCGTGAGGTGGCCTTGCGCGTCGTAGTCGCGCTTCCACACGCCGCCTTCGGCATCGCGGATGCCGGTGAGCCGGTGCAGGCTGTCGTACTCGTAGTGCACACGGCTGCCGTCCGCACGCGTGTGCGTCTGCAGGTTGCCGTCGGGGTCGTAGG
>NZ_JASMRZ010000101.1 GCF_030462475.1 Variovorax sp. CAN15
CACAAGCTCGTCCAGAAGCTCTTCATCCAGTACCAGACGCTGCGCGAGTTCGGCGACGGTTCCGCTGTTAGACGGCAACGCCAGGAGGCTGGCTGCGGAGGCGATTTAACCTACCAGTGCATGGGACCTCCGTGTAGGAAAATCACCCGTCTTGGGTCGTGGATGACCTACAAACGAGGATCCAAAGCCGCCAATCGCCAAAACGCTGTTATGCGACAAGCTATTGATGATTTGGCGTCCTGTCGGATCGCGACACGTAAAGGTCACATTCGCGACGAGGTCCATGTTGAGCCGCTGTAGGTGTGGCCCGTTCATTTGCGTCGAACAACTACGCGCCGACCAACTATCGAGCTAGGACTGCGTATTCGCCACGGACGGTTTTCGCTTCTACATTTGCAATATAGCGGCTAAATTCCGAACGCGACGTTGAATCTACGGTCGTGATGTGGAAGCCCGAGCCCGCGTTGCGCCAGATTTCGCCTCTACGCGTTCACCGTCAACTTACTCGGACTGGAGCCATGTCATCAATTTTCGAAACCTGGGGTGATGCAGTTCAGCTTCTAACCCCGCTGGTATCCCTCGCAGTTGCGGGATATTCCTATTGGGTAAGTTCGAAGTCGGAGAGGCGGGCGACTCAAATTGTTCGAGCAGCTGCTGAAGCAGAACTCATGAAGGAGCTCATCGCCGCCTCGAAAGATTCAGAGGTGCTCGAAAACGATGCGATGCGGCACATCAGGGAGTTAGAGAACGAGGCGGAGCAGTTGCAGAAACTGATAGCCGAAGCAAAGTTGGCGGCGAATCGAGCGAGCGGACGCTGGGGAGAGGAGGCAAAGAATGGCGGCTAATCCCGATCAGTTGCCGGTCGCCAGTCCTTCCGTCAGTGCGGGATTTGCGGGGGCGGGCGGCGGCACTTTGCTAGCTTTGGTGGCCTCGAGTTTGCCCGAAGGCAACGCGCTCAAGCCATGGCTGCTTTGGGCCGCTCCATCTGCGTCCGTCGCATTTAGCGTGGTTTGGCTTTGGCTAGCTCGCTACGCGACCAGTAAGATGCGGGAACGCGAGGTAAACAAGCTTGTGACGACGGTGCGGCTTCGGATTACGGAGGCCCTAGACGATCCCAATATCTCTGAGCAACACCGGAAAAACCTTTCCGCGGACCTTGAGGCATTGAACGTGATTACGGTCAGTCGGCTCATGGACCGGATAAAAGAACTACACGTAGTAGGAACCGACGCTCCCGCTGCGCCGCCCGTGCCTCCCAAGCCGATGGCAGTCGCCGCGGAATGAATGTGATCGCCGGACGGCGGCGACAGTCTGCAAGTGGTCGCGTGCAGCCGTGCAGCTATTGGTCGTACCTTGAGGCAGCCGGGGCCTGAAAAGGTAGCCTTCGAATTTAGCGGCTAAATTGCGACCTCGACGCCGCAACCTAAGTCGTCGTGGCCACTCGGCGCGTTCTGCACGGGCGGCTGCCTCACTCGCGGACCGGACTCATCAAAGATGCACGCCTAACAGGGGTCGTGTTCTCTGAATTCACCGGGTGATGTCCTGTCCATTGAAAATGAAGGCCTCTGCAACCGCAGCGAAGGATTCCATCGTGGCTCTGTCTTCTGCGGTTTTCATGTTTGCGATAGCGTGAGCGTCCGGCTCGTTCAAGATGAATATCAAAAGGTGATTGCCTTTGCCATCAGAGGCATATACCAGCACGCGATTGCTGGACTTGCGCGTGCGCAGCCAATGTTCGCTTTCCCACTTCTTGAGTGCAGTGGGTTCGAAAGGCTTCAGATGCACGTGACGGAGGACGTAGGGCCTACCACCAACCGCTGGCCGTACATACGCTGAATCCTTTCCAAAGAACTCATCGTCGTATTGGTCAGAAAGCTCGGTCCATTCTTGGAAATAGATTGCCCAGTCCGCCGGGTCTTCGCCCAGCGCCCGGATCTGGTCATCAAAAGGGCGCGTGCGCGAAGTCGCCACGATGGTGGCTGACGGCGCTTAAGCGCGCCGAATCTGACCGAAGGCCGCGTGCGCAGCCTTACCGCTGAAAAGATCAGCGTGCGTTCCGTCTGAAATCTTCTTCAGACCGCGCAATACCCCGGCCTTGGCTTTTTTGCCAGGCGCTTGGGCGCTCGTACGGGGTGCTGGCGTCTTAACGTCTGCTTCAGGCACCACGAGCTTGAGATTAGTCAAAACAACAGCCATTGCATCAACATATCACAAAGTGGCTCTCAGCGCTTGGGTCGGGTTCTCTGATTGCCGGAGACCCAAGTTTTAGCTCCGCATTTTGCCGGTTGAGCGGCAGCTTGGCGGCGCTCAGCTAGTCCAGCGAGCATGAGTTGACTGACGCACCCGCCGCCTTCGCATCGCGAAAACACTTGGCCACAGCGCAGGCCAGCAGCCGCGGCAATTTCAAGTCCCGGGCGACCTGCAACGAAAAGGGCGCCGCTCCGTGCGGGGCGGGCGTTGAGGTGCTCCATTTGACCTCCCGCACATGTGGCAGATAGATGTAGTCGGGCGTCGGGACGTTGATGGACACGGCACCCTCGCTCAGCACATTGAGCTGCGAATTCAGATAGTCGTTGATACCCGCCTCAACCTTTGGCGCCAAAATATCGAAGAGCGGTCGCTTCAAGCCGATCGCGTCCAGCAGATTGAACAGATCGCTTTGCGACGTTTCAAAATTATTAGACGTCATGCGGTACTTCACGTCGATCTTCTGGTTTGGCGCTTCGCCCGTATGGAAGACCTCCAGCTGGTATAGCGCACGTCCTGTGCCGCTATAGAGGTTTTGCGTCTGCTCAGCCCGGCACATGGGTTGGACCGTAGTGCAAACAGGCAACTCGGGAAGAGAGCCACCATGACATCCACTGAAATTGCACGAGGGTAGCGACCCTGAGGACCCACCAGTGCAGGTCGTCTGAGGTAGTCCGCACGGTAGGTCCAAAGAAGAGCACAACCGGCTGGTCGCATTCTGTGTGACTTCGACGGCGGGAGGCGCATACGAGCTAACCCGGCCGGTAGTTGCGCCCAACGATTTGGTGCAACTATCGGACAACGACGCCCGCAAATTGGCTGCAAAGGCAGCGGCGGATTCCGGTAACCAATTCCTGAAGAACCCGATGTCCATTTTCTCGTAAATGATCACGCCTGCCGCCTCGCCCGTGGCCTTGTTGGCCGGCGACTCGATAAATCGCAAGCGCTCATTAAGAAACATCAGATCCAAGGGGCCCGCCTTATCGATCGTGATCGGGCCTGTGTTGATTTCGGACAGATCGCACGCCTTCTTCGGCGCCGGCGCTTGGAACGCACTACGAAGCGCTTGCGTGGCCTGCACTTTTTTCACAGGGCTGACGCTCTTGCGCGGTGCGTCTCCCGCGTGGACGATCCCGCCGAGAGCGGCGCTAAGGAGGGTAGCGGCAGCCACAGCTGGCTTCATTTGACCCCCGCGAAGATGCAAGCGGTGCCTGTTTGGTAATACACGCCCTTGTCAGACGCCATGGCGGTTAAAAGGCTCCCGCCAAAGTTTGAGTTGTAGTCCGGGTTGGCAAACAGCAGATTCGGCATGCCCGTGCCGGCGTTGAAGACCATGCCTGCCGTGCTGTCGTTCTTTTTAACCTGCACTCCTCGCACGTTTTCGGGGAAATGAAGCGCAAAAAACGGCCGAACATCTGTATCGTGCAAAAAGGAGGGGAAGGCGCAGTAGGCGCCGGTGTTGAACACTTTGTCTCGCACAACGGTCACGTCACTGCGAACGCACGACTGCTTCTGAAGACCAAAAATGCTGTAGATTTCCGCGGGATCGTAGGCGCCGGTGCCGCTGGGCTGACGCAGCCGATCACGCGTCTGCTTGAGCTTGTCCTGGTCCGGCGGAAAACCGCGCATCGCGCATCGCATGGAATCCGCGCTGTCGCAGATGGACACGCAGTCGACCATCTCGATCTTCTTCATCTCCTTCAGTACGGGCGCGTCGGGATGAATTTGGATGTCGTTCGTCAATGGCAGCGCCAAGCCGTTGTTGTCTAGGCTCGCGACCACGACCGATTGCATCTGGGCTACGGTCGTTCGATGCTTCGCGCGCATCGCATCGGCGGTCACGTCCAGGGCGGCGAAGGCGCTCTCCTGAACGGATGCGTGCTGAGGCTCTCGATACCCGCCGAGCATAAAATCCTTGTCGAAGCACAGACCACCCGAATTGCTCTGCTCTTCCTCGTAACCCAGATCAACGCCGTCATTGCGGTTGGTGACGCGCGCGGGAAGCGTGTATTCGCGCCTCTCGCGGTCATCAGAGCCCTGTACTTTCCAGGTGACGGTGATCGACAGGCGCCTGAAGCTCGGATTGATGAGCCAATAGTGCCGATTGAGCGCACAGCCATCCGCTTCCTGCCAACTCCAATCGAAAGCGGGGAGCGGATCGGGGCCGCGGGTTGTCTCTGGCCACTGCGTTTTTTGTCCTGGCGGGGGCTCCACCCGGCAGACGCAAAACAGGTCGCGATACTCGTTAGACGACGCACATGGCGTTCGGCAAGTCAGGGCCGGCGCTTCTCCATTGCAGCCCGCGAGGAGTAACAACGTGCACACAAAGAGAGGCCGATAAAGCAGCATGTTTCCCTCCGTCCGACTTGTTGAGTTTCAGGAATTGCCTTCATGAACGGTGATCGCAGCGTGTCGCAGACAGCGCCCGCTGAGCGGGCCCATGGAGCTTGCCGACTTGCCTATTTCCATGCTGCTGAACGCCACGCCAATACCCGCGCATCTCCGCCGAACGTCGGCACATTGATCCCTTGGCCTCCCTTGGCTGCCATCGAATCCGCCAGCTCGACCGCAACCGCTAAATCTTCGTCAACCGCGCAGCCAGGAATCTGATGGGTGTGTATAGACAAATGACAGCGCCATGAGGGATCTTGCAGCTGGTGAAATGGGCGTCTCCAATAGTCGGTGCGGACAGCCTGATCCAAGTTGTCCAGATTGTCATCAGATAAACGGGGTAGGGAGCAGCGTCATCGACCGATCCGGTAACTGCACACGCGACTTGGAGAAGAAGGTCGAACCGATCCTGCCGAGATTCACGTGGCGCGGTCTCATCCCTTTGGAGTCATCTGTCGAGATTCACGGGCCGCGGAATCCTCATCCCTTTGGAGTCAACGACTTACGGGCGGATCAATCATTGAGGATGGAACCGCTGTTTCACTAAGGATGGAATTCCTGTGGTTTTGACTCACTAACTTTGGAATTTAGCGGCTAAATTGCGGCGTCAGCTGGCGTTCGTCACTGCGGCGGGGCGGCATGGCCGCCATCGGCCAACACCGGACACTCAGGAACAACTCGAAAAGCACATGCAAATCGACGTCCCTTCGCTGATCAGCCATGCGTTTCGTAGGTCGGCCGTCGATGAGGCGGCGACCGGCCTTGACCGCCTCGGCATCCCCAGAGATTCCCAGCTGGGTTCCTTCTTCCTTCGGTATGGCGGCTCCTATGCCAGCCCAAACACCGGCTTCGAGTTGCTCGCCCTGGTTGGAGAGAAGGGGCAGCATTCCGTCGAATCATCGACGTCGCTGGTTCGTAGTCGCTTTGGGTGGCCCGACCGATACCTAGTGCTCACCAACTTTCTCGGGGGTGGGGTGATGGCCTATTACATCGCGACCGAACAGGTCTTCGAAGTGGACTTCGAAGGCGGCGACACCCTGCTCAAAAATGGTCAGCTCGACGCTCGCTACCCTTCGTTCGTGGAGTTTCTGCGCTTTTTCTTTGGCGAGGCTTCAGCTACCGCTTGACGAAGCCCGCGTTCGGCCAAGACCGGACCTTCCCCACGACCCTTCATCTCCCCGCGCAAAGAGGCCTCTGTGGTTCCACGTCAAATACTAGTCACGTTGGTGTTGGCAATTGCTGGCCTTGCCACCGCGCAGCAGCCACCCGACTGGGTCCGCTTCCATCGAAAGAGCGCGGGAACTCTAGACTCGCACGGATGGACTACGGCAGTCTCAACTGACGGAAAATTCACAGTCAGATTGCCCTGCCAGTTCAACGATTTCACTATGGACACTCGAGAACAAGATGGCCCGGTGGCAAAGACATTCATGCTCGGGTGCTTGCGGCAGGACAAGCGCAAGTTCATGGCGAGTCAGGTGAGCTACAAGGCGGGCGATGGCGCTGCTCGCCAGCGCTTCGAACTCAACGTTCAAGCTCTTGGAATGCCGGGCATTCGCAGCAAGCGAGAGAGCACCTTTGATGGGTACCGGGTATTGGACATCGAAGCTCGCAATGAGAACTCCTGCAGTTTCATGCGATATGTGCTGGTCGAGCCGACCCAGATCGCGATGATCGTCGAGGCTCCGCTCGCCGAGTGTGATGACCTTGCCGCCGACAGCCGAGTATTTTTTTCCTCTTTGAGGGTCCGTCCCTAGGGCCATTCATGGCCAATACCGGTCGCTCACGGACTGACCTGAAATTGTCCGGAAGCTGACGCTCTCACAAATTACAGGTTCTTCATGAACGATCCAGCGCGCATTCCCCAGGCGATCTTTGATGCCGTCTCGCCACTTCTGGAGCCGGAGTGGGTCGAGCTGATTGTTGACTACAGCGTAGACGAAACCCAAAGCGAAATTGCGGCGAGCTATTCGCTCCAAAGGGACGGGCGCCTCGAAGAGGTTGCAATTTTGCTCCCGCATGTCGTAGATGGATTATTTCGGGCCTTAAGGGATAGTCTTCCCGATCGGGCGACGCAAGCATTCTCGGCCTGCCGTTACCGCGTTACGCGAAGCGGCTCCTTTGAAGCCAGCTATTCATACGAAAAAGTCGACTGGGATGACCAGTTGGCGCGCTCCGGATGGAACTTCCCGGACATCGCGACCAAGCGAGCACAGTAAATGGCGCCGACCCGATGTGCGGCTACAGTCGGCCAGGAGCGGAAGTTCGTGCCAGCCCGCTGAAGACCTTTTGGCCGCATGCGTCTGAGTGCTGTATCGTTTCGCAGAGCACATCATGAAACTTCTCAGCTTCGACCTTTCTAGAGACACGCCTGCGCCGATTGCCTCTCCAAATCTTTCGGACCTTCATCGGCTGTGGGACAGCCACGAGAGGTTCCACTTGAACATGGGCAAATCCTACGCGGCAACGTGGCCGGTGATTCGAGTTGACATCGAAGACGACCGTGAGCGGCCCCGCGGCCTCACTGACTTCATGCTCACAGTCCCATTCCGGATTGCCTCCGCTCGGCTCGTGAACGTATTGAGGGAGTTTGAATGCGAGTGCGAGTACCTGCCACTTCAAGTACGGTATGGCTCGGAGCGGCTTGTAGGGCGCTACTTTGCGCTCAACGTCCAGAGAATTTTGAAGTGCGCCATCGACCGCGAGCACTCAGTCATCGGGTTCTACGACGAGGAATTCGGCATGGCAGAGGACATTGAAGAGCTTGTGCTCAAGGAAGGGGCGATTGGTGACGCGCCGCTTGCCTATTTGACCGAGATTGGGCGCTTTGCTGTCAGTGATGAACTCGCCGACGCGCTCGTGAAAACCGGGTTGGTCGGGCTTCAAACTATCGGTCCCGAGTTGTTCCCGACGCGCATAGGGGAGTGATTTCGCGCTCCAAGACCGGCGGCGAACGCCCGCTTCGGAGCGCATCGAATGTCTCTTCAGGGCCCGTTCTCGGCGGGCAGGACCGGCTACAGTCGGCCAGCTTCAGGCATTCGCTCATACTTCTTCAACTCCTCGCATCCTCATGGCACGCCGCGACTATTCGGAAGACGAAGACTTTTACACACAAGGCTTCGAAAGCCCCGGTGAGGTTTCTATCTGGCTCGGCTACTCACAACACGCCAATGGATCGAACGATGTGCTGCAAGATCTCTGCGGAGTCGGCTACTACAGATTGGACGACCAAGAAGCGAACTGCTTTTCGTTCGAGCTGACAAAGGTGGAGCGCCTGCTGAAAGAGATTTCGTACTCTGTCAGCTTCATAGACGCTGCAGTGAGAACGGCAAAACGTCGAAAACTTTCAGAAGCGCGCTGGGTAACTGTCCAGTTCGATTTTGCGTATGCGCCAGAAAAGGTGAACAGGCCAGTCGCCGCTGACCCAATATTTTTGGGTGTGTTTCGCTACTCCGAGGAGTAGCGCCTTCAGAGAAATGTCCGCTTTCGGGCAGATCGAAAGACCGCAGTGGGCCCATTTGAGACATTGGACCTCACCCAAAGCAGCCGGTCGCGAGCCCAGATCGGGAGCGGCACACATCGCGCGGATTCAGTGGCGAGAAATCTAAGTTTGCGAAGGTTCAACGGCGCGCGGCGCGAATGTCTGATGGCGCCAGCGTTGCAACAAAGGACGGCCCGGAGTTCTAGCCGCTAAAGTTCACTGGCGTTCCGCAGCTAAGCGACCACCGTTCTAGGTTGATGCTTGGGCAAACCCCAAGCAAAAAGCTTAGTCGGCCGCAAATTTAGCCGCTAAATCGCATCGCCGGGTATTTCAGGCCTCCAGCACCGCGGTAACGGGTGACGACACGGCGGTGTCAGTCCCCGCCAGTGCGTTCGGATCACGAGGCGCGAACCCTCCGACCATTCGCTCCAGGAGTCGTGTGCGTACCAGCGGCGGCAGACCTTGCCACCAGCTCGGCGTGCAGAAGAAGTTCTCAAGGTACTCCAATCCGACGTTCAATATGGCATTCGAGTACTGCTCATGAGGTAGCTTTTTAAGCGACTGGACGAATTTTCCAGCACGGGTGTCCGCGCCGCCGAACCAGCCAAACACCGCACACGTCGTCCCCCCAAGAGTCGTGATGTTCAAGGCGATCACGTCCGCCACTCTGCCGACTCCCAAGACCTGAAGTTTGTTACCTGCAAAATCAAATTCCGGCATGAACGCGCCAGCTGCGGCAAAAGGCAAGACGCCGTCGAAGCGAACCGCGAATGTCCTGAACTCAGCAAACGTCTGAGATAGAAAAGCCTCGTCGTAGCGACTTTTGAGAGCCTCCACGTCGTCCATGGCTTTCTCCATCCCTTTTTGCTGGAGAAAATAATAGTTCTGAACTTCGCGCTGACGCTCGAAAGATGCGCCGTTGTCGATGAACTCGCGGCTATCCACATGGGCCGCCAACTGCGCGGCCTTCGATGCGACCTCATAGGTCACAGCACGAAAAGATAACAGGAAGGCGTTTTCAAGATCCAATGCAGAGGTAGGCGACTCCGCCGGGAGAAACAACTTCGTGTCGTGAAAATTGCAAAAGCCAGGAAAGGTTGATGCGGCGGCCAGCCCGACCTTTGCCATGTCGTATTGACCCTCTCGTTTGTGGAGGTCGCTAAAGGCTCGCTTTGCAGAATACACGTGCCCTTGCTCGGCAATGGCCGAAAGTCCGCCGCCGCGCTGCACGGTATGCGAGCTAATCGCCCCGGCGCTTGAGCAAGTTTCGGGGCCTGAAGACGGATGCAGGCAAGGCCCTTCCATGAAGAACGCTCTATGTCGATTGTCAGCGGCCCCAAAGGGGACAGGCTGTTGGCGTTCTCTAATCGCGTGGCACCACTTCCATTTCTTTTCAGAGCCGCACCAGCAGGCCCCATAAACTTGGAGCGGCCGACGCTCCGCGCCAAGAGGATTGGCGATTCCGGCCGCTTCAAGGCTCGAAAAAAACGAGCCTCGCGTACTTAGTAGATCTTCCATTTCGCTTCAGCTTGCTCCGGGGTGATCGTTTCGCTTGGTGGTGGATTGGCCGCAGAATTTAGCGGCTAAATTTCCTCTCCTGGCCTTGAATCTCAAAGTCGTGACGGAGTGGTTCGGCATGGCGAGACGGGCTCGCCTTCAACGCAAAGACGGGGAAGTGGTCGCACCCCCCCGGTTTTTCAGCCCTCAATCAGGCGGTTCAGCTTGAACTCGCCGATGTCGATTTCCACTTCTTGGCCATCGTCGTCGAATTTGATCCAGGCCAAGCCATCGGCGGACCACCGCTTGCCAGTGATGAGGCGGGCGGAACGATCTTGATAGGTTCCGACGATGAACGCCTTCTTGATCTTGGAGGGATCGCTTTTGGGCGCCTTTGCGCCGTCCTTCGACGAGGGCTCCTTCGAACCTTTGCCAGGAGCATCGCCGCCGCCGGCGCTGTCGTCTTCGTCGTCGGAACCACCAGCGCCGTTGCCGCCCTTGTTTTCAATGAAGTCGCGAAGCAGGCGCACGGAACCGCGCGTGATCTCTTGATCCTCGACGGCTAGCCATTCCTTCACCGCTTCCGGGCTCTTTTTGAAAACACGGCCCAGCTCGGCCACCAGCGTCACGTCTGCCACGCGGCCGGAGTCGAAGGCCTCGGCAATCGGCGCAGCCATCTTGAGCAGGCCCAGGTGCATCGCAACGTAGGCTTCAGACAGGTTCGCCGCCTTTGCGAATTCCTTTTGGTTCAGGTCGTGCTCTTTCATGTAGCGTTGATACGCCTCGGCCTTGTCCTTCGCCGGAGTGTCGGCGCGCTCCTGATTCACCACCAGCTGCTGGATCACCGTGAAAGGTTCAGTGATGTTCGCCTTGATCGTCGCTTTGTTCAGCCGCAGGGAAGCACGTACGCGGCGCGCACCCTCGTTGATGATGTAGCGGCCCGGAACATTGGGATTCGCATGCACGGAAATTGGCAGAAGAACGCCGTGCGCGTCGATAGAAGCCGTCAGCTCGGCCATCTCCGCCTCGGCGAAGTGCTGGCGCGGCTGGTTCGGATCTTCATCGATCAGCGCCAACTCCAGTTCGATCGCCTCGCCCAGGTCGGCCGGCGCCTTGTCGCTGAGCAGGCTCGAAAGATCGCCCAAGCCCTCCAGCCCCAGGCCGCTGGATTTCGGAGCCTCTGCTGCCGGCTTCGCAGCCTTGTTCTTTGTAGCGGCACTCATTCTGCAATCTCCATCTTCTTAAACACGTGCTGTGCGAGAGCTCGCACTTCCTTCGTGGCCACCCGGGCGGCCGTCTTCTTGATTTCCCACACCGGAATATTCGTGCCCAGCGCCTCCGCGATGCTGTCGCGCAAGCCGACGCTGACAGGCATCACTTTGTCTGGATAGGCCGCGCGCAGCGCAGCCAGGTTGGCGACGTGCCGCGGCTTCCGGGCGTCTACCTTATTCGGCACCATGCCCAAAAATTTGAGCTTCGTGTTGTACTTCCGCAGGTTGTCGATCTGCGCATTCATCAACTTCATCCCCTGGAGGCTGTACGCCTCCAGTTCGATGGGCGAGAGCATGTAGTCGGAAGCCAGGACCGCGGCCGACATAGCCTTGCCCAACGCCGGGGCGGTGTCGATCAAGCACAAGTCGTAGTACTCGCTGAGGACTGCAATGCACTCGCGCAACGCTGTCGCCGCTTTTGCCAGTTCCATTGAGCTGTCAATATTTGCCAAGGCGGCATCTGCAGAGATCAAGGACAGCCCACCCTGCGAATGCTCTTTCACTGCTTTCAGCAATCCTTTGGTGTCTCCCTTGAAGAGCCCACTCGCAGTGAAGCCGCAGTTGAATTTGCCGAGGGTCGTGGAGGCGTTCCCCTGGAGGTCCAGGTCCAGCACCACGGTGCGAAGCTCACGCTCGTAGGCGTCGAAAGCAAGATGGCAAGTCACGAAGGTCTTGCCTTGACCGCCCTTCTGAATAGCGGTGACGAGAGTTTTCATTGGTTGAGCTTTCTTTCGGCCGCCTTGGCCCACTGCTTGACCTGAAATGCCTGCACTGCCGGAAGCACTGCCTCCACGCGCTCGAAGCCCGGAGGGATCTGGCTTGCGTCCCACACTTTTGTCACTGCTTGGGACACTGCGCCCTTCGTGAGACCGTGTGCCGTCGCTACTTCCGACTGTTTTTTCCCGTCGACCAGTACCGCCCGCACCATCTCCACCGTCTTTGGCGCGAGCGACAGGCCCACGATTGCCCGAAGGAACTCTTCCTCCGAGAGCCGCTTTGCGTTCATTGCCATCACCCATCTATTTCTCCGCACTCTGAGTTGAACAAGGCGGTAACAGCCGCCGACAAGCCTATAGTTTAGCTAAACGCGGTCAGCGAGTCAACAAATTTAGCCGCTAAATCGATTAAATCAACGATTTAACGAAGTGGAAAGCGTCACAAACGACGCGGCTTGTAGGAAGAAACAAAGAGAAGGAGGGCGACGAAAACGACGAAGTGAAGCGCGAACGTCCAGCCCGCGTATGCATCGGGCGCCTTCCAGAGGTAGAGCATGCGGAAAAACTGCCATGCGACGTCGATCGCAAGGACCCATCGCAATAGTGGCCAGAGCAGAGCCAACACCAACTGAATCCCCCCGACTACACGCGCCACTGCATTTTTCATGGCGTCATCATGCCTCGACACCGTCGGTGCGACGGCGACTGGAGGGGGGCGCGAACGCCCAGGAAACTTGATCACATTCGTCATGCTTGACCTCTTAGCTGTCCAATGTWGGAATACCGCAGCAAGCCGCACTCTGGTTTGGACCTTGCTGTAACAGCGGCAAGGTCAAGCGCCCCGGCCTTGCCGGGGCCGCTTCACCTACGACGGGACTGCCGCTGCGCGGGCCCTGTTGATTTCCTCCGGCTCCACTTCACCGCGACGTCTCGCTCCAGTTGAAGGCATTCGAGGTACGCAACCTGCTGAAGCTCGACGGCTTTTTTCTGCAGGTCATTCGCTTCAACCAACACAGCGGCGATGCGCTCAACGCGTCTCAAAAGCGGGGTGCCTACCTCGGGCAAGCGTTCTACCCATTCCATCATCAGATTTCTCCGGTTTCGACCGTGGCAACGTGCCTGGCCATATCTACAAGTTTAACTAAACTCTTGGTGTAGCGGGCGATAAATTTAGCGGCTAAATTGCATCGGGCGGGCTGTCGGGGTCGTGCCAAATCAAACCGTAGCCTGCTTTTTCACACAGTAGTGCCCATGCAGAGAAGGGGATGTCCGCCTCACCGCCCACCCACCTCCGGACCGCTCGCCCGCCTTTCTCACCCAAGCCAAGAAATCTCGCCACCTGCCCGCCGGACATTTCAGTCAGGGCCAGAACACCCCGAATTTCTTCTGGAGTCGGTGCCTGCCATCCAGCATCAGCGGGGAGAAGGCATTCAGGCCTCAGCGAATTTAGTTTCTCGGTCACGGGTTCCCTTTAAGTGAGTGGCCGAAGTGCCTCCATCGAATAGGCGGTTTCAATGCATCGCGGGTCCAGGTACGCGATCTTTCTTCCTTTCCTGTTCCTCCGGTAGGTCACCTCTTTGTCGTCGTGTGCCCACACGGTGCCGGTGGCATCACACACACTCGTAATGATGACAACCTTTCCCAGCCGATTCTTCAATGCCTCGCGCGGCTCGAAGACGATCTCGCATCGCTGTTCGGGCTTGAAGATGGTCTCCATCGAGTAGCGCCCACGACGCGCTTCCTTCTCCGCAGCCCGTGCCGCGGCTACCTGGGCACGAGCGGCCTTGGCCCACTTGCGCACGATGAACGCTTGATAGGACGGAAGCATCACATCTACGTGCACGAAACCCTTCGGAATATCGCGCTGATATTCCTGGCCCCGTGCAGGCGCTTCCGTCACATCTCGTCTCGGCGCCGGCCGGAGAGCGAGCACCCAGGCAGGTAGCGTCTGGCTGGCCACGAGGCCGTGATGCTCGCGATGGAGGTACGTCCGACCTGATTCAAGCAATCTGGAAAAGGTTGACGATGCCACGCGGTCGACAGGCATGCCGCTCATTGGACTGATCGTTTCAAAGCAGTAGCCCGTACCCGAAATGAACTGCGTGTCGACGTCTATCGCGCGAAACTCGAAACACCAGTCCAGAAGCAGCCGCTTTCCGGGCCTGCTGCTCACCAGGCAGCGGATGCCGTCAACCTCGATCACGAATTCGCCTTTTTCCCCCCAGCGCGGCACCGTGCCCGGCTCCGCCTGGCAATGTCGCTCGACCAGTCGCGCCGCTCCCACGCTCGAGGGCGAGACCTGTTCAATCCCTCCCTTTCCGGCGAACTTCGACACGACGGCGGCGTAAATCGATGCCGCCTTCGTCAACTCGCCCTCGTCTCCAGCGATGACTGCAACGTCGCAGAGGTCAACAGCGCTGCGAGCGAGAGCCATCAACGCATTGAAGTCGTCAGGCAAACGCGCTGACAGCGCCGAGAACTCTCCCTCACTCGTCAGGTTCTCCGAAAGCGGTTCGTGCGCTCGAAGCTCTCGCGTCGAATTCATTTCGTTCATTGGACTTCCCCCAGAAGGTGATGAGTGCCCCGGCAAGCGGGGCACCGCAAATCAGTCGATCGCGCGGCAGATCAGGGCTGCTTGCGCGTGATCGAGGGAGAAGTCGCGCACCTGGTGGTAGAGATCCACGAGCTTGGTGAGCTGCGTTTCGCAGGCCAGCTGGTTCAGTGCGAACAGGCATGCGACGAGCCCGGCGGCGTCGGGCGACAACTTGCCATCGAAGCAATTGCCCTCAACGAGGATTCGAAGATCGGCGCTCGCGGCCGGCGCCATGTAGAAGCCGCCATTGCTGAGCGTGTAGAAATTCCAGTGCCCGCCCGTGTAATCTTCGCTGAGTCGGCGCATCCAGCCGTACACGAGGGCTTCAAAGTGAAGCATGTGCTCGGTTCCGATGAACCTCGGAAAGATGGTGAGTCGCAAGGACTCTGGGACAACGCTGGACGTGACTTGGGTATTGGCTTCGTGCATGAAATGCTCCGGTTTCGACCTGGGCGAAGTGCCCGGCCATACCCAATAGTTTAGCTAAACATTGGCTCCCGGTCAAGCAGATTTCGTCTTGCGTGTCGCCGGCTTCGAGTGCTGCCCCCTCTTGGAGTAAACCTGTCGGCCTTGTCGCTGGCGTGGCGTACAGAGTGGTGACGCTGCGTGCTCTCGGTGACTTTGAAGCTCGCCGCGTGCGGCGACAGGCTTGCCTGGTCTTCTTCGGTGTGCACAGCGCCGTAGGCGCTGCTGTTCAGCAGGTGAGCGCGCAGCGCGAGGGGCGCAGCCCCTGGGGGATGCCGGGTGGGGAGCGCGTAGCGCGGGCGGAGGCCGTAGGCCGGAGGAGCCGGCGGGGGCGGAGCCCCCAAGAGGCGGTGCTGATTCACCCACGCGTTGTTCTTCGCGCACATGCGTGGTTTCTTAAATCTTTTCTTCTGTTTCTTGTGTCCAGGCGATTTGTAACAAAACCGGTCGCAAACCCGCATGGATGCTCGATTGTTCTTGTGGATAACTCGCACCCTATTCGGACGCCGGCCGGTGACATTCGGACACTTTTCCGGGGGAGTCGGACGTCCGCCGGTCGATATCCACAGGCCGCAGCCCCCCGTATTCGGACAAATACCGGTGCTAGCACCCAAAGAGCAGGGCTAGCACCGAAAATTTTCTATTCGGACATTGCACCATCGATGTCCGAATGGTCTAATAGTCGGACACGTCACCCCTCTTGTCCGACTAAACCGGAGTTTGTCCGAATGACAACCCAACCGCAGCGCTCCGCCGAATACTCCATGGTCATGCCTGAAGAAGCTCCTGACCGCCACGTCTCGATGAGCAATCGCCTGGCGCGATCTGCGCAGGGACTGAACCTGGCAGAGAAGCGCCTCATTGCCATGTGTCTCGCCGGAACCGATTCGGTCCCGATGAAGGGCTTGGCGTTGGCAGTGAATGCTGGATGGAAGATGAAGGTGTCCGCACTGGAGTACGCGGAGCAATTCGGCGTTCACCCAACCACCGCCTACGAACAACTCAAGGACGCATCGAACAAGCTATTTGAACGCGAGGTGCGCTACGAGATCAAGGGGAAACGCAATCAGCCCGAGACGAAGAAATTCCGCTGGGTGTCTGGCGCGCACTACTTCCCGGGGGAGGGCTATGTCGAAATCAACTTCACGCCTGAAATCGCTCCGCATTTGCTTGGACTGCGCAAGCAGTTCACCAGCTACAAGCTGCGCCATGCTGCAGCGTTCGACAGCGTCTATGCGTGGCGCTTGTTCGAAGTGTTGACGTCCTGGCAGAGCACAGGCTTCTACACAACCGCGATCGAAGACTTTTGGGAGGTCATGGAAGCTCCTCCCAGCTGCCGGAAGGACTTCAAGGCTCTACGCACGCGCGTCATCGAGCCCGCTGTGCTTGCGATCCAGACGAAGGCCTCCATGACGATCGAATGGAACACTCTCAGGGCAGGTTCACGCCGCGTCACCGGTCTGGAGTTTCGCTTTCGACCCGACCCGCAGGGCAAGCTGGACATTGACAACTTTGGAACTCAGGCAAGTGCTGACGTCGACGAAGACGACGATGAACCGGAGCTCGACTTGTCAGTTTCGCACTGACACCGGTATTTGTCCGAAAGGATGCCGGGAGGCACAACGCGCGGGGCACCGGAATTTGTCCGAATAGAGTTCGCAACCCACTGCGGAGCCACACCGGCGTTTGTCCGAATAGGGGTGCTAGCCCTCCACCGGTATTTGTCCGAATAGTTCTGGTCTGCTCAGACGCCCTGCACCGGCATTTGTCCGAATGGGTTTCCGCTCGAAGTCTGGCGGTCACCGGAATTTGTCCGAATGCTCCCGTTGTGCCATCACAACGACCACCGGCATTTGTCCGAACAGGGTCGCTTGGGGCGCGGAAAACGGCCAGATCCCCGTCGACTAGCGAGTTCCCACCGGCACCGGAGTTTGTCCGAATAGCGTTTTCGCAGCTATAAGGCTGCCATGAGGCGCAGTAGTGAGTGGGCGCTCACCAGAACCCGGCATTTGTCCGAATGCACCGCAGACACCGGGTGAGGCAGTTACCCAACCGAACTCACACAAGGCCCGGCATTTGTCCGAATCGCTTAGACGYCCACCGCTACGTGCCGCGGACACTCCCAGCCAGCAGCCCGACGAAGCGACCTTTATGGGTCACGCAACCCGTTGCATCGTCCCCGCAGGCCTATCTTGGGCGACCCAGATCGTTTCCGTCGCCCGCCGCGAGTGATGGGCCAAGCCCTGCGAGCTCGAAAATCGTTCGGACAAGCACCGGTCAACAGTTGTTGCCAGTCGAGAGCTGTTCTCAAGATATCTTCCTAGAGCAGCTGCAAGCTGGTCATCTACATCGCAAATGCCGGGCCGCCGGATCGGCGGGCGCGAGGCCGGCGATTCGGCGGGGCTGCAGTCGGCACGCTGATGAACACGTGCGGCGGGTACAACGACGCGAGCAGTTCAACGGGCCGCTGGAGCGACGACCTTGTTCATGGCCTGGGCACATTGCCGAGTCGCAGCCCTGACGACCGAAGCAAGCAAGGACTCGCCGTCCTCGCTGACGAGTTGCTGGTTCGTCACCTGGCGAGACGTGTCGTCAGGCTCCAGGCCGATCCAGCAGGAGCCTTGCCAGATCGGCGTTCCATCGGATGTGTCGATGAGCGCGGCGCTCGCGCCCAGCCAGTATTGGTTGGTGGCCCACGCCGTG
>NZ_JASMRZ010000102.1 GCF_030462475.1 Variovorax sp. CAN15
CCCTTCGCGCGCCAGAGATCGAATGCCTGGCGCAGCTGCTCCCTGAACACGGCCGGTGGAATCTCCAGCCGCGTCATCACGGCCTGGGCCTGCATGTTGTCGAGCGGCGAAACCAGTTCCTGGAACGCGCGCGCGTAGGCTTGCCTGAAGCCGATGCGCCCCTCGACTTCGAGCACCCGCGCACGCGCATGGATGCCGTCGAGAACGGCACGCTCGGCCAGCATGTCGAAAGGCTTGCCCTGGCGGCGCTCGCGCAGCAGGCGGCTGCTGTCCTGGGCCGCGCGGTAGGCGCCGCTGACGATCTGCAGGGCCGTCACGTTGGCCAGGAAGGCATCCTTGTCAGCGTCCTGGTACACCGGCAGGATGCGCTCGGCCAGGTCCCGCATCACGTCCGCCGCGGCGGCATCGTCCGGATCGCCCGGCGGCCGGAAGCCAAAATCGGCCGCCCTGGCCCAGCCGGGCCAGGCAGGCAGCGCAAGGACCACCCGCATGAGGGCGCGGCGCGCGCGGCTGACGGTTGACACGGGGCGTCTCATGGTCGCTGCTCCTCGGGCACTGCGTGCGGCGCCTTGACCAGATGAACCACCTGAGTGAACAGCCGGTCGTGCGCCCCGCCGGCCGAGCCTATGTGAATGATGCCCGTGCGCGTGAGTTTGCCCAAGGCGCCGATGACGAGTTCGAGCGTGTCGTCGTCGAACGCGCTGAGAGCCTCGTCCATCACCAGCCATGGCGGCTCCTGCAGCACCACGCGGGCGAAACCCAGCCGCAACTGCTCGTCCATGCTCAGCTCGCTCTCCCAGCGCCCCCTCCTGTCCAGCAGCGGCTCCAGGCGCTGGAGGCCCACGCTGGCCAGCGCCGCGACCAAGGCTTCCCTCGGATAGGTCGTCGGCTCCATCGCGTACGACAACACCTCGGCCAGCGTACCGCGGGGAATGTAGGGCGTGCCGCGCGGCATGTAGTGGACGGTTTCGCCGCGCGGCCGGCGCACGGTGCCCGAGCCCCAGGGCCAGAGGCCCGCGACCGCACGGAACAGCAGCGTCTTCTCGGTGCCCGGCGTGCCCAGGATCAGGACGCACTGGCCGCGCCGCACGACGAGCGCCGGAGCGTCCAGCCGGTCATGGCCGCTCCAGGAGCGGACCTCGAGCGATTCCATCGCAAGCGCCCCGTCCCCGCTCTCCTCGTAGGCGATGCGGCTTTCGCCCGCCTGTGTCTCCAGGTCGGACGCCAGCATCCGGCGCAGATCGGTGACGCGCAGAAGCGTGGCGCGCCAGTCGGCAATGATGCTGAAGTTGTCGACGAACCAGCGCAGCGACGACTGCGCCTGCGTGAAGGCCGCGGCTGCCATCATCAGGCCGCCGAACGACACCTTCCCCGAGAAGTACAGCGGCGCGGCCACCAGCGTCGGCGCGATGACGGTGACCCAGCCGAAGCCCGCAGTGGCCCAGGTCAGGTTGGTCAGCCCGAGCACCACGCGCGAGGTGGCGCGCAGCACGTCGCCGAAATGCACGGCGACGCGGCGCTTCTCGTCGGCTTCGCCGCCGGCCAGCGAGATGCCGTCCAGATGCTCGTTGATGCGCGTGAGCGAGAAGCGCAGCTCGCCTTCGCGCGCATAGCGCTCGGCGTTGCGCGAGATCAGGCCGTTGCCGATCCAGTAGGCGGCCAGCGAGCCGGCCACCGCATAGGCAATCGCCGCCCACAGCATGAAGCCGGGCAGCACATAGTCCTCGCCGTTGAAGAAGATGGTGAAGTCCTTGGAAAGCACCCACAGCACGCTCGCGAAGCTGCCGAACAGCATCGCGGCCTGCAGCAGGCCCACGCCGAGGTTGACCGACAGGTCGCACAGCTTGAGCGTGTCCTCGTGCATGCGCTGGTCCGGATGCGCGCCCATCGGCCCGCTGGCCTGGAGCCAGAACGCGCGGCGCGGCTGCAACCACAGCCCCACGAGGTCGTTGACCACGGCCTCGCGCAGTCTCATCTGCAGGGTTTCGGCCAGCCACCTCTGCGCGACGTTCAGGATCAGCAGCACGCCCGCGATCACCGCGAAGACGCCGACCTGCGCGATGAACTCGCTCAGGTCACGGCGCGAGATCGCGTCGTAGAAAGGCTTGTTCCAGCTGTTGAGCTCAATCTGCCCGTACGCCGTGAGCGCGATGACCACGACGATCGCACCGATCAGTGCTACCAGCTTCTTCGAGACCGGAGAGCCCCGCAGGGCGCCGATCAGCTCGCCGACCTGGCGGAAGACGCMAACCCTTGCGACGGGCTCGGCACGGGTCTCTGCGCTTTCGCTCATCGTCGGCGCGGCTCCCCGGAGGCGGCGAGCGCGGCGCGACGCGCCGAGACGCACGAGATGAACGCGGCATGGCTCCAGGCCAGCTGCTTCGCCGAAGTCTGCTCTCCGCTGCGCTGGTCGAACTGCTCGGACAGATCGCCGCTGGCTGGCGTGTAGGCGCGCACGGTGGCGAGATAGGCATCGCCGCGCCCGATCCACTGGTTCCGATGATGCGCATCG
Organism: Variovorax sp. CAN15; assembly: GCF_030462475.1. Lineage (GTDB taxonomy): Bacteria > Pseudomonadota > Gammaproteobacteria > Burkholderiales > Burkholderiaceae_C > Variovorax. The sequence goes on from NZ_JASMRZ010000102.1 coordinate 2,513, forward strand.
CCGCCCTGCGCCGCCGCAGCGCGGAAACAGAACTCGGCGGCGCCGAGCGTCGAGAAATAGTACGCGCCGCCCGAGCAGTACACGTCGCCGGCGTAGCGGCCCATTGCCGCGCCACGGCCTGCGGCGCGGCCGTGGTTGATCGGATAGGCCTCGTCGAACAGCGCGTCCAGCCGCGCCAGCGTGGCCTGCATGCGCGGGTCGCCCGGGCCGTGTTCGGCTCCGGTGCCGATGCTGTGGATCGCCGAGAGGATCACCGCGATGTCCAGTGCCTTCGCACCGGGCCCGCCGTCCGCCAGCACGCGTGAACGGTAGTAGCCGTGGGCCGCGTCCCGGCCATCGACCCAGTAGCCGTCGAGCTGGCGCAGCACGGCTTGCGACTCTTCACGGCAGCGCTGCGCCTGTGCCGTGTCGCCCTGGCTCTCCAGCCATACCGCGCCTTCGGCCAGCGCGGCAGCCGAGACACGCAGCGTGTAGTAGTGATGGCCGTTTTCCTCCTCCCAGATGTCGAACGACGGCTCGCGCCAGTGACGCAGCGTGAAGCCGAGATCGAAGCGGATCAGCGACGTGACCTCGGCCAGCAGGCCCGCATCGTCGACATGCCCGCCGGCCACCCAGCGCAGCAGCGCCAGCGCGCGCAGCGGCGGCCCGTCGTGCTGGGGGCGCGCCCAGCGCAGGATGTCGAGCGTGCCGTCGGGGTTCACCCGTGTCTCGGCGACGACCGCGTCGCCGTGGATGCTTGCCAAGTCCCGATCCTCGCGCAGGTACTGCAGCAGTCCGGGGGCCACGCGCGCCCTGCGGTCCGGCATTGCGGCAATTGCCCGGCCGTCGAGCCCGTTCAGGGCAAGGCTGAAGCGGGTGAAGTCGCGCAGATGCCGCAGCGCTTCGGCGCCGATGCGCCCGTCGGCATAGAGCAGCCGGAGCGCATCGATGACGACGGCGGAGTCGCGGAACCAATGGAAGAAGTAGTCCGGGTCGGGGTTGTAGTCACCGAGCACGGGCGAAGCGACGATGGCGCCGGCCACCGGGCGCACGGTCTGGCCGAAGCCCGTGCGGTGCTTGACGATCGAGGTCGGCGAGACGCTGGCCAGCATTCCTCTTGCCGAGTGGGCCAGCTGCACCTCGAGCCAGGACTCGAAGGCCGGATCCTGGGCGTTCGCCGCGCCGGAACTCACGGTGCGGGCGATCCGAGACAAGGGCTGCTGAAGTCGAGCCGGCGCAGACCGGCCCGCACCTCGGGCGCGCTCATGAACAGCTTCCACAGCAGGCCGGTGCGGTGGTTCTCCATCATCACGACGATGGGCCCCTGGTCGATGGCCAGGTAGGTGTCGGCGAACCAGCCGCGTGACTCGCAGAACGCATCGACGAAGCCGTAGTCGCGCCACACCCGCGTGCCGTGCACTTTGAGGAAATGCCGCAGCACCTTCAGCACCTCGGCGGGCGCATACGGCAGGCTGGCCAACGCGGCCGTCGGCGAGATGGTGCCGTTGTCGTTGTTGGGGTCGTGCGCGAGGTAGCCATCGGGGTCATCGCTGGCCGTCAGGCCCCAGCACGACTCGCCATAGCCCGCGAAGCCCCGGGGATTGGCGATGCAGTGCGCGCGGTTAACCCGCACGTGACGGGTGTTGAGGTCCCAGTAGTCGGCGTAGCGGTCCTTCAGGCCGCGCGGATCGAGGCCGCAGAACGAGTAGTGCGCGAAGAACAGCGGGCCGCCGTTGGGCGGGCCCAGCGGCAGTTCGATGCCGTGGTACGAGCGGCCGTTGAGGAAGTCGGGCCCCGAGGCGTAGCCGCGGTGGTAGACGCGCGGATCGATCGCATGGCTCGGCGAAGCCGCGGCCATGAAGTACGTGATGAGGCACTCGTTCCAGCCATGAACCTCGTGGTTCATCGCCCAGCCGTGGTTCGGGCTCCAGTGCCAGTACAGCACGTCGCGCCCCCCTTGGGTGAACCAGTCCCACTCGACCTCGTGCCACAGCGTGTCGAAGTCGGCGCGCAGCCGGCGCGCCATGGCCGTGTCGTCGTCGAAGTACTGGCGCGCGCAGAGCAGGGCCATGCACAGGAACGAGGTCTCGACCAGGTCGCCCGCGTCGTCCTTGGGGCTCATCGGGATCGTCTCGCCGCTCGCGCCGTCCATGAAGTGCGGGAAGGCGCCGTGGTAGCGCCTGGCGCGAAGGAGCGCGTCGCGCATGCGCCCCAGGCGCTCCAGCGCCGCGTCGCGCGAGACCCAGCCTCGCTCCACCGCGACGATCAGGGCCATGATGCCGAAGCCGGTGCCGCCGATTGCGACCCGCTCGTCGGCCAGGTCCTCGCCCGTGGCGGCGACCAGCGTACGGCGGTCGAGCGCCAGCCCGCTGGCGGCATCGGCGCCGTCCCAGAAATAGCGGAAGGTCTGCCGCTGCACGGCCTCGATCAAGGCCTCGTCGGGCAGCGCCGCCAGTTCCTTCGGGGTTCTCTCATCCTTCAACACGAACGGATCCTTTCGTCGTTGTCGTCTTCGGTGTGACCTTTGGTTTCATCGAATCATCGCCCACACCACATGGCCGATGGCCTTGCCCCGCAGCATGCCATCATTGAGGCCCCTGGGCTCTATTCGAAATCCCTGATGAGTCGCATCGATACCCTCATGGCCCGGATGACGCTGCCCGAAAAGCTCGGCCAGCTCACCATGACTGCCTCCAGCTACACGGTCACCGGACCGGTGCTCGCGGGAGACTCCACGCAGTCGATCATCGACGGCACCGTCGGCAACCTGCTGAACATGGTCGGGGCCGGTCCCACGCACGAGATGCAGCGGCTGGCCGTCGAGAAGTCGCGGCTGGGCATTCCTCTCTTGATCGGCCTGGACATCATCCATGGCCATCGCACGCTCTTTCCGATCCCGCTCGCGGAGGCCGGCGCCTTCGACGACAGGCTCTGGGAGCGCACCGCGCGCGAGGCCGCGCGCGAAGGCGCGGCCGACGGCCTCGCGATGACCTTCGCGCCGATGCTCGACGTATCGCGCGATCCGCGCTGGGGCCGCACGGCGGAAGGCCCCGGCGAAGACCCGTGGCTCAACGCGCGCATCGCGCAGGCCAAGGTTCGAGGCTTCCAGGGCGCCGACCTGTCGTCGGCCGAATCGCTGGCGGCCTGTGCGAAGCATTTCGTCGCATACGGCGGCGTGAACGCCGGGCGCGAGTACGCCGCGGTCGACATCTCCGAACGCACCCTGCACGAAGTGCACCTGCCGGGCTTCGCGGCCGCCGTGCGCGCAGGTGTCGCGACACTGATGCCCGCCTTCACCGATCTCAACGGCGTGCCGATGACGGCGCACATCCCGCTGCTGCGCGACTGGCTGCGCGGCGAGATGGGCTTCGAGGGCGTGATCGTCAGCGACTACAACGCGATCGCGGAACTCATCAAGCACGGCGTCGCCGCCGATCTCGTCGATGCAGCAGTGCTGGCGCTGAAGGCCGGCGTCGACATCGACATGATGGCCGACGCGTACCGCAAGGGCCTGCCGGTCGCACTCGAACAGGGCCGCGTGACCATCGAGGAGATCGACGCGAGCGTGCGCCGCGTGCTGCGGCTCAAGGAGCAGCTCGGCCTGTTCGACGACCCCTACCGCCGCGGCGGGACGCCCGAGCCTGCCGAAGCCGTTGCCGAGCGGCGCACGGTGGCGCGCGACGCAGCGCGCAAGGCCATCGTCATGCTCAGGAACGAGCGCGACACCCTGCCCTTGCCCGCATCMGCGAAGACGCTGTGCGTCATCGGCCCGCTGGCCGACGCGAACACCGAGATGAAGGGCCCGTGGTGGGGTGCGGGCGAACACGAGCCGGCGGTCACCGTGCTGGCCGGCCTGCGCGCCGCGCTGCCGCAGGCCGACATACGCCACGCGCCGGGCGTCGCCATCGAGAGCGATGACGACAGCGGCATCGACGCCGCCGTCGCGCTGTGCGACGGTGCCGAAGCCGTGCTGCTGTGCCTGGGCGAGCGCGCCACCATGAGCGGCGAAGCGGCCAGCCGCGCCACGCCCGCTCTTGCAGGCCGGCAGCAGGCCCTGGCCGAAGCAGTGACGGCCCGCGCGAAGGCGCTTGGCATACCCGTCATCGCGATCCTGTTCTCGGGTCGCCCGCTCGTCATCCCCTGGCTGGCCGAACACGCAGATGCAATGCTGGCCGCATGGTTCCTCGGCGTCGAGGCCGGCAACGCGATCGCCGACGTGGTCACGGGCCGGACGAGCCCCAGTGGCCGCACGCCCATGAGCTGGCCGCGCGCCGTCGGGCAGGTGCCGATCTATTTCGGCCAGCGTCCTTCCGGCCGGCCGATGTCCCCAGGCGACTATTTCACGAGCAAATACCAGGACGTCGACAACTCGCCGCTGTATGCCTTCGGCCACGGACTGGGCTACGGCCGCTTCAGCTACGACGAACTCCAGGTCGAGCCGAGGCGTGTGCGCGAGCAGGACACGCTGAAGATCGGCGTCAGGCTGAGCAACAGCGGCGCGCGAGAGGCTGAAGAAACTGTCTTCCTGTTCACCCACCGCAAGGTGAGCCGCGTCACCCGGCCGCTGCTGGAACTCAAGGGCTACGCGAAGCTGCTGCTGAAGCCCGGCGAGACCGGCTCGGTCGAACTGGAGCTGCCGGCTGCCGAGCTGTGCTATCCCGGTCCGGACCTGCAGCCCCTGTTCGAGGCCGGCGAGGTCGAGATCCTCGTCGGGCCGAGTGCCGATGCATCGGGGCTGCTGCGCAAAACCATCGAGCTGTGTTGAAACCGCGGCTGCGAAGTTCGCCCCTGGGTGCGAGCACCCCGCAGCCGCCGGTCACGAGAATCTACCGCGGCGGCTCTCCGGCTTGGCGAGCGTCTCCCGTGTTCCGGCGATGAAGACCGCGACAAGCCCGCGGGGTCGCGAAACCGCTCTGGTCAGGCGCCCCGAACCACCTGTTCATCGCCTCCAAGGACCATCCCCTGCGCTGGCGCCCACCCACGCCACATAGCCATCGGGCCTGAGCAGCACCGCTGCCGGCGCGGCGACCGGTCCCAGCGCGGATAACTCACATGGACCCTCGCAGCTGCCGTGAACCAGCTTCACGCGGCCAGACCATGGCGAGACATCTCCACGCCCGCCAGAGCCGATTCGCCCGCCAGCACCAGGCCCGTCGGGCCCGCTCCAGCAATCACCACTGCATGTTCCGTCATCCGCGGATCACCTTGCCCCTTGCCCGCGGACCGGCATGCAGCCGTATCAACGGATTTCTTCCTGCAGGCTCATCGTCGTCACCGGGCTCTTGGCTGGCGCCTCGGCCAGCAGCTGAAGAAGATCGAACTGAAAATTTCCACCCGCGCGTTCGCGTTCCACCGCCAGGTGCAACAGGGCGATGGTTGCGATCAGCACCGCCATGGCAAGCAGGAGCCAGAACTCTCCCCGCGGCGCTTGCGTCTGTGTCTGTGGTTGCCGAGAACCTCGGCGATTTCGGCTTCTCATCTCTTGTTCCTCCTGTCGATGACGGCGGGAGTCTGCGCTCACGCGCCCCCCGGGCGCGTCGGACAAAACTGGCGCGCCTTGTCTTCCGCTTCCGATAGATGGACCGGCGTGCAGCCAGCGGAGGCTGCTCCATCAAGAGGAAGGTTCCCGTGGCATGGAACAAGACCGCGGCAAGAGTCGCGCGGAACGAGCCCCGCGGGCTTCGTCAAGCCCTGGGAAGCACAAGACCGCACCCGCACGCCCGGCTTCGGGCCCGGGCAGAATCCCGCGCTTGCAGTCTTCTTCCCTCAAGGACCCTTTCATGACCGATCTCTCGAGCTTCCCCATCACGAAGAAGTGGCCCGCGCAGCACCCCGAGCGGCTGCAGCTGTATTCGCTGCCCACGCCCAACGGCGTGAAGGTGTCGATCATGCTGGAGGAAACCGGCCTGCCCTACGAGCCGCACCTCGTGAGCTTCGAGACCAACGACCAGATGTCGCCGGAGTTCCTGTCGCTCAATCCGAACAACAAGATCCCCGCCATCCTCGATCCCGATGGCCCGGGCGGCAAGCCGCTGGCGCTGTTCGAATCGGGCGCGATCCTGATGTACCTGGCCGAGAAGACCGGCAAGTTCATCCCGCAGGACGCCGCCGGCCGCTACGAGACCCTGCAGTGGGTGATGTTCCAGATGGGCGGCATCGGCCCCATGTTCGGTCAGCTCGGCTTCTTCAACAAGTTCGCCGGCAAGGACTATGAGGACAAGCGCCCGCGCGACCGCTACGTGAACGAATCGAAGCGACTGCTGAGCGTGCTCGACAGGCGCCTGGCCGATCGCGCATGGATCATGGGCAACGACTACACCATCGCCGACATCGCGACCTTCCCCTGGATCCGCAACCTGATCGGCTTCTACGAGGCGGGCGATCTGGTCGGCTTCAAGGATTTTCCGAACGTCGCGCGCACGCTCGAAGCCTTCGTGGCGCGCCCCGCCGTCGTGGCGGGGTTGGGCATTCCGAAGCGCGGCTGAGCGCGCGGATCAGTTCGCGCTGCTCAGGTCCATCAGCATGCGCGACAGCAGGTACATGCGCGGCACCACGCTCTCGACTTCCGCGTACTCCTCCGGCGTGTGGATGCCGAGCACGCCCTGGCGCGGCTTCTGCGCCATGGCGTTGCCGGCGAAGAGCGCGCATGCGAGCGCGGTGCACTGGGCGATGGCAGCATGCGGCGGGCGGGGGCCAGGAACTTCATGGCCGAAGAGACGGAAGAAGCCGATGCGGGATGGCGCGCGTGAGCCGTCATGTTGTCCGTTCTGTTGGAGAGGTCCGGGAAAGTCGCAGCGGGCTCGCACCCGCCTTGCCGCTCGCACCCTACAGACAGTTCAGCCGGGAAAGTCTTCCCCGCGCAGTTCGATCGGCTGACCGTGCGGCGTGCGGCCGGCCGCGTGCTCCCACGCATGCCGGTAGCGGGCCAGCTCGTCGCCCGAGCTGGCGCCCTTGCTGGCCACTAGCTTCTCGAGCGCGGCGAGCCAGTGCAGGTAGTAGGTCTGGCCGGTGTCGGGATCGCCAGCGGCCTGGGCCGCGGCGATCTGCGCAGCCAGCGCCTCGGCCCATTCGGGCCATGTGAAAAGGCCGCGCTCGTGCAGCGCCAGCGTCATCGCGAAGGCCTGGGCCTCCCATGGCGCGCTGAACACCGGCCCGTCCCCATCGCGCGGCATGCCGGGCGACAACGGCATGCGCTCTGCGCTCATGCCACCGCCTCCAGGTAACTTTCCCAGGCATCGACCGACACCGAGAGGTTCTGGCGCGGCGCATCGCCGCCCCAGAGCTCGGCCTCGTCGAACTCCACCGTGTAGAGCCACTGCGGGTGCTCGCCGAGCCCTTGCGCGTTCGTGTCGGCGAACACATGCGTGCCATGCACGTGGACGATGGTGCCGCGCTTGCCCTGCACATAGGCCGGCAGGCGCGTGTGATGGTCGACCTTGCCCAGATGCATGCGCACCTCCTGGCCCGGGGCGAAGCGTGCCGGTGCGGGTGCCGGCCGTTCGGCGGGCGAGCCCTTGGCCAGCACCGCCGGCACATCGGCCGCGCGCAGCACGCGGGCCACGGGCGCGGCCGGGTGGCTCATCTCGCCGCTCGCGATCTCGCCGGGAAAGATCTGGCCGCGCTGCAGCATCAGCTGCTCCAGCGCGCGAAGCCATATCTGGTAGTAGCTCAGCTCGCCGTAGTCGGGCAGCGTCTCGCGCACGGAGCGGCTCGCATCGATGTTCCAGGAGCCCGTCGCACCCATGGCCAACACCAGTGCCAAGGCACGCGGCTCCCAGTCGGCATGGAAGAGTTCGCCCTCGGCTTCGGGCACCACCTTGCCGAAGCCGGGCTGTCCGCCGAGGTCGGCCTTCGTCGCGTAGCTCATGCGGCGCTCCCGGCTTCAACCGGTGCACCGGCCAGCCGCGTGCCGATCATCGAATCGCGCGAGACCAGGTCGGCAAGCTGCTCTTCGCTCAGGCCCTCGGTGCCGGCGGGCCGCTGCGGGATGACGAGGTAGCGCACCTCGGCGGTCGAATCCCATACGCGGATGCGCGTGGTCTCGGGCAGAGTCACGCCGAAGTCGGCAAGCACGCCGCGCGGGTCCTTCACCGCACGCGAGCGGTACGGCGCGCTCTTGTACCAGGTGGGCGGCAGGCCCAGCACCGGCCACGGGTAGCAGCTGCACAGAGTGCACACCACCATGTGGTGCGTGTCGCCGGTGTTCTCCACCGCCACCATGTGCTCGCCCTGCCTGCCGGTGTAGCCCAGCGAGGCGATGGCCGCCGTGGCGTCCGTCAGCAGCCACTGCCGGAAGGCCGGATCGACCCAGGCCCGCGCCACCACCCTCGCGCCGTTACGCGGGCCGATGCGGGTCTGGTAGGTGTCGATCAGCACGTCGAGCGCGGCCGGGTCGATGTAGCCCTTCCGCGCGAGCACGCTCTCGAGCGCGCGCACGCGCAGGTCCATTTCTCCGAGTTCGCTGTGTTCATGGCCATGGTCGTGACCGTGGCCGCTGTCGTCGTGGGGGTGGTCGGAGCTCATCCGGGCGATGCTACGCMCGGGCACTTAAAATTCGAAGCCTCCCGCCAGATCCCCCCGGAAGCCCCTCCCCCATGACCTCCACGCCCGCCCGCCCCGTCCGCTCCCAGTACGAAGATTTCATGCGCCATGTCGACACCCATGGCGTCTTCAAGAGCGACCGCACGGGCACCGGCACCAAGAGCGTGTTCGGCCACCAGATGCGCTTCGACCTCAACGAGGGCTTCCCGCTGGTCACCACCAAGAAGGTGCACCTGAAGTCCATCATCCAGGAACTGCTGTGGTTCCTCACCGGCTCCAGCAACAACAACTGGCTCAAGGAACGCGGCGTCACCATCTGGGACGAATGGGCGCGCGAGGACGGCGACCTCGGCCCCGTGTACGGCGTGCAGTGGCGCAGCTGGCCCACGCCCGATGGCGGCCACATCGACCAGATTTCCGAAGTCGTCAAGACGCTCAAGACCAACCCCGATTCGCGCCGCATCATCGTGAGCGCGTGGAACGTGGCCGAGCTGTCGAAGATGGCGCTCATGCCCTGCCACGCCTTCTTCCAGTTCTACGTGGCGCCGCCGCAGGCCGAGGGCGAACGCGGCAAGCTCAGCTGCCAGCTCTACCAGCGCAGCGCCGACATCTTTCTGGGCGTGCCCTTCAACATCGCGAGCTATGCGCTGCTCACGCACATGATCGCGCAGCAGTGCGACCTCGACGTGGGCGACTTCATCTGGACCGGCGGCGACTGCCACATCTACAGCAACCATGCCGAACAGGTGGCGCTGCAGCTGAGCCGCACACCCTACCCGTACCCCACGCTGAACATCAAGCGCAAGCCGGCCTCGATCTTCGACTACCAGTACGAGGACTTCGAGGTGCTGGACTACCGGCATCACGACCCGATCAAGGCGCCCGTTGCGGTATGAGCGGTGAGAGCCCGATGAGCAAGCCCCGCATCAACCTCATCTTCGCCCGCGCCGCCAACGGCGTGATCGGCATCAACAACACCATCCCCTGGCACATCCCGGAGGACATGGCGCACTTCAAGCAGCAGACCGCCGGCGCACCGGTGATCATGGGCCGCAAGACCTGGGACTCGCTGCCGCCGCGCTTCCGTCCGCTGCCGGGCCGGCGCAACATCGTGATCACGCGGCAGGCCGACTGGCAGGCCGAGGGCGCACAACGCGCGGGCAGCCTGCAGGAGGCGCTGTCGCACTGCGACTCGCCGGAGACCGATACCGCCTGGGTCATCGGCGGCGCGCAGATCTACGCCGAGGCCGAGCCGCTCGCGCAGCGCGCTGTGGTGACCGAGGTCGCGCGCGACTACGAGGGCGATGCCTACGCGCCCGAGCTCGATGCCGTCTCCTGGCGCGAGACTCGGCGCGAATCGCATGTCTCGGCCAAGGAAGGCCTTGGCTTCAGCTTCGTGACCTACGAGCGCATCGCCCCAGCGGCGGAGAAATAAGAAAACAGGGCGATGAGCGAAGGCGTTGCGCACCGGCCGCTCCCGTCCGGCTTGCGACGCCGCTCGGTGATCGCCGGCGCGGCCCTGCTCGCGGGCCTTGCGCCGATGCAGGCCCTGCAAGCGGCGCAGCCACTGGAGCCCGACGAAGAAGCGCTCTTCATGACCGGCACGGCGCGCCCCACCGCCGATGGCCGGCTCGAGGTCGACGTCCACGCATGGATCTTCGAGCGCGAGCATCGCTGGGGACTCGACACGACCCTTGCGCGCTACCTCGGCCTGAGCCTGAAGAAGCTCTCGCCCGCCGCGCGCCTGCGCTTCAACCAGCGCACCGCGCTCTTCCATGCGGAGTCGGAAGAAGGCAAGGTGATCGGCGTCGACTTCGACGGCAGCCCCACGCGCGTGACGATGCCGCCTTCGGGCAAGGACGGCCGTTGCAACCTGCGCATCGTGATCGACATGCCCCGCGCGCCGCTGCTGCCTACGTCGCCTTCGCCGCAGGAGTGGGTGCAGTTCCATGGCGTGACCGGCCCGGGCGAACTGCTGCATCGCTTCAGGGGCCAGGCGCTCGTGGTGCCCGAGCAGGGTGTGTCGGTCATCTCGGACATCGACGACACCATCAAGCGCACGCAGGTGCGCGACCGGCGCGAGATGCTGCTCAACACATTCGCGCGCCGCTTCGAGGCTGCACCGCGCATGGCGGGCTGGTATCGCGCGCTGGCGAAAGCGCCGGGCACGCGCTTCCACTATCTTTCGGCGAGCCCCATACAGCTGTATCCGGCGCTGTCGGACTTCATCCGCAACGCGGATTTTCCGCCGGGCAGCATGCACCTGCGCGAGAGCACGACGTGGCGCACGCTCATTCCGGGCGACGACGATTCGCGCGAGCACAAGCTCGGCGTGATAGCCCGGCTGCTCGCGGAATTTCCGCAGCGCCGCTTCGTGCTGGTGGGCGATTCGGGCGAGGCCGATCCCGAGATCTACGCGCAAACGTTTCGCTCGCATCCGGAGCGCATCGACAGCATCGTGATACGCGACGTGACGGGCGAAGGCCGCACCTGCGATCGCTATCGCGCGACCTTCGAAGGCATCGATCCGGTGCGCTGGCACATCGTGACGCCGGACACCGCCGCGTGGCCCGTGCAGGCCCTCAGCTAGCCATCGAACAGGCGCTGCACCAGTCAGCTCGCCGGCAGGTCGCCGGAAACAAACTGGCACCTTCGTCGCCTTCGCTTCGCGAAAGGAACACTTCGGTACACGCGAAGAAAGGCACGCGCAGCGCAGGGTTTAAACAACGCTAATTGTTTGTGCGCACAATGTCCCGAACGCCCTCAACCAAAAGGAGATGGCTCATGTCCATGGAATTTCTTCGGACCATCGCCGAGCAGAAATTGCCATACGTCGTTCACACGCCGGCCGACATCGACAGGCTGCGCGTGCTGCGCGCCGCAGAGTTGGTGACTGCATTCATTCCGCCGGCCGACCACGCGTCAGACGCCCGCGCGATCCGCCAGCTCGCACAGGTCGAATCGATCACGGCCAAGGGCATGCTGGCGCTCAACAAAGCCACCTCGGCCTTCATCGAACTGTAAGCGGCGCCTCCGCGTCCTTCCTCTTCGCAAGGGCCTCTCGCGAGCCTCTTGCATCCCCGTCGCGGCCGGCGCCGCATCCTCAGCCTTCACTGTTACAAATCGCCCGCCCCGCGCGAGCCAGGACCTGCCCGAGGTAACCCTGTGCGCGCGTCCTGCGCCCGTTGCGGCCGATCGGACGCTCGTCTTTGCACGTCTTTTCGCTAACACGCGCTTCATTTGCATGTCAATTACGTGAAAAAACGCTCAATTACATGAGTTTCCACGGAGACATGGCTTGCCTTTTCTCCAGTTTTTTCGCGATTCATTGGGTATCTACCCAATTCAGGGGATTGTTGCGAGATATCTCTATTTGTATCTTTCGTACGTCTCCAAGCATGCCGGGACTGCAACGGCAACGGGCCGCGCGCCGCCTCCACAGGGCGGAGCTGCGTCGAAGAACACACGAGCTGTGTTCCTGTCACTTCAACCTTTTTCCGAGAGCGAACTATGTCGAACAGCTTGCAAAAATGGGTGGGACGCAACCGTCCGCCGCGCGTCCAGATCACCTACGACGTCGAGATCGGCGACGCAGTCGAAAAGAAGGAGCTGCCGCTCGTGGTGGGCCTGCTGGCCGACCTGTCGGGCCAGCCCGTGCAGCCGCTGCCCAAGCTCAAGGAGCGCCGCTTCGTCGAGATCGACCGCGACAACTTCGACGGCGTGCTCGGCAACATCGCCCCGCGCCTGGACCTCTCGGTGCCCGACACCATGAAGGGCGAAGGCAACCTGAAGATCGAGCTGAACTTCAAGGAGTTCGGCGACTTCCATCCCGAAGCCATCGTGAGCCAGGTGCCCCGCCTGGCCAAGCTGCTCGAAGCGCGCCAGCAGCTGCGCGATCTGCTCGCCAAGCTCGACGGCAACGACGAACTCGACGGCCTGCTCGAGCGCGTGGTGAAGAACAGCGAAGACCTCAAGACAGTGCAGAGCCAGGCCAAGGCTGAAACCGACGCCGCGCCGGTCCAGGCCTCCACCGCCGCTTCCCCGGAAGCTGCCGCACAAACCTCCCCCGAAGCCGAAGCACCGGCAGCGTGATCAACCACGCCGGCCGCTGCTCCTCGCGGCGCAGCCCGGCACTTCATGAATGGTGATAGAGATGGCCAACAAATCCAAAGCCGCCGAAACCGGCAGTGCAGCAGCAACCACCGTCACGACCAGTGACATGAGCCTGCTCGACCAGATCGTCTACGAAGGCAACATGACGACGGAGCCCTCGCAGGGTGCCTACGCGAAGAAGCTGATCGGCCAGCTGGCTTCGCAGATCCTCGACGAGGGCATGAAGACCAGTCCCGACAAGGGCGTGGTCACGCTGATCAACGAGCGCGTCGCCGAGATCGACCGCCTGCTGACCGACCAGCTCAACGCGATCCTCCACGCGCCCGAGTTCCAGGCCCTCGAGGCCTCGTGGCGCGGCCTGCACGACATGGTGTTCGGCACCGAGACCGGCAGCAACCTCAAGCTGCGCCTGCTCAACGTGAGCAAGAAGGACCTGCTGAAGGACCTGGAAGGCGCCGTCGACCACGACACCAGCGTGCTCTTCAAGAAGATCTACGAAGAGGAATACGGCACCTACGGCGGCCACCCCTACTCGCTGCTGATCGGCGACTACTACTTCGGCCGCCATCCGCAGGACATCGCGCTGCTGGAGCGCATCTCGCGCGTGGCGGCCGCCGCGCACGCGCCCTTCATCGCAGCAGCCGCGCCCGCCCTGTTCGACTTCAAGTCGTTCACCGAACTCGGCATTCCGCGCGACCTGTCCAAGACCTTCGAGAGCGCCGAGCTCGCCTCGTGGCGCGGCTTCCGCGAATCGGAAGACTCGCGCTACGTCTCGCTGGTGCTGCCCAGCTATGCGGCCCGCCTGCCCTACGGCGCCAAGACCATTCCCGTGGAGAACTTCAACTACGAGGAAGACGTGGACGGCACCGACCACGGCAAGTACCTGTGGGCCAACGCGGCCTACCAGCTCGGCCTTCGCATCACGCAGGCGCACTCGCTGTACGGCTGGACCACCGCCATCCGCGGCGTCGAAGGCGGCGGCAAGGTCGACGGCATGGTGGCCCACGCCTACAAGACGGACGAAG